>MKVR01000031.1 GCA_001899235.1 Nitrosospira sp. 56-18
CGATCAGTCCGTAGGAAAGATACAGGTCGCGAGTCTTCGCGATCACTGCATCGACCATCTTCGCCACATTCTCCAGGCGCTGCTTCTTGTCCGCAGGCAGGCCAGAGAGATAGGCCCTGGCGTCTTTCGTGGTCATCCCAGATCCGCCATCCGCCATATTGGGATCACGTTGCGCAATGAGCTTGTTGGCCTCCTCCGCGTGCCGGGCGTGCAGGTATTGGTCCAGCTCCTCTACGGTCAGTCCGCGCAACTTCATTCCCTGGATGATCGGCCGCAGCTCATCGTTCACGAAATCCTGAACGCGCTTCGCTGCCCGGCCATGAAATAACTCTTCCTGCAGGTAAGCGTTCCACTTGTCGGCGATCTGGGCACCGGTTGCCTTGACAGCCTCAACAACCCGCTTGAGGTCGATATGCTTGTTCTGAAGCTTGTAGATCAGGTCATCCATCATGGAAGGCTCGGGTGCGTCCCACGAGGCGTTGTTGCCGGGAGTGGAGCGGGAGAAACGGATGTCCGGATTACTGGAATCGAACTCCCCGTTGTTGCCGGTGGCAGATTTGATTTGCGTGTTATCGAAGGTTACGAACTGTTTTGCCTGAGCCTTCTGGTCAAGCGCTCTATCCTCCGGTATCGGCTCGATTATCAGCCCATCATGTCCCTGGCGTCTCCATTGCTTGATGGTTTCTTTTATCGGTCGTTCATGGGCGATGAAATCCAGTTGCCGTTGGGTGATACGTTTTGGATTCTGCAAATTCAGATATACAGGCATGACGGCACTACCATAGGTACTGGCTTCATCAGGCGATGTGCTGAACCAGTAGCCAGCCTCGGCACGCATCGACATGCGATTCTCGCCTTTTTGAAACTCGGGAAAATCAGCATTGGTGCCATGGTAAACCACCAGTGGCTTCCCATCCTTATCCACCACTTTGCTATCTCCGAACCATTTCTTGAAGGCTTGGGTTTCGGTTTGACGGCTGAACGCCGGCGCCAACCCTTCCTGCGTTGTCACCCTTCCCTCCTGCACGAACCGCCGTGCCGGGATCAGAAACCGATGGATGATCTCCGCATCCGTCATCTTCATATTCGCCAGGGCGGGAACATTCTTCCTTAGCCAGGCGCGAATGATGGCGATTGCGCGCTGAACCATCCCTATCTGAGGATTGGTCTGAGCCAGTTCAGCAAGCACCTCTTCGGCAGCCATCAGCCGGTCTTTCTCGACCGACATATCCAGCCCGTATTGCTCGGCCTTCGCCTCAACCTTAGAGCGCCATCCAACCGCGACCTGCTTGAGGATGGGCTTCAGCTCCTCGCCAAATACCCCGCGTAGGCCGAAGTGTCCCAGCGTTTCATGGAACAGCACGCGCACCACATCATCTGGGCTGCGCATCTCGGAGGCGACGATATACACCTTGCCCTTGTAGAAAAAGCCCTCCGGCTGCCCTACCGCGCCCTGGGACATTTGCCGATCATTCTCGTTGCGCACACGTTCAGGAATAGCTGAATCCGACATATCGGATACCACAACTATTTCAGGCGCATTCTTCCATTCCGAGCGGATCGAATCTACCAGGGACTGAACACTCGCTTTCCGGTCCCCAGAAACAGAAAGGCCACCGCTATGGGTGGCCTGTTTTGCTCTGTCTTCCGCCGCTTTTAATCGCTGGCGGACTGATGCTATTCGGTCGGATTCTTTCTTTCGGGAGAATATGCCTTCGAGTTTTCCCCTCAGTACAAATGCACGCGACCCATGGAGAACTTGTTCCAGTATTCCGGGTCTCGCTCCGCTCGAGCTCGATATAAGGGACTGGATGAGAATTCCGCGACGCATTGTTGCCTCACCAGCTCGTGCTGCCTGTCCCACGCCGCTACTTGCGATACGCTGAAACGCTGCCCGGTCAAGGGGCATTCCCAATCGGTTGAGGAATTCACCTCGGCTGAAATCGTATCTTGCATTCTTTATTGCCGGTAATTGGTTATGCAATGTAGTAATGAAAGTATGTATCAATGCCCGTATTTTTGCAACATCATCCCCGCTCCAATCTAGAGGAGGAACGCCGTTTTTCGGATCTCCAGCGATCTGCTGAGGCGCGGCTTCAAGATGCTTGACCGTGCCATACCGAAGAGCTGCTGACAGCATATTGCTGGTGCGCCGAATCAGGGAATCTGCTGTTAACCCAGCAGGATCTCCGATGAATTTCCGCTTGGTGTTATAGGCCCAGTTCGCCACTGCGGCGTACACATCCTGACCGCCCTCTCCTTTTGAGAAGTGGCTGACATCAATGAATACTTCGCCGTTGTCGCGCTCGTAAACGTAGAACTGCTTTCCGTGGGGGGATTTAAAGACGTAGCGATGATCAGCACCAGATTCGTCCCGTTCGTCAGCGCGCGTGCCATCACCAACATACTCGGTCCCAGGATAAACCTCCTTCATCACACCCTGCAACGAAGTTTTATGGCTGAGCGTATGCCGAAACAACTCATCCACCCCAGATAGCTCGGTCAGGAATTCATGGGCGAACTCAATGTCTTCATTGCTGGGAGAGCGGCTGAATTTTGCTGTCTCATTGCCCTCAACTTCTGTTCGCCTCTGTCCATCATTCGCCAGTACTCTCTCACTTCCTCCGGGAATTCCTCCGGCCAGAGCATTACCTCTGTTCTCGACGGCATCAACTCTGGCCTTGGATTCCCTCCCAGATAATTCCTTTGTTCTCTCGTTTCCGCGCTGACTGATTCCATCGGTTGTTCCCGTTGATCCATAATCCTTCTCCGCAATATTAGGGAGTTCAAGCTTACCAGACTTCACCGCCTCCCCGATGCGCTTCAATATCTCCGCGGTATCGGGATCTGCCTTCTTCATCCCGGCAGCCTGCACGCGGAACCACTTCGATTCCAGTTCGGTATCCGTGCGCTTGCCGTCCATCACTTCTTTTGCTCGAGTGATGGCGCTGTTCAGACTGCGTTCCTTGCCGGATTCCTTTGCCGCAGCACGGCGCTTGATCAGGGATTCCACAAGAGGGCGAATGGGGTGGACGGCGGGCGCTTCCTTTGGTGCGCTCTCAGTCCCTGCGGGAGATTGCGCTCCGGGTGATTTGTCTTTACTAGGCGAACTGATCGCTTTGCTCTTTCCCGGATTCGCTGTTTTGCGGTTCATGAAATCCAGCAAGTCCAGGTTATAGATACCTCCTTCGTCAACATAATGGCCGTCATCTATCTCTTGCTTTAAAGCATCAATCGCTTTTTGCCTATTCCCCTCAGCCCATTCAAGGACTTCCTTTTCTGCTTCTTCCAGCCTTCCATGCGCGTATCCAGCAGAAGATCGGTTCTGAACCGGAACTTTAAGACCACCTTGAGGTAGCTGAACCCTTCCGTTCTTAATATCGTTCTCAATTTCTCTGGCGTAGTCCATGCGCTCCGCCCAATCGGCGCCAGAATTCTGTATCCCTCGATATTGGTGATCTTGCTGGATAATGCTCATCGCCGCCCGGGTGTCGCGTAGTCGGGCAGGTGACATCTCGGCAAGTTCTTTCGTGCTATATCCGAACTGCTTAAGAAACTTGGCTGCGTCAGAATCTAAATAATTGTCGCCACGCTCCGCCATCGCCTCCTGGACCGGCCTCACCTCCGCTGATCCACCCGGCCCAGCCACGGCAGCCGCTGCCTGTTGTACCTGCGGATTCCCATCGGTCGCCACATCCTGAATCACGGTTCCGTTCGGATCGCGCGCAGTCACGACTTGGGTAGCGCTGCGCGGCTTCTCATCGATGCCATAGCCCAGCGCCGCGCCCATTTGTCCATTCAGCGCGGCTTGCAGGGTCGCGTCGTCGCGATACAGCAGCATCCCGCGGTTGGGAACCATCGCTACCTTCACATCAGGAGGCAGCGCTGCGGGCAGCGGTTCCCCGGGCGTCAGCAGCACACCAGGCTTCCTGCCCTCCGCGAGCGCATTCAGTTGCGCGTTGAGCGTTTCAACCGGCTCCGGAGTTGGGTTATCGGTAACCGCTCCACCAGTTCCCTCGTCGACCATATTGGTGGCGTCAACAATATGGTCCGGCTCATCGAATATGCCGCTCTGGATCGCGTCAGGCTCGCTGGGCGCGTTATCTTTTATTTCCTGTGCCTTATCCCTGCCAGTGGAAATGATGCGCTCCACGGCCTCAGAAGTTGATTCTGGCTGGTTCGCGACGGCAGGATCGACACCCTGCGCGGCGCGCCGGGCGAGCTCTGCTTGTGCTGCCGCCTTGGCACGGTTACTGCCACGCGCAGCGGTATAATTCAAAACGCCATTGGATATTTCGGTGATCGGTCTTCCAAGGATGGTTGGCGTAGGGCTCTGGCGAGCAAGCACACCCGTTCCCCCACCCAGCACGCCCCCGCCGATCGCGCCCATAGCGCCGCCGAAAGCGGTTTCCTTCAGGTTTTCGGTGGTAGCAGGATTATCAAATGAGGCAAGCTGCTCGATGGGGTTCTGGGCAAGCTCTTCCGATCCCTCGATAGCGGCACCCTTGGCAATGCCTTTTCCGATTGCGCCGGGCAGCGTCGTAGCGGCGAACTTCTCGGCCAGCGACGCCCTGCCTTCTTTCGTGAGCGCGGCCAGCGCCCATTGCTGGGGACCGAATGCCTGTTCGATAGCGCCGACAGCGCCAGCACCAAGCAACGCTATCGCCTTGGCCCTGGCTGACTCCTGATTCTTCGGATCGTTCAGAATCTGCTTATCGCGGATTCCGCTGTAGGACGGCAGGGAGGCAATTGCAGCCGGTCCCAGCCAGGACACAACCTGGCCGGCAGCGGCAACCAAGGGCGCAGCAGGGCCTGCAAGAGGTGACAACGCGGTAATACCCTGCCCTACTACGCGGGCGCCAACCATTCCCGCCATGGAAGGCGCGGCGTTGCCGGTTGCCTCGGCCACCGCGGTGCCCGGCTTGTCCGCAATATCCTCAAGGGAATTGACAGCTGTCGGATTCGCATCGATGACAGCCTGGCCATAGCGCTTTACCGCGTTGTCCTGCTCTACCCCGGGAATAAAATCAGCGGCGATCTGCCCGGCGCCCTTGATATTCTGCCCGATGGTACGGCCAGCAGAATTTATGAAGCCTCCCTCTTCCGGCACCGGTTCATTGGAGACAAGGGCTTTTCCAACAACACGTTTGGCTTTCTGGGCTTGAGTATCCTGCGCAGCGGCGTTGCGCGTGCGAGCCACAATGCCGGTGTCCGATGTAGTGGATCCTGCTGGCGTCTCCGCAACCATACGATTGTAGAAGTCCTGGCGAACAGGAACACCCTGCACTTGAGGCGCTGCGAGACCTGCAGTAGAAGCAGAACGCTCCTGAGCCTGATCGGCAATGCTCTTCTTGGGTGTGAACAGGGATAGGCCGGCATCTACCGCATTGGATACGATTGACTTAGAATTTATCCGTAAATAATATTTGCTTTACCTGGGGCTC
>MKVR01000032.1 GCA_001899235.1 Nitrosospira sp. 56-18
CGCAACCAGGTGCTGCAGCAAGCCGGCACGGCGATGCTGACCCAGGCCAACGCCATGCCGCAATCGGTGCTGTCCCTGCTGAGAGGCTGATCGGCACGGCCGAGATTGCCCGGTGCGGCTCGGCGAAAATGTAGAAAAAGTGGAAGCAGAAACAGGAATCCGGGGTGATCGACATGCCCCGGGTTTCAGTTCCGAACGGTTTTGAATCGAAGAATGATCTCAATAATGCGCATCTGTAGCGAACTCACCATGCAGGTGAACGTCGTTACCGCGGACAGCCTTTGTGGATCATGGCCCTAAACTGGAAATGAGCGATCAGCCGCCGGATTGGGGATCATATCGGCAACCGGACCGGAACCGTTGCCGCGGGCGTGCCGGTCTCGTTACGACCCCCGCAGGCCAGGAAGGAACTGCTGTAAGCGAAGCTTGAACCTGTGCGGGCCAGCAATCGGAAGCGGCGGGTGATCGGCGACGATAAACGCAAGGAAAGTAGGATCGAAACAAAGTCGAGGCGCAACGGCGCATCGCGGGGAAGTTGGAGAAAAACATGACAATGTCGGCAGCGGGTATCGGATCGAATCTTGACGTGGATGGCATCGTCAGCCAGTTGATGGCGGTGGAAAAGCAGCCGCTTGCGCTGCTGCAGAAACGCGAAGCGGACTACCAGGCCAAGCTGTCCGCATACGGATCCCTCAAAGGTTCGCTTTCGGCCTTCCAGACCGCCATGCAGGGTCTGGCTGATGGCAGTAAATTCCAGGCGGCGACCGCGAGTGCGGCGGATTCCTCGGTGCTTGCCGCCAGCGCAAACGGCAAGGCGGTGCCCGGCAGTTACTCCGTCGAGGTGCAGCAATTGGCGCAGCAGCAGAAAATCCGTTCCGATGGATTCGCCAGCACCTCCACGGTGATAGGAAGCGGCACGCTTACCATCCAGTACGGCGCATACGATAGCGGCTCCAACACCTTCACCCTGAACAATGCGAAACCCGCGCAAACCGTGACGATCGATCCGGCCAACAACACGCTCTCCGGAGTGCGCGATGCGATCAACGCGGCAAATATCGACGTAAGCGCGACCATCATCAACGATGGCGCCAGCAACCGGCTGGTAATGACCAGCAAGGATACGGGCGCTTCCAGCAGCATCAAGATCAGTGTCGCCGACGACGACGGAAACGATCTGGATGCATCCGGGCTTTCGCGGCTCGCTTTCGATCCCACCGCAGCGGCGGGTACGGGAAGAAACATGGCCGAGGTACAGCCGGGGCAGGACGCCAAACTGAAGATCGACGGGATAGACATCAGCAAGCCATCGAACACGATTACCGATGCGATCGAGGGCGTCACGCTCAATCTGCTCAAGAGCAATACCGGCAGCCCGACCACGCTGACCGTCGGGCGCGATGTCGCCGGCGTCAAGGCGTCCGTGGAAGCCTTTGTCAAGGCATACAACAATGTCAGCCAGACCCTTGCAGGCCTCAGCGCATATAACGCCGCGACCAAGACTGGCGCGGCGCTGCAGGGGGATTCGACCACGCTGTCGATCCAGTCCCGCATACGCGCCACGCTATCCGCGACCGTGGGCGCAGCCGCGGCCGGAGGTGGATTGAGCTCGCTGTCGGATATCGGGGTGGCTTTCCAAAAAGATGGCACCCTGGCGCTGGATTCCACCAAGCTGCAGGCTGCGCTGGATAATAATTTCAATGGGATCGCCGGACTGTTTTCCGCGCAGGGGAAATCCAGCGACAGCCTGGTTTCCTACGTCGGATCTACCGGGAATACAGTGCCGGGAAACTACGCCGTTACCGTCAGCAGGCTCGCGGCCCAGGCCAGCGTGGCCGGAAGCCAGGCCGCGGGTCTGACCATCACCGCGGGTATCAACGACCAGTTGGACATCAATGTGGACGGCACTCTGGCAAGCATCACGCTCTCCGCAGGAACATATGGATCGGCGGATGCGCTGGCTGCGGAGGTGCAGAGCAAGCTGAACGGCACGGCGGCACTCCTGAATGCCGGAAATGCCGTTACGGTTTCCCAATCCGCAGGCGTGCTCACTATTGCTTCAGCCCGCTACGGTTCCGCCTCCGCGGTGAGCGTCATGGGCGGCAATGGCGCAGCCAGCTTGATGGGGGCGAGCCCCGTCTCCGCCGCGGGAGTGGACGTGGCCGGCACGATCAATGGCATCGCCGCTACGGGAATAGGGCAGACGCTTTCGGCGGCCGTCGGCGATCACGCGGAAGGGTTGCGGGTGAATATCAATGGCGGTCCGCTCGGTTCACGCGGGAATATCGGTTTTTCGCGCGGATACGCCGATCAGTTGAATACGCTGGTTAGCGGCTTTTTGACAAGCGACGGGTTGATTGCCAGCCGTACCGACGGGCTTAACGCCAGTATCAAGGATCTCGACCAGCGCCAGAGTGATTTCAATGATCGCCTGACGGCCATCGAAGCGCGCTACCGGGCACAATTCACCGCGCTGGACACCATGCTCAGCAGCCTCAATCAGACCAGCGCGTATATGACCCAGCAGTTGAGTGCTTTGCCGACCAAATATTCCTGATAGGAGAACGTGAAATGTATTCCGCATCCCGCTACGGCACCAGCGCCTACGCCCGCATCGGACTCGAAACCGGCGTATTGGCTGCCAGCCCGCACAAGCTCATCCTGATGCTGTTCGAGGGTGCGCGGATTGCGCTCGCGTCGGCCCTCGTTCACATGAAGAATGGCGAGATCATCGCCAAGGGGGAGGCCATCTCCAAAGCCATCACCATCATCACTTCCGGGTTGCAGGCCAGCCTGGAGATAAAAGCGGGTGGCGAGCTCGGCGAGCGGCTGTACGCGCTCTACGATTACATGAGCCGCAGGCTGCTGGAGGCCAACCTGCATAACAAGCCGGAATATCTGGAAGAAGTGGCTCGCCTTCTGGGGGAACTGAATGATGCATGGGAGGCGATCGGGCCGGCTTCGACGGTATCCGCCATGCCACCCATATCATCCATATCATCCGCCGCTCACCATTCCTACGATTCACCGGTTTCGACTCTTTCCTCGAACAATGGGCACGGAAAATGAAGGATACCGACTCCATGAATGATTCCGGAAGCCTTGCAGGATTCGAATACATAGCCCAGGTGACCACCGAAATGGCTGAAGCGGCCCGAGCCGGAGAATGGGAAAAGCTCGCAGGACTGGAGCGGCATTGCGCGGCCAAAGTTGCCCAGATCAAGGCGATGCAGCCGGTACAGCTCACGAGCGAGATGCAGCGCCGCAAAATCGAACTGATACATCAGATCCTGGCCAATGATGCGGAAATCCGCAATTTCACCGAGCCCTGGATGAAACGCCTGTGGTCGCTGCTTGGCAGTTCCAGAATGGCGAGACAGGTAGGGAAAGCTTACGATTCGAGCGCGTTCGAGTAATCGCCGCTAAACCAGTGGCCAGAACCTGCCGATTTTATCTGTTGATGCTGCTTCCCGGTCTTCTCGAGGCTGGAAGGGTCGAGGTGGACGAGAAAATGCGAGGTCTTTGATATGCTTGCGCTCGATGCGTTGAATGCGTTGGCCCGGAGCTCCGCCGGCGCGCTCCTGGCGCGCAGGCAGCCCGGTGAATTGGCGCTGCTCGCGGGCCTGGAGCCGGGGCGGCGCCTGGGTGCGCGCGTGCTCGGCAAGCTTCATAACGGCGAGTTCCTGGTCGAACTGGCCGCGCGGCATGCAGGTGGGCAGGAGGGGCAGGCGGTGCAAATGCGGTTGCCGGCAGGCGTGCGTCCGGGCGATCTGCTGAATCTCGTTTTCGTCTCGCGGGAGCCGCGTCCGACCTTCATGATTGCTGCCGAAGATTCTCCCTTCTCGCAGGGCGTATCATCGCGCGTCAGCGATGCCGGTCGTTTTATCGATCAGTTGCTGCGCCAGCCGGCGGCGGCACCCGCGGGGCTGACGACGTTGTCGAGCACGGGATCTCTTCTTGTGGGGCCACCGCTGGATAGCGTGCAGCTTGCGAAAAGCCTCGCAGGAGCGCTGGATCGGAGCGGGTTTTTCTACGAATCCCATCAGGCGCAATGGGTCGCAGGCTTGAGATCCTTGCCCAGATTACTGCTGGAGCCTCAGGCCCGGCTATCTTCCGAAGCCGGTCTCGCCGCCGCACAAGGGGAAGGGGCGGAGGCAGGCAGCATCATCGGTGGAGAAGAAGGGGGTCCAGCCGCGCCCTCCATCGCGCCAGGAACAGCCGGCGCAAGCGATCCCGTTCATCCGGCTGCCCTGGCATTGGTGCGGCAACAACTGGATATGCTGGAAACGCGGCAATTCGCCCTGCAGGGAATGGCCTGGCCGGGTCAGGTCATCACGTGGGAGGCGGCACAGGAAATAACGCAAGACCGGGGAGAATCGGATACTCGGAATCCGGGGGAGAGAGAGCAAACCGCTTCCGCCTGGCGCACCACAGTGCGTCTCGTCCTCCCCCGGCTTGGCCAGATCACCGCAAGCCTCCGGCTTGACAAGAGCATCGGATGCGCAGTAGATGTGCGCCTCGGCGCAGCGGAGGCAGGCACCGTGGCCGCGCTGCGTGCCGGCATGGCGCCATTGGCGGATGGCCTGAAAGCAGCGGGGATCGAATTGATGGGCATGGAGGCGGCGCATGATGAAGCCTCCTGAACCACCTGCCTTACCTGCCTTGCCTACCTTGTCCGTGACATCCATACCGCCGGAATCCTCCATGTTTCCTGCGCTTCCTGCATCCCCAGCGTCCCATGGCGCGGCGGTGGCGCTGGCCTATCGGGATGGCAGGATAGCTCCTCAAGTCGTTGCAAAAGGCCGGGGGGTGGTGGCGGAAGCCATAATCGAGAAGGCGCGCGCCCATGGCGTATATGTGCACGAATCGCCGGAACTGGTATCTCTGCTGATGCAGGTGGACCTCGATCAGGCGATTCCACCCGAACTCTACCGCGCAGTGGCTGAACTGCTCGCCTGGCTTTACCGGCTCGAAGCGGGAGTTGTTCTCCCGCTCTCGCATTCGCTTCCCGCGATAGAAAATATGATGAAGGATCGAGACGGTTAGAAAGCCCTGGACAAATCCCTGCTGGGGATTTATTCAGCGCTTCCTTAGCTCCGTCTTAGCGGGTCTGGGTTTCCTGGCCAGCTAGCGCCAGTATGCCCTTGAGCGTGATGACGCTGGTCAGCGCTTCCATAGGGATACGGGCCTGGCTCTCGTTCGGGTCCCTATACCGGAATACCTGCGCCTCCGCTTCCTGGCCCTGGGGCGGCGAAAGAAAAACGAGCGGCTCGGGTATGGCCTGGATCGGCAGCGAGATAGTCAATCCGTGTTCCAGGCCGCGAACTCCCGCAGGGTAGTCGGTGAAGGTGAAGGAGATGATCCGCTTCAATATCTGCACGTCGAATCCATCGGGTGTCAGCCTGAAGGGAACGCGAAAGCTTGCTTTTCCCATGTCGAAGCACAGCAATCCGTCGTGAAAAGGGGACGCGGCATCTCTGCCTTTGCATTGCGGCCGGGATTTGCATATTTCATCGAATTCTTCCACATCGGGAAGCGCGTCGTGAGTATTCGTGTATTCGACTATGGTGCGGCTCCATTTTTTGTCCCAGGCATCATCCCGAAAGGTCCAGCGCCTCTGGCGAAAGCAGGTCAGTTCGTATTCCCGCAAAAGCTGGTATATCACAAGAGAATATCTCCCGCACATGGGCGCCTCGAAGTTGAAGGTTTTCGTGGTGGTGATGCTGTGGCTCCAGTTGACTTCGTAGCCGAAAACTTCCTTGATCGTCGCCTTCAGCTTGAGGATATCCTCCAGGCCGAGGGAAGCGCCAATGGATTGTTCGACCGTCTGGCTGGTTTTCTCCGAAACGCCTTCGGTCCGGGCAACCTGGCAGACTCCCGGCGATCCGCATCTCGCCGTGGTGCTGCTGTCGATATCGATCCATTTCTCATGAATGACGCAATCGATCCTCGTCCGGCCGGAATCGAGATCAACGGATACTTCCCCAATTTTCTTCCGGCCGCTGAAATAAACAGCCATCTCTTCCTCCAGATTCCAGTTTCGGGCAGCAATCAGGCCGAAGCCGCAGCATAACGCCGATTTATGTGCTTCCTTAACGTTAGATCACGCCGGTAAAAAAGCAAGAGGCCGGCGGGGCTCGGCTGCTGCCCCCCATTTCATTCGCCACCCGATCGCTCGATCTCTTCCCATAGTTTCTGCAACCGCTTTGCGGAAACAGGATAAGGCGTCTTCAGTTCCTGCGCAAACAGCGAGACGCGCAGCTCTTCGATCTGCCAGCGGAAGCCGGCCAGGGCCGGGTCGCTGATTCCGGTCTTTTTATGTTGCTGCAGGCGCTGCGCATACCGGTTCCAGAATCCTGCAATGACTGCGCCATGGCGCATGTCGCGCTCCGGGTTTCCGCCATATTTATCCAGCCGCAGCGACATGCCCTTGATGTAGCGCGGCAGGTGTTGCAGCTGCTCCCATGGCGTGGCGCTCAGGAATCCCGGATAGACAAGGTGATGCAATTGCTGTTCCAGCTCATTTTTCAGTTTTCCGATACCGGGGCTTCCCGCAGACATCCGCGAAGTCAACGCCTGGGATTCGCTGGCGATGCTCTGCAACGTCCGCAGTGTGGCCTCCGTGACAGCGGGCAGCCGCACCCTGGCCCGCTGCCGCTGTGCCGCGAATTCCTGCTCGCGCCGGGGCAGCACATCATCCCCGATGAAAGCGCGGTCGGAAAGAGTGTTCAGGATGTCTTCCCTCAGCGCATCGGTATCGACGAGGCCATGCAGCTGCAAGACTGCCTGGTTCACCATCCGGCCTTGTCCCCACAGGTGTTTTTCCAGTTGCTTCATCTGTTCCCTGAGCTCGTAGCGCAGCAACTGGCGCACGCCAGCCCGCATGCCTGCCTGCGCCGCATCCGGCGTGTCGAACAGGTGGATGGACACCTTGCCCTCGCGCAGCGCCAGCGCCGGATAGCCGATCAGCTTCCTGCCGCCTCGCACGAATGGGATTTCTTCCGGGAGATCGCCAAAATCCCAGCGTTTTACCTCGTCGCGCTCGACGGGAAGGCACTCTCTCGAGTCCGCCCCGGAGAATGTCAACTGCGCTGCCTCGCCGAGCCGCGCCCTGAGCTGCGCTAGATCGCGGCTCATGGCCAGCTCTTCCCCTGCTTCGTCCACTATCCGGTAATTCATCAGCAGGTGCCGGGGCGGCTCTTCATTGGCCCATATGGCAGGTGAAACAGTGGCGCCTGTGCTTTTCTGGATGAAACCCGCCAGGGCAGCCGTGAGCGGGATATTCGCCCGGGTGGCATGTCCTTGTCGTGGCGTCGCATTTTCTTCCTTCCTCTCCTCTTCGTCCTGATATTCAAGGAAGCATGTTACGAATTCCGGCACCGGCACGACCTGCCGCCGTATCTGCTTGGGAAGCGCCTTCAAATACCAGGCGATCTTTTCCCGGATCAATCCGGGAACCAGCCAGCCGAATCGCGCCGGTTCGAGCCTGTTGAGCAGGGGCAGGGGCACGGTGACGGTTACGCCATCCAGCGGATGGCCCGGCTCGAAGCGATAGGCGAGCGGCAATCCGGAGCCGTCCATGATGAGGGTATCGGGAAACCTTGCCTCGGTAACATCGGCTGCCTCATGGCGCATCAGGTATTCGCGGGAAAGATAAAGACAACGCGGATTCTTCTGCTCCGCCTGCCGGCGCCATTTTTCGAATGCGGCGCCGTTGCTGATTCCCTCCGGAATGATCCCATCGTAAAAGGCGAAGATTTCCTGCTCGTTCACCAGCACGTCCTGCCGCCGCGCCTTGTGTTCCAGCGCCGCGACTTCAGCGATCAGCTTGCGGTTGTGCTCGAAAAATGGGGCATGGGTGATATAGTCGCCGGGGACCAGCGCGGAGCGTATGAAGATCTCCCGTGCTTCCCTGGGATTGATCGCGCCGTAATATACCCGCCGCTTCGGCACTACCGTCAGGCCATAGAGCGTAACCCGCTCGAAGGCCGACACCTGTGCCGTATTCTTTTCCCAGTGGGGATCGAAATAATGTTTCCTGCAAAGCCTCCCGCCTGCCTGTTCCACCCATAGGGGATCTATTCGCGCCACGCACCGCGCATACAGCCTGGCGGTTTCTGTCAGATCGGCGGCCACGATCCACTTGGGCCTGGATTTCTTCAGTGCCGAGCCGGGGAAAATGGAAAATTTGATGCCGCGCGCCCCCAGATACTCGCCATCCTCATCGGCCTTGAACCCGATGTTGCCCAGTAGCCCGGACAGGAGCGCACGGTGGATTTCCTCGTAGTTTGCGGGAATTTCATTGGGCCTCATTCCCGATTCCATCACCAGCGTATGAAGCTGGCCATGAATTTCGCGCCATTCGCGCATCCTGCGATGAGACAGAAAATTTTCCCGGCACAGAGCCGCCAGCTTGCGGCTGGACTTTTTATGTTTCAGCTGCTCATCGAAAAAATCCCATAGCTTCAGATAGCCAAGAAAGTCGGAGCGCTCGTCCTGGAAGCGCTGATGGGCACGGTCAGCCGCATCCCGGCATTCGAAGGGCCGGTCTCGCGGGTCCTGCACGCCCAGCGCCGAGGCGATGACGAGCACTTCTTTCAGGCAATTTCCTTCCCTGGCGGCCAGTATCATGCGCGCCACCTTCGGGTCGACGGGAAATTTGGCCAGCCGCCAGCCGATGGGGGTGAGGGCCCGTTCCTTGCCCGGGATATCCTGTACTGCTCCCAATTCCGACAGCAGCTGGTAGCCATCGGCGATCATCCGGGGCAGGGGAGGCTCCATGAATGGAAAATCCTCGATTTCGCCAATCCTGAGCGACTTCATGCGCAGGATCACGGCGGCCAGGGATGAACGCAGAATCTCCGGATCGGTGAATTCCGGGCGGCCCAGATAATCTTCTTCCGGATACAGGCGGATGCACACGCCGCTCATGACCCGTCCGCAGCGCCCGGCCCGCTGGTTGGCGGAAGCGCGCGATATTTTCTCGATCTGCAGTTGCTCCACTTTGTTGCGGAAGCTGTAGCGGTTGATTCGTGCCAGGCCGGTATCGATCACGTAGCGTATTCCCGGAACCGTAAGCGAGGTTTCCGCTACGTTGGTGGCGAGAATGATGCGTCTCGCGTTTCCGTCCGGCTTGAATACGCACTCCTGCTCCGCGTAGGACAAACGCGCGAACAGGGGGAGTATCTGCACCATGGCATGGCTCGCGCCGGGAAAGGCGTGCTTGCGCAACGATTCGGCGGTTTCCCGGATCTCGCGCTCGCCAGGGAGGAAGATCAGCATGTCGCCCGCGCCGCAGCGCATCGCTTCATCGACCGCGTCGAGGATCGCCTGCTCGGCATCGCCTTCCGCCTTATCCTCGTCTTCGGCTTCCGTTTCCGCATAATCCGTGCCGCCAATCCTGCCGGGCGGGCGGTAGCGTACTTCGACCGGATACAACCGGCCCGATACCTCGATTATGGGAGCATCGCCAAAATGCGTGGAGAAACGCTGCGCATTGATCGTGGCGGAGGTGATGATGAGCTTGAGATCTCCGCGCCGGGGCAGCAGCTGCTTGAGATAGCCGAGCAGGAAATCGATATTGAGGCTGCGCTCGTGCGCTTCATCGACAATGATCGTATCGTATGCCAGCAACTGCGGATCGCCCTGGGTTTCTGCCAGCAGGATGCCGTCGGTCATGAGCTTGATGTACGTATCCGGACCCACCTTATCGGAAAAGCGCACCTTGTAGCCTACCGTGTGTCCTAAAGAACTGCGAAGTTCGGATGCCACTCTTGCAGCGACCGTGCGTGCCGCAATGCGGCGCGGTTGCGTATGCCCGATCATGCCGGTAATCCCGCGATCCAGTTCCAGGCAAAGCTTGGGAAGCTGGGTCGTCTTGCCCGACCCGGTTTCGCCGCAGACGATTACAACCTGGTTATCCCGTATAGCCGCAAGGATGGCGTCGCGCCGGGCCGCTACGGGGAGCTCTTCCGGATAAACCGGCCTGGGCGCATTCGCCCGGCGCATTGCGATTCTCGCCGCGTCAGCGGCAGGGCGAGCGTTTGCAGCAGGGGAAATGGCGGAAGCGGCCACCGGTTTTTTCATCGGGACATGAGATGGGACATAGGGCTTGCTGAAGCCTTATTTTACCGTACGCCAAAGCCGGCTCACGACTGCCGGATTGGCAAAGCCGGGATGGGCAGAACACTCGGCAAGCCAGTAGCGAAATCAGGAAGAAAGGGGATGGTCCTTGACACGGGATTTCCAGCAGCTATCTTTAGGGAAGCCCTTACGAAGCCCCTACGAAGCATATTAAGAGTATTCGCGGAGCGCGCCCCATGACTGGAAATCCCCGCAGCAAACGAAAATTATCCCTTCCACTGATTATCCTGGGGGGATTGCTGATGTTTCTCGCGCCGGAGAACATATGGGTTGGCGCGGTTCTTTTTGGCCTGGGCATTATCGTGGAAATAGCGGGAGCCGTACTGCGGCAGCGCCGCGAACCCGGGGAATAGCGCGAAAACGAATGAGCGCCACTTCCCCTGCCGCGCTGGCTGCGTTCGATGACTTCTGTTTTGCGTCGCCCCGTGGCCCGTTCTCGCTCATCCCCATCGTAACAGCCTAACCGTGGCCTATGGTCCTTGTACCACAATGATCGGATTCGCACTGAAGGGAAGCGGCAATTGCCGGATTCAGGATAATCCCGAGCTGGAAAAGAGGGCAGGAGCAGGGCAAGTTGAATCCCCCATTAGCGCACCCGGGAATTGTTGAATTCAGGATAAAAAACCTGAATACGCTGATACGCTACGGCGGCTCCGGGTTTATTGCTTTCATCTGCAAAGAAAGCTGCAAGGGGGACTCTCGGAATCCCCGGAGGTCCCCCCCTCGAACGGCATGATAGTATACCTGCGCTCAGCAAAGCCAAGGAGAAAGTCGAATTTTCTTACCGCCCCGGCTCGCGTCAATTCCGTCAGCGTTCCATCTGGCGGGTGGCGGCGCTTGTTTCTCAGCCCGGTATGCGGCGCCTCGCCAGCAGCAATAACATCCCCAGTCCCGCTAGCATCATCGCATATGCCGAAGGTTCCGGAACCGGCGCCAGCACGCCGAATAACCCATGGGCTTCGTCATTAGGGCCAGCTGCGAAGTAGAGCAACTGGCTGCTGCCCCCCATTGCACCATTGCCCGGAGATATGGCCCACAGCCCATCGATCACGACGGGATGGTTGCTGGCGTCCATTACCTGTCCCAGGGGCATGAGGGTGGCCGGATCATAGATGTTGATGTGGCCATCGCCGAAATTGCCCACGAGCAGATCTCCCGCCATGGCGCCAAACGAGGAAGGGGCGATCGCCAGCCCCCATGGCGCATTCAGCGTGCCGCCCGAAGCCACTCTGCCCAGGAGGTTGCCATCCAGCGTAAACTTGTCGACCAGCCCCAGGCCGGCACCCTTGATTTCATCGTTGGTTGCATTATCCCGCTGGGCATAGGTAACATACAGCGTGCCATCGAGATTCTGCACATTGAAAGGCGCATAGCCGGTAGGCAGGTTGGGATCGGTGAACGAACCGGACAGCGACGGCTGCGCCGTGGTGCCTTTATAAACATCTATGGTGCCGGCCTTGAAATTCGCGGCGTACAGGTAGTCATTTCCCGCCACGCTGCCGATCGCCGCTCCCTTGTATACATTTGCCGCAGACGCGCTCGCGATGGTCTCGGCCGATGTGCCCAGGGAGGGCCGCCAGCCGGAGACCGTGCCATCCTCGCTCACGAACAGGAAACGATTGCCGTTGAATGACGATCCGTTTCCGTTGAATACCTGGCCTGTCGGATTGCCGGCGCCGGGAATGGTCACCGTGAGCCCCGCCTTGGCGGTGGCCTGGGTTGCCGGATTCACGTTGTACAAGACCGCCGTGCCGGCCCCGTTCGAAGATACCCAGAAGGGACTGGTGGGACCAAAAGACATGCCCCATCCATTCTTGAGACCCGGATCGGTTATCTGCGCGGGATTGGCAGCCTGATCATCGGTAACCAGGTTGTTGACGCTGAAAGACACCGCCCAGGCGGGATTGAAAAGGATTGCCACCAGGGATAATCCCGCGCCGGCAACCAGCGATGGTAAAAAGAATCGAGTTCGTTGCATGGTCCTTGCTCCACAAAAGTTAAGGAAAACTACGCACCAGTGTCATTTGGCCCTTCCATGTATCCCCCTTTTACCATCAGCCCTTATCTTTTTCCGTCGTCGGTCGTTCATCAGCGGCCAAGCTGACCGGTTCATCCTTATATGGGCCGGACTATGACCCTGGATTATGCGGATGCCCCGAATTTCAACATATATCACGGCTTCCGATTGTCAAGCTGAGCTGGAGAGCGATATGCGATGCCTGCTCGGTGGCATCCATCGTCATCCGCAGGATGTTGTTGAAGGCGGTTTACCGGTGGGAGAGCTTGACAAAGCGCGGGACTGATCTATAAATACAAAAAGCGGAAATAGCGGGAGCGGGAACAGCCCATGTCAACGATCTGGAACAAGCTCGACTCCGGCCTCTCATCGATCTACCTGAATTATCTCCAGGTAAAGGAGAAGGGCAGGGCTTCGGTCGCTCGCGTGCATCCAGCGGTGGCGGCAGGCGGACGGGTCAATGTATCGCTGCAATACGCCGGCGACCTGGCGCAGATCGAAGCGCTGGGATTCCAGACCATATGGAACACGGGAAACGGGGGCGCCACCGGGAGCGTGGACCTGGCCGATCTCGAGCGCATTGCCGCCCATCCGGGGGTACTGAAGCTGTCTTTCGGCAAGAAGCCGAAGCTGCACCTCGACAAGAGCATTCCCAATATCTCGGCGGACCAGGTATGGAGCCGGTCCGGCGAAACCTTCAGCGGTGACACCGGCGCGGGTGTCATCGTCGGCATCATCGATACCGGTGTGGATATCTTCCATCCCTACCTGCGCAAGGCCGGTCCTCCACAGGAGACGCGCATCCTGCGCATCTGGGACCCCGGCCTCGAACCGGAAAGCGGCGATACCCAGCCTGATCCGTCGCTCCTGAGTGCGCCGGGCCCCACCTATGGCGTCGAGTATGACCGCGCCAAGATCATGGCCGCGCTCGGCGGGCTCGGTAACTTCCGCCATCGAGATTGTGCCGGCCACGGCACGCACGTCGCTTCCACCGCCGCGGGAAACGGACGGGACAAATACCAGTATATTGGCGTGGCGCCCGAAGCGGACCTGATCATCGTCAAGGCGCTTTACCTGAAAAAATACCCGCAAATGGGCGGCACCGATATTCCATTCGACCAGCTCTTCCGGGACGCGGTGTCCTATATCCTGAACGTCGCGAAAAACGTATTCAGCAATCGTCCGGTAGTAATCAATTGCAGCTTTGGCAGCGACACCGGTCCGCATGACGGATTTACCGATGAGGAGGATTTCCTGACGAACAAATTCGCGGGAGCCACCGGCCAGGTGCTGGTGCAATCCGCCGGGAATTCCGCCGGAAGCCAACAGCATGCGCGCATAGAATTTCCCTCCGGTGGCGGATCGGTGGATATCCCGGTCGAATTGATCGACGATCGAACCAACCGGATCGAATACAACCGCTGCGAAGCGGAGGATGAAACGGAAGCGCAATCGATCAAGCTCTACTATCCATCCGGAGGGACCGAAATTTCGGTGAAACTGCAGCTTCCTTTTGGGGAAGGCGGTCCTATCAGCGGACCATCGTTCGGCGGGACACCCGTGACGAGCACGTTTGGCAGCGCTCAGCAATATTCCCTCCAACATTCGGCTGAAAACCAGACCCTGCGGTGGACCAGCCGTGGAACGGTGAACAGGAACCTGTTCGAGGTGGAAATTACGCCCAATGCCAGCAAGCTTCACAGGGCAGGAACGTACACCCTGACCGTAAGCGCGCCGGACGCGCTGACCGTCCATCTCTGGTGCGAGCAATCGGATTATGGTTTTTTCATCGGAACACCTTCCTCGGCCATTGCTCATGTGGAGGACACCCATCTGGTGGGAGACAATGGCGGCGCCGACAACATCATCACCGTGGCGGCCTACGATGCGGAAACCGCCACGCTTCCCATCGCCCGCTTTTCGTCGCGAGGGCCGCTGGTCGATTACAACAGCGGGCTGGCGCAGCCGGCCAAGCCTGATATCGCCGCGCCCGGTGTGCATGTGGATGCGGCCAAGAGCAAGGATTCACAGCCGAGGCGCAAGAAAAAATATGTCGTAGGAATGAGCGGGACCAGCATGTCGGCCCCGCATGTGACCGGAACCGTAGCCCTGATGCTGCAGAAAAATCCGGCATTGACCATCTCGCAGGTGATGAGTACGCTCAAAGGCAATGTTCAGCCGGTAACGATTCCCATCGATCCGACAACTGCGGACGAGGCCGGGGCCGGAAGGCTCGACGCCAAGCTGGCCTTTGACCATACACCCTGATGCATTCAATGGATCGCGCAAATGGCCACTGATTCCATCTACCT
Source organism: Nitrosospira sp. 56-18 (assembly GCA_001899235.1). Classification (GTDB taxonomy): domain Bacteria; phylum Pseudomonadota; class Gammaproteobacteria; order Burkholderiales; family Nitrosomonadaceae; genus Nitrosospira. Next base: position 14,473 of record MKVR01000032.1, read on the forward strand.
GGTTCGACTGGCATCCTGGCTGGGAAAAGCGCTTGGTGCGGGTGCCCCGCTTTTCCATGAATTCTCCACGGATGCCCTCGGGTTGGAGTTGCCTGCCGCCGTCACGCACGCACCCGCCGTGGCTTCGGCCCTGGGCCAGGCGGAAGCAGCTGCAAACAAGGCGGGAGAGGCTGCCACAGATATGGCAGCCGCCGACGAGGCTGGGGACGATCTCCAGATATTGGCCGCGCTGATACGGTTTGCCTCGACGCTTGTCGAGTTCTACCATGCGCTGTCCAGCTTGATCAGCGCCATCCAGGCCAATCTGACGGCCGCGACCATACCCGATGCAGCAGCCAGGGCCTCCGCGCAAGCATTCGCGGCCGGCCTGGCGAAAAAGATCAGCGATTACGCCATTGCCTCGGCCATCACGGAGCGCGTGCCGGAACTGGCATACGGACTCAAGCTGCTGGGCCTGCTCGACTGGGAACACCAGGGCTACAACAGCGGCGACAGCCTGAGCCGTTCATACGTGCGCAAGGGCCTTCGGCTCGACCGCGTGAAAGGGTTGATCGGCGATCCCGAAAAGCACTTTCGCGAAACCCTGGGCTGGGGAGACCCCGGTTTCGACCCGACCGGTTTTTTCCGGGTGATCCGGGGGTTTTTTCACGAGGAAGATGATATCGAGATCGGCGAGGAAGCGGGCGAACCCTTTCTCAAGGGCTGCCTGCTGGTCCGTCGCGATTCTTCCGTTTCGCCGCCGGGCCTGCGCCTGACCCTGATCGGCGATTTCGATGCCGACCGTTCGCAACGCCTCCGCCTCGCCGATGAGTGGGGTTTTGTCACTGCTTCCAGTTTCCGCATGGTTGGCGGCGTGTCGGGGCAGATCAGGCCACCGCTGACCATCACATTGCAGCCGTTGTCCGGTTCGATCACAGGGGAGCTTCGCATCTTCTTCGAGCGCAACGAGGAGGCGAGGCCTTTCCAACTCATCGGCGGCACGGGCGGAACGGTTTCGCTATCGGCAAACAACATCCAGGCGGGCGTGGGCTTGAAGGCAGAGGTGGGTACGGGCGGCAGCGCTACCCTCGATCCGCTGCTATTCGCCGACATCGACCGCCTGGCGCTGCATCTTGGTTCCTCGGACGCGGACGGCTTCATTGCCAGGCTGCTTGCCGCCGCCGATATCGAAGGAGAATTCGACCTGGGACTGGAGTGGCAGGCCAGCACCGGTTTACGGGTCAAGGCGAGCGGTGGCATCGAGATCGCGCTGCCGATCCACAGGCAGCTGGGGCCCATCGATTTCCAGACCCTTTACCTGGCATTGCGCATTCTTCCCAATGGATCACTGTCCCAGGAAGTTTCCGCCGGCCTTGCCGGCAACCTTGGGCCGCTGCACGTCGCCATCGAACGCATGGGCGTGCTCATGGACCTGCGGTTCGCGGAAGGCGTGGATGCCAGATTCGGGCCTTTCGATACGGCGCTCGGCTTCAAGCCGCCGAACGGCGTGGGCCTGGTGGTGGATGCGGGCGTGGTGACGGGCGGCGGCTATCTTTATTTCGATTTCGACCGGGGCGAGTATGCGGGTGCGCTCGAGCTTTCCATTGCGGGCATCGTGACGGTAAAAGCCATCGGAATCATCACCACCAGGATGCCCGATGGCTCGAAAGGTTTTTCCCTGCTCATCATCATCACGGCCGAGTTCGGCACCGGAATCCAGCTTGGTTTCGGTTTTACCCTGCTGGGAGTAGGCGGTCTTCTGGGACTCAACCGCACGATGAACCTGCAGTCGCTGATGGAGGGGGTGCGCAGCGGCGCGATCAACAGCATCATGTTTCCCCAGAACCCGGTGGAGAATGCGGCAAGGATCATCAGCGACCTGCGCATCATCTTCCCCCCTTATGAAGGAAAATTTCTTATCGGCCCGATGGCCAGGCTGGGCTGGGGTACGCCCATGCTCGTCAGTATTTCCCTGGGCATCATCATCGAGATACCGGGCAATATCGCCATCGTGGGCGTATTGAAGGTCGCCCTTCCGGCGGAAGACGCGCCGCTGATCGTCATCCAGGTGAATTTTGCAGGCGCCATCGAGTTCGACAAGAAGCGGCTCTATTTCTTCGCATCGCTGTTCGAATCGCGCATCCTGTTCCTGACCCTCGAAGGAGAAATGGGGTTGCTGGTGGCGTGGGGCGACGACGCCAACTTCGTGGTATCCGCCGGGGGGTTCCATCCGCGCTTCAATCCGCCACCGCTGCCATTCCCCAGCCCGCGGCGCATTGTCGTCAGCATCCTCAATACCGACGTCGCACGCATACGCACTGAGACCTACTTTGCGGTGACATCCAACACCGTGCAATTCGGTTCGCGCACAGAGGTCATGTTCGACGTCGGCGTGGCGCGAGTGGATGGGCACCTGGCTTTCGACGCGCTGTTCCAGTTTTCGCCATTCTATTTCATCATCGAAATATCGGCTTCCGTTTCACTTAAGGTATTCGGCCTGGGCCTGTTCAGCATCCGGCTCCAGTTCGCGCTGGAAGGACCCACTCCCTGGCGTGCGCATGGCACCGGCACTCTCAGCCTGTTCTTTTTCGACGTATCCGCCGATTTCGATATCACCTGGGGCGACAGCAAGGACACCACTTTGCCACCGATCCCGGTCATGCCCTTGCTCCGTGCCGAAATCGACAAGCTGGAAAACTGGAAAGCCGAACTGCCGATCAACAACAATCTGCTGGTATCGCTGCGCAAGCTGCCAGAAGGGGAAACCGCGCAAGTGCTGCATCCGCTGGGGTCGTTGCGTATCAGCCAACGCGCCGTGCCGCTCGATCTCAAAATCGATAAGGTGGGCAACCGAAAACCCGCGGACGCCAATGAATTCATGCTTGCTCCGACGGCTGGCCTGGTGAAGGCGGTCGATGCCGACGAGCAATTCGCAAAAGCCCAGTTCCTGGATATGAGCGACGCGGAAAAACTGTCGCAACGGGCATACGATCCATTGCACGGTGGCGTGGTGCTGGCCTCCGGCACGCAGCAGCTGGGCGCGGCAAAATTGGTGAAGCGCAGGGTGCGCTACGAGCAGATCATCATCGACAGCAACTACAAACGCTTCCGTCGCCGGTTCAAGATCTTCACTGCCGGGTTCTTCGATCATTTCGTGAAAAGCTCGGCAATATCAAACTCTTTATTATCAAATAGTTATACGACAAAGCTCGACCCTTTCGAGGATAAGATAAAAGTAAGGGAAGGCGGCTTTACCGTAGCGCTCGTGGAAAACAATCGTCCTTACAGCACGTCTGCAGCCTATTTCTCCAGCGAAGCGCTGGCCAGCCGGTTTATTGCCGAGCAGGTATCCGCCAAACCCGAGCTGTATGAAACCCTGCACGTGGTGCCTCAATATGAGGCGAGCATATGAACGGTAACAGCGCGAGGAAGCGAATGACGGACTTTCACCCTATGAGTAAAAGCTAGCCCATGGCGAAACCGATCGGCACCTATTCCTTTCTTCCGTACCTGCGCCTGGGGCTCGCGAACAAGATCAGCCAGCCGGACCAGGACGCGGTGAAGCTGCGCGCCACGTTCGACCTGCAATTGTCGCTGGAAGGCAAGGCGATAAATGGCGGAGAGCCTCTCAAGGCTGACATTTCCAAGCCGGTCCAGCTCTACGGGCCGGGAGACGTCGTTGGCATCGATCCGCGAGCCATATTCAAGACCGAGCCGCTGAACTGGATCACCAATTTCGAGGCCAATTACCTTCCGTACATCGATTTCTACGAAGAGGATTTCCCCTGGCGTTATACGCCGAACCGCCCGGATGACGCGTTGAACCGCCTGCGCCCGTGGATTGCGCTGGTGGTTCTGGAGGAAAGCGAGTTCGAAGACGGCAAGAACGTGAAAGACAAGCCTTTGCCTTTTATCCACGTCGAAAATCCGGCCACGGTTTTTCCGCCCGCCCAGCAGCTTTGGGCCTGGGCGCATGTCCATGTCAATCGCGACCTCGCCGCAAGCGACGCGGAAATCGTTTCGAGCAACATGAACGCAGTCCTGCCAAAGCTGGACAATGCGCTGAAGCAGAATGCCGATCTTGCCTACGCACGCCTGCTTTGTCCACGAAAGCTGAAACCCGATAGCGCCTACCATGCCTTTCTGATGCCGGCCTTCGAAAGCGGAAGGCAGGCCGGCCTCGGGTTTGAAGTCAATCCGGATTTCGCCAGCCAATATGCCTGGGGCGAGAAACCGGACCAGCTCGATTTTCCTTACTACCACCGCTGGTATTTCCGCACCAGTTCCATTGGCGATTTCGAATACCTGGTGCGGCTGCTGAAAGCCAAGCCCGCTGACGATCGGGTGGGGCGGCGCGACATGGATATGCAGGAACCGGGCTGGAATCTTCCAGGGCTGGACCCCTCGGGGCCGCTCGGCGGCATACTCAAGCTGGGCGGGGCGCTGCGAGTTCCCGAAGAGGTAATCCGCGATATCGATGAATTCAATAAATATGAGCACTGGGCCGATAATGGTTATCCCCAGCCCATCCAGACAGCCATCGCGCAATTTCTGAACCTGGCTGACGATTACCAGAAACCGGGCGCGAATCCCGAAATCATCCCGGATCCGGAGAATCCGCCCGATCCCGATCCGCTGATTACTCCGCCGCTATACGGGCGCTGGCACGCGGCGGTGGAGCGGCTGCTCAAGGATGCAGGCGGCGCGGACCTGCCCAACAACAGGAACTGGATACACGAACTCAACCTCGATCCCCGATTTCGCGTATCCGCCGGTTTCGGCACGCGGGTCATCCAGGACAAGCAGGAAGAATACATGAACATGGCCTGGCAGCAGGTGGGCGAGGTGATCAACGCCAATCGCCTGATCCGTTTCGCGCAGCTGGGCAGCGAAGCGCTCTGGCAATGGCATGCGCGAAATTTCCAGCCGCTCCTCGCTCAACGGGCGGACAGGCTGATGCTTATCAGCGCACCGGTGCAGAAGCGCATCCTGGTACAGAACACCACCGTTTTCCAGCAAGTCAGGATGAGCCGGGTGCCGCCCGTGGCGGTTTCGGCGCAGATGCGAAAAACCATGCGTCCCCGTGCCCGCATCGTGCGCAAGTTACCGTTCTCGACCCGCGGTATCGCTCCGGAAACGGTGATTTCCCGCCTGAATTCAGGCGAATTGCTGCCTGCGCCACCCAAGTCGACCCCTTCGGGAATCCAGACCGAGCAGGTGCTGGCCGACCAGGTCCAGCCGCCCATCGAGCCGAAGTGGCTGGCGGACCTGGTGCGGCAATATGCCTGGCTTCCCGCCGCTACCCTGGCACTGGGGATCGCCATCGCGCTGCTGGCATTGCTGCTGGCGCCCGCTCTGCCCCTGGCGATCCTGGGCCTGGGCGCGGCCGCGGGATTGCTGGGCCTGTACGCCGTGATGAACCGGATACTGCCGCAACTGGCGAAGCCGCAGGTTTTCGGGGACGACGGGCGGCCGGGGTCGGCCGCTCCTCCACCTGCGGCGGTGGACACTGCGCCCAAAAGCCTGGACTTCCGCATCGCTGAACCCGGAGAAGCGGCCAGGCCCACAGTGGGCACGACGGACAGCGTGGAGGCGCAGCGGCTCAAGGCGGCGGTAAAGGAGATGTATGCCGTGGATACCGCCGCGCGCGCGGCGGCAACCCTTCCTCCCAAGCAGCCGCTGAACCTGAGTGTGCTGGCGGTGGAAACGCTCGCGGCGTTGCATCCGGATCGCACCGTTCCACGCCTGGTGCTGGACAGGATTCTGTTGCCCGGGCGCATCCGCGACCGCTTCAATCCGCAGGTGTTTGACGAGGTGATGAATTATCCGCGGTTCGACTTGCCGATGTACAAGCCCTTGTCGGACCTTTCCTCCGAGTATTTCCTTCCGAACATCAACCTGATCGAGCAGAACAGCATCACGCTGCTGGAGACCAACCAGAAGTTCATCGAGTCCTACATGGTGGGCATCAATCATGAAATGGCGCGCGAATTGCTATGGCGCGAATACCCGACTGATCAGCGCGGCAGCTACTTCCGCCAATTCTGGGATGTCAGCGGCTATCTCCCCGAATCCGGGGAGGATCTCGCCAATCTGAAGGAGAAGCTCAGGGATATTCCCGAACTGCACCGCTGGCTGCCCGCTTCCGCATTGGGGGATCATGACAATCGGGAGGAAGGCGGTGCCAAGGAGGAGGAAGTGGTGCTCGTGATCCGGGGGGAGCTGCTGAAAAAATATCCCACGGCCGTCATCTATGCGCACAAGGCCAAGTGGCAGATGAAAACGAATCCCGACGGCACGCCAGGCAACGTCATCGACAATACGAAGGAGCGGGATCTGGCGGACATACCGGAGGGCCTGGAGGACAACCCACCGCGCACGCTCGTCAAGACTCCACTTTACAGCGCCAAGATCGACCCTGATATCTACTTTTTCGGTTTCGATCTGACATCGGAAGTTGCCAAAGGCAGCGATGGCTCCCACCCGGGCGACGAAGACAAGCCCGGGTGGTTTTTTGTCATCAAGGAGCGTCCGGGCGAGCCCCGGTTCGGGCTCGACATCGGCGGTCCCACCTCCGAAAAGCACACCTGGAGCGATCTCTCATGGGAAGATGCGACGCCCGCCTTGCCGGAGGGGGGATTCCTCCAGATTACCGGTGCGACGGCGCCGATCGGGCTGACGCAGCCCACCGATACCAGCCAGGCGGAATTCGAGGAAGAACTCGAGCAATACAAGGAGGATGTGCAGGTTGCCTGGCGCAAGGAGGCCGATGCCGCGGACCTCGCCTACATACTGTACCAGGTGCCGGTCATGGTAGCCGTGCATGCCAGCGAGATGCTCACCGTCAAGTAAACGCAAGGAAGGGAAAAGTCGATGGCAGAATTCCAGGACGCGCAGCGGAAGCTGTCTCAAACCCGGGCCGCCCGTGACGAGGCGGCGCGTGCGCTATTCCTTGCGGGGGAGCAGCTCAAGCAGGTGGCATCGGAAATGGAAGCGCTCGGCCGCTGGGCCAGCCCGGACAATGCGCAGAGCCTTGAGCAGCGCCAGGCACTCGAAGCGCGAAAAAGCCGCCTGGAGAACCTTGAAAAGGAACGGCAACAGCGCCTCGATGCCATCAAGGGTGAGCTGGCGGATATAACCGGCCTCTTCCAGGATACGTGGTCCGACCCGCGCCGGCAAATGGAGAAAATGGATGACGGCATCCCCATCATGCTCTTTCCCTTGCGGCTGGAAACGCGTTTCAAAGCCCTGGATGCCGGAGGCGCGGATGGAGCCGCCGGCCGTGCGCAGCAGCTGTGGGTGCGCATCTACCCGGACGAGTGCCTGGTGGATACATTCGAGGAAACACTGTCGCAAACCGAACTCCACAGCGCGACCATCTTCTGGCGCGAATATTTCCATGCGGCGGGGGATGAAGCAACGGAACGCGCCGCATGGCGCGCGCTGGTCGCCAGCCACGGATCGGGGCGGGCAACCTGGATCATCGGGCAATTCCGCCCGCTCAACCCCCTCCGGCCGGACGATCCGCTGGGCAATCCCGCGCTGGAACTCAAGCCACAATCCAGGACAGCCGGAGAAGTCATCCTGGTCATTACCGCCGACGAGAGCCTGGCGGATTCGGAGAAAGCTGCGCTGACCCCCTACTGGATTGCCATCTGGCAGGCGGAGGGGCGCAACAGCCTGGAAGGGCTTGCCCGGGATGCGCTTGCCGCAGCCGTGGGCGCGGAGCGTGCCGCGCAGCTGATCGCGCAGTTTGCTCCCTATAACCTCGCGGAGCAGCCGCCGGCGGGATATACGCGCGTCAGCGCCACGGTGCGCACATCTTTCCTGTTTTTGCCGAAAAAGGAAGACATCGATACCAAAACCCGGTCCTGGATGCAGGCCGCGAAAGCGGAACTGCTGCCGGAACGGTTTGTCCTGCTGGGCTACCGCGATGGCGTCCAGGTGCTGAATCAACTCGGCGAGCCGGTGCAGGTGCCATTTTCGGTCAGCCCCGACCCGGCGGGTACACCCGAGTCCCAGTTTCAGTTCGATGAGAATGGCAACCTCGAACTCGGCGATGAAATGCGATGGATGACGGATTTCGATGAAGCGGTGCGCCGCGGCATGGGTTTTCGCGTGGAACTGACGCCATCGCTTGCGGCGGGATTCGACCGGTTGTTTGTCCTGGGAATCCGCCTGAGCGCGGATGCCGGTAAAGGCAAGGATGAGCTGGATACTTTGTTCCGCCACCACTATTTCAGCAGGAGCGGCTTTTCCTTTTTACCCCAGGGCGCGGCCACCAACAATACCGACGATGGCAACTCCGCCTATTCGCGCGAGGACGATGCCGACAGCAGCTACGATTTCGTTTTCAGGGGATTGGGGCAGTTCAGCGAGACGGACGATCTCATGGAAAAGCGCGATGGCCAGTGGTTCGCGGAAAGCCTCGGCCTGGATGCATCGGACTGGCTGAAGCAGGTCCCTCGCGCCGGAGGGCGGGACCAGGGCGAAGCGCGTGCAATGAATACCGCCCTGTGGCCGGCCACCCTTGGCTACTTCATGGATACCCTGCTGCAACCAGTTTTCAGCGACGATGCCATCTACTATACCCGCTGGTTTTTCAATCGATTCGTCAGCGGCCGCGGCCCGATCCCTGCCATCCGCATCGGCCGCCAGCCTTACGGCATCCTTCCGGCGGCGGCCATCAGCAGGGCCCGGTGGATATCCGGCAAGGAGAAGATCTCCATCGATTATTCCCGCCGCTTGCTGGAGCAGCGCGGCACATCATTCCTGGATTGGCTGGCAAAGTTCAAGGACGTGCTCGACCGGCTCAATGCCATCTGGCGGAGTCTTGCGGGGCAGGCGGCCCATGTCGGCGTGGAGGGCGGGGCAGGGGCGACAGACGGCACGGGCGACACAGACCCGCACCAGGAACTGCTCGATATCGTGGGACTGCATCCCGCCTCGGTGGAATTCCACCAGCGCTATGCCAGTACCCAGAAGCAGGAACACAATATCGCCGCCATGTGGCAACTGTTCATTTCCTGGCAGACGCTGCCCGCCAACGAGCTCCATAACGAGGCGTTCACCCTGCTGCGGCAATTGGGTTATTCCGGGCTGGAGACGCCGAAACTGTTCGACCTGTTCTGGAAGATTTTCCCCAACCGCCTCAATGGTCCGATCATCCAGGAAGGACCGCTATCCGAGGTTGATCCGCTGCGGATCGTGACGACGAGTAAGCGCAACTACATCGAATGGCTGCATGAGTGGGCGCGCCTCTCATTCGAGACCATACGCGTCCAGGATGGGTTCCTGGACAATAAATGGCCCAATTCTCTCCTCTACATCCTGCTCAGGCATGCACTCGAGCTCGGCTACCACGATGCCGGCATCCGCGTGCTGGACGATGCGCAATTGCTCGATGAGCCCGGGAGAAGATCGCTGCGCACCGAGCCGCATTTCTTCCAGATCGAGGGTGCGAACACCGGTGCAGCCGGGGGCGGTTCGGCGCCCGAGAAAAGCCGCTACGAAATGCTTTATACCCCGAACCAGCAGGTAACCGGCGATTCCCGCATGCTGCTGGCCGATTATCTCACCCGGAACATCGGTGTGCTTTTCGGTACCCGCCACCTTGCCGAGCAGATCGCCGCCCTGGACAGGCTTGCGCAAACCCCTACCGCCCGGCTGGAACGCCTGCTGGCGGAGCATCTCGATTGCTGCGCCTACCGGCTCGATGCCTGGACTACGGGCCTTCTCGGCTTCCAGCTTGCTTCGATGCGGCATGCACCTGCCGCCGAAGCCGCCGGACCCGCGGAAAATACCGAAGGCGGACGGGTAACTGCAGAGCCGCGTGCGGGTTGGCGCAAGGGCATCTATCTGGGTGCATACGGCTGGCTGGAAAACGTGCGCCCCGAAAACAAGGAGCTGGCTGCGGTCACGCTGAGCGAAGAACTGGATGAAATATTCAACAAACAGCAGCCCGCAGGGCAAAACGAGCCGCTATTCAGCGACAGCAGCAACGAGGGTTATATTCACGCCCCCTCGGTCAATCATGCGGTAACCGCGGCAGTGCTGCGCAATGGATACATCGCCAATGCCACTCCCGCGCAACCGGACCTGCTGAAGGTGAACCTTTCCTCGGAGCGGGTACGGCTTGCGCTGGGCATCATCGAGGGAATCCGCAACGGCCAGAGCCTGGCCGCCTTGCTCGGTTACCAGTTCGAGCGCGGGTTGCACGACCGCTATGCCTTCGCCGAAAGCGACCAGTTCATCTATCCCTTGCGCAGCGTTTTTCCGTTATACACGCGTGCGGAAGACATTCCCGAAGGAACTTCCATCGAAGCGGTCCAGGCGCGCAATGTCGTCCATGGACTGGATCTCCTTCGCCGTGCAAAGAACGCCGATACGGCAAGCAGGAAATACCCGTTCGGTTTTCCTCCCTCGAAGCTGCCGCCTGCCAGCTCGGCGCAGCAAGCGGTCCTCGATGCGGAAGTCGACCGCCTGCTGGATCTTTACGACGCCTTGGCGGATCTCGCGATTGCGGAGGGCGTGCACCAGGTGGTCATGGGCAATTACGACCGGGCTGCCGCAACGCTCGATGCTTACAGCCAGGCTACCTTTCCGCCGGTACCCGAAGTGGTGCAGACGCCGCGCAGCGGCATCGCGCTCACCCATCGGGTTGGGCTGCAACTCGATACAAACATTCCGGTAGTCCCAAGTGACAATCCGCGCGCCAGGGCCGAACCGGCCATCAACCGCTGGGCCGCAACCTTATTGCCGGATGCCGCGCGGCTCGGCTGCAGGGTGGGTTATGCCGATCCGGCCACCGGTAATCCGCAGGTCATCCACGTGACCCAGGCGGACCTCGGCCTGCAAGCGCTCGATCTGATCTATATCATGCGGGCGGAAAACCCGGAAGCACGCTCGGAGCTGGAAGACCGCATCCGCGATTTCGCTTTTACCCACCCTATGGTGAAACCCAGGCCGGATCTTCCGCTGGAAATCTCCTATCTTGAAGGTGCCACGGGAGATTTCAGTTTTTTCGAGGTTGGGCCGCTCGTCCGCGGCCTGCGCGCGCTCGCGCTGCATTCCCGGCCGTTGCAAGCCGTGGATATGGCGCTCCCTACCGAAGGGAAGGAGGATGCCGCCAGCGGTAGCACGCTGCGGCGCGATCGCGTTGATTTTCTTCCCACAGCGCTGGCAGCCATCCGGACGAACCAACTCCTGCCTCTCCAGGGCCAGCTCGATGCTGTCTTTCCGGAGCCGGGGCCGGTCATCGCGACCATATTGAGCGATATCGACCAATACCTGGAAGGCATCATCGCCGCCTGCCGCGAGATTGCCCGGTATGGGTTGCCGCAGACGGAGTTCGGCCTGTTTTACGAAACGAAGGGCAACCTGTTCGCGCAGCTGCTGAAGAAAGTGGCGGATACCGCCGGGCGCTTCCAGAACAAACTCGATGAGTATGAAGCGCTGATGGGCACGCTGCCTGCGCAGCCGGGAGAAGAAGAACGCAAAGCCCTGTTGCTCCAGGCCGAGCGGCTGATCTCGACCACCTATACCGATCCGGCGGGGCAGAGCTCGGCGCAGGTTCTGGCAGCGGTGCAGGCAAAGGAAACGGCTTTCCGGTCCCGCCTGACACTGCTCAAGGGCATGGAAAAAACCGGCGAAACCACGCTCAGCGGGCTGCTGACGACATGCAGGAGCCTGCTGGCGGTGGCGGATTTTGACCTGGCCCCGGTGAGCATCACTGAGGATGAAAAGCAGGTGGTCATTCTGGCGGAAGACATCCGCAGCCGTGCCCGGCAGCTTGCTGCCGATCTGGATGCGCGCGCAGGGGCGGTTACGCAGAAATTGGCCGAGCATGATGTCGCCGCCGACTCCGCCAAGCGTGTACAAATTCTTACCGAAGCCGCGCGCGCGGTATTTGGCGAGGAATTCGTGCTGGTTCCCTCATTCAGTCTTCCGGACAAGCAGGCGGAAGAATGGGCGAATGCCTACGCCAGCCGCGCGGCTCTGCTCGATTATCAAAAAAATGACCTGAAAAATGAGTTTCCCGTGGATGACTGGTTATACGGCGTGGCCAGGGTGCGTGAAAAAATGCATCACCTGGAAAATCTCGTCTTTCTTGCCGAGGCACTGGGCACATCCGCGCCCAACCTGCAGCCTATCCAGCTGCCGCATGCCCCTGCCGGTCCCGGTGGTTCCGCCGCAACCTGGATGGCCCTGGAATTCCCGCCCGCCGCCAAGGATAAGCTGGAGCGGGAGCTGCTGCTTTACACCGCGCATTATTCCCGGGATTTCGACAAAACAAAGCCGCAGTGCGGCCTTCTGCTGGACGAATGGACCGAGGTCATACCGACGGATACCGAGACGACCGGCGTCGCATTCCATTTCGACAAGCCTAATGCCGAGCCTCCGCAAGCCATCCTGCTGGCATTGCCGGCGGAGTTCACGGGCGCGTGGAAATGGGAGGATCTCGTCGACTCTCTTGGAGAGACGCTCGACCTGGCCCGCTCCCGCGCCGTGGAACCGCAGCAGCTCGACCGGACGGCGCTTTCCGTATTTCTTCCCGCAACCATCCTGGCGACAGCCTGGCGGCCGATCACCATCGCCGCGGACTTGTCCCTGGTGAATCAGTATGTAGGAAAAATCCCATGAGCGATCCGCTGATCATACGCAACCTGCCGGAGGTCTTGTCCGGAAGCGTCCTGTTTCCCACGCTTACCCGCTACAACCGCCTGGAAAGCCGTCCCCGGACGGATAATTTCAGCCGAGCGCTGCGCGCGGAAGTACGGGATGCCCTGTGGATGCTCTGCAAACAGTGGCAAATGGGTGAATTCGAGGGTGATGATGCCGGCACGCCTATCTATGCCAAGCTGCATGCAGAGGGCCGGCAGCTATCCCGATACCGGCCGCAAGGCGGGGCGCCCCGGCCATTTGATACCAAAGCGCCGCTGGAAGCCACGGTGGAGCGGCGCGCCATTCCTTTCACGGCGGGAGCGCAGCTGCTCTCGCTGGATCTGCGGCTGCAGATGGGGCGGCGCTGGCTGAAAATGATTCCGGCATCGGCGGCGGACCCGTTCAAGTCAGGATATCCCTTCCCCCGTCCCGATCCGGCTACGAAGGCGGATGCGGGGATATGTGCGCATGCGGATGCCTGGCAGCAATTCCAGGCAATAGCCGGCCGGGCCATGGACGGGGCGAAGCTTTATTTTCATCTGAAGGAAAACCCGGCGAATCTCGCTTCGGACGGGATCGGAGGATTGTCTGCTGGCGACAAATCGGCCGCGGATGAGGCCGGACCCCGCTATGTGGCGTGGTTTGAAAAACTTTATTTCATTCCGCCGGAAGAGCATGAGGACGCCTGGCAGCCGGTGCGGCTGGAATACCAGTTCGCGTGCGCAGCGCCCGACGGCGAGGGCAAGGAAAAGGTGCTGGCCGCCGAGGAGTACTACCATGAACATCTGGACTGGTATAACTTCGATTGGGATAAAACCCGGCAGAGCCTGGACGATACGCTCGAGAATCCGGAAGTTCCGGCGGGCCTCACTCTGGAAAAGCCGTACCTCACGCGCAGTTTCATTCCTTCGCCGGTACGCTTCAACGGCATGCCCGACACGCGCTGGTGGGCGTTCGAGGACGGCAAGACCAATTTCGGCGATATCAAACCCGGAACTACTGACCTGGCAAAGCTTCTCCTCATCGAGTTCGGCCTGGTCTATGCAAATGACTGGTTCCTGTTTCCATACACTGTTCCGGCGGGTTCGATCCTGAATATAAAAGGCCTGGCGATCACCAATACGTTCGGAGAACGCTTCTGGATACAACCGGCCGGCCGTGGCGCGGACGACAGCTGGCAGCGCTGGACGATGTTCAGCCTGAATATCAAGGGAGCCAAGGATGAGCCGGCAGACCTTACCCTGCTGGTTTTGCCGACTGCGCCGAAAGTGCAGGAAAGCCCGCCGCTGGAACAGGTTGCGCTCATCCGTGATGAAATGGCGAACATGGTCTGGGGTATAGAAACGGCGGTGCCCATGCCGCAGGGTGGAAGCCGGGAAGGCAATATTGCCGCAGCGGAATATCACGGCTACCTCCAGGCGCTGCTCGATCAGCAGAACGCTGCAACTCCGCCTGCCCCGAAAGAGTGGAAAGCGCCTTTCCGCTACAACATCATGACCACCGTGCCGGAAAACTGGATTCCATTCGTGCCCGAACATGTCCCGGGCAGCCAGCGGCAAATCCAGCTGCGCCGCGCTGCCATGCCGCGCTACCTTGAAAATGATCCTGCGCCTTCGTTCGAGCGCGTACGTCCCCGTACCACTCTGCTGCGCGAGGGCCTGGAGGCGGGAAAGGCTTATCATATCCATGAGCAGGAAGTGCCCAGGGCGGGCGTGCAGGTGTTTCAATCGTTCCAGCGCACGCGCTGGAACGACGGCAGGGTTTTTACCTGGCTTGGCGCCAGGAAACGCACCGGCCGTGGGGAAGGGCATAGCGGCCTCGCTTTCGACCAGATCCTGCCCGTGCCGCCCAAGGGTGGGTCATCCGGCAGTCCGCAAGGGTAATTTCCCTGCCCGCAATTTTATTCCGACACCGCCAGGCGCATCCCGTACAATTCGCGAGACTGCAATGCATGCCAACTCTATCGATAGGGGGACAAATGACGACCATACACGGATGGGCTGCTTCAGGCGCGAAACGGGAACTTGAGCCATTTACCTACGATGCCGGCCCCCTGGGTGCGGAAGAGGTGGAAATTGCCGTGGAGTATTGCGGTTTGTGCCATTCCGACCTTTCCATCCTGAATAATGATTGGGGTTTGTCCCGGTATCCGGTGATTCTGGGGCACGAGGCGGTGGGGCGCATCGTCGCGCTGGGGGAGTCCGCCAAGGGCTTGAAAGCCGGGCAGCGCGTGGGCATTGGCTGGAGTGCTTCGAGCTGCATGCACTGCCATGAATGCATGACCGGAAATCACAATTTGTGCCCGGAGGTGGGCGCGACCATCATCGGGCGTCACGGAGGGTTTGCCGACCGGCTGCGCTCGCACTGGGCGTGGGCAATTCCCCTGCCCGATGCGCTCGATATTTCTTCCGCGGGGCCGCTGCTGTGCGGAGGCATCACGGTCGCGGCCCCGCTGATGCATTTCAATGTCAAGCCGACGGATCGCGTGGGCGTGGTGGGAATCGGCGGCCTCGGCCACATGGCCCTGCGGTTCGCAAACGCATGGGGATGCGAAGTGACGGCTTTTACTTCCAGCGAATCCAAATTCGAAGAAGCCAGGAAATTGGGGGCCCATCAGGTGATATCGAGCCGTGACAGGGCGGGGATTGCGAAGGCGGCAGGCTCGCTCGATTTTCTCCTGATCACCGTCAACGTGCCGCTTGACTGGAGCGCATTGCTGGGAACATTGAAACCGAACGGCCGCATGCATGTGGTGGGAGCCGTGCTCGAACCGATGCCGATCGCCGCCTTCGACCTCATCATGAAGCAGAAAAGCGTTTCCGGATCCCCTACGGGAGCGCCTGCGGCAATTTCCGCCATGCTGGATTTTGCCGCGCGGCATGGCGTCGCGCCGCAGGTCGAGCATTTCCCGTTAAGCCGCGTGAATGACGCGATCGAGCATCTGGCGACGGGTAAGGCGCGCTACCGGGTCGTTATCGATATATCCTGAATCTCAGGGGTATAGGCGGAAGACCTGTATCGCCGGGAAGCTTGTTTGGCTCTTCCTAAGATACAATGAACTGGGCAGTGCCTTGCAGGTTGACTACGCTGTAAAGGCGCTGCGGTCCTGGCGGCGGTCCCGCGATGGTGGTGGGGGCGGTAGCGGTGATTCCCGGAACCCTGATGTGCGCTCCCGCGGACTGGGGTAATACCGTGACGATAGGCAGAAGCAGTGAAAACGTGTCGGTTTTCAGATCGGGTATGGATTCCAGCGTGACGGTAATCAACTGGCCGACCTCCGTATCCTGGATGCGAATCTCGTCTCCCCGGAACGAACGGCTGATCCTGTCGTCGCGATAGCTGAAGATGGGGCCGCCAAGGATGCTCGTCGTGGAATAGGTGACATGTATGGCGCCGCGGCTGAGTTCGAACAGGTTTGCTTGCGTAAAACCTTCCATGATGCCTCCTCTTGGAAATAATATTCATCCGGGCCGAATCGTGTACAGCCCCCGCGATGCGGGATACCGGTTTTTTGTACTATAGATCACCACGGGCAGAAAACAAGCTGATCCATGGATACGATCATTTTTTCCCGCCGGCTTCTTCAAGAATACGCACTGTTTCCGAATGGCCGTTCTGGGATGCCATTGTCATCGCCGTGCTGCCATCCCTGGCTTTCACGCCCGCCTTGGCGCCGGCCGCGAGCAATATTTCGGCCACCTCCTGCCTGCCGTCCTGCGATGCCAGCATCAGGGCGGTAATGCCGTCGCTTGTCGTGGCGTTTACGTCTGCCCTGGCGGCGATCAGCACATAAACCACCTCCTGCCGTCCATCCTGCGATGCGGCCATCAATGCAGTCAAGCCATTGCCTGACTTGGCATTCACATCGGCTTTGGCTTCAATCAGTTCATGAACTACCAGTTGATGACCTTCTTTTGCCGCCGCCATCAGCGCGGTAATGCCCTCACTTGTCCTGGCGTTCGCATCCGCACCCGCCACCAGCAGCGCCTGCACTATTTTTTGATAGCCTTTTTCCGACGCGATCAGCAACGCAGTCAAATTGTCGCTGGTTCGGGCGTTTACATCCGCCTTGTCTGCCAGCAGCTCATGCACTACCGTCAAGTGGCCGGCCTGGGATGCCACCATCAACGGCGTGACACCGTTGTCTATCCTGGCATTCACATCCGCCCCGGCGGAAAGCAGCATGCGCGCCACTTCAGGATGGCCCATTTCCGATGCCATCAGCAATGCTGTCGCACCGTGCTCCCTTGCGGCATTGACCTCGGCACCGGCTGCCAGCAGATTCTGCACGACTAGCTGATGTCCGTTCTGCGATGCCACGAACAGCGCTGTGATGCCACTATTCATGCGAGCCTTTACTTCCGCGCCAGCGGCGAGCAATTGCTGCACTACCGGCTGATGCCCCTTCTCTGATGCCAGTATCAATGCGGTCACGCCATCACTTGTCCTGGCATTTGCATTGGCACCAGCCGCCAGCAACTCCTGCGCCACCATGCGATATCCTTCCTGCGCCGCCGCCATCAAGGCGTTGATGCCGTTGCCCGCCACGGCATTGACATCCGCTCTGGCCGCAAGCAGCGCGTGGACTATCTGCGGATAGCCTTTTTCAGATGCAATGATCAAAGCGGTCAGGCCATCATTTGCCCTGGCATTCACATCGGCTCCGGCGGCAAGCAAGGCCGTCACTATTTGCCGGTTGCCAACCGCCGCTGCCGCCATCAATGCCGTGGCGCCATTGCTCATGCGCGCATTCACGTCAGCCCTGGCATCAAGCAGCTTTCGCACGATTGCCTGATGGCCCGTGGTGGAAGCGGCCATCAACGCGGTGGCGCCATCCTGCCTCGCTTCATTCACGTCGGCTTTGGCGGCGAGCAGCGCCTTTACCCGGAAAAGATCTCCTCTCCGCGCCGCGGTAAGCAATTCGCTGTCCGCCAGCACGCTGGCGGGAGGCCAGCACAGAACCATCAATAGGCAGGCAAATCGCATTTTCCATGATTTTGTCATTTCACTTCCTTTTTAACGAATCGCCAACGCTTCCTCAGCATGCCCTAATTCCCGGAAGAGGGCTGGGGAGAAACCTGCAGCCAGCCATCCGGGCAGTCCTTGACATAAGGATAATACCCGTTTGCCGCCCGGCAGTAATACCAATAGCCGGGGGGTGGCGAAGCCTGAGGCTGCTGTGGCACGTCCTGCCGCTCCACGTATACCGGTGGCGCCGCGGGCACGGCTACCGGGGGATAGGAATAATAAGGCCAGAATCCATATCCGCCATAGCCCAGCCCATACCCCAATCCCAGTCCGAGCCCGTATCCCCCAAAACCAAAACCCAGGCCGTAGCCATAGCCGCGGTAGAAGCCTCGGGGGCCGCGATAGTAGCCATGGCCGCCGCCGCGATAGTAGCCTACTCCACCCCCCCGGTAATAGCCCACTCCGCCGCCAAAATGCTCCCCGCCGCCATAATGCATTCCTCCGCCGTGCCCCCAGCCACCTCCGCCAATATGCCCGCCGCCGCCAAAACCGCCGCCGTGCCCGCCGCGCGCCCATGCTGAAGCAGCGTAAAGCACCCCGAGAAAAATGAACGCAACAACCATCGATCCGGTCTTTTTCATACTTGCCTCCCCATCCGCCCGATCTGCCTGGCCAGATATGGCAATGACTTACCGCAGCCAGAATCCGCCGATCTTCCCATCCTTGAGGGCAAGAAATATCAGGACATCGTCATTGCCATCCTTGAATTCCATCTTCCATGTGTAGACTGCAAAGCCCTGCTGGTTCAATCTGGTGAGGAACGTCGTGGCATAACCCTGCTTGAGGCGGGAAGCAAGGGATTGATTGATGCTGGCAAGCATCTCCTTTGTCATCCCCTCCTGGAATGCCTGGTCGCCCTGTGCGACGAAATCCGGCAGGGAATTGGCCTGGATAGCCGAGATCATGCTTTTCATGGTGGCTTCCGTGTTTTCGGGCGCCTGTGCGAAAACAGCCAGGGGTGTCAGCATGATGAACGTGAAAGCAATGATTTGACGCCTCATGAGCGCCAGCGAAGAAGTCAGGCACATGAAACTCTCCTTGAGTGGGTGATATCGGAACGATGGCAGCAATCAGCGGCTTTTCATGCCGCTATGGGAATAATCTGCAATATAGACGCAGAGCGGGGAAATTGAAAGCCGGAAAGGGGTGGAACAGACGGGAGACAGCGATGCGCTTGATGCACTTTTGGCTTGTGATATGCCGGCGAAAACAGCCGGGCTTAAGGAACCTCTGAATCTGCGAGGACTTGTTCAGAGGTTTCTTAGGAAGCGCTGAACAAATCCTCACTGAGCGCGTTGCTGGTAAAATCGGGATGATCATAAGGCGCGCGACGCAGGTCGTAGCCGGGACT
>MKVR01000033.1 GCA_001899235.1 Nitrosospira sp. 56-18
CATGCCCTGGCCGAGCATGCCCAGGTAGCCGCAGGATTTTTTGGCCTGAGCGCTGCCGACCGGATGCTGCTGTTTTCCACCATCAATTTTGACGGTTTTATCGAACAGCTCTTTCCGCCACTGTGCGTCGGCGCGGCCATCGTCCTGCGCGGCCCCGCCCTATGGGATAGCGAAACCTTTTTCCGCGAACTGATCGGCAAGCGCATCACTGTCGCGGATCTCACCACTGCCTACTGGTTTTTACTGGCCCAGGATTTTGCCAGGCGCGGTTCACGGGACTATGGCCTGTTGCGGCAAGTGCATGCGGGCGGCGAAGCCATGTCCCCCGAAGGAATCAAGGCCTGGCGCGATGCCGGGCTCGCCGGCATCACCCTGCTCAATACGTACGGCCCGACCGAAGCCACGGTGACCGCCACCGCGCTCAATTGCCGCCATTATCTGGGGGATAAGGGCGCATCCGTGAGCATCGGCAAGCCGCTTGCGGGGCGCCACATCCATTTGCTCGATGGCGATCTCGCGCCGGTTGCGCCCGGTGTGCCAGGAGAGTTGTGCATAGGAGGGGAATTGCTGGCGCGCGGCTACCTGAACCGGGGGGGATTGACGGCGGAGCGGTTCATTGCGGATCCGTTTGATGATAGGGGAGGTCGGTTGTACCGCACGGGCGACCTGGCGAGATGGCGGGGCGATGGGCAGATCGAATACCTGGGGCGGCTGGACCACCAGGTCAAGATACGGGGATTCCGGATAGAGCTTGGGGAAATAGAAGCGCAATTGCTGTTGTGCCCCGAAATCAGGGAAGCGGTGGTGGTAGCCGGAGAAGGGCTCTCCGGAGCGCGGCTGGTGGCGTACGTATGCCCGCATGCGGGCATGGAAGTGGATACGGGTCTGCTGCGGGAAGCGCTGGGCAAGGCGCTGCCGGACTATATGATCCCTGCGGCGATTGTCGTGCTGGAGTGCCTGCCGCTGAACCCGAGCGGCAAGGTGGACCGCAAGGCGCTGCCCGAGCCCGAATATGGGGATGCGGGCAAATACGAAGCGCCGCAGGGGGAAGTGGAAGCCATGCTGGCGGGCATCTGGGCGGAAGTGCTGGGCATGCCGCAGGTGGGAAGAAACGACAACTTCTTCGAGGTGGGAGGGCACTCGCTGGCGATCCTGCAGGTGCAGCAGAAGCTGCAACAGGCGTTATCCATTTTTTTGCCGTTGCGCCTGTACTTTGAAAAACCCCTGCTTGCCGATATTGCAGCAGTCATACAGGAAAGATGCTCATCCGCATGCGTGAAGGATGTCACGCAGAACGAGCTGCTGGGAATGTCGGAATTGCTCGATTTACTGGAGAGCTGAATTGGAACTGAACAAGCAGGATATCGCCAGACGTTTTTCCGTCTTGCCGCATGAGAAGCAGAAGGAATTTCTGGCCGCGCTAAAAAAGCGGGGGTTCGATTTCTCTCTTCTTCCTATCGTACGGCAAACGGTACAA
>MKVR01000034.1:0-30778 GCA_001899235.1 Nitrosospira sp. 56-18
CTGGCTATGATCGTCTGCGGCTCGGGCAGGTTTAACTGGTGCGGATCCGCCACCGCCATCCCCATCCCGGAATAAAGCGCGACCACCATTGAAGCCATGATGGTTGATGGCTGCTTGCTATTCATATTCTCCCCACTTGATCATCGGCCGACCAACCTAAAAATGTGCGGTCAACTGCCGGATTCAGGATCATCAATAGTGTTTAACCGGAAATTATTCCTGCCGGCTGTCCGATCTCACCGGACACCGTCTTCCTGGCCGGATCGATTACATTTCTAGATAATCGGACTTTCTTATCCGGTATCGAATCGTAGGGTGCGGGAGGAAACAAAACCTTGATCGGCGTCAACTTTGTGGCGTTATCCCGAACAAGGGAATGGAGGCGCTTCAGTTCCAGGCAAGGGGAAAGGAAAGGGGAAAAGGAAAAAGAAGGGAAGCCGGGGGCCAGGATGCCCTCTGATCAGTGCAGGATGTCAGCGACGCCCTGCCGATACCGAAAGCGGTATTCGGCGAAGTCACGACAAACAGATTTCAACCTAAATTCGGCAGTTGGACAGGGTGGAGCGCGGTTTTTGGCGTGCAGGGCAAGGCGCAACGACGCGCAATGGCTATTCCATTCCAAGAAATTGCAACGCAGCCATGTGCTGCAAAAATCGCAATCCGCTCTGTAGCGGACTCACCACGCAGGTGAACGTCGAGTATCGAGGAAGTCTTTGTGGATCATGGTTCTAGACTAAAAAAGACGGTCAACTGCCGGATTTAGGTTTACCCCTGCTCGAGCCGCCAGATGCCTGTGCCGGCATCGTGGCATACGCCAAATCCGAGGGAAGGCGAAAGGGAAGGAACGGTAAAACGCAAATCCGCAAACCGGACGCATACTTCGCTGCCCCTGGTCTCGATATAGTTTAAAAAAGGAAATTGCGCAAATTCGCGGAAGCGGAAGAAAATCTCCTGCCCCCAGGCTTCGCGCGCCAGCGCGCTTTGCGCCTGCGCAGCCCCGAAGCGGCTGTAATGTTGCCATCGCACCGCCGAAGCCGGCTCGTAACCCGCGGCTATCCTGTTCCACATGCCCATGATTCCCGGACTGAGGCGGCTTTGCTTTCCGGCCTCATCCGCCGTGTCCCACAGGTTGATGGATGCGACTTCGTAATCCTCGCCGCGGCTGATGATGATCTTCCAGTAGAAAGGCGATAGCGGCTGGGGAATGGCGTAAACCGTGGCCGGCTCCCCGCCGGCGGCATGCGCCTCGGCATGGGCCTTGCCAATTTCAACGGCGCCGGAGTGGAGAAACGCCTGAAACCCGACATAGGACGCCAGAACGAGCATGGATATGACAGCCGGGTAGCGCTTACCGTGCTTGAGCAGCGCCGCCGCCAACCCCAGTACGATGATACCGGTGAAATAGGGATCGATTATGAAGGTGAACGGGAACGCAATGCGATAGTCGGAAAAAGGAGCGAATATCATCGTCCCATATGCGGTTATCACATCGCCTGCGATATGGATGCCAATGCCAAGCGCAGCAGTGCCATAAATCGCCCGCCAGGAATAACGGTGGCGCGAAAATCGCGAAAGCAGCCACGCCAGCAGCAACGCCCAGAGAGGCAGCAGGATGATCGAATGGGTGACGCCGCGATGCAGGTCGATATAAACAAGGGAACCAAACAGGCGCAACAGGATGTCGCTATCGGGAAACGCCGCCGCGATGGCGCCATAGATCATGCGGTCCCGCGGCTTCAGCTCATCGGGGCGAGGCATTGCTGGCGCAATGGCACGTGCCGCCAGGGCGCCGCTTAAGGCATGGGTCAGGGTATCCATGCGGAAGACCAAAAATGTATTGCGGAATTCACCAGGCTGCAGCGGCAGCCCCATGCTGCGCAGGGTACACAGGCTACATAGGGCCGCGGAATGCCGTTCACTGCCTGACTCTGGCTGGAATTTTTCGATAGCGCCTGGATTGCATATGGCCAGCTACGCCATCATCCACTCCCATGGCACCACCCGGCCAGGACCCTCCCTTGCCAAGTCACGCTGCCCGGATCATGCCGGGCGCGCCGAAGGCTATGAATGGAAGGCCCGTATCCGGGAAGCCGGGCATCAAGCGCTATGGGCCGCGTTTTCTTCGCTCCCGTTATCCGCAACGCTGCGCCGGGTGAACACCATGCGATCCGCGCTTTCCGCGATGGCGAGGCACCGGTCCAAAAATCGGCCTGTCCCGGCCGAACCGGAGGAGCTGTCGTTCATCCAGTGCACGAACGTCGCAAGGTAAATGCTGGTCAGCGCAGTCTCTTCCAGCGCACGCCGGATATAGGTGGCATTGCGGCCCGCGGCCTCCCGCATCCACTGAACCGTGCGGCTGATGCGCATGAGGCCCGGTATCTGGATGTGAATGTGTCCCGGCTCGAGCTTGCCGTAGATCATCTGGCGCGTCGTCTTGCGATAGGGATAAAGGGCTCCGAGCCAGGTCATGATCAAGCGATGCAAGCGCTGGCGTGGATTCAGATAAGCAAAATCGGGGCCTTGCGCCGCCCGCAGCATGGCGGCGTCGGCACGCTCGAACCATGCATCGACGATGTCTTCCTTTTCACGGAAGTGCGCGCGCACATCGTCCAGCGTAATGCCCAGCAGCGCCGCCACATCATTCAGCCGCACGGCTTCCCATGAATTCCGTTCGCCGAGCTCAATCGCGGTATCGACAATCTGATCTGCCGTCGTCATATCTCCTCGCCTGAGTTATTGATTCGAAGAAAGAAAATACCTCGCTCAATAAGGTAAAGTGTAAATGACATCGATGGCGTTATCAACCCATGAATCCGGCAGTTATCGCTTTTTTTGGCTTGGAACCATGATCCATAAAGACGCCCCGCCACGTCGGCCCGGGAGGCGGCTCGCGTGGCGGGCGCGTCGATGCTGGCTCGCGTATCAGGTAGGTATGCTTTCCCGAGTGCGAGCCCTTCGAGTATTTCTGGAATTTTATGGGAAATTATGAATCCAGATCATCGCCGCCACGAAGTGCCGGCAAGGGAGTGGTCTTCTCCTTGCGAACGGCCAGCAGTTCCTCTGGATCTATGCCTAACGCTTCAAGAATCGTGGGAGCGACCTGCGTGGTCTCGACCGGCGACTTGACCACCTTCCTTCCCAGGCCGGGGTGCGACACGATAAGCGCAACGTTGGTGTCATCATTGCTGAAGCCGCCATGCTCGGCGATTTTCTTCTTCGATGCCGTGTATATGGCGCCGGGGGTCGGCAGCACCATGATATCGGGCGTTCGGCTGTCATGCAAAGGATTGTTGAACCTGAGTCTTAATAGGTCGCCGGCGAGCACATCCTGAATGTCAAGCGCCTGCTGGTTGGCACGCAGGTAATCAGCCACGGTCCGGGTTTGGCTTTGGTCCTTCAACCAGATAAGCGCGACGTCATCCTCGGTAATTTTGGCGAATGCGTCGGCGATTGCCGGGCTGACTTTATCTTCCAGATTACCGGTTTTTTTCACTTTGGCTGGATCGATTGGTCCCTGGCCGTGCTTGGCGCTGACAATAACCAGGGTCGAATTGTAGATTCCTTCTTCTTTCAGCGCATCGACTATCTTGCCCAGTGAAGCATCCGTCTGGTCCAACCCGAATGTCAGCACCTCGGATGGCGTGGCTGATGCATCGAGATAGCCGCCACGCTTGCCTTTCAGGCTGGCTTGCGGTCGCGGATCGTTGTCCGATGCAATTTTCTGCCCCACGCTCACCGCCTGGAAATTCATGCCAAGAATAGTCGGCCGGCCAACCTGTTTTTTCCCAGTGTGATCGAAACCGCGGACCTCGTTGATTATGGCATTGACCTTGAGACTGTCGTTTGCAGCGGTCGTCACGACGCTGGTGGTTGCATCGAGGCCATTGGGAATCGTTATCTCCGGGGTATACAGATCATCCACGCCTTTCCCGGATGGTCCATTCACCAGATCGTAAGCAGGATGCTTATCCGCCCATGCTGTGCGGCCGCCATGATCCCTGATGACTTCAAAAATCGTGTTCACCCGTACGAACTGGTGCGGAAACACCGGCTTGCAATCAGGACCCAGGGGGAGTTTGGCTGGATCGATACCGTCATTCGTGCTGTTATCGATCGACTCGTCGAGCACAACTTCGCTTCCTGGAGTACCGCCGCATTTTCCCGGCGCAAAGAAAGTGCGATCATAGCTGTTGTCGTAAAAAACGCCCGTCGAATTCGGCGATCCGCCCGTCACCAGCGCCAATAAACCGGGAAACGAGTCGGATGGCTTCGACGTGGAAGCGTTGGTGTAGCGCACGCCATGCTGGGTCAATGCCGCCAGAGTCGAGCCCGGATTTTTCCGGATGTAATTCTCGACATCGATTGCGTGCATCCCATCCACGCTTATCAGCAACACGTGCCGCACTCGATGTTCCGAAGGAAAATGATGCTCGCTATGCTCCCCCGCGTATATGCCGCGGGATGCCGCCAGTGCAAATGAAACTGAAAATAATACAGCAATCTTTTTGACATACATGGAAAATCCTCCAGCTTGCGAGTTCACTTCAAGGATGGGAGTGCGTCTCAAGGATAGCCGAGGAATCGCTGTGCTTACCTGACGCACGCTGCAATTCTTACCTGACACGCATTACAATTAATGTGTCAGAGATCGGCTCTCGGATTAGTCCAGAATAACCATTGCGGCTTTACTTCAATTTATGCATATCCTGATTATCGAAGACGAAGAAAAAACCGCCTCCTTTCTCAGGAAAGGATTAACCGAATCGGGATACGTTGTCGATACCTCGGGAAATGGCGATGAGGGACTGCTTCTGGCGCTCGATATCGATTACGATTTAATCATCCTCGACGTCATGCTGCCCGGCCGGGACGGCTGGTCCATTCTCGAGACGCTGCGCCGGGCAGGAAGGAAGATGCCTGTACTTTTCCTCACCGCCAGGGACATGGTGCACGACCGGGTCAAGGGACTGGAACTCGGCGCGGATGACTACCTGATCAAGCCTTTCGCGTTTTCCGAATTGCTGGCCAGGGTTCGCCTGCTGCTGCGGCGTACCCCGCAACGGCATAACGAAACCTTGCAAGTTGCCGATCTGGAGATCGAATTCGCGCGCCAGAGGGCAAGCCGCGGCGGCAGCCGCCTCGACCTCACATCCAAGGAATTCGCGCTTCTATCGCTGCTGGCGCGGCGCGAGGGGGAGGTTTTGTCCCGCACATTGATTGCCGAGCAGATCTGGGACATCAATTTCGACAGCGATACCAATGTCATCGACGTGGCGATACGCCGGCTGCGCAGCAAGGTTGATGACCCATTCAAAAAAAAATTGATCCATACCGTGCGGGGCGTGGGGTACGTATTTGAAGACCGATAGTCCCGGCCAGGTCAAGACCGCCCCCGGCCAATCGTACTGGTCGATTACCTGGCGGCTGACCTGGCTTTATACGCTGTCGGCCTCCATCATGCTCATCTTTGCTTCGGGATTCCTGTACTGGGTTCTCATTGCGACGCTGGAAAAAGAGGATGAGGAGTTTCTCAACAGCCGCATCGAAGTCCTCGATCGCATCTTGCGCACAGGTAGCAAGGAAGCCCTGGAAAATGAAATCGACCTGGAAAATGTGGGATTTACCAATTCCCAATATCATACCTACAGCCGCATCCTGGACGAATCGGGGCGTACGCTTTATGAAGCTCCAGGAATGGATCGGGAGATTCCATCCGCTGTATTCCCCAGTGCGGGCCGCTCAAAAGGCAAAACAAAAAGATGGCTTTCCGCCAGCAATAAAACTTACCAGTTGATTGCCGCCCAGGCAGGAAGCGATGATGCCGGCGGATCCACGTGGCAAATCCAGGTAGCACTCGATGAGACCAATGAAGAGATATTGATGAACCAGTACGAGCGCTATCTGGCGGCTGTCCTGTTGATCGGCATTCTGGCATCCGCGGCCATGGGAGCCGTGATAGCGCGGCGCGGCATGAAACCGCTGGTCGATATCGCCAAAACCGCTGAGCGCGTCACCGCAAGCCAGCTGCATGAGCGCATTGGCGCGGCAGAGTGGCCTCGGGAGCTGGTGTCGCTGGCGCGGGCATTCGACGGCATGCTGGATCGGCTGGAGGATTCGTTCGATCGCCTTTCCCGGTTTTCGGCTGATCTGGCGCATGAACTGCGCACCCCGATCAATAACCTGCGGGGAGAAGCGGAAGTAGCGCTTTCCAAGCCTCGGGAGGAGCAGGAGTATCGCGAAATTCTTGCGTCCAGCCTCGAGGAGTATGAGCGCCTGTCACGCATGATGGACAGCCTGCTGTTCCTGGCCAGGGCCGAGAGCGCGCAGGCGATGCTTGCCCGCAGCCGGATCGACGTGCGTACGGAAATCACAAAAGTCATCAATTTTTATGAGGCATTGGCCGCGGAGCGGAAAGTGCCGGTAACGTGCGCCGGAGATGGAGTAATGGACGCCGATCCCATTCTTTTTCAAAGAGTCATCAGCAACCTGCTCTCGAACTCCCTGCGGTACACTCCGAGCGGCGGGAAAATTGTGTTTTCCATCCAGGATGTGGACAACGGGGTCGAAGTTACCTGCTGCGATAGCGGGACAGGAATCGCGCAGGAACATTTGTCCAGAATCTTCGACCGGTTTTACCAGATCAGCCCTTCCCGCAATCCTAAAACAGATGACGCCGGACTGGGACTGGCCATCGTGAAATCCATTGTGAACCTCCACGGTGGCAGGATCGGAATAAAAAGCGCCCTCGGCGAAGGCACTTCCGTGCAGGTTTTCTTTCCGGCATAACGGGCGCCTCATCGCCTTCCCCTGCAATCGAGACCCGCTCATCCCGGATTTTTGCGCTTCCAGATCCATACCTGAATCCGGCTTGGCTGCCTGTAAACAAACACTGTTTGCAAACATGGATCAATCATATCGTTGCCGGTTCCGCGCCAGCCTCCGAACATTACAGATTTGTAATCATTCGGACATCGTTGCGTCAGAATCCCCTTCTTATACTTTTTAAATGATGTCATGCAGGATGCATGGGCAGATGATCGCAGCTCTTGATGAATCGGTGGCGAACCCGGTCATGCATGTCATTCCATCACAAGGATAAGCAAATACCCCATGTCCATAGCCTCCTTCGCCGGCCAGCGCAAGATTTCCGATACTGGCCCGTCACCATCGTTTCGGGCCGTCGAGGACACGTTAAAGAGATTTTCACTGCCATGTTTTCAGGATCCGGAACAGGTCGAGGAATATGTCGATTTATTCTCCCTGCGAACAGTGTGCAAGACCCTGGAAGCAGATCGACTGGAGAGCAGGAACCCCGCGCTCGAGAAATGCGTCTCTGCGTTCGAAGAAAAGCCTTTTGAACCCCAATACGACGATCTGTGCCGCCTTCACTGGATCGCGCTAAGCCGGAAAGCAATCAACATTCTCGAACTTGGCAGCGGCTACAGCACAGCAGTGCTTGCTGATGCGATGCGCATGCTTCACGAACACTTTGGCAAGTGGGCCAGAAAATCCATACGCAGCGACGACCCCTTTCATGTATACGCGGTTGAAGAAGAACAGCGTTTCCTGGAGATCACGCAATCAAGGCTTGGATCGGAACTGCAAGCATTTGCGACCGTTTCCCGCAGCTCTGTCGAGGTTTTGATTCACGATAACAGAATTGCAAGCATATATACCAGGCTGCCCAACATCTCCCCCGACTTCATTTATCTCGACGGTCCTTCCCAATTCGCCACTACGCAGGAGATAAACGGCTTCTCGTTTAACAGCAAGGCAAGAATGCCGATGTCCGCAGATATCTTGAGGTTCGAGTTTTTCTTCGAGCCGGGCACGCTCATTCTGATAGATGGCCGAACCGCCAATGCCCGCTTCCTGAAATCATATCTACGCCGGAACTGGGCCTATCTGCATGACCCGATCGGAGATATTCATTATTTCGAGCTGCAGGAGGAACCGCTTGGACCCTTTAATAAGCTGAAGCTTGAGTTTTGCCTGAATGGAAACTGGTTGATCGCCTGAGCCGCTCCGCTAAAACCTTTGCAGCTCATGTTTGTCAGCATGCTGCTGGCCGGACAGCCAGCAGAAGCATTCAGCGGACTTCCTGTATGAAAGCGCTTTTTTTCCTTCGCCATTATAATGACATAGACCACATTACCCCGGTCATTTCGAAGTGGATCGAGTCGGGACATCAATGTGATGTCATCCTGGTTGGCAACCCGAAATTTCGCCACGACTACCGCATAAAATTCTTGAATAAGCTCGGCAGGGTGCGAATTGCGCCTATTCACGATCTGTTGCCGTTGCTTGAATTTCTGAAATGGCGCTTGCAGATACTGCTCTTGATCGGCACTTTGCGCCGCACGCTCATCGGGCCATTTATCAATATATTGGCCAATGCATACGATGCCAGAAAGCGTGAACCGGTTTGGCGGAGCACGGCCAGGCGTTTGCTGGAACGCAGTTTCACGGGTATTGGCGAAGGTGTGGTCGTTTTTGACTGGATCACCAGGGATTCGCCGGTCTCCCTGGAATGGGTGGAAATGGTCGTATCCACCGCGCGCGCCATGGGCTTTAGCGCGGTATCGTTGCCGCATGGAGATAGCCCGCATGTCAATCAACTGATACGCCACGGTGAATGGATCCTCGAGCCGGATGCTTTATTCGCTGCTGCGCGGATATTTGACAAGCTTGTGGTACCCAATGTATTGTGCGCCCGCCGCTTCCAGCCATTTTTAGATGATCAGTCAATCGCGATACTGGGCTCTCCCCGCTACTGCGACGAATGGCTGGGCAAACTCGCGCAATTTTCTCCTGTCGTGCCGCCGACCGGCTCGGGCAGCTCGGGCAACCGGCTCAAGGTCGTAATGTTCCTGAGAAAAAGCGACTTCACCATATTTTGGGAAGAAGTCAGCGAAGTGGTGGAGATGATCGCCGCTTTTCCCGGAGTGAAATTGATCATCAAGCCTCATACACGAGGCGGCTGGAGGCAGCCTCTGACCGCTAAATCCTCATTGCGTCAAATGCCAAACGTCAGTGTTGCGGAAGAAAGTGCTCATTCCATCCACCTGATGAATTGGGCGGATGTGATCATCGATCTCGCAACCTCCGTCGTATTTGAAGCGGTCAAGGCAAAAAAACCGGTGCTGGCAGCCGATTACCTGCACGCCGGCCGTTCTGCGCTGGCCCACTTCATGCCTGAGACAGAATTGAGGTGCCGGGATGACGTATACAAAAAGATAGACGGATTTCTTTCCAACGGTTGCGATTCCTTCTATGTGGAGGACCACCGGCAGCGCTTCATCAATGAAATGCTCGATGCTGGAGGACCGGATGTATTGCCTCGTTACGTAGCGTTGCTGGAAGCGCAAGCGCAGGCAGGACGAGGTCCAGAACCAGCCAGGGTGTAGCGATTGTAAACTGTAGAATGGGTGGAGTGAAACGCAACCCGTCAAAAAAACATCTATCCGGCACCAGGAAAATGATGGGGTATGCTTTGCTCCATCCATCCCGCACGAGCTGGTTTTAACCCTTGGACTGGAAAATAAAGAGGACCAAGCCGAGTCTTTGAAAAAATATGAAAAATTGCCCTTCGACCCTCATCATCCCAGTTGAAAATCAGGTCCGCGAACTGGATGCGAAACTGCTGCTCTCCTGCGTCGCCGCGGAGCGCGGCTTTCCGGTAATAATTGGCTCCCGTGCGTTCGTTCATTTCGAAGCGGCGTCGTTTCCACGGGGCGTATACCTGGCGAAAAGCATGCGCAGCCTGAGCAATTCGATGTTCAGGATTCTGCGCATGCTTGGGCATGAGATTGTGGCATGGGAAGAAGAGGCTCTGGTCCATCCTCCGGCTGAAACCTATTTTTCGCTGCGGCTATCCCCCACGACGATCGGCAATGTGTCCCACATATTTGCCTGGGGGCAGGAAAACGTGGATTTGCTCCACCAATACCCGAAACTGCCCGAAAAACTGCCTATTCATATCACGGGAAATCCGCGCGGCGACATATTGCGGCCGGAAATGCGTCCCTATTTCGATACAGAGGTGGAAAAACTACGCAAGCTTCACGGGGATTTCATTCTTATCAATACCAATTTTACCGAGGTAAATCCCTTTATTCCCAATATTGGCCTGTTCGTGCCTGCAAAAGACGGGCGCAAGACATCCCGGCGCGGCCAGTCCGGACTTGGCGTGAGCCGCGAATTTGCCGAAGGGCTGTGGGATCATAAACACGCCATACTCGAAGATTTCAAGCAGCTCATTCCGGCCCTCGAACAAGCTTTTCCCCGTCTAACCATCGTGGTCCGCCCCCACCCGAGCGAAAATTTCAAGGTGTACAACGATATTGCCGCAAACTGCAAGCGGGTGAAAGTCATTCATGAAGGCAACGTCATTCCCTGGTTGCTGGCGTCGAAAACCATGATACATAACGGGTGTACGACAGGATTGGAGGCGTATGCGCTTGGGGTGCCTGCCATATCGTACCTTTCCACATTCAATGAATTCTATGACTATGACTTCCAGGGCCTGCCCACCAAACTAAGCTATCAGTCCTTCAATTTTTCAGAACTGCGGGATACCTTGGCTCAAATTCTTGAAGGCAAGCTTGGCGCCCCCGGAGGCGAAGAACGCAGGACGCTCATCGATTACTATCTGACGGCCCAAAATGGGCGCCTGGCCTGCGAGCGCATTGTCGATATCCTCGAGGAGAGCGGCTATGGCAAAAGCCAGCCCCCCGCAACACCCCTGGGAACCCGTGCCCAGGGATGGGCGTTCGCAAAGCTGAAGGCTGCTGTCACGAACCTGAACATGCGGCGCCCTGGCCCCAACAGACTTTCCTATCACGACCACCGCTTTCCCCCGATCCCCATCGCGGAGATCGAGAAGAAAATTGCACGATTCGGCCGCTTATTGAATCGTTTTGGCAATATTCGCGTTGAACAGCATTCGCAACATCTGTTCAGAATCCATGGTTAGCCGTTGCCCATCTTACCGATGAAAAAAATCTGCCATCGGTCGAAGAAACCAGAATCCAGATTGCCACGGGAATGACGGTACGGCTGGAAACGCTTTCCCACGAACAAATGACGGTATTTGAAATCCGCCGGGCTGAGCTTGAAAAAAAACGGCAAGCATTATTAGAATTTATCCGCAAATAATATTTGTTTTACCTGAGGCCTCTGCCTTGCGGAAGGCGATGATGGCGCAACCGAGCATAAGCAGTGCGAGGTAGCTGCGGTGTGTTTTCTCGAACCGGACCAGCAGCTTGCGGAAGCGATTCAGCCACGAATGGCTGACCTCGACAACCCAGCGGCGTGCTCGATGCTTCGGATTCTGCACCTTGGCCTGAATCTCCTCGTTGCGGGGGCGCACATGCGGCGTGTAGCCACGTGACTTCATTGACGGTCCGTTAGTTTCTAGACCCCTTGCTGATGAGTGAGCCAAGTCAGTCGTACTTATTCCTGGTTCGCGAAGATCAAATGCAGGTCGGCTCGGCTGAATGCAGGCCGGACTATTTTCAAATGCAGGTTGTTACAGCTAGTCGGCATTGATAAATATATCCGGCTAGTGATCCTGATGCATCGAATTGATTGCTTGATTTCAAGCCACGTCCCCCTCCACGTAACTCTAGCAGCGATTCGCTCCCGCAGAAAGTGCTTAGCGCCTTTCTAAGAGGCTGATTTATCGATCAGATTCTTCGCAGTCTTCGAGCCAATGCCGTAGTTCGGCCCTTGTACGTCATCCGGTCAACAGGTTGCCCGCTCCATTCAACGCAAGTTCCTTGGTTAAAGGAAACGCAACAGAGGTTTCTGGAGTCTAGATATGCTGGCCGTTGTCGAGCTTTTCCGGCACTAAGCGGTAGCCAAGCGCGTTCATGATCGAATTGACATTATCGAAGCGCGGATTCCCCTTGCTGGACAAGGCATGCTGAATGCCTTGGCGTGTCAATCCGGTCTCCTCGGCAATATTGCTGATGCCTTTTACCTTGGCGATGACACGCAGGGATGCCAGCAAGGAGGCCGAATCGTGATCCTCCGCATAGGCATCGAAAATCTCATCAAGGTATGGATCAATCTCCTCTGGGTGGTTGCGGAAATACTCTTCCTCTACATCTCTGAATTGTCTGTATGTTCGTTTAGCCATGATCCTTGTACTCCTTCCAATATGCCCTTCGCTGCCTGTATATCGCGGTCCTGACTGGATTTGTCCCCGCCGCACAACAGCACAACAATGCAGCCAGCCTCTTCACCAAAATAGACTCGATAGCCCGGTCCAAAAAATATCCGAAGCTCTGAAACACCTTCGCCAACAGATCGACAATCGCCAAACAAACCTTGTTCCAGCCTGCTCACACGCGTCAGGATGGAGCGGCGTCCTTTCTGGTCACGCAGGCCATGGAGCCACTCCGTGAAAGGCTCTTTGCCTCTCGCATCCTGATAAACAATGACTGTTTTTGGTTCTTTAGACTGCACTGTTTCCTCACCTTAACCGTACCATATGCCAAATATATTTGGCAATAGATTTGTTAAGGTGTAATTCCTCTCCATGTTATGGGGGAAAGCCTTCCCCCTGCTGCAACCGCAGCGTAGCTGCGTTTTCCGGCACCCCCATCAACAGGGACACCTCGTAACGCCCTTTATATCGTGAACCGGACTCGGTTCACCCTCATTTTTTACTTCTCCCGCTGGGAATAAATTAAGGGCATGTTAACACTACGGAATGCTTCAACGATCAAAGCGAAGTGGATGAAGGCAATAAACATCACATCAAGTTTCTCGAAGTGAGAGAAGATACGCCGGAATCCCTTCAGTCTTCTGAACAATCGCTCAATCTCGTTACGCCGCCGATACATAGCTTTGTCGTATTCCCAAGGCTTAATCCGATTGGATTTGGGCGGTACTACCGGGATGAAGCCAAGCTCCAGCACCAGCTGCCGCGTTTCGTTCCCTTCGTAGGCTCTATCCATCAACATATGAACTGGCCAGCGGGGCTTGCCCAGGCCGCTGAGTAGCTTGCGTCCCTCGGCGGCATCGTGAGCCTGTCCTGGTGACAGGGCAAACGTTATTGCCGTTCGAGCATCCGCGGCAACCATATGAATCTTGGTGGTCCATCCGCCTCTGGATTTGCCGATGGATTGCGGGCCGTTTTTTTTAATGCTCCAGTACCATCCGGATGAACCTTCACAATGGTGCTGTCCAGCGATACCACCTCGATCTTGATGCGAACAATCTGCGCTTGCTGCAACTGCTCAAATACCCGATCCAGCACACCGCTTTTGCTCCAGCGATTCATGCGGGTATAGATTGTGTGCCAATTACCGAAGCGTTTGGGTAGACCGCGCCACTTGCAACCATGCTCAGCCACGTACAAAATGGCGTTCAATACGCTTAGATTGCTCAGACTGACATTGCCACGCTGGATCGGTAGACAGTGTACGATTTGCTCGTACTGGGCTCGAGTGATTTCCATGCCCATAAGTATACCTGAATATATGCTATATAACTATTAATGTTAACACACCCTAGACGCATGGCAGATCGAAATGCGCCAACAGCAAGAACGCAACGCGCTGATTTTTGAGCAGCTAGAAACCCGCCGTACCCTGCAAGCCCGCATCGAGCGGCTGGAAGCGCTAAATTTTATCGGCTGAACGAGTTGGAACACGATAAGTCGCAATACCAAACCATGCGCGAACAGCGCCTTGAACAGCTTGAGACACAACGCCAAGAACGAAACAGGGTTCGCCCGCAGCTTCGCCAGTGCGGCCCGGACTGGACGCGCTAGCGATGTGGCATTAACGGCTCCAGAATACATGCATCGTTTCGAAGCTGGTTTCGATTGTAAAAATATTGCCGCCCATCTCCATATCCCGGCCCATGAGTTCCGACGCCTTCGACAGTCGCAACTTTACGCAAAGCAGAGAGGCGTTCAGGGGAGAGATTGTCCAGAACCTGCCAACGGCTTTTGAACTCATCGATCTCAGCGATGAGCTTTACAAGGTCGGGCGATAGGGCGAATTTTGGCTCCTTCATGGGTCTTTGGATATCCAATTCTGCACCCGATACCCAATTACACCCAATAAACCATGATCATCTAAATTGCCCTTAATACCAATAAATATTATAATCAGGTATAAGGTTAATTCGGGGAGCAAACCATGCCAGTACAGAAAAATACCAGTGTCACATTGGGCGAGCATTTCGAGAAGTTTCTCGCCCATCAAATCGAATCCGGGCGTTACGGCTCAGCCAGCGAAGCGATACGTGCCGGTCTTCGCCTGTTGGAAGAGCGTGAGACCAAGCTGGAAGCGCTGCGCCGCGCCCTGACCGAGGGCGAGCAAAGTGGCCTTGCTGATTATTCCCTGCAAAACATACTGGATGAACTGGAAAGCGAAGACTAGATGGGGACGTTCATCCTCACACAGAAAGCCAAGGATGACCTGCTTGGCATTGGACGTTACACGCGCAAGCAATGGGGCAAGGCCCAGCAGAGTCGCTATCTGACCCAGCTTGACAACGCCTTTCATGATCTGGCGGATAAGCCCGGTCTGGGTCGGGCATGCGATGATATTCGGGAAGGATATTTCAAATACGGCGTCGGCAAGCATGTGATTTTTTACCGTCACACCGGAAAACGGATCGATATTGTCCGCGTCCTGCATGGCCGCATGGATATCGAACAGCATTTATAGTTCTGCTTCGCGTAGCAGTCCTCATTCTATTGCCGCTGAAAGTTACAGGATTTGGCGCAAATTTTTTCCATAAAAACAGAAAAGCAAATGATGGCGCTGCTGGCTGAAACCAGCAGCGCCATCATTTGCTTTGGTCTTTAGTGATTCCAGAAATGCCACTCCCTTTCACGATATCAGGGGGGCTTTCAAACAAGCAGCATCTAGTGGCGGAGAGAGAGTCCGCTTACATCTAACTTTCATATCATATCACCTCATATCAAATAGTGGCTGAAAGCCGTTACTATATTACTTCTCCCGTTAATTGATTCATTCCTTGCCATGTCATCTCGCGTCATGTAATCTCACATTTATTGGTGGGTTTCATGAGGGGTTGAATTGGCACGTAAGGCAAAGGAGCTTTCAGCGCTCGAAGTAGGAAGACTTGCTGTTCCCGGTCTCCGCTTTGTCGGCGGTGTAGCAGGTCTCGCCCTCCAGGTAGCCTCCTCGGGTGCGCGCTCCTGGATTCTGCGAGTAATGATCGGCGGCAAGCGCCGGGAGATGGGACTCGGCGGATTTCCTGATGTCACCTTGGCCGGTGCCAAAGAGGCGGCGCGCGCTGCCCGCCAAAAGATCAAGGATGGGATTGATCCCATAGGCGATGCCCAAGCCAAGCGCAGTGCCCTTGCTGCTGCACGAGCAGCGTCCATGACCTTCAGCCAAGCCGCAACAGCTTACATCGCTGCCATGGAATCGGAATGGTCGAATGACAAGCATGCCTCCCAATGGCGCAATACCCTCAGTAGCTACGCATTTCCCGTGATCGGCAAGATCTTCGTGCGTGATATCGATCAATCCCATGTGATGCAGGTACTGGAGCCTATCTGGCTGACTAAAACTGAGACAGCAAAACGGTTGCGTGGGCGGATCGAAAACGTACTGGACTGGGCGCGGGTGCGTGGCTATCGCAGCGGCGAGAATCCGGCACGCTGGCGTGGCCATCTGGACATGATCCTGCCAACACCGGGCAAGGTGCAAAGAACGAAACACCATCCGGCACTTCCTTTCAGTGATCTGGGCGAGTTCATGGTGAAACTGCGCCAGCAGGAAGGAACAGGCGCCCGTGCACTTGAGTTTGCGATCCTGACTGCGGCGCGTTCCGGTGAGGTGCGCGGCGCATCATGGAGCGAGATCGATATGGCTGACGCCACCTGGACGATTCTGGCTGATCGGATGAAGGCGAGGCGCGAGCATCGGGTGGCGCTGAATAAGGAAGCCATTGCCTTGCTTGAATCCCTGCCACGCACCCATGAGCTGGTTTTTCCCAACAGCAAGGGAACAATACTGTCGGACATGACCTTGACGGCAGTACTGCGGCGCATGAAGCGTGGGGACATCACGGCGCATGGTTTCCGCTCCACTTTCAGGGACTGGTGCAGCGAACGCACCAATTATCCGCGGGATGTAGCGGAAATGGCCTTGGCCCACGCTATCGGAGACAAGGTGGAGGCAGCTTACCGAAGAGGTGACCTGTTCGAGAAGCGTCGGCTAATGATGCGCGATTGGGGCAGGTTCAGCGCCCAGGTACAGACAGAGGCAAGAGTTGTTCCCATCAAGCGAAAGAAAAAGATGTGACGTTCACGGGGATACTGCGAGTTCGAATCCTAGCCCCGCTCGGTAGAGAAAGATAAGCTGGACTTTGGAGTATGGATATCAATTCTTTAAAAAATGGAAGGATCTGCCGTGTTTGAAAATACTATCAAAGGGCGGTTTTTTGCAAAGGCGGTTTCACCCGATTCAAGTATTCTAAAGCTCTCAAACAAGGATTATCTAAAAAGGATAGCCGAGGGGAAAGATATATATTTGGCACGGGCCCGTGTCTGGGTCGGTTACGATAAATGGACTATGCATGAGGCAGCATGTTTACTGTCTGGACTTCTGCCTTCAGAAGACCATTCTGCAAAGTTTTTTCACCAATTTTGTTGGTCAGAAACGGAGAAGGATGAGGGTACAAACCCCAGCAGATATATCATTTTTACAATATTTCCCCGGAATCGAGAGTGTGAAGAACACGTCCTCGAGGTATTGAAACGTTCGGATATAGGTGATCAGGCAAGTCCAAGGAAATGGGCGGAATATGCAAAAGCCAAAGGATTGCTACCTCATACCGGGTCCTTTGCTGATATCGACAATAGTCCGTTGCTGTCTCTTCTGGAAGTCGGGAACGCATCTAACCCAGGTTTGTTTAGTGATGTGGCATCAGGTACGCCATCTATTTTCGATTCATCTTATTCCACTCCTTGGCTAGATATTGTAAACCGCGCCACACATTTTTTTAATCCGAGACGCAAACCTGATCCCAAAAGAGAGGAAGTGGTGGCGTGGATAAAATCGGAAGCCAGAAAAGCTGGATTGCTCGAATCAAATAACATTGCAGTAGCAATTTTCACAATTATCAAGCCAAACTACCATCACCCGCGAGAAAAAAGGGATTGAATCCCTCTCAAGACCTATCCATAAGGGTTTCAAACAAGGGCTGAACCGGTTGAACCCCTTTTCTTTCAACCCGTTCAATCTATACAAATAATTTAGAAGCCATACCATGACGGCGTCACATTCAAAAAGGCGCACACCATGGCACGTCCCGCTATAGCGAGCATTGTTCCCGATGCTCTGAAAAACTTCGATTCACTTCCCGATTCAGCACACGTCCGGCAACCGGTGGTTGAAGCACTATTCGGCTGCTCTGGCTCGACCTTGTGGCGCATGGTCAAGCGGCGCGACCTGCCTGCGCCCCGCAAGCTTTCTGAACGGATCTCAGCCTGGAATGTGGGCGAGCTCCGCAGAAAGCTCTGATCGGGAGTACAGCATGCC
The DNA here is from genome assembly GCA_001899235.1 of Nitrosospira sp. 56-18. Taxonomy (GTDB): domain Bacteria; phylum Pseudomonadota; class Gammaproteobacteria; order Burkholderiales; family Nitrosomonadaceae; genus Nitrosospira. The sequence continues at coordinate 17,541 of MKVR01000034.1, forward strand.
GACCTTTAAAGACCCCGCCGAAGCTTCCAATTTACTCATTGCTGCGCTGCGGCCTATAGTTGCCCGGGTTCGTACCGATACTTGTTGGATAGTGAACTCCGGTCAGACGCCACGATGCATTAAAGAGCCCTTGACCGAAGCCAAACTTGTGAATCACGTTAATGGCGGCCCCCGCTTCGGGGTTGCACCTATCAAGCCTGGTTCGTCGGTGACAAGTGTTGGCCTACTCGATTTTGATAGCCATCAAGGAGAGCTGAGCTGGGCTGAAATGAAAATTGCTGTCCTGAAAGTGATGGAAATCCTTCGGTGCTTGGGGGCTTCGCCCATACCCTTCAAATCATCGGGTGGTCGCGGCGTTCATCTCTATGTCATTTGGGAAACTCCGCAGGACGCATACAGCGTAAGAAGCTTTCTGCGAAGCGCTCTTGCATCTGCGGGCTTTTCAGATGGAGCGGGAGGAGTGGCACAAGGGAAGGTGGAGGTGTTTCCTAAACAGAATGCCGTTGCCGAAGGCAAATTCGGCAACATGTTTATCTTGCCCCTGGGCGGGAAGTCCGTGCCTCTGGAGGCATCAACACTCGATGATCTGGACAAATCCAACGCTCACCTCATCAATTGGCCGGTATCAGCTGAAGTTCCAGCGGTGACTCCTCCCAAGTCGCATGCTGAAATTCCCTTATCAACAGCGGACGTGGAACAGAAGCTGTTGAAGCTGAGTTCTGCCCTAGATGCCATTCCATACGGAGGTGCTGATAAGTTCGGATACCATCGCTTTCTAAACTTTGTGCTTGCCATCCATCATGCCAGTGGCGGTTCTTCTGGAGGGCTGAAATTAGCGCATTCATTCTTTCAGCGTGCGGATGAATATGATGGGGGAGAGATTGACCATTTGTGGCTTAACGCCGAGAGCAATCCAAATGGCATTCGTCCTGTAACCTCGGCCACTATTTACTATGAAGCGCGCCAGCATGGTTGGAGTGAATCCAGTGAACATGATTTCGATAACGTAGGTACCGGGCCTCGTCCTCCAGGCGAGCAACCTCCCCCATCATTCGTTTGCGACGACCGCGGTGCAATCCGCCTGAGCATGGATAATATGGTGAAGGCAATAGAACGGCCTGATTTATGCGGTTTGGTGCTGGGTTATGACGCTTTCCGGGATGAGATCATGTGCAGCATTGACGGGGGTGCGAATTGGATACCCTTTAAAGATTCTAACTACACCGAGCTTCGCATTAACCTTGAACGCATGGGATTTAGGCTTCCCCCGAGGGAGTTGACACGTGATGCAGTGCTGTTCGTAGCAATGGCTAACCAATTCGATAGTGCACAGGTTTGGTTAAACGGCCTGGTGTGGGATGGCGTGAAGCGAATAGAAACTTTCCCTGAGGCCCATATAGGGGTTGAAGATACTCAATATCACCGTGCGGTGGGCCGGTATCTGTGGACTGCGTTGGCAGGTCGAGTACTCAGCCCGGGTTGTAAAGCCGACATGGCCCCTGTGTTGGTGGGCAGGCAAGGCACGCGCAAGTCCAGCGCGGTGGCAGCCATGGCGCCTGATCCGAAGTTTTTTACCGAGATCAGTTTTAGCGAAAGAGATGATGATCTGAGTCGCAAGATGCGTGGGCGCCTCATTGCGGAAATTGCTGAACTGAGGGGCCTTCGAACAAGGGAAAGCGAGCATGTGAAGGCATTGATCACCAAGCAACATGAAGAATGGATTCCCAAGTACCGTGAATACAAGACGGTTTATCCCCGGCGTATCGTGTTCATTGGCACTACCAATCAAGAAGAATTTTTGGCTGATGAGACGGGGAACCGACGGTGGCTTCCGATCCGTGTGGAGAAAACAATCGATGTGGATCGGATTACAAGGGATTGCCCTCAGCTTTGGGCTGAAGGTCGCGAATTATTCCTCGCTGGTGGTATTGACTACCAAGAGGCAGAGCTGCTGGCTATTCATGTGCATGCAGAATATATGATAGGTGATTCATGGCTGCAAAAAGTGGCGAGCTGGCTAGAGGGCGAAGATTTTTGGCGTGAAGCTCCATCAAAACGATCGTATTTGCAGACGCATGAGGTACTCCAAGATGCTCTTCACATCCCTGCAAGAAACTGGGGGAAGCCTGAAGAAATGCGGGTTGGCAAGATCTTGCGTGCATTGGGTTATAAACGTGCCAAGCGGCGGGTCCAAGGAAAATCCACTTGGGTGTACGTTCCTACTGTTCCCATCGTGCCACCTCATAAAGGAACGCGCAAAGCGCCTGAATAAGCGCCTTTCAAGACTGTTCCCTCTGTTCCTACCTTAATAAGATAAATATATAGGTATGTGTAGCATGATTATTAATCTCAGGATAATTATAGAAAATGAGGAGGGCACAGAGGGAACAGCAGGGGCTGGAAGTATTTATCGGGGTGGAATTGGTTGCGCTTGAGATTGATTCACACCAAAGAGTTGTGAGGACGAAAGCAGACACGATGGCCTTGAATGTTTTGAACGGATGGTGCGCATCCCGGCTGGGACGGGCGATATCATGAATGCTCGAACCTTACACCTGAAAAGAGCGCATTTCTCATGAATCAGAAAATGAGTGAAGAAAAGAAGATGGCTTTCCTGACCGTTCTGGCTGAAACCTGCAATGTGAGCCGGGCGGCGAAAGCAATCGGGGTGGCCCGTATCACCGTGTATGAGTGGCGCGAGGCATTTGCGGAGTTCGCGGCAGCCTGGGACAAGGCGAAGCAGCTGGGTATCGATGCCCTGGAGGATGAAGCCCATCGGCGTGCGTTTGAGGGCAACGAGAAAGCGGTATTTCACCAGGGCATGGAATGCGGCACTATCAGGGAGTACAGCGATACGCTAGCCATATTCCTGCTCAAGGCCCACAAACCGAACAAGTATCGAGAGAATGCCAATCTCCATGTGACGGGCAACATGGATTTGGCTCAACGCATACTTGATGCAAGGAAGAGATGCAGTAAGCAATAGGCATTGAGTGGCGCATCCCCGATATCGGTAATACTTTGTCTCGATGTATCACGGTGACGCCCAATGTGGGTTAATCCCACCCCGATACGCTTCAGGGCTAAGGATTATTTTTAAAATCCATCAACTCCGAAGCTGAAACATTCAATGCCTCGGCCAGCTGGCAAATATTGAGCAGAGCAATATTTCTCTGCCCACGCTCAACCCCACCCAAGTAGCTGCGAGCCAATCCGCAGCCAATACCGCCCCCTCGAGATAGCCATGCAGGATAGAGGCAATATCCTCGAAAGTCGGCGCAACTGCACCATGTCGTTGGGTAATCCCCCCATTTCTAGCTGTGTTCAGGAGTAGTGTTCAGACGACCATTGCCAACTTCTGATAGGGTGTTAGCCCGCCGATGGCGGTATTGGGTCGTTGCGCATTGTAACGCCATAGCCATTGTGTTGCGGTTTCCTGTGCATGTGCTATTGACTGGAAGATTGTCTGATCCAGCCATTCATGCCGCACAGTACGATTGAATCGTTCCGCATAGGCATTTTGCGCAGGTTTGCCAGGCTGGATAAACCGCAACTCGATTCCCTGGCTTTCTGCCCACTGGCGGAACTCGTGACTGATGTGCTCAGGGCCGTTATCCAGCCGAAGCACTTTTGGTTTTCCGCGCCATTCGATAATATGCCCCAGTGCCCGGATGATGGGGGCGGAAGGCAGGGAGAGATCCACTTCGATGCCTAGCCCCTCGCGGTTGAAGTCATCGATCACGTTAAAGGTGCGAAAGCTGCGGCCATCCGACAAGGCATCATGCATGAAATCCATCGACCAGACTTCATTGATCCGTTGCGGCACCGTCAAGGCCTGCGACTTGTCCCGCTTCAGTCGTCGCTTCGGCTTGATGCGCAAATTCAGCTCCAGTTGCCGATAGATGCGATACACCCGCTTATGGTTATAAGGCATGCCCTTGACGTTGCGCAGCCACAGAAAACACAGCCCGAATCCCCAGGTGCGGTTCGCATAAGCCAGCCGTAGCAACCAATCTGAGATCCGGGCATTGTCACCTGAGAGAGTCGCATGGTACCGGTAACAGGTCTCTGAAATCGAAAATAAGCCGCACGCACGCTTGATCGCAATTCCGCGCTCCTTTACCACCCGCACGGCCATCTCTTTCCTAAGAGATGGCCTCATCACTTTTTTACCATCGCCTCACGCAGAATCTCGCAATCCATCCTGGATTCAGCGTACATCGTTTTAAGCCGCCTATTCTCCTCTTCCAGTTCCCGCAACCGCGTCATGCTCGATACATCCATGCCGCCGTACTTGGCTCGCCATTTATAAAAACTGGCATCGCTCATCCCGTGCTTGCGGCACAGCTCGGGAACTGGAATTCCGCTTTCCGCTTCCTTAAGAATCTTGAATATCTGGCTTTCCGTATAACGCGGTTTCTTCATAGCTGCTCTCCTTAAGTAGAAAATTCTACTTCCGATCACAGCTACTTTCGGGGGGGATTACCGTTCCAAAGCCCAGGTAACGCGGCCGCAACGAAACCCGGTATCTCGGCCAAATCAGGCGTGGAGCCTGGACTTTGTAGCGGATCAGCTCTCTAATGGCAATAGGTTTCGCTGCCTGACCATTGTGGATGTATTTACCCGGGAATGCCTGGCAATTGAAGTTGGGCAGCGACTGCAAGGTACAGATGTGGTGGCGGCACTGAACAGGATACGTGAAAGCGGCCGCGTACCTGGAATCCTGTTCTGTGATAACGGAAGTGAATTCACGAGCCAGATTCTTGACCTATGGGCGTATCACAACAAAGTCAAAATCGAGTTCAGCAGGCCGGGAAAACCAACCGATAATGCATTCATCGAATCATTCAACGGAACATTTCGCGACGAATGCCTGAACGCACATTGGTTTGAATCGCTTAAGAAGGCCAAAATGAAGATTGCCACCTGGCAGCGAGAATACAATGAGAGCCGCCCTCACAGGGCTCTTGGAGAAACTGCACCAGCTGAATTTGCACGCCAGCATTGGACGAAACAGGAATCCAGAAGAGAAAATACAGCCGGCGACTAACTCTGGAATTGGCTACAAAAAGCAGGGCCGATCAATTAACATGAAGACTCACTCAGCAGGTGGCTACAAAATTCTTAGCAGATCACATTTACTATCAAAAAAATAGCATCACTTGAGTGCTGTCAATTCCGCGTCAGCCATGGAAATCTCCATGCCTGTTTGACGCAAAAGGTCAAGTCGCTGCATGCCTGAACCTTTTCCTGTCCGTCCTAATGTCACATAAAACTCATGGGTACCGGGATCAAAAAATGAGACTTCTCTCATGGAAATAAAACCCAGCGCATACAAATCGTCGATAATTACCCTAAACCAGTGAGGGGTGAAACACCAGACGTGTGCATCAATGTATTTACCCTCTTCAACCACTTTTTTTATCGCATCCTTTACACCCATCACTCCATGAATAAATGAAAATTCGTCGGTACTAGTACGTGGCCAGGTAATTGTTCCACCGCGTTTTACCGCATTGAGCAAGAATTCTGCGACTGTGCCGACAGAGGTAAGATCTCTATGGGCAACATTTGCATCAATGATGCTGCCAAGAGATGAAAGTGGTCGGAAATGATCGAAACAAAACCTAGAGTCTGGTATTGCCAAAGAAAGTACACCATCATTCTTCAAAATTGCTTCGCAGTCTGATAGGAACCCTATCAGGTCGGGAACGTGCTCGATGACATGAGAGGCTATTACCCAATCATAATGTTCATGATTGTTTGTTAACTTGGCGTAGGATTCACCTCGCCAGATAAAATCCACCTCTTCAATATTTTCCAGCGCTACATTAGCGTCCTTATATTTGATCTTGAGGTCTTCTCTCGACATGTGGTCGATCACATGCGTCTTGAAACCCATGTTTTTCGGGGCAATAGGACGATGACTCGGGCCAATTTCAACGCCCACACCGGCTCTTTTGATATTCATCAATATATGATCAGATCGGCTACTCGCCATTTTTTATCTATGAAATCGAAGAGTGCGTGATCGAATTTGTAAGCGACTGATTTATGCTAATTTGATTTCCGAGGGTTGACTGGATTAATGTTTGGAGACTTCTCCACTCAATCTTTCCAGCTCAACTGTTTCCAAATATAGATCCCACGTCCCGGGATTCATACGATCTCCGACTGAGCGCACCATTTCCAAATTGACTCGATCATTAGCACTTGGCTGGAGATGCCCCAACCTATCCTTGATAATTCCAGGACCCTCGGACCACTCATCATTTATCGAAACCCTATTGCCCACGGGTTGGAAGTTTTTGTCAAAAAAATATAACCAAGTCTCTTTTGGTTTTCGATTGACAGCAACCATAAATAGATTCCACGTATCGATAAATACCATTTCTGCAGAAAATCCTTCTAGAATCCTGAAATTTCTCATCACCTTGCCGTCGACTATCGGACGAAAACCTTCCTGGGTCAATTCCTCAAATGAAGAAAATAATGGGTTTTCCGATCGCACAATGAAAAGCTTCCAACCATCCTTAGGAGTGGATACCGGGGCTGTTGTATCCGTAAATATCATATAGTAATAGGGCGAAACATATACGACAGATGGCTGACCAACACCATATGTATTAACCTTACCTTCCGCTGTATCCGCCACGGTCAGGATAGCAGCACCGTCGTTAGCTCGCATCCAATGAACTCCGTCATCACTGACTGCAACTCCAATTGCAGTTGGATTCGGAAGCTTTAGCATTCGCTTTTTGAGAACATCTATTCCACCGTAGTACATGTAGTAGCGACCATCGACATGGATTACTGAAGGATCACAGACATGCGCGGCATCGAATTTGTTTTTGTCTCCAGAAGAACTAAAGACCCTTTTAATCCTGCCATCGAGTGGTTCATAAAACGCCTGATCTCCCGAAGCAAGATTATTCAGGTATAGAATCTGGTCGCCCTCGACTCCAGGCAGACTCGCACACCACCACATTTTTACTGATCCAGACTCGCTCATCAGCGTTGGAGCATAATCGTAACCCGGTCGAATTACTACGGCCTGCGTTTGCTGATTCCCGGTTATTTTAAATTCATCAGCATGAACCGAAATAATACACCCATGAGTCAGACTTCCTACCATTATCCATTTTCCTGCTATAGATAAAGCTGATCTAAATGACAGCCTAAAACAGATACGAATTATGTTAGTGATCATTTTTGCTATCCTTATTGTGTTTGAGTTGCTGATCGTCGAGCTTGCTTGTGTAACAAGCCGGGCTCGACGACTGCCGGGATTTTTCCAAGGACTCCGCATCCCTCTACGTGAACAACTAGCAAGCTATTTTTATTATTTTCCTGCAATTTTTCGAAGGGAATGCTGAACCCGCAATAACCTGATATGTGCAAACCAGCCTTTCTCACGTCTGGTCTGTACAGACATGCAACCTCACTAAAGATCATACGCCTGCCACGAAACACTTTTATCTCGACAGGGCGATATGAAGAATGGTCAACCGCCCAGCCTGCAACCATACCGTTGTTGCCTGGCCCGATACTTCCCTCAAAGCGCCTGTGCGCGGAGGATGGGAACCTCAGGCCTGACTGGTAATGAAATCTGTAGAGAGCTTCATTGTATATAGCGATATCCTCAATATTCAATCGGGCAAAATTATCGAGATCCGCTTGAGATATCAATGCATCCAAATTGGTGTTAGCACGAAGGTTCACAAAGTTTTCAATAAGCTCTAAGCTGGAAATTTTTGTAAACAATTTTAGGGATTCGGAATAATGTTCGGTAATCCCTACAAAATCGAAAGCACATAACGGAATGGAATCAATGCATTTTGACTGCCTGTTGATAAATGGTACCTGATGGAAGAATGTATCGAACGACTCTTGATAACCGAAATAATGCCGAAAATGATAATACTCTGAAATAATCCGCGTGATTGGATCACGCAGGACCGTACATAGCATAGCTTTCGGCAACAACTTGCGATAGCCGCGAAGCCTGATGCAGCTATCTTGAAAGTGTCCAAATAAAACCCTCACTGAATCCATATGTTGTAGAAACTTTTGCTCAGCTTTCTGATAAACAGTATTGCGAATTAAATTCGATGTTTCTTTCGAGGTGCGCCCATAGTCCAGTGCTATTTTATCTTTAGGAACAATGTGCTCTAGCGATAACCTAAAGCTTGTACCAGCAGTTTTGGGTATATGAGCAAAAATAATATGATTTTTTTTCATGTAACTGCTTTGATCTCCTAAAGCCTCAATAGGTCAGAAAGGTTTACACGTTAATTGATTTTTAGCTACAAATCGAAAAATCAGTATTTTGCCGCGTAAAATTAGGATTGTAATTCGGGTCGGATGAGAGATTTTCTCCCCAGCGAGACAACATAAATTCGACCTCACTATTGAAACGCACTTGTTTTTCCGGTGTGTCTTCTTCACCGCGTGACTTCGATTCGTAATGATAAAGCTCTGCATAGGGTGTCCAGAGATTGCGGTATCCGCTTTCTCTTACCTTAAGGCAAAAATCTATATCATTGAACGCCACTTTCAGGTATTCCTCCTCCAGGCCTCCGACCTCGTCGTAAATAGCTTTGCGTATCAGTAGGCAAGCAGCGGTTACCGCAGAGTAATTCTGAACTACCGAGAGCCGTGCAAAATAGCCGTGGGCCATCTTCGGAAAATTCTTATGTGAGTGATTGGCTACACCTCCGATTCCTAATATCACGCCGGCATGCTGAATGGTATTGTCGGCATAGTATAGCTTGGCTCCCACACAACCGATTTCCGGGCGCAACGCGTGGCTGACCATTTCGGTTAACCATTCCCCATTGATAATTTCAATATCATTGTTGACTAGGCCGATCACCTCACCTCTTGCATACCGCACCCCATAATTATTGATGGCGGAGAAATTGAATGGGTGGGGATAAGACAATACTCTCACACGAGCATCTTCAGTCTGAATGTGTTTGAAATAGTCCAATGTGACTGATTGGACGCTTTCGTTATCCAAGATGATAATTTCGTAATTCTGATAGATGGTCTTCTCAAGTATGCTTCGAATACAAGGCTCAAGCACCTCCAGCATATCTCGGGTTGGGATCAACAGACTGACCAGTGGCTCTGGTTGTGGTACGGGATAGCGAACGCGGTAGGTATTGGGCACAAGTCCGGCCTCCACTTTGATATCATTCTGCCCCAGCATGCTGAAGAAATCCCGTAGTGCTTTGATGCCTGCCTCGGTGGTGTAGCTCTTTTCTTCAGGGCTAAACGCCGTCGATCCCTTCACCATGCGCCAATGGTAGAGCACCTTCGGTATATGCACGATATCGCTAGGGGCTACATGCGGAATGCAACGCAACAACAGGTCCTGATCCTGGCTGCCTTCTACGCCTACGCGGAACCCCTCAATGTGCTGAAGCAACTCGCGGCGGTAAATACCGAGGTGCGAGATATAGTTTTGCGAGAAGAACAGGTCCGGGTTCCAGTCGGGTTTGAAATGTGGCTCCGAGCGAGTTCCTTGTTCATCGATCTTGTCCTCATCGCTGTAAAGAATTTGTGCCGATGGATTTTGATTGATCGCTTCCACCATAAAAAGTAGAGCATGTTTGGCCAATTCGTCATCGTGATCCATCAAGGCCACGTATTCACCTGTTGCGAGCATCAGAGCACTGTTGCTAGCGGCGGAAATGTGTCCATTCTCCGAGCGAAATACCAATTTGATGCGTCGATCAAGCAGCGTGTATTCTTCAAGCACTTGCCTTACGTACGACCGGGACGAAGCATCGTCGGCGATGCACAGTTCCCAGTGAGGGTAACTCTGTGCCAGCACCGATTCAATGGCCCGCCGCAGAAAAGCTTCTTCAGTATTATAGATAGGCAGGATCACGGAAATAACAGGCTCATGTGTAAAGGATTTCCTCACTCTTTCTATACCAAGTAAATCAGAAAATATTGGCGTCTCAAACCTGTCAATCCATTCAGCATAGCTTATTGCATTCTGCAATCTCTTCGCAGAGAAGGATTCACTGTAACGCTGATAAAGCAAATCTCCGGCTGGAATGCCTCGTTGTTTTGCCAGCGCCCGCAAATCTTGCCAGACGTAATCAGTGGATTGACCCTTGTGACGGGTGTAATGACTACACAAATACTGCAGCATTTGCTGGCGTGCAAGTGCCGGCGCCACGGGTATAAGGTGGAAGCGCTCGATAGAAAACTTGGCCGCTGCTTCAATGGGATCAAAACGGATCTGTCTAGGAATAGCAGGCAAGTAAAATAGCCGTGTAACCGTCTGGCCATTGCTGAACGGCAAAATCACCGTGGCGCATTCGCTGTAGCCCTTGCCGTAATCAATATATAGAACTGCACAGCCGCGATCGGTATTCAGCCGAATACGTAACTCAATCTTGTGCCAGCCCGGGCGCAGCTTCTTGCCATTATCTTCTAATTTGAACGATGGGTCCGCTCCCTGTGAATGCCAGCAATAATCGGCTTGACCACATACCTGAACGTAACGCTGTACATCATTCATCGGTTCAAGGCAAACATTGCCTTCCCGCCCGCCGAGTGCCTCGTATATGGTGGATTGCGCAAGAAACCCTTCAGGTAATTCCGGGGCTTGCTTTAACCTGTTCAGGCGCAAAGCAAGTCTGAATTTTACGGGCTTATTGCACAGATCGAGGCGGATGGCACGACATTTGGATGAGATAAAAAGAGGGATTTGCTGCAAACCTTTACCGGTCAATAGAAAATTCATGACTTGTGCTGGGTCGAATCCCGTGCCGGTGTCGAAATGTAACCGTGCTTCCAGAGATTGTCCCGCAACCATATCCGCATCCAACCAATACCAGCCGGTAAAGGTATGCCAGGGGCGTTTTGCCATCAACAGAAACCGGGAATCATTTCCAGCCGATAGCCACTCAACACCATTATGCTGTAATTGAGAGAGTGGAACGAGGTCGACAGCCAGTTGTTGACTGAAACGCGTTAACGAATTCCCGATTATTCGTACTGGCTTGAAAAATTTCCATCCAAAAGAAGTACGAGTCTGTTTAAGGCGATGGCTAAGCTGGAGCGTGCTGACTTGCAAATGCTGAAGCGTTATATCCTTCTGGATGGTGGCTTGCGTCAGTGCCTCAATCCGGCTATCGCGTTCCGTCGCCGCCTGCTCCAGGCTGTGGATATGCGCATCCTTGTCATGCACCATCTGATTAAGCAGGACCAATTGTGCTTCACGTTCTTCCATGGCTTGCATCAGTGTCCCAATTCTGCAATCGTATCCGGCTATCACCTGATCGAGACTTTGGATATGCGCTTCCCTGTCATGTGCCGCCTGAATGAGCGCGGTTAATCGGGCTTCGTTCTCTGCAATACTTTCATTTAACACACTGATATATTTGTCTCGGCCGGCCAGGAGATTGTCCAGCTGAAACAGATAATTCATGGCTTGCGACATGCCTTCCATCTGCTCGGAAAGACTTCCAAAGAATTGGGCAACATCCTCCGACTCCAGGCTCAACCTGTTTGCCGCAACATCGGAAAACATGGTGACCGCCTTTTTGACCGGGCTCGGTACCAGAGGATCCTGATAGACATCTTCGGTTTCAAAGCTTGCATGCCGAAGTCTGTCATCCAGAAAATTCTGGCTGAACTCAATCAAGCGAGTGGGATCGAGCTTGTCACCGAGACCCAGGGTATGAGCAATTCGAGTGATCTGTCCATGAGGATCCTCCAGAAGAAGATCATAGTCGACCAACGCCCGGGGTGCTCCCTGGGTAAGAAGCATGCTGGGAAGAATATGCTCGAGCCAGAGATAGTGGCATTTCTCCGGGGGGAAATTATGTCTTTTCCTTAGAGATCTGGCCACGCTGAGCGGGTTTCTTACCGCGATAATATAGGAGACTTTAAGTTGCAGGTATTCAAAAACATTTTGCCAGAATGGCAAAATACGGCATATGCGGGGGTCTTTGAGTCCAAAGCAGTCAGTGGTCTGCAATCGCGACCTGAGCAACTCAATTGCCCGTAACCGCAGAAGCGCATTTTTTTTGTGGAGCAGCTCATCTCTTGGCACAAAGGCAAGTGTGTGCCAATTCTGACCATGCCCAAGAGATTCGTATAGCTCGACATTAATTGCATTTACCTCAACATCCTCGAAGAACCCTGTTTCATTATTTGGGGCGGGGGGTATGAGATGATTGCCCAACTCCACACCTAGAACCATAAGTCCGCGAGTAATGGCGCTTGTGCCGCTTCTATGCATGCCAAGGACAACAATAATGGATTTTCCTTCCGTTTTCCTCCGAGATTGTAGAGTGCGCACCATAACATTTTTTCTCATCTAGACATCGCCCTCCTTGAGCATGACATATAGATATTAATCATAATTTTCATGGTTTTTTTGCTGTAATGAAATGCCTCAGAATCTGGTCGCCATTCTTGCGCTCAAGGCAATCTGGAAGACGATCTGGGCGACCTCCTTTGCGAATTGCCGCCACTTCTGATCGACCTTCGGCAGCACAAGAATTTCATCTCCGGCGCGTATCGGGGCACCACTGCCAAAACTGAGGAAACCACCACTTGTGGCATCATCGAAACTGCCATCGCGATGCGCCACAATGATGCGCGCAGTGTCGGCGCTCTGCGTATAGCCGCCCGTGCGGTGAATGTAGTCATCCAGCTTCAGAGCGGGATCGAAAGCGACTGCGGTCGGAAAGAGTACTTCGCCGCTCACCAGCACCAAGCCGTCTTCTGCGGAGATGCGCAGGATATCGCCGTTCTCCAGTAGTAGTTCACCGCGGCTGGCAGCCTTGGCTATGACTACCTGGCCAGATGGATCGATCTGTTTGGCCCGTTCCACCCACTGCAGGATGAGCGCAGCCTCGTCTGTACGCAACCGCGCTTCTTCGGCGGTTCCGGAACGCGCCGTGAGAACGGCGGCTTCGAGACTTTTAAGTGAAGCTTGCAGCATTTGTTTTTGCCGTTCTTTCACGCTCAGGCGATAGAGCTGGAGGCTGGTGATATCGGACCGGCTGGAAAGCTCGATTTGTTGAATGAGATCGCCCAGCCTGGCCCCATAGGGCAACACGTATTCCTGGACGCTTTCATGTTCACCCTCTACGCGCACGGTGATCGTGCCCGGTTTTTTATCGGCGGTGAATTCGATTTCATCGCCATTTTTCAGCCTTGCATGTGGAGCATCGGCCAGCGGATAGTATTCGGTATTCTTGACG
>MKVR01000034.1:30840-51478 GCA_001899235.1 Nitrosospira sp. 56-18
GCCAAGCCGCTGACCTTGACGGTGTTCTGGCGCGGGGCAACGAAGATAACGTCGCCATCAGCCAGTTGGATGAGTGGCATGCTACCTTCCAGCAGAAAATCATAAAAGTTGAGGGTGGCACGAATCTGACTGCCGCGCTTGACCTGTACGTTGAGGAAAGATCCTCGTTCAGGATCGATACCACCAGCTTGATCAAGGTAGTGCAGCAGGCTGTCCATGCTGGTGCCGCTATAGAGGCCAGGGCGATTAACGAAGCCACCGACGAATATACGTACCGGTTGGGCGGCGGCCAGGCTGGCATAGCTGTTGACATTGGTGCGAAAAACGCTGGCGACGGCGGATTCGATTACGCGCTGAAGATCTTGGTTGCGTATGCCCAGGACCTGAACCGGGCCTATATGGGGTAGGAAGATGTTGCCCTTGGGATCAACAGTGAGTAGCGAATCGTATTCAAAAGCCCCCCAGAAGCGGGTCTGGATCTTATCACCCACGGCTACGGCATAATTGGGATTGAACTGGGTGGCGCCCTCACGGGCGAAGGCGCCGGTAAAAAGATTGGCACCAAAAACGTCGCTTTTTAAGTTGGCCGAGTAGTCAAAGAATTGGGGCGGCTGAGTGCGAATTTCTGGAGCGGGCTCCACAGCTCCAGTGGGCTTCTGGGTTGTGAAAGCGGCTGGAGGCGCATTGGGTGCTGGTTGCGTAGTAGCTGGAGGCACATTGGGTGCTGGTCGTGTAGCGCCCATGGGACTTGTTGTTGTGAAATTCTGCCCCATAGGCGACGGGTTCAGGATCCGACCCATCCCTAAGGGGTCATTAGTGGTGATTTGCGCAGTCAGCGTGAGGGGAACGAGCAAGAGAACCATCCCAAAGGCATATGTACTTGATAGCACGCCGCTTATTCCCATGTTAGGAACTTCGGAACTGTTGCAGGTTAGCGAGTGATCGATTCTCGGAAATACGAATGGCGGCCATATCATGGGCTCAGTCCTTGTGGTCGCGGATGATGGCGGCGAGCAGATGCACGATGCCGGCAATTAGTAGTGTGCTCAATACAAAAACGATGATGTTATATATGCGGCGGGGTTCAAGCGGGTACTGGGGTTCGCTGGGGCTTTGCAGTATCGAAACTTTCTTCAGCGTACGCGTAGCCTCGACTCTTCCTTTTTCCAGAGCGACCAGGGTGGTTTTATAGACATCCTGAACGAACTCGGCATTCATTTGCAGCCGCTGGAATTCCTCTACGGTGCGATTCAGTGTTTTCCCATCGGGGGATGCCAATCGCCTCTGTTCCCGAATGATCTGTTTTTCAACTGCGGCAATTTGAAGATTGAGATCAATGATATTTGAGTTATCGGGCATCAAATAACCCAACATGGTGGCACGGCGGGTTTGCAGGTCTGTGCGCTGGCCTTCAAGCCGATTGATGATGCTAGCGAAGTTTTCCGCCGTCTCTTGAGGGGAAGCCAGTCCTTCCTGGTTCTGGTATTGCACTACAACCTGACGCGCCTGCAGAGTACGCTCGCTCATGCTCGCCACTTGTTTTTCAAGAAAGGCCACCTGTTCCCGGGCAAGCTCATGAGACATTGCATTCATGAAATGCTCACCCTCTTTCACTAGCATCGTAGCGATTGCATGGGCTGTTTCGGAATCGTAGGCCTGGGCCTTGATCACCAGAATGCCGTTGTAGTCGTCAAGTTCCACACTGACCCGAGAGCGATAGTAACTGTGGAACCATTCCATCGAGGCATCTTCAAACCACATGCGCGAGACGGGATCATGATGCCAGTCACTGTAGTGAGTCCGCAGGTTCAGCTTGGCATCAAGTTTTTTCAGCATGTCGATAGAGAGCAGATGGTCGCGCAAAAACAACTGATCAGTCCGGCTGGCACCACTGGTCCCCAGGAGGCTGCTCAGGTTTATACTATTGTCTGTGCCTAAATCAGTATGCTGAATGATGATGTGAGCTTCGGACACGTATCGGTCCGATGCGATGAAGCCGAAGTAGAGCACCGCCAACAGTGAGGTAACGAAGGCGGTGCCGAAGGTACGGCGCCGCAACAGGGTGGGAACAAGCCAGCCTCGGGCCCAAGTGGCCAGCCGCGTTTGTTTGATACGATCGATCATGTGGGTAGACTTTCCTTGTAAGCCTTGAGTGCATCATCAATTTTGTCGAACCAATGGGCCCGGCCCGCATCGAGCCAAATGCCTGCAGTGCAGAATTGCCTGAGAGTGCCTTCGCCGTGCGACACCATGATTAGACTGGCGCGATTGACCAACTTCGTGAAAGCTGCCGCTGCTTTTGCCCTGAAGGCAGCATCGCCCGCGGCGGTGACTTCGTCCGATATGTAGATATCGAAATCGACCGCCAGCGAGAGCGCAAACTGCAAACGGGATCGCATGCCGGACGAATAAGTTCGCACGGGTTCATCAAAGGCTTCACCCAGTTCTGAGAAATCCTGGATGTAAGCTATTCGATGAGAAATATCGTTCTCATGGCCATGGATGCGGCATACAAATTTGGTATTTTGCCGTCCTGTGAGCGAACCTTGCAGACCGCCGCCGAAGCCCATGGGCCAGGAAACGCGGCAGCCGCGCTCTATACGACCCCGGTTTGGATGGTCGACTCCCCCGATCAAACGCAATAAGGTGGATTTTCCCGCGCCATTGCGGCCGACCAGACCCACGCTGACCTTGGGCGGAATGATTAAAGACACACCCTGCAACACCCACTTGCCGGGGCCGTGTTCGGTTTGGTAACGTTTATGGACGTCATCAACGATGATCATTGTGTGATCAATTTTGTTGCAAAGCGGTAATGCAAAGCCAACCCGAGGAATATGGACGCAAGGGCGAACCCGTAAAGATAGGCGACGCTGAGTTCGGGAATGGCATGATAATGGGGCGCGAATCCCAGCCGGACGGCTTCTAACCCGTGGGCTACCGGGTTAAGGATGAGCCACTCACGGTAAGGTGGGGGTACGACGGCAATAGGAAAGATGGCACCGGAGAGAAAATAAACGGGCTTCGAGAGAAACTCGATGATCTTGCCAGCTTCAGGAACAAGCTCGGTCACGACCGAGGCCATTAGACCGAACCCTACTCCTACCAGCCACAATCCAAAAAAAGCCTCCAGCACTGCCATGGGGTCGACGGGAATAATGCCAAGTCCGAACAAACCGGCGCCACAGAGAAGAATAGTGGCGATCAGTATCATCAAAAAGCCTTCAAGGCTGACACGCACTAGGACAGTATCTACTGGCTTAACTTGACGATAGGTAAAAAGCGCCCGGTTGGCGGTTATCGCATTCATGGATCGAGTAGCCGTACGATTGAACATAAAAAAACCCAGCATCCCGACCATTAGCCAGACGGCAACGTCGATACCCCCCACCACACGCATGCGGATGATGGTGAAGATGACCATCATGGAAACGATATGAATCACTGGCTCAAGCAACAGCCACAGCCAGGCTGCACGACCCGTCCGCAAACGGTTGACGGCTTCACGCAGAAAAAGGGCCTTCCAGACGGAAAACGTGATGGACGCAGGTGTACGGATGGCTTCCATAAGTAATTTAGTCTTCCCGCATCTCCGGTTAAAAGCTAAGGTAACTATTGGATTGGCGTGCCCAAGAAATCCCGATCTAAATGGAAAATTCCAACTCTTGGCTCTACCTGAGCCATTTAACTACAACTGCTATATATGTTATAGCTGTAAGAAGTTACAGGTAGAGTTATGCTCGAAAATTGTATATGACGAGAGTTGATGGGTCAGCAGCACCTGAATCGCACCTGATGCAGTAGACACTGGAGAGCCTTAAACCAAAGTGTCATCAGGAGGTGTCGTGAGCAGTAAGCGTTATGGGAAAGAGTTCAAGATTGAAGCGGTGAAGCAGATTACCGAGCGGCATTATTCAGTGGCAGGGGTATCCGCGCGGCTGGGAGTGTCCCAGCACAGTTTGTATAAGTGGGTAAAAAAGTACAGTCAGGCGGAACCGGCGCGCTGTGAAACGCAGAGGCAGCAGGCTGAATTGCGTGAACCCAAGGCCGAGTTGAAGCGTGTAACCGAGGAACGCGACATCCTAAAAAAGGCTGCGGCGTACTTTGCCAGGGAATCCCGGTAAGGTACGCATTCATCAAGACCCATGAAGCCCAGCATTCAGTGCGAGGCATGTGCCGCATGATGAAAGTGCATCCCAGCGGCTACTATGCCTGGCGTGCAACGCCAGTCTCTACGCGGCAGCGGGAGAATCAACGGTTGCTGGGGCTGATCAAGCAGTTCTGGCTGGAAAGAGTGACGGCGTCTATGATTATCGCAAGATTACCCACAATCGCCTTCGAACCGAGCAGACCTTGAGCACTTTTGATTGATAGGGAATAGAATTCAATTACGCTAGAATCGTCACCGAGCTCTCGACGCGCCTTCGCTAGAAAGTAATATGCATTGGCCATGCGAGGACGGTCCTGACCTGCCATCGCAAAATATGTAGCCAGATTTGCGATACAATTGAGTTCTTTCCAGTTGGCGCGTGATTTATCAACCTTGGCGCGCTCAATCAATTGCTCGCAGGTTTCACGAATGTAGATGTCAATTAATCCAAGCGCCGAGGTGGCGACGGGGCTACCCGTATGGATGGCGTTGCGCAGCGGCAGGAGACGTTCTGGGCCAATCCAGGACGCAACGAGAGTCAGTATTGACTCTTGACGTTCTGCCAATCCGGAAACGTCATTTTTCTGCGTACCAACTTCCTCCCTATGATCTACAGTCGCAAGCACGCGCGCCTTCATGAACTCTTCGAACGAGATGCATTGTGGGTCAGCCACGCCCTATGTCCCTCAAAAGGTATGCCGCATGAACGCGATTGCGGCCTGCTTTTGAATCTTTTGGCTGAAAGTTTGAATTGACAACACCCAGCCCTGCGTATCGTACAAAGATTCTACGTCAGATTTATGTAAATCCACATCACGTTTTCCCCTGAACAAGGGAGTGGGGTTAGGCATGACCAATACCTGCTCTGAGGCCTGCGGGGCTTCCCTGAGGCTGGGTTTTTACTTTGGCATGGTGGTGGAGCGCACTGGAAACAAGCATTCGCGAGCTGGGTGGATGCGCCGGAGCCCGGCCGCAGGAGCATCGAGGAAGCTCAGAGGGTCGCCGGGGACGGAGCAGTCTACTACCACACGCGCCTGACAGGCGCGTCGAACAACGCAGCGAAGGCGAAAATCGCTTACTCTCCGCGAAAGCTGCTTTGGAAGGATGCCTGAGCTCGGCTTGGCTTCGACCGTCTCGCCCCGCGTCACGAGGCAAATTGTGTTAGCTAATCGCCAAATAAGATGGGGGGTTTAAAGGTGGGTAAATAAAAATAACGAGCTAGGACGGAGTTTTTATACAACGATTGGCGGAGAGAGAGGGATTCGAACCCTCGATAAGCCTTTTGAGCCTATACTCCCTTAGCAGGGGAGCGCCTTCGACCACTCGGCCATCTCTCCGGAGCCCTCTAAAAAGAGGCAATAGAATAGCGTTTTAACATTTCACGGTCAAACTATTGATCCGGCCGAAAATCACACATCCCGTCATTCCGGGGCTTGACCCGGAATGACCCCAAGCCGGCAAACAGTATGTTTCCGCATGTTTCGAACACGCCGGATACTGGTTTTTGCCGGCATGATGCTTGCCGGTATGACATTCATACCGTTTGCCCACCAGGTCAAAATAAGGGGGTGAACCGGCGCCATGCCGCTTTTCAGCAGTTTCAGGACGGTTGATCCAGCTCAAAGACCTTGTGCAGGACGCGCACCGCGAGCTCCATGTATTTTTCGTCCACAACCACCGAAATTTTGATTTCCGAAGTGGAGATCATCTGGATATTGATTCCTTCTTCCGCCAGGGTACGGAACATCTTGCTGGCGATGCCGACATGGGAACGCATTCCCACTCCCACTATGGAGACCTTGGCTATCCGGTTCCCGCCGACCACGCCGCGCGCGCCGATGTGAGGCTGGACCTGGTTCTTCAGGATATCCATGGTCCTTTCGAATTCATTGCGATTGATCGTGAAAGAGAAATCCGTCATGCCATCGTGGCCGACATTCTGGATGATCATGTCCACATCGATATTCGCATCCGCTACCGGGCCGAGAATCTGGTATGCGATGCCCGGCCGGTCCGGGACGCCCAAAACAGTAATCTTGGCCTCATCGCGATTGAACGCGATACCTGAGATGATAGCCCGCTCCATGTCCTTGTCTTCCTCGAAAGTAATCAGGGTACCCTGTCCCTCCTCCTCGAAACTGGACAGGACCCGCAACTTGACCTTGTATTTCCCTGCAAACTCGACAGAACGAATCTGCAGAACCTTGGAACCCAGGCTCGCCATTTCAAGCATCTCCTCGAAAGTGACCGTCGAGAGCCGGTGAGCTTCCGGTACGATGCGGGGATCGGTCGTATAAACGCCATCCACATCGGTATATATCTGGCATTCGTCGGCCCCGAGCGCCGCGGCCAGCGCCACCGCGGTGGTATCCGATCCGCCGCGTCCCAGCGTGGTGATATTTCCGTTCTCGTCCACGCCCTGAAATCCGGCGACCACCACGACGCACCCTTCCTTGAGATCGGTGCGCAGCCTCTCCTCGTCGATCCTGAGAATGCGCGCTTTGGTATAGGCGTTGTCCGTAAGTATCCTTACCTGTGCCCCCGTGTAGCTCTTTGCTTTCGCGCCACGATCTATCAGCGCCATGGAAAGCAGTGCAACGGAAACCTGCTCTCCTGTCGATACCATGACATCCAGTTCACGCGGGTGCGGGATGGCCTGGAATTCCCTGGCCAGGGCGATGAGCCGATTGGTTTCCCCGCTCATCGCGGAAACCACCACCACGACCTGGTGGCCGGCTGCGCGGAATTTTGCTATGCGCCGGGCGACATTTTTTATGCGCTCGGTGCTGCCAACCGAAGTACCGCCGTATTTTTGAACAAAAAGAGCCACAATATGTATGTGTCGAGTATCCAGCCTGCCGGCCGCTCCAGCCATCCTCGGTCTTGCGAAACCGGGCAACCTCTTGAACGCGAACGTTCAGGCACATCGAGGCACAGTATGCCGGATCAATTAACCCTGAAGAAAAAATGGAAATACGAAGCCGATAATTTTAACCGATTGCAGCAAAGAAAACTAAACTATATGCAATAATGATAAATCAATTTTATGCCAAAAGTCCGGCAGATAGCACTTACCACTTGCATGGAATAAGAAAACAAATTAAATTTATGTATGTGCAATAATCCCTTCAACATGACCTAGAGAGCTGACCCATGAAACTCTTCGAAGAAATCTCGAACCCTCGGGAAATCCGCCGAAAACTCGGTCTCAACCAGCATGATTTCTGGAGCAAGGTCGGCGTCACTCAGAGCGGCGGTTCCCGTTATGAGAGCGGGCGCAATATGCCGCGGCCGGTAAGAGAACTGGTGCGCCTGGTGCATGTGGAGCATATCGATCTGGGCAAGATTAAAAAGGACGACCTGATGGTGGCCGCGTTACTGAAAAGCCAGAACCCTGATCTGTACAAAAGCTTGAAAAAAGCTGCCAAGGCAAAGTAACCCGATAGTTGTTTCGTGTATTTACGCGACTGAATCACGCTCCTTTGCCTGCAAGCGGTCACCGTGCGCTTCGCTGGAATCCGAATCATTGATGGAGCGTGGCCGCAAGCCCCAGGGACTGGATTTTCCCACGGAACGCCTCGGCCCAGTCCTGGCTGACTCCCGAAAGACGCGGTGCTTCCGGTTGCATCGACGGCCGGGCGAGCGCATATAGCAGAACTCCCCTCAGCGGCACTTCCTCCTGCAGCAAACTTTCTATGAATTTGAGATAGGCAGCCCATTCCTTCTCGTCTGGCGGCTCGCCATCGATCTGGAACAGGCAGGTCTGCAGCCAGGTGGGGCATAGCAGCGCCGCTGTCCGGAGATTTTCACGCATCTGCTTCAAGCTCATCCGTGTGTTATTGATGCGTTGCCGCCCTTCTCGCGTTACGCTGTCCAGCTTGAACCAGACCTCCCCGTTGAGCGCCGCCATCAGGCGCAGGCCCTCCTGCACGCCGCTGCGGTCGATCAGGCTTCCGTTGGTAATCAAGACAAGCTTGAGTTCCTTGGGCAAATCATAATCGCGCTTTACCCGGGCTATCAGCTCGATCACCTGCTCGAACTCCCTGGCGCTCGTAGGCTCGCCATTTCCGGATATTGCAATGTCATTGATGCGCCGCACGTTCGCGGGCACCTGGTCCTTCATGAATCTGCCATGCAGGATTTCATGCAGAAAAATCCGCAATTCCGACTCGAGCCTGGCAAGATCAATGGCAGGCGCCGTACCCCGTTTAAGATCGGGAACCTGGCAATAAACGCAGCGCCAGTTGCAGGCGTTGTTCGGATTCAGATTCACGCCTATCGATACCCCTCCCGCCCGGCGCGATACAACGGGGTATACGTAGGTCAGGCCGGCGCTGTCGCGGTCATGGTCGGCAACGTTCAGTAGTTTGCTGCTGCTCCTCAATGCTACAATTCCCGGAATGTTAATTACTCGCAGGCTGGAATTCGACGCCGGCCACCGCATACCTTCCCACAATAGCAAATGCCGCCACCTGCATGGCCATCGTTATGCTGTGGAAATCACGTTGTCCGGCGACATTATCACCGAGACCGGCGCCCCGGAGCAAGGAATGGTGATGGACTACTCGGAGGTAAAGCGCATTGCGAACGCGGAGCTGGTGGAGAAATGGGACCACGCTTTCCTGGTTTGTTCCACTGACCTGAAGCTGCTGCAATTTCTTGAATCGCTGGAAAATCACAAGACGGTCGTGCTGGATGTGCCGCCGACCGCGGAAAATCTCGCACTGATCGCATTCCGCGTGCTCGACGCGGCATACCGCGATACCTACGGAAACCATCTCAGGCTGGAGCAGGTGCGTTTGTTCGAAACACCCAATTGCTGGGCCGATGCCACCCGGGAGCAGGCATGCCCCGATTCCCCCTGTCGAACAGATTGAACAGGTAGAACGGGTTAGAGGCATGTCGCGCCACTACAGCCGCGACCCATCCGCTTAGGTTGATGCCAGGATCTTCCCTCCAGCGCTTCCCGTCCAGCCAATTTGCTTTATGCGGTGTTTTTGTTACCATGAAACGATAAAATGGCGCAGACCCTCCCTATCTCTCAATGGACGCATCATATGAGCCTTTCCCCGCAACCTTCCTACGATTTTGAGCTTCCGTCAACGGGCAACAAAGCATTCGGTTTTCCCAGTGCTTCAGGAAAAAACCTGGTTATCTATTTTTATCCGAAAGATGATACGCCGGGCTGCACGACCGAAGGCCAGGACTTTCGCGATGCCTATAAGGAATTTACCCAGTTCGACTGCGATATCGTGGGCATCTCCCGCGACACGGTCAAATCGCATGAAAAGTTCAAGGCGAAAATGAACTTCCCTTTCGAACTTTTGAGCGACCCCGACGAAACGGTCTGCAATCTGTTCAATGTGATGAAGATGAAAAACATGTATGGCAAACAGGTTCGCGGCATAGAGCGGAGCACCTTTGTGTTCGACGCCAGGGGAGAACTGCGGAGGGAATGGCGAGGGGTCAAAATCCCCGGCCATGTCACGGAAGTGCTGGAATTCGTCAAGACCCTGCCCCGGGCAACGTCATGAGCACGCGGAAAGCTGCGCCTTCCCGGCCTTCCATTACGCCGATCACGCATCTGCGGGCCAACCCCAAGCTGTTTGTGCTCGACAGCAACGTGTTGATGCATGATCCCACCAGCTTGTTCCGCTTCCAGGAGCATGATATCTACATTCCGATGGTTACCCTGGAGGAGCTCGATCACAACAAGAAAGGCATGTCGGAAGTCGCGCGCAACGCCCGGCAGACCAGCCGCTTCCTGGATGAAATCATATGCAGCGCCGTAAGCGACATCGACGAGGGAATTTCGCTGGAATCGCACGGGAGCCAGACCGCAACCGGCCGTCTGTTCCTCCAGACCGAGGCGATCAGCAGTGTCCTGCCCATGCGTCTCGCCAGCGGCAGCGCGGACAACCAGATCATCGGCGTCGTCAAGCATTTGCATGAAACCCATCCCAACCGTACGGTGGCGCTGGTTTCAAAAGACATCAACATGCGCATCAAGGCCCGCGCACTGGGATTGGCGGCGGAAGATTACTTCAACGACAAGGTACTGGAAGACAGCGATCTGCTGTTCTCGGGCATACAGGAGCTGCCCGCTGATTTTTGGGAAAAACACGGAAAAGGCATGGAATCCTGGCAGCAAGCCGGACAAACATTTTACCGTGTGAGCGGCTCGCTATCCGCCGGCTTTCTTGTGAATCAGTTTGTCTATCTGGAGCACGACAAGCCATTCTATGCGCAGGTAAAGGAACGAAGCGGAAAAACGGTCGTGCTGCAGACCATCAAGGATTACACCCATCATAAAAATAATGTATGGGGGATCACGGCGCGCAACCGTGAGCAGAATTTCGCATTGAATCTGCTCATGAATCCGGAAGTGGATTTTATTACGCTGCTTGGACAGGCCGGGACCGGAAAGACACTGCTTACCCTGGCGGCCGGGCTCATGCAAACCCTCGAGCATAAGGTCTATTCGGAAATCATCATGACCCGCGTCACGGTTCCGGTGGGCGAGGACATCGGTTTTCTGCCGGGAACCGAAGAAGAAAAAATGACCCCATGGATGGGAGCGCTCGAGGACAATCTGGACGTGCTCAACAAGACGGATAATGATCCCGGTGAATGGGGACGCGCCGCCACGCGCGATCTCATCCGCTCGCGCATCAAGGTGAAATCGCTCAATTTCATGCGTGGGCGGACTTTCCTCAACAAGTTCCTGATCATCGATGAAGCGCAGAACCTGACACCCAAGCAGATGAAGACCCTCATTACGCGTGCCGGTCCCGCAACCAAGGTGGTATGCCTGGGCAATATCGCACAAATCGATACGCCATACCTGTCCGAAGGCAGTTCGGGGTTGACCTATGTCGTCGATCGCTTCAAGGGCTGGGGCCACAGCGGCCACGTCACCCTGCAGCGCGGCGAGCGTTCGAGACTGGCGGATTACGCAGCTGAAGTATTGTGATGGCGGATTCCTGCTGAAGAACCGGGACCGGAGCCAGCAACAAGAGCAAGCGCCCAGGATTCGCAGACGTGTTGCGCACCCGGCGGACCCATGAGATCGGGCGGGTGGAAGAGCGCGCTCAATACTGCCCCGTCCGGGCGTAACTCTCGAATCTCGTATATTCCCCCAGGAAGGTGAGATCAACCTTGCCGATCGGACCGTTACGCTGCTTCCCGATGATGATCTCGGCGATTCCCTTGTCCTGCGTCTCCGGGTTATACACCTCATCCCGATAAATAAACAGGATCAAGTCCGCATCCTGCTCGATAGCGCCGGACTCGCGCAGATCCGACATGACCGGCCTTTTGTTGGGCCGCTGCTCCAGGCTGCGGTTCAATTGCGACAACGCGACCACCGGGACGCGCAGTTCTTTGGCGAGCGCCTTGAGAGAGCGTGAAATTTCGGAAATTTCGGTGGCCCGGTTCTCTCCCTGGCTGGCCGCAGACATGAGTTGCAAGTAGTCCACCACGATCAACCCCAATTCGCCATGCTGCCGATGGAGCCGCCGCGCTCGCGCCCGCAGCTCCAGCGCATTCAGTGCTGCGCTTTCGTCGATATACAGCGGGGCATCGTTCAGCTTGCCCAGGGCGTGGGTCAGCTTCGACCAGTCCTCATCCTGCAAACGCCCGGTACGCACCTTGTGCTGGTCCAGGCGGCCAACGGAACCCAGCATCCGCATCGCGAGCTGCGCACCACCCATTTCCATGCTGAATACCGCCACCGGTTTCTCCAGCACCAGGGCCACATGCTCGGCGATATTGAGGGAGAAAGCCGTTTTACCCATGGATGGCCTGCCCGCAATGATGATCAGATCACCCGGCTGGAAGCCGGAGGTCTTCTGATCGATATCATGGAAGCCGGTGGCGATGCCGGTCACATCGTTGGGGCTGTCCTGGTTATAGAGCGTCTCGATGCGCTCCACCACCTCTTTCAAGAGTGGCTGGATATCCACGAATCCTTCTTTTCCCCGCGCTCCCGCCTCGGCAATTTCGAAAACCTTGGCTTCCGCCTCATCCAGGAGGCTCGAAGCGGAGCGTCCGGAAGGACTGTATGCCGAGTCGGTGATCTCGGCGCCGACCCGTGCAAGCTTGCGCATGATCGACCGTTCGCGCACGATTTCCGCATAGCGGCGGATGTTGGCAGCGGAAGGCGTGTTCTGGACCATGACGCCCACATATGCCAGCCCCCCCACGTTTTGCAGTTCAGCCGATATTTCGAGCGACTCGGCAACGGTCACCACATCCGCCGGTTTGCTGTGTTCCACCAGCTTGCAGATGTGGCGATAAATGAGGCGATGGTCCTGGCGATAGAAATCATCCTCGGTGATGACATCGGCCACCTTGTCCCATGCATGGTTGTCGAGCATCAAGCCGCCCAGAACCGACTGCTCCGCCTCAACCGAGTGCGGCGGCGTCTTGTAAGACTCCAGCAGTTGGTCGGTAGCGGTGGCGGAGAGTATTTGAGCCATGAGTTCCGCTTGGTATGTATGAACGCTTACGAATATCAGGGATATTCTAGCACCGGGCAGGAGACAAAAAAGCAAAAGGGCTGTAACCAGCCCTTTTAGCCTTTTTCAATTCACCGGTTTCGAAAACCCGAGTCTCGCCCGATCTTTACCCCATCATCATGGGATGGAACCAACTCAGGAATCCCCTAGAACCGATACCACGATATTCGCCACCACGTCGCTATGCAGCGCAATGGCAATAGGATGGTCCCCCACCTGTTTTAGCGACCCCTGGGGCATGCGGATCATGGAACGCTCGATCTGATAACCCTGGGTTTTGAGCGCTTCCTCGATATCGGCATTGGTGACCGAACCGAACAGCTTGCCGTCCACCCCGGATTTCTGGGTGATCTGGACCATCAATCCATCCAGCTTTGCTGCGCTGGCCTGGGCGGCAGCCAGGATCTCCGCTTGGGTTTTCTCCAGTTCCGCGCGTTTTGCTTCGAACTCGGCGATCGCCGAGGGCGTTGCGCGCTTTGCCTTGCCTTTAGGGATGAGAAAATTGCGCGCATAGCCGTTTCTTACCTTGACCACGTCGCCCAACTGGCCCAGATTGACGACTTTCTCCATTAATATGATCTGCATGTCAATCCTCAGTGCAAGTCGGTATACGGAAGCAGCGCCAGAAAACGTGCACGCTCGATGGCAACGCCCAACTGGCGCTGGTAACGCGACTTGGTTCCGGTTATGCGTGCAGGAATGATTCTGCCGTTTTCGTTGATGAAATCCTTCAGCAGCTCGATATCCTTGTAATCCACGGTCTTGATGCCCTCCGCCGTGAAGCGGCAGAATTTCCTGCGCTTGAACAGCGGCCTGCTTGCTTTCTTTTCCTTCTCTTTATCCTTGCTGTCTTTTCGCTTTGACGTAAAACGCGCCATGATTTTTCCTGTTTCTCTAAATAGGTTCCAGATTGTTTACATGCAGCACCAGCTGCAGACTCATGCGGCTTTTTCTTGCCAGAAAACCGGTCAGCCTGACCCTGATACCCGGCACCATGCCGCCAACTCTTTCCGCCAGTTGCGCCAGCGCCACGGCAGATAGTTCGCATCCCACCTGACGTTCCTGGCCTGCTTCAATCTGCCGGGATGCATGATCGATTTTGAATTCCGCCACTGCCACGCCTGCCGGCGTGTAGCGCAAGCCGGATATCTCCGTTATCTTGCCGCAGATCACGGTTTGATTGCAGTTCAACGAATCCCGCTAGGTGGCGAGAGTCGTTTCCCGGCTATCCTCCGTGGTGCTGGGGGCCGGCCTGGATTTTTCTTCGCGCATCATCGGCGAGGGACTGGTGACCGGTCCGTCCATCTTTATGGTGAGATGACGCAATATGGCGTCGCTGAACTTGAATGCGTGATCCAGCTCATCCAGGGTTTCCTGATCGCATTCGATGTTCATCAATACGTAATGCGCCTTGTGGACTTTCTGGATCAGATAGGTAAGCTGCCGGCGCCCCCAGTCTTCAAGGCGATGTATCCTGCCATTTCTTGCCGTTACCATCCCTCGATAGCGTTCGATCATTGCGGGCACCTGCTCGCTCTGATCCGGGTGCACGATAAAAACCACTTCGTAATGTCGCATAGGAATCCTTATGGGTAAAGCCTCCCGCAATGCGGAAACGGTGAGGCAAGGTTGAAGAGGTCGGTACTATACTGAACCGGAGAAGAAATATCAATTATAAAAGCATGATAGCGCCCGGCCCGCTGCCATGGCCCATGCCTGAATTGCGGGCTTTCCCGCGTCATTGGCGTCTTGCAGCGCGGGTGGCGAAGGCCGGGCCGGATACATGCTGCCGGCGCTGCCGGCGTGTTTCAAATAGGCATATCCCCGCGCTGACGGACACGTTGAGCGTGCTGACGCTACCCAGCATCGGGATGGAAACGAGCAGGTCGCAGGTTTCCCGCGTCAGCCGGCGCAAGCCTTTTCCCTCTGCGCCCATTACCCATGCCAGGGGACCGCGCAGTTCGGCCGCGTCGAGATCATGGTCCGCGTCGGCGGCAGCCCCGATAACCGTAACTCCCCGCTCCTTCAGGCCGCGCAAGGTGCGGGCCAGATTGGTCACTGCGACAAATGGCACGGTATCGGCGGCTCCACTCGCCACTTTATGCACGGCAGCGGTCAGTCCGACGGCACGGTCCTTGGGCACGACCAGCGCATGTGCGCCAAAAGCATCCGCGACCCGCAGGCATGCGCCAAGATTATGCGGATCGACAACGCCGTCAAGAACCAGAAGCAAAGCCGGCTCGATCAGCGTATCGAGAATATCTTCGATATCGATGTAACTGCGGGATGTATCGACGGCCGCAGCCACGCCTTGGTGCCGGGCGGTTCCCGCCATCGCCGACAGCCTTGCATCCTCGCATGAAATCACGCGCACATTCTGGCTTTCCGCAGATTTCACCAGGTCGCGCGCTCGCTGGTCCCGGCGAGCCGAATCAAGAAAAATGTCCTTGATACTATCGGGATTCTGCCGCAGGCGGCTAAGAATGGCGTGAAAGCCAAATATGAAGCGGATGCTGGACATCTTTATTCGACCTCTCCGGCCAGCACGAAATCGATCTTGCTGGACTCCAGATCGACATTCACCAGCCGGACTCTGACCCTGTCACCCAGGCGATAACGCTTTCCGCTGCGCTCCCCCAACAGCATGTGCTTGGCGGAATCGAAATGAAAATAATCGCTGGGCAACTCTGAAATATGCACCAATCCTTCCACATATATTCCATCCAGGGCGACGAAAAGGCCGAAGCCTGTCACCCCGCTGATGACTCCCGAAAAATCCTCTCCGATTTTGTCCTGCATGTAATAGCACTTGAGCCATGACTCCACGTCCCGGGTCGCATCGTCTGCACGGCGCTCTGTCTGGGAACAATGCACGCCCAGCCCGTGCCAGTCCCCCGGAGAATATCTCTTATTCCTGAGCACCGCCTTGATGGCGCGGTGGACGAGTAGATCGGGGTACCGCCTGATAGGCGAAGTAAAGTGAGTATAGGACTCATAAGCAAGGCCAAAGTGACCGACGTTATCCGGACTGTAAACCGCCTGGCGCAACGATCGCAGCATCACCGTCTGCAACAGCTGGGCATCGGGCCGATCCCTTATTTTTTCGAGCGACTTCGCATAATCCTTCGCGCTCGGCCGATCGCCACCGCCAAGTTGCAAGCCGAATTCCTTGAGAAAGTCGCGCAATGCCACGAGCTTTTCCGGGGTCGGACCCTCGTGGATGCGATACAGCGTGGGCTGTTCGTGTTTCTTCAGAAAATCCGATGCGCAGACATTGGCTGCAAGCATGCATTCTTCGATCAAACGATGGGCGTCATTGCGCTTGACCGGCAGAATGCAGTCGATTTTTCCCTCGTCATTGAAAACCATCTGCGTTTCGATGGTTTCGAAATCGATGGCGCCTCGTTTCTTTCTTGCTTTCAACAGAATCTTGAACAGTCTGTTGAGCAGCCGTATGTGGGGAAGCAGCTTGCGGTGCCGCCTGGCTTCTTCTCCACGAGGATTCTCGAGCATCGCCGCCACCTCGGTATAGGTCAGCCGGGCATGGGAATACATCACTGCAGGATAAAATTCATAATTGCGAAAATTACCTGCCGAATCGAGGCTCATTTCGCATACCACGCACAAGCGCGCCACCTGGGGGTTGAGCGAGCACAGTCCGTTGGACAGCACTTCCGGCAGCATCGGAATCACGCGCCGCGGGAAATACACGGAATTACCCCGATTCAATGCCTCCTGGTCCAGCGCATCGCCAGGATGCACATAATGGCTGACATCCGCGATGGCGACATATAATTTATATTCCGTTCCATCGCGCTCGCAATACACCGCATCGTCGAAATCCCGTGCACTCTCGCCGTCTATCGTCACCAGCGGCAGATGGCGGATATCGATGCGCCCCTCAAGCTCAGATTGCAGGACGTCAGACGGAAATTTCCCCGAAAGCTTTTTCACCTGCGGCGGAAATTGATAGGGTAATTCATGTTTACGCAGCGCAATTTCGATTTCCATGCCGGGGGCGGCGTAATTCCCGAGAATCTCGAAAATGCGGCCTATAGGCTGGGCACTCTTGCTTGGCTGCTGGATGAGCTCGACCATGACCACCTGTCCCGCTTTCGCGCCCATGGACTCTCCCCTGGGTATCAGGATATCCTGGCTGATGCGCCTGTTTTCCGCTTCCACGAACAGGATGCCATGATCGTCGTGCAACCTTCCCACCAGCCGGGCCACCGCATGCTCCAGCACCTCCACGATGGCCCCTTCCTTGCGCCCGCGGCGGTCGATACCGATCTCGCGCACCATGGCACGATCGCCATGCAGCACTTTGCGCATTTCCTTGGCGCTCAGGAACAAGTCTGGACCGCCGTCATCGGGAATCAGAAATCCGAACCCGTCCGCGTGCCCCTGGACCGTACCCTTGACGAGATCCAGTTTCTCCACAACGCAGATATCGCCCTTGCGATTGCGCATGATCTGGCCTTCGCGTTCCATGGCGGATACCCGCCGGCTGAAAAGCTCGCTTTCCTTTTCCGTGATGGCGAGAAGCCGTTGCAATATTTCCTCGCCAACGGGAACACCCTGATCCTTGAGTACTTGCAGGATGAACTCCCGGCTGGGCAAAGCATGGCCGTAACGCTCTTTCTCGCGTTCGAGATAAGGATCAAGCTGCCGAAGCCCGCGTTTCCTGTTCATTGACAAAGCAGTGGTTTCCTATAGAATTGGCGCCTCTGTCCATGTTCGGGACAGAGCACGCATCGCCCAGATGGCGGAATTGGTAGACGCACTAGGTTCAGGTCCTAGCGGTGGCAACACTGTGGAGGTTCGAGTCCTCTTCTGGGCACCACGGTAGATTTTCGCAATGCCTCAATAATCACCCAAACCCCCCATATATCAGCAGTTTAACGCCTTCCTTCATTAGTTGTTTTTACGCTTCTCACCATAAGTTTCCTCATAAATACTATAATCATCCTGACAGATTCCTGACACGGACGCCGAAATGGCAACCTTTCGCAAGCGCGGTGATTCATGGCAAGCAATAGTGGATCGCAAAGGGGTATTCAAGTCAGCATCCTTCCCGACAAAAGCCAGAGCCCAAGCGTGGGCCACACAAACCGAAGCGGATATAGTAGCAGGAATACAAGGTATAGCAGAGGAACATACCCTTGGCGAACTGCTCACAAAATACTCTGACGAAAAATCTCCGAACAAGGAGGGCGCTCGCTGGGAGCAAATACGGATAAAGATGTATTTGCGAGAGTTTCCGGATTTGATGAAAGTAAGCGTCTCCCGGCTAGATGGCAGGAATTTGTCAGGATGGAGGGACGCCAGACTGAAGGATGTTTCAGCGGCCACTGTGCGCCGTGAATGGAATCTGTTGTCAAAGGCGATCAATACCGCCGTGCGCGAGTGGAAGTGGATGGTGTCAAACCCCCTGAAGGAGATTGACCGCCCCCCTCCATCCGAACCAAGAGACAGGCGCATTTCGGTTGACGAAATTGAACGGTTGACACTCGCCCTTGGTTACAACCGCGAGAGCGCGCCTGAGACCGTCAGCGCAAGAGTTGGGGCAATGTTCCTGTTCGCCATAGAAACGGCTATGCGCTGCAAGGAAATGTGCCTGATGCGGCCAGGATGGATAGACTTCGATAATCGGGTATGCACCATACCAAAGCGAGGCGTGGTGCATACCAAAACGGGCGGCCGGGATGTTCCGTTATCGAGAGAGGCAATCAGAATTGTGCGCCAAATGCCGACAGATGAAACTGTCTTCGGATTAAAGGAAAGCCAGGTTGACGCGCTTTTTAGGAAGGCGCGGGACAAGACGGGAATAGTTGACCTTCACTTCCACGATACCAAGCATGAGGCTGTCACACGGTTGGCCCGCAAAATGGAACCGTATGATCTGGCCCGATCTGTCGGAACCAGAAATCTCAAGCTGCTCATGATCTATTACAACCGCTCGGCTGAAGATATAGCGCGCGGGCTGGATTGAATTTATACCGCCAATGTTCGAAGCTTTATTTGTTGTCCTATTCGTCGCCTTCCTCGCATTCGTTGGCACTGCACCGCAGGAAGCGATACAGTTATTCCTCTTCCTCACCTGGTCGGCGATGGGCTTGACAGTCCTTTGGACGCTAGCGAGCGGCCTGCTGAAGCTGCTGTAGCTCCTTCACGTTCTTGTTGAATCCTGTCATCAGGTTCGTAATCCGATCCTCCACTGCCTTGACCTCTGTCCGGGGCGCATCCTTCTCTATCAGTTCCGACTTGATCTTGCGCTGCTTCGATACGATCCGCTCCACCAGGTTGGCGCGCGCCACCAGTTGATACTCTGGATGCTCCGCCTTGAACTCATCCAGCGGCAACCCATCTTTCCTTCTTCCCTTCAACTCAGCCTCGATCTCGTTGATGCTCTTCAGGTTGGAGTAGAAGGCATTCCCCTGACTGGACTGATTCTCGGCATTTCCATAAAATCGGCCGAGCAGCGGAACCTTATGAGGCGGTAGATCCTCACCAGTCGCCATGGCTGAAATGGTCTGCTGCGTCTTGCCTGCCTCCCGCCCTACCCCGCCGGTAAGCTGACCCGCAAGGTAGTCAATCTGGTCCGCTGTCGGGCTGAACACGCCGGGCACGTACTTGTTTCCACCGGAAATGGCATTGATCGCTTCGGCAATCCATTTGGATGGAAGGCTGGCAGTATCCTTGTTGCGGGAGAATCCGGGCGTGGGAGACAGCTTGTTGAAATCCTCCTTGGCTATCGGCTTGCCGGTCCAGTCCTTATTTTCAGCAAGGGCAACTAGCGGATCGATTGCCGTCGGCGCGATGGTCTGGATGGAGAATCCAGCGTTGCCAATCGGGTTGAAAGCCTCAGCAAAGACCGAGAACAGTTTGGCCGTATAGTCGGCCGGCTTCTTGAATCCGCCCAAGGCATATTCGGTACTCAGGCGGCCTATGTTCGGAATGGCATGGAAACCCAGGGGCATGGGAATCGTGACATACTTCTTGTCTCCGATAGGAATTATCAGGCTGCGCTCGCGCACGAACTCCGGTGGCTCATCATCACCGAAACCGGCCGCAGCAAGGGCCAACGCTTGCAGGGCACCGAGCGTGATGCCGCCGATCATAATTGTCTTCCCGGCACGGTTTAGCCGCAGCGTCTTGACATCGCCCTTGTCCATGTCGAACATGGTCTCGCCGATCCTCGCGGTACCCTGCATGGCGGCATTGAAGAAGGCATATAGGGCACCCGCTTGCTGGCCGGACTGCCCCTTCCGGTTGAAGTTGACCGAGATGTTCTTGGCAATGCTGGCGGCGCGCTGCTTGCTGATTCCGTTGTCGATCGCGGTCTTGTAAACAGAGAGGCGCATTGCCCCTTCCAGCGTCTGGTTGTAATCGGAGAGCCAGTCGAAGATCCACTTCGCCTTTTGTTGCGCGACGGCCAGCGGTACCTTGAGCATACCTCCTGCGGTAAATACCTTACCCAGAGGATTGTTCATCCAGGCAGTCGGATCCAGTTCGCGCTTGATTGCCTTGGCCCGGTCCTCGCTGGTCCTGAACAGATCCCGGTATCCAGTCATGCCGCCTTCCTGCTGCATCTCATCCCACAGAACAGCCATAGGGGAAGTGGCCTGTTTGCCTTTCCTGTCACCCCGGGAGGATACGTAAATTGCACCAATCGCCGGCAGGACATTCTTCAGCACCTCTGCCTTGTGCCCGGCAATAGGCGTGGAGGAAAGGTTGAGCAATGACCCCTGCAGATCGCGTGTGAGATTGACGATGCCAAATACCGGGTTGTACTGGGTATTAATCGCGGCGAAATAGCGCGTGATTGCCGCGGATACCCCAAGCAGGCCGCCGAGCTGATCGGCATCCAGATTCTTCAGGGCTTGGGTCATGCGCATTGCGCGCTCGTCATTCTCGTTGAAGATCACAGCGCGCTCGATCACATTGCCCTTGCCGTCCTTGATCTTGG
>MKVR01000035.1 GCA_001899235.1 Nitrosospira sp. 56-18
GGGATGCCAGACCGCGCTAAAGTATACATGGGGCGCCAGCAGCCCGCTACGGGGTCGCATCTTCCTTCGGAAGAAACTGCTCCGCCCTGCGCGGTCTCGCCCGATTTTACCGCAACCCTTATGGGACGGGACTTTGCTGGCGGTCTGCCTTGTCAGGCTCCTGGCGAAGGGGATCAACCATTCGCGTCGTCGCCTTTCGCGCATCCCATCCCGCAAAGCCACCGCCGCGCCAGCGGAGATTTATTCAGCGCTTCCTTAAAATTGCTGCCCACGCATCCGGCTGACCGGGATCACGGGCAGGCGTGCGGTCCATGGTTCACGATAGAACTGGCTGCCATCAAGGCGTTATTCGCTATCTCCCTATGCGTGAGGCCGTCAGTTCTATATCAGCATCCTTCCAGGCCTTTTTGAAGCGTGCCTCGATGACTTCCGCTTCGGCTTCCTTCTTCTGGGCGCGCAGGGCCTGCAACAACCCGAAAAGGGCCCAGCCATTTTCACGGTTGCGTTGCAGGTCGTTCCAGTAGACCGTTTCCGCCTCATCCGGATATCCCGCCTCGATCAGGATGGCGCCCAGCGCGAGCCGCGGCGGATAATGCCATTCCGCGGGTTCCGTATAAACCAGCGCGTCCTCATAGCGGACCGCACGTTCAAGATGCGCGATGGCCGAATCGAATTTGCCGCGCGCGGCGTCGATTTCACCGGCCAGCACTTCGGGAGCGATCCTGAGCACCGTTCGTGTCGTGTTCTTGGATAAGAGTGCGCCGTCCAGGCCTGGATCCTTCATGATCTCGCGCAAACTTCCCAGTTCCTGATCGGCCCTGGGGAGATCTCCCGTTGCCACGAATGCGAGGCCCCGGACATAGTGCCAGATCCCGTTGAGGAACAGGTTCGTCGCGGGAGGCGAGGGCTCATCGAGTATCTCCTGCCAGTGCCCGAACCTCGCCAGAACCAAATAAGGCACCATGCGGAATTTGGCAGTGAGGGGTATTGCCTTCAGCGTGGCATCGTCTATCTTGCTGGCGGTCTGGCGGGCCATTTTGATCGCCATGCCACTTCGGCCGCTTGCCGTAGCAGAAAACGAAAGAAAATCGATGTTATGAGGATAATAGGCCATAGGGTACAATCCCTGTGCCTGGCATTGGGCGATGTAGTCCTCGTCGGCCGCTATTGCCAACTCGTTGCTTTTTATCGCATCCATATAACGGCCCACTCGCTGATAGATATGCGATGGCATGTGTATCATGTGCCCCGCTGCGGGCATCAGCGGAAGCAGGGCGTCCGCGGCTTGCTCCGCGCGCTCCGGCGTGGCGGTCGGCTCCAGCAGGTGAATCTGCATGTGCAATGCGGCCGGGTGCGCGGGATGGCGACGCAGCACGTCCCCGGTCAGCGCAACGATCTCGGCCGTTCCCTCATAGGGGGCTCCATCACGCATCCAGTATCCCCAGGGACGAATGTCCATTACTGATTCCACATAAAGCATCGCGATATCGGGGTCAGCGGGAAAACGCCGATGCACCGTCTGCATTGCCTGCGCATAGGCCTTGTCATTGGCCGTGCGATCTGCGGCATTGCCCGAATAGCGTTTCTCCAGTGCGATGATCAGTGCCTGCTCCCTTTGCGAGGCCGATCCCATCAGCGATTTCGCCTTCTGCACCAGCTTCAAGGCATCGGGTTCATCCTTGGGATCCATTGGTGCGTTTATATTGGGACCCAGTACCAGCGCCTGGCCCCAGTACGCCATCGCCAGCACGGAATCGAGCCGTGCGGCTTCGCGGAATGCACGCCCCGCTTCGGCATGGTTGAACCCGTAGGCCAGGTTGATGCCCTGGTTGATGAAGAGCTGCGCTCTTTTATTTCGCGTGCTGACCGGGAATGCATGAGTCCCGAGGTTCTGCAGCCTGGGCGCCATTTGCCCATCCGGTCCCGGCTGATTCGCCATGGGGGAAGCTTCATAATGCTTGTGGGTCGGGCCTTGCGCCGCAGGGGCCTGGCGTTGTTCGCCCGGAACCGCGTCGCGCGCTTCCGAGGATGTACCGAAAACACTTGCCCCAACCAGTACCAGTCCCATTATCAGGGAATTAAAAGTACGGGATTCCATTGCGTCTCCTTGAAAGTATTTTTGCAATCAAAAGGGTATCTTTGTCTATTGTCCAGATTCCGCGTTCTGGCAACTCTCCGCCGTGGTGGGATCGATTACGGACAGGATGCGGGAAACACGATTTGCGGGAAAATTTCCTTGCTCGGCGTGAGCTCTTATGGCCGTCTCGTCGGGCGCAATGTAGACGCAATAAATCCTGTCGCCGGTCACATAGCTCTCCACCCACTGGACTGGAGATCGCATGCTGGCAAGCACACTGCATGATTTTTGCGAAATGGCTTGCAGATCCTGCGCGGTGAACGAGCCTGCTTCGGGAATTTCACGTTCAATGATGAATTTGGGCATGTATGCCTCCTATTTCTGGTTGATATGGTTAAATATGACCAGTCGTTTTAATAAAATGGAAAAAAATTAGCGAGATTCAAGGGGCTTGATGAGGCCTGAAAAAGTCGCCGAGCAGATCCTGGCAGCACTGCCTGACGGGCCCGGATGATTTTTCGATTTTCGCTCTCAGCAAGGCTCCCTGCCAGGTATTGACCAATAAATCGGCCATGCCCGCTGCCGGTTTGTCTGTTCTAACCGTGCCTTGCTGCTGCGCCTTGGCCAAACCGGATTGCAGCAAATCCCGATAGCGGTTAACAGCCATCTGGAGGGATTGCTGGCAAAGCGGGCTGGTATCCCCGATCTCGCCCATTAGATTGCCAAGCAGGCAGCCCCCCTTGAAATCGTTTTTTTCCAGTTCCGCGACAAGCTCATCGAAGTAACGCTGTATCGCTCCTAGTGCGTCCGTCCCGGATTGTTGTAAATGAGTGGTCAGTTGGATGATAAAGGGATCCACGTAATGCTGGATGACCTTGGCGCCAAAATCTTCCTTGCTCTCGAAATAATTATAAAAAGAGCCTTTGGGAATATGCACCGCATCCAGAATCTCCTGGAGCCCGGTGCCGTGGTAGCCTTGCCGCATGAGCATGCTCACACCTTGATTCAACAGGTTGTCCCGGTTCGATTCCTTTTTCGCAGATCGAGGCATGGGAGAATAATACGACTGGTTGTCTTTATTTGTCAATTGCTTTTTGCTCGATGATTTGAAGCAGAGAATGCGAAGAGAAACAGGTACGAGGCGGTGGATAGGTTTATGGAAAAGGACTGCAAGCCGCAGCGAGGGTATCGGCGAACACGGAAATGCCAGCGCGCCGGCCGCCTGAACAGGATTTGATCGATCAGGCCGTGCGCCGCTGCAAACTCCGATGGGGGAGGAATTCGTGACTGCAATGGTTTCCTCCTTCTTCAATCAGAATTGAAATTCCTTCGGGTGCGAAGGAGGTGTCCGATTCGAGGCGAAGAAACAGATCGTCCAGCCGGGCATTTTCCGTCGGATCTCCGCTCAGGCCGAACAAGTCTAAAAGTTGAGGTTTTTTCACGGGGTCTCCATAACATTGCGTGCGATTATCAACAAATACCAGCTCCTGCAGATACCATCCACCCCCGCTTCCTTGCGCTTTTCCGTCATCCGGGTTGTGCTGGTCTTGCGAGACCAGCCAGACATGACGATCCGGAAGCGCGGTGATTGGACGATACCGAACCCGGATCGGGAAGTCGTAAAGAAACGGTCAAATATCGGTTAAATTTCGAGGGTGGGAACAGTTTCCGCCCGGATCGGTTGCCCATTCCCATCATTGGGAGAATAATCCGGATGGGGAATGTTGCTTGAGCCGCCAGCCTTGCCGGCGTGGCGCCCCGGATAATCTGAGTTCATGCAGGAGCTGTCTGGAAATGCGAGGCCTGGCCTGTCCATAAACATGCAGGAACGCAGATGCGAGGATAGAATTGGCCGGTCAAGAAAAAGGAAAAAAAGGGGATGGCATGAGTCAGGTGAGTGAACCGCGAGAAAACTGCTGGCAGTTTCATGCGTTTCGGCTGGATAAGAAAAATGCCACCTTATGGCATATTGACGAGGTGGTCCCGTTACGCCCCAAGAATTTTTCAGCGCTGTGCTATCTGGTCGAACGGCATGGTCAACTGGTGACCAAGGATGAGTTGCTGGATGAGGTATGGCAAGGCCGCTGCGTAGGGGATTCGGTGCTGAAAGTCTGCATCAACGAGCTGCGTCAGGCATTAGGGGACGACGCTCGCACCCCTGCCTACCTGGTAACGGTGGCACGCCGTGGCTATCGATTTATTGCTCCCGTTACCGTACCTGCATTACGGCCGGAAAGAGAGGAATACGCCCCGCGCATCCCGCCCGGAAATGGTGACCGGGGCCACTCGTTCATCAGATCCGGCTGCCGGATTCTCCGGGATATGCCCAGGACGCAATTGACGGCTGCCTGGCAACGCTCCCTGGAACACTCCCGCCAGATCCTGTTCCTGGCAGGCGAACCTGGAATCGGCAAGACCACGCTTATCGAGATGTTTCTGGAGGAGATTCGCCATCATGCTCCCATGATCCTGCGCATGCGCTGCGTCAGGCACCTGGGCCAGGGCGAAGCGCTGCTTCCGGTGATCGAGGCCATCGAGAAGCGTTGCCGCGCAGCGGAAGGCGCCGGATTGATCGGGCTATTGCGTCGCCATGCGCCCATCTGGCTCGCGCAATTGCCATCAGTGCTGCCGCCGGTGGAGAGAGAAGTTCTCCAGCGCGAAATTTTCGGCGCCAGCCGCGAACGGATGATACGGGAAGGGTGCGAGCTGCTGGAAGCCATCGCCCGGGAGGCGCCTTTGATTCTCGTCTTCGAGGATCTCCACTGGAGCGACCACGCTACCCTGGATTTGCTGAGCCTGCTGGCCCAGAGAGACGAACCGGCGCAGCTTTTTGCAATAGCCAGCTACCGTCCGGCCGATGCCAGCCGGCAGGCTCATCCGCTTGTTTCGATTCACGAGGAGCTGGTGTCGCGCCGCATAGGCTCGGAGGTTGTCCTGGAGCCATTTTCCCTGGACGAGGTGAACGATTACCTCTCCCGGCGCTTTCCTGGCATTCGCGTTTCGCGCTCGATTGGCGAAGCTCTTTTCCGCCGTACCAGCGGGCTCCCTCTGTTCGTTTCCGATCTGGTCGAATATCTGGTGGCGCAGCACCCGAACTGGCCCGTTTCTCACGAGCCCATGGCCGAGAAAGGATTGCCGCAAGGCATCCACCGCATGATCGAAAGCGAGATCGGGAGGTTGAGCCCGAATGAACAGCAAATGCTGGATGCCGCCAGCGCTATCGGCGCTCATTTTTCCGCGATATTGCTGAGCTCCGTGCTCGGCATGGAACTGGCCGAGGTGGATCGCTGCTGCGATGGGCTGGCTCGGCGCGGCCAGGTATTGCTTCGGGATGGCATGGAGCAGCGCGCCGACGGCAGCGTTGCCGGCAGCTATGCATTCCGCCATGCGCTCTATGTCGAGGTGCTCTATCAGCGGCTTGCTCCCGGACAGGCGATCCGGCTGCATTTCCGCATAGGCGAGGCGATCGAGCGGGAAGGCGACAAGCAGGATCTGACGCATGCAGCGCAGGCCGCCCTGCATTTCGAGAGAGGATGGGACTGGAGCCGGGCGATCAGCTATCTGGCGCAGGCGGCTGCCAGATCATCGCAGCGTTTTGCCAATCGGCAGGCCCATGATTATCTTGCGCGCGCGCTGGCGATGGTCGAGCGTTTGCCGGCGGAAGGCCAGGCTGAGACCCGCATGAGCCTGCTGAAGCAGTCATCGGCAATCAAGCGCTCGATGGGGGAAATGGCGGGAGCCAAGGCGGATCTCGAGAATCTGCTTGCCTGCGCCATCGCCTCGGGAGACCTGAGAAACGAGGTCACGGCGTTTCTCGAACTGAGCCGCATCCTGGCCTGGATGGACAGCCGCAAATGCCGCGAACGGGCCGAACAGGCGCTGATGCGTGCCAAGGTCCTGGGAGACCCGATTCTTCAATCCATAGCGGAAGGCATATGGGGCGGGATGAATCTTCTATTTGGTCCATGGCGCCCCGAGCATGCGCGTGCATGCTACCACGCCATGGAGTTGGCGCGGGCTACCGCAAACCCTCTCGTCCTGCACTCCCGGCTGACGCAGCATGTTTATATCGAAACGCTGGCCTCGCGCTACCGGCATGCCTGCCTGACGGCTGAAGAGGCCCTGGCCCTGTCGCGTACCCTGGGCGATGGCTATATGTTCATGATCGGCCACTATTATTATGGCCTGGCTTTGCTGCATTCCGGCGACTGGGGAAGGTTGCGGGAAATATCCGAGGAAAGCCGGCGCGCGTTCGAACGCAACTGCGACGACGCGAGCCTGCCTCTTCGCCTGCATTCCCAGATTTTGACAGCCTGGCTCCATGTGGAGGCAGGGGATTTTGAAAGCGCGAGGGTCTTGTGCGAAGAGGCACTGCCTCAGGATGCCGGCCGCTGGGCACTCTTTATCCGTATTCATTTTGCAGCCATACATGGCCGGGCGCTGCTTGGGCTTGGGGATCAGAAAGGAGCAATCCGTTGTTTCGAAGTTTTTTTCCAGGCCGAGCAGGACGAATCGCTGCCCATAGCCCGCAATTATTTTTTTCCGGCGTGCCAGGGAGTGTGCGAAGCCTGGCTATCCCTGGGTGAATTTGGAAAGGCTCGCCATTATGCCCTGCGCCTGCATGAATTCTCGGCTGCCGCTCCCGAACGCAGCTATCTTGCCATCAGTCTTGTCCTGCTTGCCGCTATCGATCTAATGGAGGGATCATTGGATGAGGCGGATATCCGGCTCGCCGAGGCGCTCGGGATCGTGGCCGAGGCCGATATCCCGCTGGCCGCCTGGCGCGTTTATGGCGCAGCCGAGAAATTTCACGATTTGCGCGGCCAGGCAGAGCTGGCGAGCCAATTCCGGTTCAGAAAGCGGCAGGCGATAGAGCAACTGCTCGACTCGCTTCACGAAGCCGACCCCCTGGGAGAAAGCCTGCAGGGTTTGAAGGATATCTCATTTCCAGCCACCCAGAAGAGCAGGGTTGATGCTTCGCCCGAGATTCCTGAGCGGGGGCAGCGGCGCGGGCTGGTCGCCATGCATCCGGATGCCGGTTGACTGGCATTTCCCTGGTGCTGCAGATGTGTTTCTGATGGGTTGCGTTTCACTCCACCCATCCTACCGTTGCGACCGCTGCTGCCGCTGGTTTCAAAATAAAACCCGATTGGCGCGCGCCGTTCGCGCGAAAAATGCCGCCAACATATTCCTCGCCTGGCGGCAGTGAATCGAAGCAGGTGCTTGAGCTGCGGGCTGTCATCTTCTGGCCGCCATTCTTCAGCCGGGGCAACGGATGATTTGCTTTTTTCGATTTTACGGCTATAAATACAATAACAGCTCTTTATAAATGTAGGCGCCGGCGCTGATGCAACACCGGCGGCGCTTCCAATTCCAATAACCGGGAAATCGAAAAAATGCCACTGAAATCCTATGGAGTACTGAAGGGCCGCCCCGTGGGCCGCCAACTCGGCTCAGGCGCCAATCCACACTACCAGATCCATATCGTCGATGACACTACGCACTACCGCATTGCAGTGAATGTGGCTTCGCAAATGGCTCCCTCCGAGCTTGAATTTCTGGTGGACTCGCGCTTCGATCATCCGATCCTGGCCGAGCTCGCCAACATACCGCTGGGGTGGCTTGCGCTTCCACCGCGGCCTGGCGGTCTTGCGCTGGATTTTATCCGGGGAAATCTGCTCGACCCGCGCGATATGCGCGTGCTCCCGTTCAATGTTCCGGGTCCCGACAACGATTTGAACGAAAAAATCGACCAGTTCGTGCAGCGCGCGATGGCCGATGAAGATGCGCAGATGTATGCGTTCGGCGAACGCTGGGGACCGGAGAACAATGTGACAGACAAGATATTCGGCTTTGTTCCTGGCAATGGCGTTCACGACATTCATATGAACCAGGGTAATGCGGGGCGTTTCGTAGGGGATGATGGCGTGTACCAGGATGGCGCGCTGATGTTTCATTTCCCCAGGACCAGCCAGTGGGTTGCCGTATTCCTGAAATTCCAGTCCCAGACCTGGCACACCGATGACAGGACCGGGCACCAAACCCGGGCGGCAACCAGCGGCCCGCCTTCGGACCGGAATATCGTATCCAATCCGTTCATCCCTGGCGGGCAGCCTGGCCCGGAAATGCCGGATGGGGCGGTCCGCATCGTCGCTGCGCTGGTCAACAGCATGCAGTCGCCCGAAATCGAGTTCGTCACGCTTCTGAACACTACCCCTGAAACCATTCCGCTGGGGGGATGGCAGATCGCGGACCGGGACAAGAACAGGATGAGCCTCGCGGGTTCCATCGCGGCTGGAGAGACTCTGCGGATACAGCTGCTGCCGCCTGTTTTCCTTCCCAACAAGGGCGGGATCATCACGCTTCTGAACGATCGCGGGTTGCGTGTGGACGGCGTGGCCTACACCGGCGCCCAGGCAGGCAACCCGGGCTGGACGGTGAAATTCTAGGGAAGCGCTGAACAAGTCTCCGCCGACGCCGCGGCCCGGCCTGAGCCGGGCCGCATACGATATTGCACCTCAGCTTTTGCCGCGATGCCCCGATTTTTCACGCATCTGGTTCATCTGCTCCCGCTGCGCATCAGTCAGAATATCCTGGATCTCCCCCCGTACCTTGCTGCGCTGGACGATCAGGTCCGCCACCAGTTGGCCGCGTTCCTGCGCCAATGCTGCTACCTGGCTGCTATCGCTCTTGCCGCTGCGGGCCAGTTGCTTTAGCGCCTTGCG
The DNA here is from genome assembly GCA_001899235.1 of Nitrosospira sp. 56-18. Classification (GTDB taxonomy): domain Bacteria; phylum Pseudomonadota; class Gammaproteobacteria; order Burkholderiales; family Nitrosomonadaceae; genus Nitrosospira. The sequence goes on from MKVR01000035.1 coordinate 8,803, forward strand.
GTTGGTTTGCATCTTTTCCCGCAGGTTGGCTCGCTGGGGTTGCGATTTTTGCAAAACCGCCTGGACCGAAGAGCGCTGTTCCGCCGTCAGTTTGAGGCGATCGGTCATCCGGTCCAGAAATTTTTCTCCTCCGTGCATGCCTTCTCCTTTCATTCCGGAATGCCTGCCATGGTGGCAGTCATGCCAGGTTTTGGTCGAATTGCTGTTGTCCGGGCCGGGAGCGGCCAGAACCATGCTGCTTGCCAGCAGGCCGCTGATCAATACGATTTTCGCGATGGATTTCATGAGCTGATGTCTCCTAGAGGTCATTTGCCAGATTCCACCGTGATAGCGTGATAGTCACGCAGTGCCCACGGTGTGAGCAAATAATAGAACCGGGGCATGTCAATGTGGGTGAGGGAAGCGTAAAGTTGTGTAAAGAAGCGGAAAGGCGCTTTATTTGACCGAGATGGTTTGGCAATATCCTTCTACAGCAAGCCGGAACAATCCATGGAACCTACAAGACGATGGCGCGCATACTCCTGGCCGATGATGACACTGAATTAGGCGATATGCTGGCCGACTATCTCGGCAGGGAAGGCTTCGAGGTCGAACTGGCGCATGACGGCAGCACCGCGCTGGCCAGGGCACTGGCCGCTGAATACGATCTCCTGATACTCGACATCATGATGCCGGGCCGCAACGGCTTCGACGTGCTGCGCGAGTTGCGCACGCATTCCATGCTTCCCGTGCTGATACTGACAGCGCGGGGGGATGACGTCGACAGCATCGTGGGGCTCGAACTCGGAGCCGATGATTACCTTGCCAAGCCGTCCAACCCAAGAGTACTGGCGGCGAGGATTCGCGCGATTCTGAGGAGAGTCGAAGCGCAAGCCGAGTCCGGCGGGGATGGAACCCCGGGCAGGATCGCACTGAATGATATTGTCATCCATTCCGGTTCGCGTGCCGTGGAATGCGCGGGCAAGCCCCTCTCCATGACCAGCACCGAATTCAGTCTCCTGCATGTGCTGCTCGATGAAGCCGGCAATGTCGTTTCGAAAGCGGTTTTGTCCGAGCGGGCGCTCGGCCGCAAATTGAGCCGTTATGATCGCAGCCTCGACATGCACGTGAGCAATCTGCGCAAGAAACTGGGACCGCTGCCCGATGGCCAGGAACGGATCAAGACCGTCCGGGGCATCGGTTATATTTATTCCCGGGCATGATGGTCCTCGCGGTGCATAAGCTCTTCTGGAAAATATTTCTCTCGTTCTGGCTTACGTTGATCATCTTCACCGGCGTGCTGATGTTCGCCGCTTCCAGCTATCTGGAACATATACGGACGCAGCAGGATATCGGCAGTGTCCGCTCCCGCCTGTCGGGCTACCTGGAGCAGGCACGGGCGGTCACCCAGCAAACAGGTGTTCAAGGGCTGAGGGAATGGCTGGAACACCTGGACCGCAGCGAAGCCATACCGATCTTTCTGATAGATGAAAAGGGGCAGGATCTGCTCGGGCGGGACGTACCGCCGGATATCATCGCGAGAATGGAGCGCAGGCGCGAGTATGCTGGACGCATGGAACGGAAGCGGCACCGGCATGCGGAGCCCATTCTGCTGGCGGATGGAAGCGCCTACCGTATGGTACCCGATTTCCAGAGCGCCACGTTGCTGCGGATCTTGCAGCGGCCCAGGGTCATCGCGCTTCCCGTCACGATCGCGGCGCTGATAAGCATATTGGCTTGCATGCTGCTCAGCCGCTATCTGACGCTTCCGCTCGAGCGGCTGCGGAGGGCCGCCCAGCATATCGCGGCGGGCGATCTTGCCCAGCGCGTGGCCCCTTCCATGGGCCGCCGCCAGGATGAAATCGCGGACCTGGCGGGAGCGTTCGACAGGATGGCTGAACGGCTGGAAAGAGCATTCAACGCCCAACGGCAACTGCTGAGCGATGCATCCCATGAATTGCGCTCGCCTCTCGCGCGGCTTCAGGTCGCGCTGGAGCTTGCGCGGCAACGGTCCCGCGGCGATGCGGAAGAAGAGCTTGGCCGCATCGAGCTCGAAATAGAACGCCTGAATGGGTTGATAGGCCAGCTTCTGGAGTTTTCCCGCCTGGAAGCGGGAGTGGATGCTGCGCATATCCAGCGGGTCGAAATGCAGGAGCTGCTGGAAGGTATCATAGCGGATGCGCAATTCGAGGCGGAATCAAGGGGCTGCAAAGTCAGCCTGGGTGTATCCTTCGAGGCGGTCATCAATGGCAATGCCATGCTGCTGCGCAGTGCCATCGAGAACGTCGTTCGCAATGCCGCCAGATACACGAAGCCGGGCACAGCAGTGGAGATCGGCATGTGGAAAGAGGCGGGGAAACCAGGCGGCATCGTTATCCAGGTGCGCGATCATGGGCCTGGTGTCCCGGAGGAAATGCTGCCCCATCTTTTTGAACCATTCGTCCGGGTGGAAGCAGCCCGGGACCGCTCGAGCGGCGGGCACGGGCTTGGCCTTGCCATCGCCGATCGCGCGGTTCGCTTGTATGGCGGCAGTATCGCCGCCAGGAACGAGCAGGGCGGAGGGTTGAGTGTGCTTATACGCCTGCCGCTCGCGAAAACCTGAGGCTGGCAGGAGAGCGTAGGGAGTTTTTTAACCTTGCAGTGAAGTCACCATGCAGGTGAGCGCCGAATATCGCGAAAGCCTTTGCGGATCAAGGTTCCAAACTAAAAATGAGTGACCGGTTGCCGGATTTTGGGATGACGGGTCACGCTTTGCTCCGTCCATTCCACGTCTGCTTCTACATTTCCTTCGATGAATTCGCTTTCTCCCGGAAGAATTTCTCCACTTCCTCCAGCTCGCGGGTGCGCTTCATGGGCGGCAGGCTCTGCCAGATTTTCCTGCCGTAGGGCTTGGTGATGAGCCGTGGATCGCAGATCATCAGCACGCCGTGATCCTTCTCGTCGCGGATCAGGCGTCCCGCCCCCTGCTTGAGGTTGATGACTGCGCGCGGCAACTGGTATTCCAGAAAGGCGTTGCGTCCCTCCCTGTTGATCTTGTCGATGCGTGCCGCGAGCACCGGGTCGTCGGGCGGGGCGAAAGGCAATTTGTCGATCACCACCAGCGATAATGCCTCGCCGCGCACGTCCACTCCCTCCCAGAAGGATTGGCTGCCGACCAGCACGGCATTGCCCATGTTGCGGAAACGCTCCAGCATATGGGTGCGCGAGCCCTGGCCTTGCAGCAGCAAAGGATATTCCAGCTTCTCCTGCTCGAACGCCTTTGCCAGCAGGTCATGGGTGCGCTGCATGGCGCGCAGGCTGGTGCACAGGAAGAAGGCACGCCCGCGGCTGGCTTTCAGCACGGGGAGCGCGGCTTTCACCACGTCCTCGGCGTAGTGCAGGTTATTCGGGTCGGACATGCCTGCCGGCACGTAGAGCAGGGCCTGGTTGGCGAAGTCGAACGGGCTCTCCCAGCAGGCGGACTGGGCCGCATGCGGCGGCGCGCTCAAGCCCATCTCTCCATGATAGTGCGAGAAATCGCCCTTCACTGACAAGGTTGCGGAAGTAAAAATCCAGGCGCGTGGAGATCCGGCGAGCTGTCTGCCGAATATTTCCGCGATGGACAGAGGGGTGGCGTTGAGCTGCAGCGCATGGCTGAATACTTCGACCCAGCGCACGAATCCTTCGGCTTCCGCCTGGTCGCGCCAGCGCCTGACGCTCCCGGTTATTTCCCTGGCGCGCTGCCAGCAGCTTTCCAGACCTTCCGAGCGTTCCGCCTGGCTTTCCAGAAGCTCGCCCAGTGAATCGAGAGCGCCGAGCAGTGTGTCGAGCGCGGCGCCAAACCGGGGATTCTGCTTCACGGCGGCCAGCGGCAGCCGGAGATTCTCGCCTTCGACGGCCAGGCGGAAATCGCGCGCCGCTTTTTCCATCGCAGCGATTGCCGGGGGCAGGGCGGCAAAATCCCTGGCGCCGCGCAACGCCTCCGCCTCCGCGTCGCGCCCCAGCTCCAGCAACTGGCTGGTGCTCACGGATTCCCCGAAAAACAGACTGGCAGTTTCAGGGAGCTGGTGGGCTTCGTCGAATATTACCGTATTGCAGGCAGGCAGCAGTTCCGACACGCCCTCGTCCCGCAGCATGACATCGGCAAAAAAAAGATGGTGGTTGACCACGACCACATCCGAGAGCAGCGCCTGCTTGCGCGCCTCCATGACAAAGCATTTTTTATGGTGCGGGCAATCCGAGCCGAGGCAATTGTCCCGCGTGGAAGTGACCTGTTGCCAGACCGCGGCATTCTCCGGCACTTCGCTCAGGCCGCTTTTGTCGCCGCTCCTGCTCACGGCGGCATAGCGCTCGATCAGCTTCAGGTATCTGGTTTCCTGGCGGCTGGCAAAGCTCAGCCGCTCATCCTGAAGCGTTCGTTCCAGGTGATAATGGCATACGTAGTTGGCGCGGCCTTTCAATAGCGAGACGGTCACAGGCGCCTTGAGCGCCACCCGCACGGTCGGTATGTCGCGATTGAAAAGCTGGTCCTGCAAGGTTTTGGTGCCGGTGGAGATGATGACCTTGCCGCCGGCCAGCAATGCCGGCACCAAGTAGGCAAACGTTTTCCCGGTACCGGTGCCGGCTTCGGCCACGAGGATGCGATTTTCCGCTATGGTATCGGCTATCGCCCGCGCCATCTCGAGTTGCTGGGCGCGTGCGCTGTAGCCGGGGACAGCGCGCGCAAGCGGGCCCTGGGCGGAGAAAAAGGAATCGATATCGGGCATGGGAGCCGTCGAAATAACGAGCTGCCATGATAACCCAGGTCAGCCGCTGCTTCACGTCAATCGATCCGATGCCGAATCGGGAGAGGAATGGGCGGCAGGGGTGGTTATCCCAAATCCGGCAGTTGGAAAGGGTGGAGTATGCAGTTCCCGGAGTGCAGGGCAAGGCGCTGCGACGCGCAATGGCTATTTCATTCGGGAGCTGCAACGCAGCCGTATGCCCCAAAAATCGCGTAATCCACCTTGCGGCGAACTCGCCATGTAGATAAATGTCGAGTTCCGCAAAAAATTTTTATGGATCACGGCTCCAAGCTGGAATCGAGCGCTCAGCGCCGGATTTGCGGCTATTCAGGCATCGCGGAAAAGCCGCTGTTTTTCAGCTTCTTCGCCGGTGACGCGCTGCGTCCGACCTGATACGTTTTTTTCCATACGATCTTGCATAGCGGATCCCCGAATATCGTCCGCTTCTGGGCGATGTTTTTTGCCACTGCGCTCAATGCAGCCATGCTGATTACGGCGAATATCACCAGAAGTATCAGCGGAAGCCATCTCTTTACCAATGTAACCTCCTTGGCATGATAGCCGATCAAGTTATGCCGAACAGCCCATGCATGGCCGGCAAAAAAATGGCGGGGATCACCCCGCCAGAGGGGAATCGAAATAAGCTCTCAGGGATAGGAATTCATCGCTCTCCCACGACCTGGCCGTGAGACCCGCTCATCATGGCTGGAGTCGCAGCAGACCGGGCTCCGGCGTGCGTCAACCGCCGCCCGGCAGCGGGAGCGTCGCGATGTTGCAGCCTTGCGGCGGTCTGCCGATGAAAGGCGGCCTTGTTCAAACTCGTCTTTGCCGCCTGTTCGTACTTGACCATCAGAGCCCAGGTGTGGGATTGTTTGTCCTGTGCTTGCCGGCCATAGAAATAGCTTTTTTCCTGGTAATGATCGAGCAGATTCTGCTGTTCCCGAGCGTTTGTCTGCATTTCCCTGGCAAGGTTTTCATAGTGTTCCGTCAGAGCCAGATGATCGCCCGGAGTTCTGGCATTTTTTGAGGCCTGGCGCAATGAGGGATTATCCACGGCTTCGTACCGGCTCATGGGCGCGCAAGAAGCAAGCAGGCAAGGAATAATCATGCATAACAAAAATCTTCCCGGTTTCATCCCGTACCTTCGCGATTCCGTCTGTGTCTGCTATAGCCATTTAAAGAATATGCGAAGCATCATGTATGGCTGCAGTTTACCGGCTGCCGGGTACTTTGTCAACTTATGTATGTATAAAGTGCGCCAAACATTGCGGAAGATCCTTTATTGGCGGCCATCCAGATATGCCATGTCATTTTTATCCCACTTGAAACGTGTCGTTGACATGAAGAAAATGAATGTGCAGGCAATGCATTCCGGCCAGGATGATTCCCTGGCAGCCATTTCCATTCGTCTTCGTATTACGATGATAAGATTGTCATGCCTGCGACTGCATCAGGCGATGCGCTTCTATGCCGCTACTGGATTGGGACCTGCTGACAGGCCCTGATGGAGGGGAGGGCGCAGTCAGGCAAATCAGTCCTTGATTTGCGTTTTCCTTTCGGGACGATGCCTGATTTATTATTTCCGGATTCTGCATGATCGAGATCGTCCGCGTTGCCCTGCGACGTCCTTATACATTTGCTGTGCTGGCGCTGCTCATCCTGCTTATCGGGCCGCTGACGATTTTGCGCACGCCAGTCGATATCTTCCCTGAGATACGCATCCCGGTGGTCGCGGTCGTATGGCAGTACACCGGCTTGCCGCCCGATGAAATGGCAGGGCGCATCATGACGCTATTCCAGCGTTCGTTGACGACAACAGTCAACGACATCGAGCATATCGAGGCAAATTCGTACGCCGGCTCGGGCGTCGTCAAGATATTCTTTCAGCCCGGCGTGGATATCGCTACGGCCAATGCTCAGGTCACGGCAATTTCGCAGACAGTCGTCAGGCAAATGCCGCTGGGCACGACACCTCCCCTGATTCTCAACTATAACGCCTCGACCGTGCCGATCATCCAGCTCGCCTTATCCGGCAAGGGGATGTCCGAGCAATCGCTTGCCGATCTTGCCCTGAATACTGTTCGCCTGCGCCTGGTTACCGTGCCCGGCGCCGCGCTTCCGTTTCCCTACGGGGGAAAGACGCGCCAGATCCAGATTGATCTCGATGCGGCGGCGTTGCAGGCACGGGGCTTGACCGCGCAGGATGTAGGCAATGCCCTTGCCGCCCAGAATCTCATCACGCCCATCGGCACGCAGAAGATCGATGCCTTCGAATATACCCTGCAGCTGAACAACGCCGCTTCGTTTATCGAGGATCTCGGCGACCTGCCGATCAAGGCAGTCGATGGCGCAACGATTTACATCAGGGATGTAGCCCAGGTGCGTGATGGCAGCGCGCCGCAAACCAATATCGTGCATGTGGACGGCACGCGCTCGGTGGTCATGACAGTTCTGAAGAATGGCATGATTTCCACGCTGGCCATCGTTTCCGGAATCAGGAAAAAGCTTGCTGAGATAGCGCCTGCGTTGCCGGAAAATCTCGAAATCGTGCCGATCAACGACCAGTCGTTCTTTGTGCGCGCGGCCATCAAGGGGGTTGCGCTGGAAGGCGCGATCGCGGCTGTATTGACAAGCGTCATGATACTGCTGTTCCTCGGGAGCTGGCGCTCGACGGTAATCGTTGCCGTATCGATTCCTCTTTCCATACTCGGTGCGATCATCTGCCTGGCGGCGCTGGGTGAAACATTGAACATCATGACGCTTGGCGGCCTTGCGCTTGCCGTCGGCATACTTGTTGACGATGCCACGGTCACCATCGAGAGCATCAATCTCCATCTCGAGCAAGGCAAGGATGTTGAAACCGCCATCATGGATGGCGCCACCCAGATCGCGACCCCGGCGTTCGTATCGCTGCTATGCATCTGCATCGTGTTTATCCCGATGTTCTTTCTCGAAGGCGTGGCGCGCTATCTATTCGTACCCATGGCAATGGCTGTCATGTTTTCGATTGCCTGGTCCTTCCTCCTTTCGCGCACGCTCGTGCCGACCATGTCCAAATATCTGCTGCGCCCCCATGTGCTGGAGGCCGTCAAAGCGCCGCCGCGCAATTTTCCGGAGCGTTTCCAGCGCGGCTTCGAAGTACGGTTCGAGCACCTTCGCTCCCGCTATCATGTTTATCTGCAACTGGCGCTGGCGCACCGGCGCATATTTGTGATGAGCTTTCTGGCTTGTGTGCTAGCCTCGTTTTTGCTATTGCCGTTTCTGGGCATGAATTTTTTTCCGTCGGTCGATAGCGGCCAGATCCTGATGCACGCGCGTACGCAGGTCGGGACGCGCGTGGAGGAAAGCGCAAACCAGTTCGCCGACATCCAGAAGGCAATCCGGAAAATCATTCCGCCAGAAGAAATCGAGGTAATGATCGATAATATCGGCCTGCCGCCCAGCAGCATCAATCTCACCTACAACAATACCGGGGTAATGGGAACGCAGGACGGGGACATCCAGATCGCGTTGAAGAAAGGTCATCAGCCCACCGAGGGCTATGTGCGCGAGCTGCGGGAACAGCTCCCTCCAGCCTTTCCCGGCGTGACATTTTCGTTTCCGCCGGCGGATATCGTCAGCCAGATATTGAACTTTGGTTCGCCGGCGCCCATTGAAATACAGGTGCGCGGCAGCGATCTCGCAGCAAACTTCGATTATGCCAATTCCCTTTTGCCGGAAATACGCCGTATTTCCGGGATCGCGGATGTTCGCATACAGCAGTCCCGAAGAAGGCCCGTCTTCGACATCGATGTCGACCGCACGCGTGCCCAGCAGCTGGGCATCACCATGCGCGACGTGACCAACAATCTGGTCGCCAGCCTTGCCGGCAGCAGCCAGGTCGCTCCGACCTTCTGGTTGAACCCGAAAAATGGCGTCCAGTATCCGATCGTGATACAAACACCGCAGTACCGTCTGGATTCGCTCGCCGCACTTGCCAATCTGCCGGTTGGCGCGAGCGGCGATATCCCGCAGGTGCTTGGCGCGGTTGCCGAATTCACGCGCACAAGCGGCAACGCGCTGGTAAGCCAGTATGATATCCAGCCGATGGTGCAGATCCATGCAGCCACGCACGGACGCGACCTGGGCGCAGTCGCAGCGGAATTGCGCCGGGTTCTCGACGATAACGCGAGTAAAGCGCCCAGAGGGTCATCCGTTTCGCTGCTCGGGCAAGTCAGCACGATGGAAAGCGCATTCTCGGGCCTGCTGTTCGGCCTGTTAGGCGCCATTGTGCTTATTTACCTGCTGATCGTCGTGAATTTCCAATCCTGGACAGATCCTTTCGTCATCATCACAGCATTGCCGGCAGCGCTCGCCGGCATCATCTGGATGCTATTCATCACCCGCACGCCGATATCCGTGCCGGTGCTGACTGGCGCGATCATGTGCATGGGCGTGGCGACCGCCAACAGCGTGCTCATGATCAGTTTTGCGCGCGAACGGCTAGATGAGATCGGGAATGCGGCTGCCGCTGCGCTTGACGCCGGATTCGTGCGTTCCCGCCCGGTTATCATGACGGCCCTGGCGATGATCATCGGCATGGTGCCGATGGCTCTGGGCCTGGGCGAGGGCGGGGAGCAGAATGCCCCGCTTGGCCGCGCCGTTATCGGCGGATTGATCTTTGCCACCCTGGCCACGCTCATTTTCGTCCCGGTCGTTTTCAGCATCGTGCATGGAAGGCACGGCAAGGCGCCTGGGTCGGGTCTTGCAACGGAAAAACCTCATGCCACCTGATTCGCCCGCACCCCCGGCCTCTGCCCGCAAACTTCGCCTTGCCGGCATGGCTGCCATGCTCGGCGTCCTGATTATCGTCGGCAGTGGCCTGGCCATGCGAGCGTTCGATGACAAGCGTTTGCGCGATTGGACCGACGAACAGATTATCCCGACTGTTACGGTTCTTGAACCGGTCTCCAGCGGGGGGACGGTGCGATTCGATCTGCCTGGCCGTCTGCAGGCCTATTCGCGCGCGCTGCTCTATGCGCGCGTCGACGGGTATCTGAAAAGCTGGAAAACCGATATTGGCGCACAGGTCAAGGCTGGAGAGTTGCTCGCCGAAATCGAGACACCCGATCTTGATCAGCAGTTATTGCAGGCAAAAGCCGACCTGGCCAGTACACAGGCGACCGCTGCGCTTGCCAGAACGACTGCTGAACGCTGGGAGCAGCTTGTGGATTCGGGGTATGCTTCAAAACAGGCTGCCGCTGAAAAAACAGGCGACTTCAAGACCAAGGAGGCTCTGGTTAAATCGGCTCAGGCGAATGTCGAGCGTCTGGTGGCATTGAAGAAGTTTACCCGCATCGTTGCTCCCTTTGACGGTATCGTCACTGCCCGCCTGACTGACATCGGGGTACTGGTCAATGCGGGCAGCGGCGTGGGCCAGCAGCTCTTCGAAATATCGAATACCCGGACATTGCGGGTATATGTCAGCGTACCGCAGGTTTACGTACCCCGTATTCCGCCTGGCAGCCCGGTTGCCATCACCGTACCGGAACGGCCGGGCAAGGCCTACTCCGCGACAGTCGCGGCATCGGCGCAGGCGGTTGACAGTACTGCGGGAACGACGCTCATGCAGATTCACGTCGACAATGCCGATGGCGAGTTGCTGCCCGGGGCGTTCGCAAATATCAACTTCCAGTTACCCGGAGACGAGACAGTGATGAGCGTGCCTGCGAGCGCGCTGATGTTCGACAAGGCGGGATTGCGTGTTGCGACGGTGGATGCGAACAACAGGGTTGTGCTAAAAACGGTGACTATCATGCGCGACTTGGGCAAGACTGTCGAGCTTGCCTCGGGCCTGGTTCCTGGCGATCGCGTTATCGAAAGCCCCCCGGATGGCATCGCGGATGGCGATGGCGTGCGCATCAGCCACGCCGCGGGCAAGCCAGACAGAACCAATGGCGCGCCCAGCGGCGGCAAGGGCTTTTACTAGCCATATTCTGCCATGGTCTTGATCAAAATCCGCATCCCTGCCGGATACGAGGTTCGTCCTCCGATAGCATCCGCTTTTGCTCCAGGCAAGGCTGCAAGGTTGCAAAGCCGCCGCCTGGAACAGGATGGCGCCTAACGCCGGCGGGAATCCATCCAGTTCCGCATCCGTCTGGACTTCACGATTTTGTACGCGAACAGGCTCAGCAGCATCATCACGATCAGCGGCCCGATCGCGGAACGAAAAATGTTCGTGTAATTGATCATGCGTACTCTCAAGGGATACTGGTAATGCACGGGCGGTACCGCGTCTCCCGTGATGAAGACGGTATAGAGGCCCTTGTCCAGGGTCGTTTCGCCCTTGATTACGCCGTCCGGATGATAGCTGGGCCGGACATATGTCACGGTCTCATCTTCGGCCTCGCTGGTGCCCCGTACAATGCGCATCCCTACGGGTATGTCCCGTAGCGCCTGATCCACCAAATCCACAACGAGGAATGTTTCGCCTTCCTTCGGAATTTCCGTACAGTATTGGTCTCCCGGCTCGTATTGTGGTTGATAGGCACTCAAATGCACCATGCTATTGTCGCCCATCCGCCTCATGCAGGTATCTTCTTCCATGGTTACTTTTCCATGCGCTCCGGCTGCGCCGCAGTATAGCGCCGCCGCCAATGCCAGCACCGAGGTGCAAGCTTGCATCACTCGCTTTATCACCATTTATATCCTCTTTTTCACTATTGCTTGCCATGTTGTTCGCCAGGGACGGCCGTCCCATTTTCATTCCCGCAATATTCGTGCCCGGGTCGGCAAAAACTGTTCCAGTCGATTCCATCCAGCGGGCAAGATAAAAACGCCGTTTAATCCTGCTAACGCTTGCACAATGAAAGTATATTAAATTCATGGCCAATGCAATCAAAATTTACAGACGGCACGAGTTGGAACGAGCTGCCTTGCCTTCGCTATCCAGGGTCTGCCAATATTTCAGAGTATGGTAGCGTCCTTGTTTGCCCATGTCCTCCGGCTACTGCGCCAGCAATCCTTTCTCGAGATAGGCGATATCGAACGGCATGATGATGCGCGAATCGGGTGAGATCAGCGACCCATCCTTACCGGCATAGTCAAGCCGGCTCAGCATATCCTTGATGACATTGAGCCGGGTAAGCGGCTTGTCATCGGCGCGCACCACCGTCCAGGGGGTGATGAGATTATGGGTGCGCGCCAGCATCTCGTTTCGCGCCTGTGTATATTGTTTCCATTTTTTTAGCGCGAGCTCATCCAGTCCGCTGATCTTCCACTGGGTAAGCGGATTTTTCTTCCGGTCTTCCAGACGTTCCGCCTGTTCCGGTTTGCTGATGTCAAGGTAGTATTTCAGGAGTTTGACGCCGGACCGGATCAGCATATGCTCGAATTCCGGCACAGAGGTCATGAATTCCTCGTATTCTTCGTCGGTGCAAAATCCCATGACCCGTTCCACCCCCGCCCGGTTGTACCAGCTGCGATTGAACAGCACGAGTTCCTGAGATGCCGGCAAATGCCGCACATAGCGCTGAAAATACCACGAGTTGTTGTCGCGGTCGGAGGGTTTGCCAAGGGCGACCACCCGTGTTTCGCGGGGACTGAGGTGCTCGGTGATGCGCTTGATGGTTCCATCCTTTCCCGCGGCATCCCGGCCTTCGAAGATGACCAGTATCTTGTCGTTACACTGTATGAAATGGCGCTGCAGCTTGACGAGCTCGACCTGAAGGCGATAAAGCGTCTCCTTATACTCCTTTTTCGAGATTTCTGGCACTTCCATCTCGAAGTCCATCCCATTCTTTTTTGTCTTTTTACTTTTGCTCATGGCATATCCGCTCCTGTTTTGTTCGCCGCCCTGGTCTTCATGCAGAGATGCCTGTTCCTCGCGGAGGCCCATGCTGCATCATACACTTCTTCCGCAACGCATCCGCGCCCCTGCCGAACCCCGCTTATGCACGCCGGGAGCGCCTTCCTTGTCGCAGGAACGCTTTCCATGTCGAGGAACTTTTTCCATGTTGAGGAATTTTTTCCTGGTCTTCAGGAGCGCTGCGTGCGCGATACATGATGGCATACATGCAGGGAACAAAAAATAGCGTATATATCGTTGCAAACGTCAGGCCGCCAATGACTGCACGGCCCAGCGGCGCATTGGTGGATCCTCCCATCGCCATCGGGAGCATGCCCATGATCATGGCCGCCGCAGTCATGAGCACAGGGCGAATCCGGGCTTTGCCGGCCTCGACGGCGGCAAGCAGCAGGTCGCCATGCGCTTCGATGCGCTCCAGCGCATAGGCCACGACCAGTATGGAATTTGCCGTAGCCGTTCCCATGGCCATGATGGCGCCTGTCAGGGCCGGGACGGAAATATTCGTCTGGCTCAGGAACAGGGCCCAGGCGATGCCTGCCAGAGCGCCGGGCAGGGCGGTGATGATGATGAAGGGAATCAGCCATGATTGAAAATTGATGACAAGCATGAGATAGATCAGCACCACGGCCGCCAGGAGGCCGACCAGCAGTTCTCCATAGGTGGCGATCATGATCTCGGCCTGGCCGCTGATTTTGACGGTGGAGCCGCGGGGAAGCTCATCCTTCATCTCGTCGACGATTTTCCTGACGTCGTCCAGCACTCCGCCCAGCCCCCGTCCTTCGGCGGACACATAGACTTCAATCAGCGGCATGACACCCCTGTGGGTCACCAGGCCAGGCGTGCCTACCGGCGATTGCTCCGTGAGATTGCCCAGGAGCTGATAACCCTGATCCAGGCCGGCATCCCCAACCGTCTTGACGGGAATCAGGTTCAAGTCATTGGTGCTTGCGACCTGATGTTGAGGATTATAGATATTGATCTGGTATGAAATGCCGGTCTTCAGATCCAGCCAGTATTTCTGGTCGATCTGCTGGGTTCCGTTGGTCGTGATCAGCATATTCAGGGCGATATCCGCTTCGTTCCTGTCAATATCGAGCCCGTATGTCCTCTGGCCTTCAACAAGCAAGGTGGGCGTGCGCATGGTTTGCTGGATCACCACATCGGAGGAGCCGGGAATTTTACGCAGCTTGCTTTGCAATTTACGGGCGTATTCGTAGTTGCTGTACATATCCATCCCCTTGATCTGAACATCGATCGGAGAAGGGGAACCGAAATTCAGGATTTTCGCTATCAGGTCGGCCGGCTGAAAGGTGAATTCACTTCCCGGATAGCGCTCCTTCAGGCCGTCATGCAGAATTTTCCGGATATCCCACACCGCTGATTTATCGTTGAACAGGGTGATCGTCAGGTCGCAGTCCTGCGATCCGATGGTGGGCGTCGGAATGAACGCCAGGTTATGCGGCCCGACGGGTATGCCGCAATTGCTGATGATTTCTTCGACCTGCCCGGGAAGCATCTGATGGATATCGTTCGAAACGAGCGTGGTGATGCGGTTTGTGGCCTCCATCCGCGTGCCAAGAGGCGCCCGCATGTGCATCTGTATAATCCCGGACCTGACCTCGGGAAAAAAATCGCGGCCGTTGAAGTAGAACAGGATAAGAGAGACGAGCGCGAAAGCCAGCATGATCGTGGCGAACCGGCGGCGGTTTGCAATCGTTTGTTCGAGCAGCCCGCCATACCAGCCGCAGAACCGGAGAAAGCGAACCTCGAATCCCTCCTGGAAACGGGAGAAAATCCCCAGATGATATTTTAGCCTCTGTAGAAAACCTGCAAACTTTCCCGTTGGCTTTTCCTTGCTCTGGCCACTCTCTTTTTTGTGCTTTTCTGCATGATTTCGCTGAAATGTTGCAAATTTCCCCTGCGGTTTTTCCTCGGTCCGGTCGCCATCCTTTTTACGTTTTTCTGTGCCAGGATGCACCAGAATATATTTCGCCAGGGTCGGCACCAGCGTAAACGACAGGATGAAGGACGCCAGCATGGCAAATATCACTGACAGCGCCATCGGCTTGAACAGAAAGCCCGATACGCCGGAAAGCGTGAACAGCGGCAGCCAGACTATGGATATGCATAATGTGGCGAGCAGCGTCGGAATAACGATCTGGTTTGCCGCATCGATAATTGCCTCATCGAGTTTCTTGCCCATTTTCAGGTGAGTATCGATGTTCTCGGTCATCACCGTCGCGTTGTCGACAAGAATCCCCACCGCCAGCGCCAATCCGCCCAGCGTCATGACATTCAACGACTCGCCCAGCGCCTGCAGACAGATGACGGAGGTGAGAATGCACAACGGGATGGAAGTCGTAATGACGATCATGGGACGCCACGAACCGAGCAAAAGCATGGCGATCAAACCGACAAGCAGGCCGGCGATCAGCATTTCATGCGTCACCTCCCTGATGGATTCCCGCACGAAAACCGATGCGTCGTTGAGGACTTCAACCTTCACGTCAGGCGGCACGATCTCCTTGATGAGCGGAAGGGCTTCCTTGACGCCGGCAACCACGTCCAGGGTCGACACATCGCCGCTTTTCATGACGACAATAGTGACAGCCTGTTTACCCTTCGCAATGATGGAGTTCGTTTGCGGCGGACCCGCGAGCTGGACATCGGCGACATCGCGCAGAAAGATGAACGAATTTCCCTCCCGCTTTATCGGAATACGGTTGAATCTCTCGATATCCGGCGGCATCGCGTTTGTCTGGACCATCCAGTCGGTCTGCTTGATCTTCATGTCGCCCGCGGGCAGCACGATATTCTGGTGATCGAAGACCGCATGGATATCGGTTGGCGACAGGTTGTGATCCAGCAATTTTTCCCTATCGAGGGATACCAGAAGCTGTATGGGCTTTCCACCGTAAGGATGCGGAACGATCGCCCCCGGGATCACGATAATCAGGGGTCTGATTCGAGCGAAGGCAAGATTGTAGAGGTCTGCCGGCGTCATGCTTTCCGAGGTAAGTTTCAGCATGACAACCGGTACCGAAGAGGCTTCCAGGCGCATGATCATGGGCGGGGAAATATCCGGCGGCAACGCCTTGACGATCGTCTGGCTTATCGCGGTAACTTCCGCTTCGGCGCCAGGGAGACTGGTGTCGGGCTGAAGAAAAATATTGGTGATGCTGATGCCGTAGTACGCCTGGCTGACGATGTCCGCGATGCCTTCCACCGTCGACGTCAATGCGCGCTCGAAATAAAAGGTGATACGGCCGGATACATCCAGCGGCAGCATGCCGGCGTATGCCCAGACCACGGAAATGACGGGGATTTTGATGGAGGGAAAAATGTCCGTCGGCGAATCTCGTATCGCCCGGATTCCGAATATGACGATCAGAATCGAAAGAACCACGAAGGTATAAGGCCTGCGCAACGCGATAAGCACGAGCTGGTTCATATCATGTTTCCCCTTATACCTTGATACTTTAGGTAAAAAAATTCATTACCTGCAATACTGCACGCAAGAGGAGGCGATTCTGATTCTTTTACAGACCTTTATCGACGATCAAGGGAAGTCCCGAGCAAGTCACCGCTGGCGCGGCGGTGGTTTGCGGGATGGGATACGCAAAAAGCGGCGATGCGAATGGATCTCTTCCAGAGGAAGATACGACCCCGCAGCGGGGCATCGTTGCCCCGGCTACGACCTGCCTCGCGCGCCTCATGCTCATCCCGATTCTGCCGCCAACGCGCCCGGTGAGGTTATTCAGGACTCCCCCGAATTAGACATCGAAATGGCCCCGGAATTCGGACCGTTGGATAATTAGGAGCTTTGGTTCACGATCCAGGCAGGCCAGGTGCAGGCCCTGATTCGGCGACTAAACAGTACAACAGTACGAACGTTATCCCGGCGGGAGCCGGTATCCAGTGGCGTTCGAAACATGCTGTTTGCTGGCTTGGGGTGTATTCCGGCTCCAACCTGGAATGATCAGAATGGCCGGAATGGCTCACTGGCGTGCCGGTGAGCCTTGCGGGATGGGATGCGTGAAAGGCGGAGACACCAACAGATCGCTTGTTTTCATCCCAAGGTTGAAACCACCGGCTTCAGCCGGACAGCTTTAGCTGGTGGTTGTTGAGTATCGGGCTCAGGAAGCCAGCGAAGGCAATCTGGCATTGATACGCTAGTGCTGAAAGCCGCTGCGCCGAATTCAACAATCCCGATATTTCAGCGCAGCGCGATCAGTCAGTTATGGAACCAGAACCTGTGACAAATTGTCATTTTTGTAGTTTCTATCGCTGAGATCCCGATATGGAGCGAGTGGTTTCATCAAATTGGTGTTTTTGTTGCCTCTGGCATTCTGATCCCTGTCAGGTTCAAGCGGAATCAGGGGTTTCATCAAATTATTGTTTTTGATGTTTCTATCGGCGGGATCCGCATTGACATCAATTCCCCCGGCTGGTACAGGCTTGTCAAGATTTGTATATTGCAATATGCCAAAAGGTTGAATTTCACTGTCAGCGGGTAATTGATCGCGGTTCCAGCCTCCTCCCAGCGCACGGATAAGCGCCACCGATGATCTCAGCAGATCGGTCTTGATCTGTACGGAATCGATGCTTGCCGTCAGTGTGCCGAGCTGGGCATAAATGAGTTCAAGGCTGGTAGCCAGACCGCCCTTGTAGAGATCCATGGTAAGATTTTGCGTCGTGCGTGCGGCTCCGACGGCGGCATCCTGCCGTTCGGCGGCAATCGTCATCCAGTGCGTCTTGGTCAGATTGTTCTCAACCTCACGAAAGGCATTCAGCACCGTCGAGCGGTATAAATTTTCTGTCTCGCGATAGACCGCCCACGATTGTTGCAGTTGAGCCCGGCGATAGCCGCCCTGGAAAAGCGGAATGGAAAAAGAAGACCCATAGGCCCAGAAACTGTTAGCCAGTGCGAGCAGATTGAGCCCGGAATCTTCCATTCCTCCTCCGAGCCGGATGGCCACATCCGGGAAAAAAGCGGCGCGTGCTATTCCAATGCCGCGGTTGGCCTGCGCCATCTGGCGTTCCATTGCGGCAATATCGGGCCGGCGCTCAAGTAGCGTGGAGGGAACGGTCTGCGGCAGGCTGAACCTCGCGGAAAGGAGGATATCTACCGGTTCGATCCTGAAGCTGGCTGGAGCAAGATTGAGCAGAATGGCTATGGACTGCTCCGCCACCTTGCGATCGGCATTCATCAGGGCCAGCTTCGACTCGGTAGCGAACAGCAGCGACTGGGCCCGTGCTACGTCGAGATTGGAGGCGATCTTGCCTTCGAACTGAGTCATTACGACATCCAATGAGTAGTTATAAAGGCTGATCGACTGTTTATAGATCGCGATTTGCGCATCCAGTCCGCGCAGCGTGAAATAATTCGTTGCAACTTCCGCCTGCAGAATAAGGCGCGCGAGCCCATAATCGGCTGCGCGCTCTTCCGCGCGATAGATTTTGGCTTGCGCCGCATTTCGCAGTTTCGACCAGAAGTCCGGTTCCCAGGATGCAATCCCATTCATCAGAACCTGGGTGTCGCTGTCAGGTTCTCCGGGAGCGCGGAAGAGGGTATGGTCGGATTGCCTGTTATTACTGCCACCGAACCCAAAGCCGAGCTGGGGGAAATATTGGGACCGTGCCTTCATCATGGAATTGCGCGCCTGAATGAAGCGTTCAGCCGCTGCCTGCAAGTCCGGGTTGGCTGCGATCGCCTGCTCTACGAGGTTGTTCAGAACGGGATCGTCATAGAGTTTCCACCAGTCGGGCCGGACTGCATCATCCGACGGAGTGGCCTTGACGAAATCACTTGTTCCCTCCCAGGTATCCGGAACAACAAATTCGGTCGGTTTATAAGTGGGCGACAGATCGAATGCAGGAAAAGGGAGATTGGCGCAACCCGTCAAGCCTGCCGCCACAAGCAGGAAACCACCATATCTGGCGCTGGAACGGCAGAAGCTTGATATAGGGGTTTCTTTTTTACGCCGCAAGTTGGTCATGGTCGGTGTCATGGTGCATGTGATCCGTTCAATGCTTGCTTCAACTTCGGATCGGACGTTTCCGAATGAGAGGCTGGTTTGGATGACTCCGGAGCTGCTTCCCTTGGTTTGTTGATCAGGTCATATCCGGGCGCGGGCGTCACGATGGTCACCTTGTCGCCGTCGAGTATGGCAGCGCTGGGATTGTTGATGATCCGGTCCTCTGTTGTGACGCCCTCGCTTAATTCGACCGTGGCGTCCAGGATTCTGGTTATCTTGATCGGCTTGAAGTGAACAATGTTGTTGTCATCCACCACGGCCACCCGCGTTCCCATCTCATCGAATACCAGGGAGCTGGATGGAATGGAAAGGTGTTTGTTCTGCACATCCACGGTCAGGGTGACCGATGCATAGGAGCCGGGCCACAGATCCTTCTCTTCATTATCAATCACAAACTGGGTAACCACCGTACGCGTGCTCACATCGAAGCCACGAGCGGTGGTCAGAAACTCGGCAGTAAATTCCCGATTGGTAAATTGCGGCACTGTCAGGTGGGCTTTCAGGCCATCATGCATCAGCGCGCCGAAGCGCTCGGGCACGCTGACGAACAAACGCAGCCGGCTGATGTCCGCGACAGTATAAAGATTGCGGACTTCACCCTGGGGCGTGCTGATCGTGCCTTCCTTGTTGATGAAATCCCCTACGTTGATGGCGCGGTTGATGACTACGCCGTCATACGGTGCAATAATCGTTTTAAACCCGATCAATGCCTCGAAGTTGCGGACATTCTGCATGGCGGCATTGACCTTTGCCTGCTGGGCCTTTGCTTCGGCCACCTTCACCGAAATCGCCTGCTCGGATACCGCCTGGTTTTTGCGCAAAGCTATCCATCGGTCCGCAGTAAGTATGGCGAGCTCGTTGAGGGCCACTTCCGACGCCAGATCCGCCTTGGCTTGCCGGTATTGGGCATCGAGCGCCGGCGCGTTGATTTCGGCAAGGACATCTCCTTTTTTGACTCTCGCTCCCCAATCCTTATGCCACATCTTGACGTAACCGGATACCTGGGCATAGATCGGCGCCTGGAACCATGCCTCGATGGTACCTGGAAGCTGGATGGTTTCCTGGGCAGGCAATGGTTCGGCATGGACGATAGCCACTGTGGGAACGTCATTTTCCATCGCCTGATTTTTTAAGGAAGCCATATCCTTCCTGGATTCAACGACCCTGTAACCCAGGTAGATAACAGAAACAAGCAGAACGATCGCAATGATTACCGTACTTTTTTTACGTGATTTTTCCATATCAGGCATTTCCATGTTGTGAAGCGATTTCCTTGTGGCCAGGGATGGGTTCCTGGTCTTTAGGAACGCTGCGTGCGTAATACATGATGGCATATACAGCCGGGACAAAGAACAGGGTATATATCGTTGCAAACGTCAGGCCGCCAATGACCGCACGGCCCAGCGGCGCATTGGTGGATCCTCCCATCGCCATCGGGAGCATGCCCATGATCATGGCCGCCGCAGTCATGAGCACAGGGCGAATCCGGGCTTTGCCGGCCTCGATGGCGGCTAGCAGCGGGTCGCCATGTATTTCGATGCGCTCCAGCGCATAGGACACGACCAGTATGGAATTTGCCGTGGCCGTTCCCATGGCCATGATGGCGCCTGTCAGGGCCGGGACGGAAATATTCGTCTGGGTCAGGAACAGGGCCCAGGCAATACCTGCCAGAGCGCCGGGCAGGGCGGTGATGATGATGAAGGGAACCAGCCATGATTGAAAATTGACGACAAGGAAGAGGTAGATCAGCACCACGGCCGCCAGGAGGCCGACAAGCAGTTCTCCGTAGGTGACGACCATATTCGCGGCCTGGCCGGCGATTTTGACCTCGGAACCGCGGGGAACTTCCTCGTCCATCTCCTCGACAATTTTCTCGACTTCCGCCAGCACGCCGCCAAGTCCCCGTCCTTCGGCAGATACGTACACTTCGATCAACGGCATGATGCCCCTGTGGGTGACCAGGCCGGGCGTGCCTACCGGCGATTTCTGCGTCAGGTTGCCCAGGAGCTGATAATTCTGATCCAGGCCGCCTTCTCCTATCGGCTTGACAGGAATCCTGTTCAACTCATTGATGCTTGTGACTTGAGGTTGAGGCTGGTATATGTTGATCTGGTACGACATGCCAGTCTTCAGATCCAGCCAGTATTTCTGGTCGATCTGCTGGGTTCCGTTGGTCGTGATCAGCATATTCAGGGCGATATCCGCTTCGCTCCTGTCAACACCGAGCCCATATGTCCTCTGGCCTTCAATAAACATGGTGGGCGTACGCATGGTTTGCTGGATCACCACATCGGAGGAGCCGGCGATCTTGCGCAGCTTGCCTTGCAATTTGCGCGCGTATTCGTAGTTTCCGTATATATCCATCCCGTTAATCTGGACAGTAATCGGAGAAGGGGCGCCGAAATTCAGAATTTTCGCTATCAGGTCGGCCGGCTGAAAGGTGAATTCACTTCCCGGATAGCGCTCCTTCAGGCCGTCATGCAGAATTTTCCGGATATCCCACACCGCCGATTTATCATTGAACAGGGTGATCGTCAGGTCGCAGTCCTGCGTTCCGATGGTGGGTGTCGGAATGAACGCCAGGTTATGCGGGCCGACGGGCAGACCGCAATTGCTGATGATGGCTTCGACCTGCCCGGGAAGCAGCCGGTGGATATCGTTCGAAACGAGCGTGGTGATGCGGTTTATGGATTCCATCCGCGTTCCCAGAGGCCCCCGCATGTGCATCTGGACGGTTCCCGATCTGACCTCCGGGAAAAAATCGCGGCCGTTGAAGTAGAACAGGATAAGGGAGAGGAGCGCGAAAGCCAGCATGATCGTGGCGAACCGGCGGCGGTTTGCAATCGTTTGTTCGAGCAGCCCGCCATACCAGCCGCAGAATCGAAGAAAACGGGCTTCGAATCCCTCTTGAAAACGGGAAAAAACCCCCATGTGATGTTGTAGCTTCTCCTTGAAACTGAGAGCCTGCCCCGCTGGCTTTCCGTCGCCATGCTCGCCGTGGTGGCCTTCCTTTCCGTGCCCTTCCGCATGTCCTTCTCCGTGTCCTTCCGCGTGAGGATGCTTGATAAGATATTTCGCCATGGTCGGCACGAGCGTACGCGACAGGATGAAGGACGCCAGCATGGCGAATATCACCGCCAGCGCCATGGGCTTGAACAGATAGCCCGATACGCCGGAAAGCGTAAACAGCGGCAGCCAGACAATGCATATGCATAATGTGGCGAGCAGCGTCGGAATGACGATCTGGTTTGCCGCATCGATGATTGCCTCATCGAGTTCCTTGCCCATTTCCAGGTGAGTATCGATGTTCTCGATCATCACTGTCGCGTCATCGACCAGAATCCCCACCGCCAGCGCCAGTCCTCCCAGCGTCATGACGTTCATCGACTCGCCCAGTGCGTGCAGGAAGATGAGGGAGGTGAGAATGCACAACGGAATGGAAGTGGTCACGACGATCATGGGACGCCACGAGCCGAGCATGAGCATGACGATCAAACCGACAAGCAGGCCCGCGATCAGCATTTCATGCATCACCTCGTCGATGGATTCCCGCACGAAGACCGACGCATCGGTGATGATTCTCACGTCCACATGGGACGGCACGATCTCCTTGATGCGTGGAATGGTCGCCCTGATGCCGTCGACCACGTCCAGGGTCGATGCCTCGCCGCTTTTCATGACGACGATAATGACGGCCTGCTTCCCGTCCACCATGACGGAGTTTGTTTGCGGCGGACCCGCGAGCTGGACATCGGCGACATCGCGCAAAAAGACGAATGAATTTCCTACCCGCTTTATTGGAATATCGTTGAATTCCGGAATTTCCGGCGGCATCGCGTTTGTCTGGACCATCCAGTCGGTCTGCTTGATCTTCATGTCGCCCGCAGGCAGCACGAGATTCTGACGATCGAAAGCCGCATGGACATCGGTTGGCGATATATTGCGAGCCAGCATCTTGTTCTGATCGAGGGATACGAGGAGCTGCTTGGGTTTTCCACCGTAAGGATGCGGAACAATTGCCCCCGGGATCACGACAATCAGGGGCCTGAGCTGGTTATAGGAAAGGTTATAGAGATCTGCCGGCGTCATTTCGTCCGAGGTGACCTGCAGGCTGGCTACCGCTACCTGAGAGGCTTCCAGACGCATGATCATGGGCGGGGAAATATCCGGCGGCAACTGCTTGACGATTGTCTGGGCGATGGCTGTGACTTCCGCTTCCGCGCCAGGGAGATTGGTGTGGGGCTGAAGAAAAATATTCGTGATGCTGATGCCATAATACGCCTGGCTGACGATGTCCGCGATGCCTTCCACCGTCGAGGTCAGGAAGCGTTCAAAGTAAAAAGTGATACGGCCCGACACATCCAGCGGCAACATGCCGGCGTAAGCCCAGACCACGGAGATCACGGGAATCTTGATGGTGGGAAAGACGTCGGTTGGCGCGTGCCGTATCGCCCTGACTCCGAATATGACGATCAGGATCGAAAGAACCACGAAGGTATAAGGTCTGCGCAACGCGATAAGTACTATCTGGTTCATACTATGTTTCCTCTTTTACCTTCAGTAGAAAATTCATTTGCTTACAATATTGCCCGCAGGGATGAGGCAATTCTTTCAAGTTTGGACATGCAGCTTCCAGCCTTGCGCCTCCAGACGGTCTGAACAGGGTTGTTGCCGATTCCCTGCCAGACCCAGGAGTTGATCGCCAGGCAGAATATTGCAGGTATCCGGTTCGCCTTCGCCATGTGCTCGATCGCTGCGTCGCTGGATGGCTCGGCAGGTTGTGATGGCCAGATTGGCTGCCCGATATCGATAAGATGGACGTTGCAGTACCGGCCCCCGGTATCGAAGCGCAGCTGATTCGGAAGTGTCTGATTAGGAAGCGTTCTGGCAATCAAAAGGAAGATGGCGCCGAAGGCCGCGGTAGCCGGATTATTTCCCGATGCGATGGCGATCGCCGCGGCTACCGAGGATATTTTTGCGATGCGTCTCCCCGTTTCGCTAACCTGGAGGGTGGGAAAGCTCTGAAGCTTGCTGGTATGCTTCAGGGCATAGTTGAATCCAATCTCGGCAGCCTCGTCGTCTGTCTTTCCGATAGCGCGGGGGAAAACAGCCTGGCACATTGCAAGGATCTGGTTCACGTTGAGGCCCCAGGCCCCGAGGATCGTTGCCGATGCGGCCACGGCTCCGCAGGCGATTTGCTGGGGGCGAGTGCCTGTTGCGGCCCACTGTGCCGCATTGGCTACCGCGCTCGAGATGGCTTCGCTTACGACTCGCATGTTATCCGCATTCAGGAGTCCTATGACCCCCCCCGAGTGGTCCTTGTCGTAGTGGCTGACCAGGAGAGGGTAATCGTGATCTGTGAGGATGGGATCGATAAAATTTTGCACTGTCTCCGCATAGCCGAGTACTCCGCCATCAATCAATATCGTTCGATGCCGCCCGGCTGCCACGTCTGCCGCGACAACGAGCGCGCTTTCTTCCCGCTCGACGTCAATCGTATGGATGGTGAGTTGCAGGGCCATGAGCTTGCAAGTTTTCCTTCCAAAATGAATATGTGGTTTGCACACCCGGGAGTGTGCTGCCAGGGTGAGTTCAAGTTATCACACCTTTTGTCAGGGGAACATGATATATCGGTGGTTATTTTGTGAATGATGTCAAGGGAATATCATGTATTAGTGGTCATTTTGTGAATACTGCGTCCGGAATGACCAAAGCCGCGCTGGCGGCCGCAGAAAATATGAAAGGGGAATATGCTGGCCGAGATGCAGGTTTTTGCTCTGGAGAAGATACAGGATGGCGTGTCTTTTTCCGCCGGGAATATTTATGTGTATGGCATATATTTCTAGGATGCGCACGAGAGGTCCCGGCACTTCAGGCGGTGTTGCAGCACGATTCGAGATATCGACGATACGGGGCAGGCCGCCGGTTCCCCTGGCACGGAATTCAGAAAAGCCGGCTGCTAAAAATACATCTCCTCACTCGTACTCTCGACTTGTTTCGCTCCGGGGAGGCGATCGAAGCGGGAAAGAAAACCAGCGTCGCCACGGAAGAGGTGAGGGTGGGGATGGGAATGGTGGGATCATGGCCGATCATGGCCTGAAGCAGGCAATATCAATGCCGGGTTGACGCAACCGGCAGGAGTCAGGATGATGTTGCAGGATTCAGGGGTAGGGGGTAACTTGTTCAGCTTTCAGCTGGTAGCCCGCCTGGCCGAATTCGGACTCCACGCTTCGGACCTGCATTATACCGCTGACCCACATGGTATCCATGGTTCGCATGCCCGCCACCGGCCTTGCCGCCCTGACATGGATGATTTGATTGGGCGGGGGAGGGGGCGTGTGAATGCAGGCGCCAAAATAGGGGACCAGCAAAAATTCCTTCACTTTGTTGCCGGATTTCTCCAGGGGAATAACGAAACCGGGAATGCGGATGCGTTCGCCATTCAGCGCCGGTTCCACTGGTGCATTGCTCCACGCCTCGCGCATTTTTTCCAGCGCCTCCATGGCGCGTGGATCGCTGTCCTTCAGATTTTCCAGCTTTAACCCCTTCAGCGAAGCCATGGGATCCCAGTTCCTGGGCATTAGGTCATCCCAGTTTTTCTCCTTGTATGCAGCGGCAGAGCCGGATGCAGAGCTGCCTGGGCTAGCTGGACTAGCGGATCTGGTTTTCGCCTTGCCGGGGTCCGGCGCCAGCTGGTCCCCGACCTTGTAGTCCCGGTTTCCGGAAGGCGCGGGGGAACCGGCAGAGCCGGCGGAAAACACCGGCGATGCCAGCAGGAAAAAAGCAAGAAGGAGGAAGAAACCAGGCAGCCGGAAAACAGCTAATTGAATTGAATGAGTTGAATGAAATTTCGCCATGCGGCGCATTCTCCTATAGTCTGGGCGTCAATCCATCGGCGAGGGACAGCCGGTAAGCGCGGTAGCCCGGTATCAGGCTGGCCAGGAATCCAGTCGCCATGACAAGCAGCAACAATTGAAGCGTCTCGGGGGATAATCCAGCATGCAGCGTAATGCCCAGATGCGCTTCGAGCATGGACGCGGCGAAGAAACTGGCGGCAAACAAGCCCGACAAGCCCAGCAGCGAGCCCGTGAGTACCACCATCGCCCCTTCGATTGCCAGCAGAACCAGCACCACGAGCGGGC
Source organism: Nitrosospira sp. 56-18 (assembly GCA_001899235.1). Classification (GTDB taxonomy): domain Bacteria; phylum Pseudomonadota; class Gammaproteobacteria; order Burkholderiales; family Nitrosomonadaceae; genus Nitrosospira. Next base: position 34,571 of record MKVR01000035.1, read on the forward strand.
CTGCTCCCACGGAACGCAGGATGGCCAGTTCGCGCCGGCGCTCGCCCAGGCCAGCAAGCACTACCGCCACCAGTCCGCTCAAGCCGACGGCGACCACCAATACGGAGATCCCCAGGAGAGATTTTTCCACGATGCTGACGATGGACCAAAGTTCATCCAGCGCGACGCCCGGCAATACGGCCAGCAACGGCTCGCCTTTATAGTGATTGATGAACCGCTGCACCTGGAACACGCCGGCGCGGTTTTTCAGCCCTACCAGGGCGGCTGTTATTTCCTTGGGCGCAAGATCGAATTTGCGCACATATTCCGCAGGTATGGACAGTCCGGGCAGGGGGGCGCCGCCCTGCCAGTCCAGATGAATTGCCTGGATAGCCTGGAGGCTGACATGGACGCTGCGATCGACGGGCAATCCCGTGCGCGCGAGTATGCCCGCAACCTTGAATGGCTTGTCGGAATGTTCCGCCAGGCCCAGGTCGCCGGTTCCATGATTGAGCACGATGCGATCTCCGACATGGTAATCCAGCTGGCTCGCAACCTCGGCACCGATCACCGCATCGAAAATATCGGCAAAGGGATGCCCGGCGGTAAAAGCCAGCGATCTGCCATCTCCGTAACGAAAGTGCTCGAAATAATCCAGGTTGGTCCCCACCACTGAGAAACCGCGGTGGGAGTCTCCCAGCGAAATGGGGACCGCCCATGCGACTGCAGGATGGGTAACGACCGCCTGGAAGCTTGACCAGCGGATATTGTGCGTCGCATCGCCGAGGCGAAACACGGCATAAAGGATGAGCTGGATCGGGCTCGTTCGCGCCCCGACAACCAGATCGGTCCCCGATATTGATTGAGCGAAGCTCTCCCGCGCCTGTGTCCGCAATTGTTCCACGCCCAGCAGCAATATGACGGAAAGCGCGATACTGACCGCCATCAAGCCGAGAGTGGCGCGCCGGTTCCATGCGCTGGCAAGCGCGAGGGAGAGCAGCGGCTTCAGCCCACTCTCCCGGCGAGCTCATCTTCCTTGCTCGTCCTTGCCGCTGCGTTTGTCGTCAATTTTCGTAAAAACGGGCTTCCCGCTTGAGCAGGTCGTCGATGGTCAGGCCTTCGGGCACGAACCCGTCGAATACGGTTCCCAAGCGTTTGGTTTTCAGAAATTCCAGGTTAGCCCGATAAGCACGGGGAGGCAGCGGAAAATAGTGGGTCCCCCGCGCCGCCGCAGACGCATTTTTCATATAGAACTCGACGAATTCCCTGACCTCCGGCCTCTCCGCCGCCTTCATGTTCACATAGATGAAGATGGGACGGGATAAAGGCTGATAGGTTCCATTTTCGACGGTTTCGGCCGATGGCGCAATTGCCTCGCCAGTATCGTTATCGATGGCAACCGCCGTGACCTTGTCCTGATTTTCCGAATAATATCCAAAACCAAGGAAACCGAGCGCATTTTTGTCGCCCGCCACGCCCTGAAGCACGACGTTGACATCATCTTCCCTGGATGCCGTGAAATCGCTGCGGCTGGCTTTTGGCTTGCCCATGATCGCCGTGGTGAAATAATCGAAGGGCCCGATCCCGGCCCCGCGGCGTAAAGCTTGAGCTTCTGGTCAGGCCATGCGGGATTTACCTGGCTCCACCTGGTGATTTTATTCGTCGCGTCGGGTTGCCAGATTTCCCTCAACTCGTCGACGGTCATGGTTCTACTCCAGTCATTGCCGGGGTTGACCACCACGGTCAGCGCATCAAAGGCCACCGGCAATTCCACGTATCGCACGCCAGACTTGCTGCAGGCTCTCATTTCCTTTCCCAGGATGGGACGGGAAGCGTTGACGATATCTATTTCCTGGCGGCAGAATTTTGCAAAGCCGCCGCCTGTTCCGGATATGTCAATTTTTATGCCGATTTTGTCCTTTTTTGTTTCCTTGAAACTTTTCGCTACATTGTTGGTAATGGGATACATCGTGCTGGAGCCATCGATCCTTATCTCCGCGTTGGCGCCAGCGACGTTGGGAATCATGACCAACGGGACAAGCGCAGCAATGAGAACAACTACTTCAAGAATGCGGGATTTAAACATTTTTTCCTCCTTTTCTTAGACAGGCTGGTGAATCCGGCAGATGAAAAAATAGCCCAATTTTGCCGTAATCACCGTGAGACAAGCTTTGTGACCGTTCTTGTCAGATTGTTCGCGAAGGAAGCAGTCGTTTGCATCATCGCCTTTTGCGTACCCCAACCCGCCGGGCCCCATCGCACCAGCGGAGATACGCGTCCTTAAGTATGAACTATTGCACCCAGGATGAACATCTCCGGCGGAAATATGCACCCATTTTCCGATGTCATCGAATCTGTTCTCATATTGCATATGCCGTATTAAACCCGAATCCGGAGTTGACTGCTCATTTTCCGGTTTGGGACCATGATCCACAAAGGCTTTCCGCAGTGCTCGACGTCAATCGGCATGGTGAGTTCGCTACAGGGCAAGTTGCGCGATTTTTCGGCAGATGCCTGCGTTGCAACTCCCTGGAATGGAATGGCCATTGCGCGCCGCAGCACCTTACCCTGCACTCCGCCTGCACTCCGGAAACCGCACACTTCATCCTGTCCAACCGCCAAGGGTATAAAAGATCCGGCAAGGCATCTCCATGCATCCGGTACGCTACCGGAATCGCGGGAAGAGAAAGGAAAATGATGCTCGGGGATTGTATCGGGGTGCAACACGCAGAATTACTATGATGCGGCGGCGCGGCCTGAATAAACGCTTGGCTCATTCCCGCGAAGGCGGAAATTCAGTAGCTTGCAACAGCTCTTGGATTCCGGCTCATCGCGCCAGCGATGAGCCGGAATGACGAAAGTTTTTATACAATAAATTTACGATTTATCACTCCACCCTTCCATGAATGCAGTCATTTGTCGGGTTGCGCTGCGCTAACCCGGCCTACGGGGATGGAGATATTCCGTTGGAATAGTTTGATCAATTGCTCTTGACCCTGCTGTGCTTCTGGAGTCCGGAATACCCCCTCACGCCTGGTTTGCCGCATTGGCACGCCGCGCAGTAGCCGCAGGTCGGATTAGCGCAGCGTAATCCGGCATCGGGGCGGCCAGCGTCGCATCATGGATCAATAGACGCTGGGCACAAACATTTCCCTGGGCACCGGATGCCGCAGGTAGTCAGGATTATGAACCCGATCCGGAAGTATGACGGGATCATGCTCGATCTCGCCGTAGGGAATCTGCGTCAGGAAATGATGAATACAGTTGAGGCGCGCTTTTTTCTTGTCCACGGCCTCGACCACCCACCAGGGGGCCTCGTGGATATGAGTGCGTTCCAGCATGGTTTCCTTGGCCTTGGTATATTGCTCCCAAAGACGGCGGGACTCCAGATCCATGGGGCTCAGCTTCCATTGCTTCAGGGGATCGCGGATTCGCATCAGGAAACGCATGAACTGTTCGTCATCCGTAATGGAAAACCAGTATTTGATCAGGATGATGCCGGAACGAACCAGCATCTTTTCAAACTCGGGAACGCTACGGAAGAACTCCTCATATTCCTCTTCGCTGCAAAAACCCATGACTTTTTCCACGCCTGCCCGGTTATACCAGCTCCGGTCAAAAAGAACGATTTCCCCGCCGGATGGCAAATGCGCCACGTAGCGTTGAAAATACCACTGGGTGTGTTCCCTTTCGCTCGGAGCCGGAAGGGCGGCTACCCGGCATACCCGGGGATTGAGCCGCTGGGAGAAACGTTTTATCACTCCACCTTTTCCTGCGGCGTCGCGGCCTTCGAACAAGACGACCACCTTCAATTTTTTGTGCACGACCCAGTCCTGCAGCTTGACCAATTCTCCCTGAAGGCGAAAAAGCTCCTTGAAATAGAATTGCCTTTCCACCTGCATTTCATCAACCGGCCTCGTAGCGTCGGCGACCAGTTCATCCATGCGGAAATCGTCGATTTCCATTTCCAGCTCCTCGTCGAGGCTATCCATCATGTCTGCATGGACATGACGCTCCAGTTCCGGGGAATTATCGTTGTAATCCAGGCTCATTTAAATTCTGGCACCGATTTAAAATATTCTTGCGAACAGCCAATACAGGGAGCCGGAAAGAATCATGGAAGCAGGAAGCGTCAGCACCCAGGCCATGGCCAGATTGCGCACGGTATCCCATTGCAGGCCGGATTTATTGGCGGCCATGGTGCCTGCCACGCCCGATGACAGGACCTGCGTGGTGGAAACCGGCAGGCCATAGAGATCAGCCACCCCGATAGTGGTCATGGCGACCAGTTCCGCAGATGCTCCCTGCGCATAAGTCAGGTGGGACTTCCCGATCTTTTCGCCGACGGTCACCACGATGCGCTTCCATCCCACCATCGTGCCCAGACCCAGGAATATGGCCACCGCCACCTTCACCCAAAGCGGAATGAATTTGGTCGCTTCATCGATATTCTTCTTGAAAGCCTTGAGATTTTTCCGGGTATCGTCATCGAATTTCACGGCGTCGTTCTTTTCCAGGAAACGGATGGTCTCCGAGGTCAGATACATATCGTTGCGGACATTCCCTACCGCCTCCATCGGTATGCGCTTGAGGCTCCCGTGCTGCTCGATCTGATTGCCGATATCCTTGACCATGCCAGCCAGCGCGGACAGCACTTCGGGGTTGTACTCCTTGGTGCGCACATACTCGGAAAGCACTGCGCGAGGCTCTTCGGGTACAGGGGCCGTAACGGCCTTGAGCAGGGATTCGTGGGTGACATGAGAAACCGCCGCGAACTGGGTCATCTGATCGGCCGGCATGGCCCGATTCAAGGCATACGCCATGGGCACCGTGCCGATCAGGATCAGCATGATCAATCCCATGCCTTTCTGGCCGTCATTGGAGCCATGCGCAAAAGAAACGCCTGTACAGGTCAATATCAGCAGGCTGCGAATCCAGAATGGCGGTGGCGTGTTTCCCTCGGGTTCCCGGTATAAAGCCTGGTTCTTTACCAACGCCCGCATCGCCCACAAGAGCAGCGCGGCACAGCAAAATCCGATCATCGGCGAAAGCAGCAGGGAATATCCAACCTTGCTTGCCTGGCCCCAATCAACCCCGCTGGTCCCGTCCCGTCCATGCATGAGCGCGTTGGCGAGGCCGACTCCGATGATCGAGCCTATCAGGGTATGGGATGAAGAAGCCGGCAGCCCCAGCAGCCATGTGCCCAGGTTCCAGACGATAGCCGCGATAAGCAGGGCGAAGACCATGGCGAAACCCGCCTTGGATCCCACCTGCAGAATCAGTTCGACCGGAAGCAGGGAAATGATGCCGAAAGCAACGGCACCGCTTGAAAACATGACACCGAGAAAATTGAATGAACCGGACCACACAACGGCAAAATTGGCGGGAAGCGCATGCGTGTAGATGACGGTTGCAACCGCATTGGCGGTATCGTGGAAACCGTTGACGAATTCGAAACCCAGGGCGATAAGCAACGCTACCCCCAGAAGAATATAGGGCAGCCAGGTGACGGCAACCTCTCCTGCTTCGCTGATATCCCTCATGAGGCTGAAAACGGTATATGCCAACGCTCCGGCAAGCGCGCACACAAAGATGAAAGCGGTGAGAAGTCCAGGGTTTTGATCGAGATTCGGACGGGAACCAATGGAAGGCCGTGTCGCTGATAGAATGGAATTCATCGCATGGACCGGTGGTGGGAACTCAAAAAAGGCTAACAAATGTTCATTACAGAAAAATTACAAAGCCGCACTGCGTGCCAGCGGTTATGCTTACGCATAGTTGCGAAAGAAGCTCTTTCAGCCTGCAAAACGATGAAAATCAGGAGGGGAGAGGATGTCAGGGCCAGGGTAACGCTGAACAAATCGCGACTGTAGACTGTAGAGTGGGTGGAGTGAAACGCAACCCACTAAAGATACCTATCTACTATCTGGTGTGGTGAATCGTAAATTCATTTCATAAAAACCCCCGTCATTCCGGGCGCCGCGCCAGCGGTGAGCCGGAACCCAAAAGCACCAGGAAAATGATGAGCTATGCTTTTCTGCATCCATCCTGTGCAAGCTGGCGTCATAGCCCAGCTACGGTCTACGGCTGATCTTCGCAAAGCTCGGCCAGATCCACTGCCCGGCTGAAATGCGACCCCAGGCGCTCGTCATGGCTGACAAAAATCAGCGTGACGTGCTCATCCTCGCAACGCTCCAGCAGCAGATCGAGAAATTCCCCCTGCCGGGCCGCGTCCAGTGCGGAGGTAGGCTCGTCGGCGATGATCAATTCAGGATGGCCGATCAATGCACGGGCAGCCGCCACGCGCTGCTGCTGCCCCACGGAAAGGGAGGTCACGGGCTGGCGCGCCAGTGTCGTGTCCAGACCCAGTTGATCGAGCAGCCGGTCCACCGATTGCCCCAGCGAGCCAGTGTTTTCCAGCGCGCTGTCGTGCCGGCGGCGGGAGAAACGGCAGGGCAGGAGCACATTCTCGCGCACCGAAAGATAGGGCACCAGATTGAATTGCTGGAAAAGAAAGCCGATATGGTCGACGCGAAACCGGTCGCGCGCGCTGGATGACAATGCGGTGAGGTCGGTATCGAGGACGCGCAGATGGCAGGGCCGGGGCAGCAGCACCCCGCCCAGCAAGCCCAGCAAGGTACTCTTGCCGCTGCCGCTTGCGCCCTGGAGAAAGATGCGCTCGCCGCGCCGCACCAGAAACTGCGGAATCGACAGGCGAAAGCCGTGCCTGCCCGGCCACTGGTAAACGAGATTCTGAATCTCGATTACGAATGGGTTCATAGAGGGTTCATGGATGGACTCATGCCCTCATGGTTTCATCGCCACCGCACCCGGGTGGACTGGGGCGTGAGCCGCAGGCTCGACTGCTTTCGCGGTCCGGCCATGGCGACATCGAGCCGCCGCAGGCCGGAAAATGCCCGGAATAATTCCACGTCGAATTCCTGCAGCGCCTGCGGTGCGGAACAATGGAAGACCCAGGCCGCTTCCAGTTCCCCGTGAGGCTCATGGTCTTCATGAGCGCTGCGAGCTTCGTCAGCATGAGGAGGAGAGGGCAGGGAGGACGCAGGCTTTGATGCTTCACCTTTTCGCTGGCCGGAGTTCGCACCCTGGTTTTTGCCGGATGGCGGAACGGCCGCCAGCAGTTCCGGGGAAAGCGCGGCAGATTGCAAATGGCTTGATTCCAGCCGGCATCGGGCCGCTGGCGTGAAGACGAACAGGGTATCGCCCTGGTGCAATTTTGCCGCCATCGTCCGGACAGCCCGATGCTCCTCCGGGGTTCGCGGCGCGTGCTCGAATCCCACCAGATTGTCCAGCGGGGTGTACAGGTTGAGCTGCACTGTACCGCCATCCACGGCTACTTCCAGGGCTGCCTGTCCGTGAACATGCGCACCCAGAGATTGAGCCGGGGCAGAGGTCGCGGGTCCCATCGCCAGGCCCGCGGCAAGCATGATTTTCTTCGAAAAATCTAAAAAACCCGAAAAACTGGAAAGAACCGGCGAGCGGAGCGATTGTTTCATCCCTGGTATCCTTCAATGCACGCAAGAAAAACTTGTCAGTTTCGGCTTCCGGTACCGCCACGCCGGTTAATAGCGATGCCTATTCTCGCCCGCTTTCCATTCGCGGCACCAGACGGAAAGCCGGTCGAGACTCCAGCAAGCCATCTGGCAGCATTCCTGAACAGCGCGCGATTTCATAGGCTGCTGCAACAGCGGGCCGTGCTGGAAAGCCCGGCATACTTATAACATTTTTATGGCTGGGGAACCCGAATATTCTTCGATTAATCACATTAAAGTAATGGTTATCGAGCGGTGGCAGAATGGTGGGAAACCACATCTGGCGAGCCGCCAAGGCCGGCGGATCATGGCGGGTGAAGCTCATGCATAAACCTGACGGATTATCGCGAAGGAAAGCTGAAAACATGTAAGTGAAATATTGCGGATGCAACATGCGGGTCTTCAATTCACCTATTTCTGACTGGAGTATCCATGATTACCCTGTCGTCCGCACCGCGCAGTCGCGATGGCCTTGCCCTGGTTCTCGCAGCATGCCTGGCCCTTGCTGCATTGTTTCCCGCCGCTGCCCGGGCGGATGCTGTAATCCTGTCCTTTTCCACGGTGGGGGATTCCCGCCAGGATCCGGTCGCGCCCGATGCAACCACGCTTCCCTTGTCCGGCCAGGACCAGATCTGGCTTCAGAATACAAAGGCCTGGTCGCGCATCATGCGTTCGATTCAATCGCAGAAATCGAACTTCCTGTTCTTCAACGGCGACATGATCATGGGCTATGGCAAGGCTGACGTGCCAGCCGACACGTCGACCGTGTCGGCCATCGTTGATTCAGACCTGGTGCAAACGTATCGTCAATATGCGTTCTGGCGCGGCATGGTTGCGCCCCTCATGGAAACCGGCACCTATGTGGTGCCGGTTCCGGGGAATCACGAGGTGCAATGGAAAGCGGGCGGCAAGATTGCGCTGGAAGTCAATGAGAATGCCTGGCGCGAGAACATGGGTGACCTGATCCTCGATCCCATCCGGTTCAAAACCCTGTTAGGCGCGCCCGTCGATCACTTCGATATGGACAACCATCCTCAAATCGGCGGAGCGCCCGGCAACGCGGCGGATATCAACGGTTCCAGCGGCACCGACCTGATCACAACCAGCCAGCGCCAGTTATCCTATAGTTTCGACTTCAAGGGATCGCACTTCGTGATTATCAACACAGATCCGGCCGGGAACGACAGCCATGCTCCGGTGAACTGGCTCGCGGCTGATCTCGCGGCCGCCCGCGCGCGGGGTGCAAGGCATTTCTTTGTCTTCGGCCATAAGCCCGCTTACACTTATTTCTACAACGATGCCTCCGGAACCCCGCCAAAAGACAAGCCGATCACCAAGACAGCCGGGTTTGATTCCGACACGAAGAACCGGGATCTGTTCTGGAACCTGATCGAAACCTATGGCGCGACCTACTTCTGCGGCCACGAGCATATCTTCAACGCCCAGCAACCCACCAAAACCACTGGCGGCAATGCGTGGCAGGTGATCGTGGGCTCCGGCGGTTCCCCGTTCGAGGCTGCCATCGTCGATAGCCATAACGCCGCGACCGACCGCATGTATGCCTGGGCCAACGTTCGTGTATTCCAGAGTGGCAAGGTGCAGCTCGATGCGTATGGGTTCGATGATGCCTACGGCCCCACGCAGTTGATCAAGACAATCATCCTGGCTCATTAATTTCAAGACAGGGCGAATACAAATGCAGAGTGCAGAAATTTTGTGTCTTGCGGCTCTGGCCGCGGCGTTTGCCGCACCGGGCGACAATCCCAGCTTTACTGCTGCTATCTTCCTTTATATTCCGTTATCTTAGATTATTTTTCGCTATTTCCCTCGGGATCGTTCCTGGAACTCGTGACGCTCCTGTGCTTCGATGCACAGGGTGGCGGTTGGCCGCGCCAGCAGGCGGGGAATCCCGATCGGCTCGCCTGTTTCCTCGCACCACCCGTACATTCCGTTTTCGATACGCTGCAGCGCATCCGCGATTTTCCGCAGCAGTTTGCGTTCGCGGTCCCTTACCCGGAATTCGAGCGAGAAATTTTCCTCGGTGCTTGCCCGGTCATTGGGATCGGGTTCCGAAACGATCGCATGCATGTTTTCAAGCGTGCCCTGGGCATTTTCCAGCAATTTGCGCCGCTCATCCTCGAGCAGTGTACGGAAGAATTGCAGTTGCTCCGCGGACATGTATTCGCCCGGCGGAACCTGGGAAACCGTTTTCTCTGCAGGAGAAGGGATTTGCTCTTTTTCCATGGCATCTCACGAATATGAAATGGATCGGGCGTATCAGAAAAATAGCACCGGAAAGGCGAAGTTCAAATCCTTTTTGTCGCCGCCTTTAAAAAAACTCTGTACATAATAGGGTTATTTGGGGATTTGATAAAGCACTTGTATGCATTTGATTTGTGCAGTGAGATTTCCCCAGCCATGAAAGCGTCACGGCCGAAATCCGGGCAATGTCCAGACACACTCCGGACACCTGGTTCATTCCTTGTTTTTTATCAGCGGCTGCTTGCTCTTCATGGGAAAAACGCCCATACTGGTTAAATGAAGTCCCGAAGCCGCCTGTTTGCCGTTGTTCTGGTCATGCTGGGGCTGCCAGTGCAGGGTGCGTTGGCCGCCATCATGCCGCTTTGCGCCCAGGTTTCCCAATCCATCCAGGCCCACCCGGCGCTCAACCCGTTCCCCGGGTTCGAGGCGCAAAACCATTCATCCAGCCTGGCCTCGCCCTGTTCCCAGCACGATATGAACGATGCGGATGAATCCGCGCCTGAAACCATCGATCAGCCGGATGAAATGGCGCTGGGGTGCGATGGGGCCGTGTGCCATATAAGCGGCAGCAGCCTGCCTGCCTTTACTCCTCAAATAAGCTCGACCGGCGCATTTTCCTATCTTGCCGTGTCAAATGCCCGCTTCACCTCGCTTATCCTGAAACAGCCGCAACGCCCCCCTCTCTCCTGACTCTTTTTTCCGGGAAGCGCTGAACAAGCCGCGCGCCTGCGCGAAGGATCTGTTCGCTAGCGCTTTCCGGCCGGCACAGTCCGGCTGCCCGGTTGCCCGAATGCGGCTCTCGCCGCTGTCGCCAGCCATTGCCGTGCAGGCTGTCCGTTTGCTGCTCCGGCTCCATGCGGCGGCGCCAGCCATTCCGGCAATAGTCCCCGCAACCGCCTGCCTGGAACCCGGCAATCAAGCGGGATGCATCGCGCCGCCCTGGCGCGCGCGATGTTCCCTTCCAGTTACGAACGATTTTCGGGGAAATCAGATGATGACCTTGCTCTCACTCTCCATGGCGTTGCCGCTGGCCATGAGCCGGCGATTCACGCGGGCGCGGCGTCGCCGGCCTTCATGGCTGCCTGGCGGATCGGAGAAGGCGCGGCCATGCGAGACCGGCACGGCTCCAGCGGACTCGGGGAGCCGCTTGCGCAGAAAATATTCATATGGCGACGCCGGTTCCAGACTGGCGCCGTTCTGGCGCGCTGTCCGGCTTCGTGCCGGGATCCTTGCGCTATCGGCGAGCGTCATTTTTCAGGCGCACGCCACAGATGCGCTTCCAGACCAGGGAAGCGCAACAGCGCATCTGCATGCCGGTGTCATGCAGAAGGAGGATGCATCCACCGGCGTATTTGCAAAAGCTGCGGATGGCTCCATCACACCGCTGCAGGCCCTGATAGCGGAGGCGCTGGAGAGAAATCCGGAAATCCGGGCTGCGCTGCGCCAGCGCGAGGCGGCCAGCCAGAGGATCGCACCCGCTGGAGCGCTGGATGACCCGGTGCTGGAAGCGGGAATCATCAATGCGCCCCTGGCTTCGTCAACCTTCAACCGGGAAGACATGACGATGAAAATGATCGGCTTGTCCCAGCGCTTGCCTTTTCCGGGCAAACGCGATTTGCGCAAGGAGGTCGCCGCCAGGGATGCGGAGAGCGTTGGCCACGGCTACCAGGAAACGGTGAACCGCGTAGTGCGGGACATCAAGTTCGCTTATTTCGATCTGGGGCTCATCCTGGAAAGAACCCGCATCGTGGAGAAAAACAAGCTGATCCTGGAAGACCTGCTCCACATTGCCGAGCGCCACTATGGAGTGGGCATAGGAAGCCTGGCCGATGCGCTGAAGGCGCAAACCCAGGTATCCAGGATGGCGGATGAACTGCTCCGGCTGGCGCGGGAAAAGCCTGCCATGGAGGCGGAGCTTATCCGCGCGCTCAACCGCCGCGCAACTGAGGCAGCGCCCATACCGGAGCCGCCGCGACTCGGGGAAGAGACCCTGAGCCTGGAATTCCTGCGGGAAGCGGCTCTTGCGCAGCGCCCCCAACTGCTGGCGCTGCAGAGCATCGCTGCCCGCAACGACAAGGCGCTGGAACTGGCCCGTAAAAATTACTACCCCGACCTGGATGTGCGTTTGTCATATGGCCAGCGCGACACTATGCTGGATGGCAGCAGGCGTCCCGACATGGTGACCCTGACCGTGGCGATGAACCTCCCCATATGGCGCGAGAGCAAGCTCGAGCCGCGCGTGATGGAGACACTGGCGCTGCGCGACCAGGCGCTGGACCTGTATCAGGCGCAGCGTAACGAAGTGGATGCAAGACTGCGGCAGCAGGTGGAGACGGCCGAACAAAACCTGAGATCCGTGCGGCTGTACCAGACCGCGATCCTGCCGCAGGCGCGGCTCACGGTCGAAGCTTCGTTGAGCGCCTATCGCGTCAATCGTGTTGATTTCCTGACATTGCTCGATAGCCAGATGACCGTGTTCAACTATGAAATCGGCCTTGCCACGGCCATTGCCGGCTATAACAAGGCGCTTGCGGAAATCGATTTGCTCGCCGGCAGGCCGCCGCGGTAAACCACCCGAATCATTTTTAGCGAAAACAGTTCGTAACGGATGAAGCCGATGAAACCGATGAAACCAATCGCCAGATCGATCATTGTTGCCGTTCTGATAGCGGGCGCGCTGGCTGCCGGATACTGGTGGGGCAGCGCCAGGACGGCGGCACCAGCGGCGAATCCGCCGGAAGCAGCACCGGAAGGCAGGGGCGGCAGGGGCAAAATCCTCTATTACCGCAATCCGATGGGGCATCGCGACACCTCGCCAGTGCCGAAGAAAGATTCGATGGGCATGGATTACATCCCCGTCCATGAAGGCGAAGAATCCTCGTCCGGCGCCTCGGTAGTCAAGATCAGCCATGAAAAAATACAGAAGCTCGGGGTGAAAACGGAAGTGGTCGCGCCGCGTGAACTCACCCGCACAGTGCGGGCAATGGCAACCGTGCAGCCGGATGAGCGCCGGCTGTACACCGTGACGCCCAAGTTCGAGGGCTGGATCCATAAGCTCTACGTCAATGCCACCGGGCAGGCGGTAAGAAAGGGCGAGGCCCTGATGGACGTATACAGCCCGGAGCTGATCACGGCGCAGCACGAATATCTCATCGGAAGGAAAGGGATGCAGCATGCCGCAGCGGAAGGCAGTCCGGAGGGTGGAGCGGCAATGCAGCGGCTGGCTGAAAGCACCTTGAACAGGCTGCGCAATTGGGATATCTCGGAGGCGGACCTGCGGGCGCTGCAGCAGGAAGGCCGGGTCAGGCATTATGTCACCCTGCGTTCCGGGGCCAGCGGCGTCGTACTGGAGAAACCTGCTGTCGAAGGCAGACGCTTCATGCCGGGAGACATGCTGTACCAGATCGCGGATCTGTCCAGGGTATGGATGCTGGCCGACGTGTTCGAGCAGGATCTGGGCCTGGTTGATCGGGGGCAGGGCGCCACTATCAGAATGGTTGCCTATCCGGGCAAGGTGTTCAGCGGGACGGTGACGTTCATCTATCCCACGGTGGCGCCGGAAACACGGACCGCGAAGGTGCGGATCGAGCTCCCCAACAAGGAAGGCCTGCTCAAGCCGGACATGTACGGAAGGGTCGAACTGGCTTCGCTACAGGGCATGCAGGGCAAACGGAAGCTGCTGGCGGTGCCTGACTCGGCGGTGCTGGATACAGGCACCCGGCGCCTGGTGCTGGTGGAGCGGGGCGAGGGCCGGTACGAGCCGCGCGAGGTCATGCTCGGCATGCACGGCGATGGCTACGTTGAAGTGCTGGGCGGACTCGCGGCGGGAGAAGCGGTGGTGGTCAGCGCAAACTTCCTGATCGATGCCGAGAGCAACCTCAAGGCGGCACTCGACGGCTTCACTCGCGATGCTTCCCGTCCGGGGGGAACCGATGAGGCTGCGCACGATAACCACCACACATCCGGGATGGCCGTGGCGCAGGGCCATCGCGGCGAGGGAAGCGTCGAGGCGGTGGATTGGGCGCGCTCGACGGCTACGATCCGCCACGGGCCGATTGCCAGCCTCGATTGGCCGCCGATGACCATGGATTTCCGCGTCAGGGACCCGGCGTTGCTGCGCGCCTTGAAGCCCGGTCAGAAGGTCGATTTCGACCTGGTCGAGGAGCAGGCCGGCGAGTATGTCATTGTCCGCATCCAGCCGGTTGCCGGCAGCCTCCCTGCCAGTTCTGCCGGCCCCGGAGGCCCCGGTGGCGGCCAGGGAGAACGCTGATGCTCGGCCGGATCATCGAATGGTCTGCCCGCAATATGTTTCTGGTGCTGCTGGGCACAGCCTTCATTGTCGGCCTCGGCATCTACTCCACGCTCCGCACGCCATTGGACGCGATTCCCGATCTCTCGGATGCGCAGGTCATCATCTATACCGAATACCCGGGGCAGGCGCCGCAGGTCGTTGAAGACCAGATCACCTATCCCCTGAGCACGGCCATGCTGGCCGTGCCGAAATCCAGGGTGGTGCGCGGCCTTTCGGTATTCGGCGCCTCCTTCATCTACATCATCTTCGAGGACGATACCGATATCTACTGGGCACGAAGCCGGGTGCTCGAATACCTCAATTTTGCGGCAGGGCGCATGCCGCGAGGCGTCACGCCGACCCTGGGGCCGGACGCAACGGGGGTTGGCTGGGTATACCAGTATGCCGTCCTGGCGGCCCGGCATACGCTTGCGGAACTGCGCACCATCCAGGACTGGTTCGTGCGCTACCAGCTTACCAAGGCGCATGGCGTGGCCGAAGTGGCGAGCGTGGGGGGATTCGTCCAGACCTACCAGGTTACGGTCGAGCCGCGCAAGCTGCAGGCTTACGGCATTCCTCTCAGCCGGATCGCCGCCGTGATCCGGGCCAGCAACCGCGACGTGGGAGGGCGCGTGCTCGAAATGGCCGAGACGGAATACGTGGTGCGGGGGCGCGGCTACCTGCATGGCATAGCCGACATCGAAAATCTCGTGCTCAAGGCGGAAAAAGGCACGCCGGTGCTGATCCGCGACGTGGCAAGGGTCGAACTGGCGCCGGACGAGCGGCGCGGGATCGCGGAGCTGAATGGCGAGGGCGAGGTGGTTTCCGGCATTGCCGTGGCGCGCTATGGGCAGAACGCGCTTGCCGTCATCGACAACGTGAAAAGAAGGATCGAAGAAATATCCAGCGGTTTGCCGGAGGGAGTGTGGCTGCAGACCGTCTATGATCGTTCCGACCTGATCTACCGGGCAATCGAAAACCTGAAACGGGTGCTGGTCGAAGAAAGCCTCATCGTGGCCGCCGTCTGCATGGTATTTCTCATGCATGCGAGGAGCGCGCTGGTGGCCATCGTCATGCTGCCCATCGGCGTGCTCATCGCGATGATCGCCATGCACATGCTGGGACTCAATTCCAACATCATGAGCCTGGGCGGCATCGCCATCGCCATCGGCGCCATGGTGGATGCGGCGATCGTGATGATCGAGAATGCCCACAAACACCTGGAGCGGGCGCCGCCGGATGCGCCGCGCCAGCAAATCGTGATCGATGCCTGCCGCGAAGTGGGTCCCGCCCTGTTTTTCAGCCTGCTTATCATTACCGTTTCGTTCCTGCCGGTATTCACGCTGGAAGCGCAGGAGGGGCGAATGTTCGCGCCGCTGGCGTATACCAAGACGTTCGCGATGGCGGGCGCGGCGCTGCTGTCGATCACACTGGTGCCGGTGCTGATGTTCCTGTTCATCCGCGGCAGGATCCTGCCCGAGCAAAGAAATCCGGTCAATCGCTTCCTGATAGGGATTTATCGTCCTGTCATTGCCTGGGTGATGCGATGGAAAAAGCTCACCATCGCACTTGCCGCGATTGTGCTCGCCATTTCGATATTTCCTGCAGCGAAACTGGGCAGCGAGTTCATGCCGACGCTGAACGAGGGAAGCCTGCTGTACATGCCCATCACCTTGCCGGCATTGTCGGTCACCAAGTCCGCCGAGCTGCTGCAGACTCAGGACAGGATCATCAAGACGTTCCCCGAAGTCGAATCGGTATTCGGAAAGGCGGGACGCGCCAATACCGCGACCGACCCGGCGCCGCTGGAGATGGCCGAGACGGTGATCAACCTCAAGCCGGAAAGCGAATGGCGGCCAGGCATGACTGTCGATAAATTGATAGCCGAACTGGACCAAGCGCTGCAAATACCAGGCGTCAGCAACGCCTGGACCATGCCCATCAAGAACAGGATAGACATGCTCGCCACGGGCATCCGCACGCCGATCGGCATCAAGGTGTTCGGAAAGGACCTGGAGGAAATCGAGGAACTCGCCCGGCATATCGAGGCTGTCGTAAAAACGGTGCCGGGCACCACCAGCGCTTATGCGGAACGCATTACCGGCGGCTACTATCTCGACATCGAGCCCGACCGGCTGGCGCTGGCGCGCTACGGCCTGGCAGTGGGCGACCTGCTGGAAGCGGTCTCGCTGGCGCTGGGCGGAGAGACGCTGACGACCACGGTGGAAGGCCGCGAGCGCTTTGCTGTCACCCTGCGCTATCCGCGCGAGCTGCGCCAGGATCCGCTGGCTATCGCCAGCCAGGTCCTGATACCGGTCATGAATGATGCCGTGATCCCGCTAGGGCAGGTAGCCAGCGTCAAAACGGTCAGGGCCCCCCCCGCCATACGCACCGAGAACGCGCTGTTGTCGGTGTATATCTTTGTCGATATCCGCAACCGCGACATCGGAGGCTATGTCGCCGACGCGCAAAAAGCAGTGACGGAACAGGTGAAATTCCCGCCCGGATACTACGCGACCTGGAGCGGCCAGTTCGAATACATGGAACGGGCCAAGCAGAAGCTGAAGGTAATCGTGCCGCTTACCCTGTCGATCATTTTCCTGCTTCTTTACCTCAATTTCAGGCGATTTACCGAAACCCTCATCGTCCTGCTTTCGGTGCCGTTTTCCCTGGTGGGTGGAATCTGGCTGCTCTGGCTGCTTGGCTACAATCTCAGCGTTGCGGTAGTCGTGGGCTTTATTGCGCTCGCCGGCGTCGCTGCCGAGACGGGGGTCGTCATGCTGATCTATCTCGATCACGCCTGGGAAGCCATCGGAAGAAAATGCGCAGCCGCAGGCAGCAAGCCGACAGTAGCCGATCTGTATGCCGCAGTGATGGAGGGAGCCGTCGAGCGCGTGCGGCCGAAGATGATGACCGTGGTGGCAATCATGGCGGGGCTGCTGCCGATCATGTGGGGTACCGGTACGGGCTCCGAAGTGATGCGGCGCATCGCCGCGCCCATGGTGGGCGGCATGGTGTCGTCCACCATACTGACATTGATCGTGATTCCGGCCATCTATGCCTTGATTAAGGAGTGGGATCTATGCGGACGGAAAGGAAGCTGAAATGTTGTTGTTTCGCAAGAAACGCTGCGCAGGTCTCCAAAGATAGCTTGGGCGATGGGATGCGCGAGAGAACACCATGCCGGGTTGCAGGGCTAAGATAATATATTTTCATTTATTAACTCAACCATCAGGAGATGTATCATGAAAACAAAGAGTTTTATTGCAATTTTGGTCGTTCTTGGCTTCTTGACCTCGTGTGCGCAAATGAATCCACATCCGATGGATATGACAAGTGCGATCCAGAATGCTAAAACCAGTGCAGACCATAAGGCGTTGGCCAAACACTATGAAGACGTGGCCAGGGATATGGATGCGAAGGTGGAGGAACATAAAAAGTTACTCAATGAATACGAAACACACCCTTACTACGGAAAGCGCGCTCAAGATCTCAAGGCGCATTGCGAGGTCCTGATCAGGAGTTATAAGCGGGCAGCGGAAGAAAACATGAGCATGGCAAAAATCCACCGCCAAATGGCAGAGGAAGCGAAATAACGAGCTTCAGGAAACTTCGGAAAAGTTGGGCAGTCCCTGATGAAAACAGCGTGAAGGAATAGGCGGGGGCGAAGTGCATCGTGCCAAAACCAACATGGCACATCAAATCACGAACCGTTTACGACCAACCTACATGCAAAAAAGGCAAACCATGAAATTCACTCCGATTCTTGTCTTGATTCTCGCCTTTTCGGCCACCGGGCTCGCCACTGCGCAATCCGGCGCCATGCGCGACAAGGCAGCCACGAACTCAGAGGCAGCCAGACACAGGACCACTGCAGTGGTCAAAGCCGTGGATACCGCCAATGGAAAAATCAAGCTTGCGCATGAGCCAGTCAAGAGCCTGAACTGGCCTGCGATGACCATGAATTTCTCTGTCAAGGATCCGGCACTGTTCGACCAGCTCACGGTCGGCAAAAAAGTGGAGGTCGAGTTCATCCAGGAAGGCTCCGCGTCCGTCATTACGGTGGTAAAGTAATGGCCTGAACAAGGGCTGAAATCATGGCGGCGATAGTGGGAATGAGGGCATGGATTCAATTAGGAGGAAGGGTGCAGCAGATACTGAAATCACGGAAGACGGTGGCGAACTTCAGCGTTCCGCCCATTCGCCATACGGCTTCCTTGTCAGGCGCCGTCCACCCGCCGAGGTAGATTGGCCGGACGGTTTCGGCTAAATTTCATGGGGGAGGACTTCATGGAATCGGAAACGAATGCGGATCGTCATCCTTCCGCCCTGCCGCGGGTTAGTCATCCCTCCGCTGAAGATGGAGCAACGTTCATCCAGGTCGGCGTGAAACCCGGCCCTCAATGGACCTGCCCCATGCATCCCGAAATACGGCGGGAAGCGCCCGGGGACTGCCCGATCTGCGGCATGGCGCTGGTGCCTGTTGCAGGCACGGGCGGGAGCGATGCCAGCGATGCCGAGCTGCATGATCTCGCATGGCGGCTGCGCGTTGGGATCGCGTTGTCGATCCCGCTGGTGGCGATCGCGATGTTGCCCATGATCGGCATCCATGAGCCGTTTGGGCTCAAGCCGCATGCACGCGGTTGGGTCGAGTTCCTGCTCGGCACGCCCGTCGTGCTATGGGCCGGCTGGCCGATTTTGCGCAAATTCCGGTTTTCGCTCGCGCATCGCGCACCCAATATGTACACCCTTATCGGCTTGGGGGTAGGGTGCGCCTATCTGTTCAGCCTTGCCGCTATTTTTATGCCCAGCTGGTTCCCGCAGGAGTTTCGGGCGCATGAGGGCGCGGTGGGCACCTATTTCGAGGCGGCAGCGGTCATCGTGACGCTGGTGATACTGGGCGACTACCTTCAGACACGCGCAATGGGCCAGACCGGCAGGGCAATACAGCAATTACTGAAGCTCGCACCCAACCTGGCATGGCGCCTGCGCGACGATGGAAGCGAAGAACAGGTGCCGCTCGAGGCCATCGCGGTGGGTGACCGGTTGCGGGTAAAACCTGGAGAGAAAATTCCGGTTGATGGAACGGTGCTCGAGGGGTCGAGCCGGGTAGAGGAATCCATGATAACGGGTGAGCCGGTTCCCGTGACGAAGGCTGCCGGGGACAAGGTCACGGGCGCGACTGTCAATGGCAACGGCTCGCTGGTCATCCGTGCCGAGCGCGTGGGCGCCGACACGCTGCTGGCGCGTATCGTTCATATGGTCGGAGAGGCACAGCGCACGCGCGCGCCTATCCAACGGCTTGCGGATGTCATCGCCGCCTATTTCGTCCAAGCCGTTATCGCCATTGCGATCGCCACGGCCTTTGCCTGGTGGGTTCTCGGCCCGGAACCGAAATTTGCCTATGCCTTTGTCAACGCCATTGCCGTCCTCATCATTGCCTGTCCGTGCGCTGTCGGTCTCGCCACACCCATATCGATGACAGTCGCCATGGGGCAGGGCGCTCGTGCCGGAATCCTGTTTCGCAACGTGGAGGCCATCGAGCGCATGCGTGATATCGATACCCTGGTGGTGGACAAGACCGGCACGCTCACGCTCGGACGCCCCGAGCTGGCAGATTTTGCCGTTGACGGTATGCCGCCGCAGGAAGCCCTTGCCCTGCTTGCGGGAGTGGAGCGGCTTTCCGAGCACCCTATCGCGCATGCCATCGTCGAGGGCGCCAGGTCGCGCGGCGCAACCCCTCTCGCAGCGGAAGCTTTTGCCGCCGTCAATGGCATGGGCGTGCAGGCTCGAATCAACGGCAAGCGCGTGCTGGTGGGCAACCGTGATTTTCTCGGGCAGGAGAGCATCGACACGCAGCGCTGGGAGGCGCGCGCGGAAACCTGGCGCGATGAAGCCAGGACCGTGGTATTTTTCGCAATCGACGGCAGTGCCACCGGTATCGCGGCAGTTGCTGATCCGATCAAGGAAAATACGGTGGAAGCCATTGCCTTGCTACGGAAGCAGGGCGTTCATATTGTCATGCTTACCGGGGACGCGCAACGCACCGCCGAGGCCGTTGCCTGGCAGTTGGGCATCGATGAGGTGCTGGCCGAAGTCCTGCCGGAAGATAAGGCCAGCCATGTCAGGCGCCTGCAGGCCGAAGGACGCAAAATCGGGATGGCGGGTGATGGCATCAACGATGCTCCTGCACTGGCACAGGCGGATGTGGGAATCGCGATGGGAACGGGAACCGATGTAGCAATGGAAAGCGCGGGCGTTACGCTGGTCAAGGGCGACCTGCGCGGCATTGCGCGGGCCATTATTCTGTCTCGCGCCACCATGCGCAACATTCGCCAGAATCTCATCTTCGCATTCGGCTATAATGTGCTTGGCATTCCCCTTGCCGCAGGAGTGCTGTATCCCGCTTTCGGGCTGTTGCTTTCGCCGATGTTTGCCGGTGCGGCCATGGCGATGAGTTCGGTATCCGTGGTCACCAACGCCTTGCGGCTCAACCGCATCGAGCTATGATGGATAGCTCGACGGATATCCCAGGCGACGGCGCGCGATCGAGCCAAGCAGCGCCAGTCCTGCGGCGTAAAGCGCCCAGCTTTCCGGCTCGGGGACGGGCGCGGCCTGAAGCCTGCCGAAGAGGCCCTCGGTCTCGCCATGTGGCCCGGCCGCGAAATAGAGCGCGTTGGCCATGCCCAGGCTGGCGCCGTTGCCGAATTGCAATCCCCACAACCCATCGATCGAAATGATATTGCCCTGGTCATCGCGCAGGTAGTCGATTGCCCGGTGGGTCGCAGGATCGAAAGCGACGATGGTGCCGTCGCCAAAATTGCCCACCAGCAGCTTTCCGCTATATATCCCGAAATCATCAGGGGCGAAGGCGACGCCCCAGGGCGCATTCAACAGGCCGCGATCATCCCAGGTATGCATGAGCGCGCCGGACGCGTCGAATTGCGCGAGCCGGCCCAGCCCCGGACCGCTGGCTTCTTCACCGCCAAGAATATGTCCCGACGCCGAGGGATCCTCCTGGGTCTTGGCATAGGGCACGAACAGGCTGGCCCCTTCCGGGCCGGTCAGGGTCTGAATATTGAAGGGCGCATAATCGCCGGGCTGCGGAGTGGCCGATGCGGAAAAAGGATTTGCGAACGCGCCTTGCTTGCTGACCTCGGCAAAGTTGCCATCGAAGCTCTGGATGCCGGCATCGGCGCCGAAATTCGCCACATGGATGCGATTATCGCCCGAGCCCATCGCAATGCCGAAGTAGTGCGCGCCGGCGGATGACCGGTCGATCATGAGTTTGGCAAAGGCAGGGCGATCGAAGCTGCCATCTGGATTCTTGCGTTCTGTCCAGGCTGAAATAGTGCCGGTATCCGTGGCAAACAGGAATTTTGCCGAAGCGGTAATGGAACCTTGGGTGATCGCGAAGTCATTGCCGGGGTTGAACACCACGCCGGTAGGCGTGCCGGCGGATACAGCTGGCCCCGCTGGGGAGCCGGGGACAGTCACCAGCCTGAGATCGTCCGAATACAATGGGGTGCCTCCGACATCCCCGATATACTGGTTGCTTGTCCCCCCGCCATTGCTCTCCACCCAGAAATGGCCGCCCAGGCCCGCAGGCCGAATCGCGATTCCCCAAGCATTGATGAGGCTCGGGTCGACGATGCCGGCGCCGTAAGCGTCGGTGCTCGCGACAAGATTGGTTTGCGTGTACCCGGCCGCATGGAGCGCAGGCGCAACCGAAAGCGCAAACACAAGCATGCAGCCCCGTAACGTGGCTGACCCCTTGGTACTGGTGATCAGATTCATATGGTTTCCTCCTCCGTCGTTTTGTTGAAATTCCAGAACGTTGCCTGCATTGCCTGTTTTTTTCATTGTCCGCATGGCGAATGCGCGAAATGAGAAAAACGGGCAGGGGGGTTGCCGGAGAGGAAATAGGAATTGCCGCCTGGCGACCGGAAGGTCGAAGCAAACGGCAAGCACTCGTCCTGGCCGATTGCCAGGCGTGGATAGCCCATCCCCGACAAATTCTGTTTCAAACAGGCTGGCTTGCCGGGTGGGCTGGCGGGCGTTTAGCGGCGGAGCGGAAAAGCCCCGCGGGATAAAATTACATCTGGCTCTGCAGCCAGTTCTGGAGGCCGACCTTCGGCATGACATCGAGCTGGGTTTCCAGCCAGTCGATATGCTTTTCGGTATCTTCCAGAATTTCCTTCAGAAGTTCGCGGGAGACATAATCCTTCGCAGTTTCGCAGGCCGCAATGCCTGCAAGCAGTGTTTCCCTTGAAGCCATCTCCAGCCTGAGGTCGCACGCGACACATTCTTCCGCCTTTTCGCCGATCATGAGCTTGCCGAGGTCCTGGAGATTGGGCAGCCCTTCAAGAAACAGGATGCGCTTGATCAGCGAATCGGCATGCTTCATTTCCTCTATGGACTCTTCATACTCGCGCTTGCCCAGGTCATCGAAGCCCCAGTTTTCGTACATCCGGGCGTGAAGGAAATACTGGTTGACGGCCGTCAACTCGTGCTGCAGCTGGCGGTTCAGCCACTGGATGATATCTGTATTGCTTTTCATGTTTGCCTCCTCAGGCGGAATCTCGAATCAACGAGTGGGTATGTGTGAAATGGCGTTGCGCCACGACTTTTTGCATCAGCGCCTGTTCCAGCACCTCCTTGGCATGGCAGGCGCATATCCCGCATTGCTCGCTCACGCCAAGGTTGGTTTTCAAATCCCGCATCCGGTCGGCACCCCTGCGGACGGCATCGCGGATCGCGGTATCGGTGACACCTCTGCATACGCAAATATACACGATTAACGTCCCCGAGTCTTCATTTTGTCAGGATGAGTTTGCCGTTGCGGGTTCGGCGCAGGAGATATTGCTCCCCGCGGTGCTGAATAAAGACCTGATCCCCGTCCGAAAAAAGGGCGTCGCTATCGATTGATCTTATCCGGTTGAGCATCACGAATTTGTGCGGCGATTGATCGCCGTCCGCTTCAAGACTTCTGCTTGATGCTTCCATTATTGAATCCGCTATTGAACTCATGATAGAGCCTCTTTGCGATAATGAATGATAATGATTCGTAATTATATTTGAGTTGGAGCGAAATGCAAGAATAAATCGCCGCTTGTGGATAATCGCGCGACTTACGGATACAGAAGGATTTGTGCGCTGCTTAACCGCAAACTGAATGAGATGGGCAGGCCTGCCGTCAATCACAAGCGGGTCTATCGCATCATGCGCCAGAATGGGCTGCTGCTGACCCGGCATACGGGCAAACAGCGAATGCTGCCTCACGAAGGCAAGGTCATCACCTTGCGTTCCAACCTGCGCTGGTGTTCGGATGGCTTCGAGATTGCCTGCTGGAACGGACAAGTGGTGCGGGTTGCCTTTGCCCTGGATTGCTGCGATCGCGAAATCATCAGCCATGTTGCCACCACTGGCGGCATTAGCGGCGAGAGGGTGCGGGATCTGATGATTGAATCGGTTGAGTGCCGCTTCGGCCCGGCAGTACGGCTCCCACACCCCGTGGAATGGCTCAGCGACAACGGCAGCTGTTACACCGCCAGAGAAACGATTGCTTTTGGGCAGGATATGGGCTTCATCAGCTGTTTTACCCCCGTCCGAAGCCCTGAGTCCAATGGTATGGCCGAAGCCTTCGTCAAAACCTTCAAGCGGGATTATGTTTATGTTCATGATCGACCCGATGCAAAAACGGTCATAGCACAGCTTGATCAGTGGTTCGAGGATTACAATGAATATCATCCTCACAAGGGGCTGAAGATGAAGTCACCACGGCAATTCATCCGCAGCCAATTATTAACCGCATCCTGTCCGGTTTAATAGGGGCAACTCCACAGCCATTTCTGGGGTGCATCAAAATTCTGTCTTATGTAGGTGTACGACTGACGTGCTTGCGTCTAAAAAACTTTATGAATGATAAAGGACATTATCATTCATAAAGAGGTGATCAGAAAACGACTGGAATTTTGTTATTGATTAAATACTGTAGTCACGAGATGAGAGATATGAGATTCTTATAAAGATGAAAGGATCGCACATGACACATTCACACCGCAGGCATGACATATCAGATGAAGTATGGGCGCTGCTTGAGACTCATTTGCCTGG
>MKVR01000036.1 GCA_001899235.1 Nitrosospira sp. 56-18
ATGATCATCCCGATTTTACCAGCAACGCGCTCAGTGAGGATTTGTTCAGCGCTTCCTTAAGCAGCATGTACCTGATAAAAGGTTTAAATCCGGATCCGGCAGTTGACCGTCCCGAATGGCAAAGGCCTGCTGCAACCTCATTATGGTTCCACCTGTACATCGATGCTTTTCATTTCCTGTGGCTGCTTCTCCCAGACCCGGCCGTAGATAAAATGCAACACGAATTTTCCTGCCGCCTCGGCGCGGAAACGGAAAATATGCACGGCAGGAGCCCCGGCCATCGATGAAGCAGGCCGCACGCTCTGACCAAGAAACGTCAAGCCGGGAGAAGGCGCCTTGCAGCGCCACTCATACCCCGCGGTGGATTGCTCATGTAGTTGTACCTTGAATTCGCAGCCCACCTTCGCAGTCAGCACTGTTCAAGTCCCGAAAAACTTTGTACCGGATATTCCCCAAAATGGAAACGTGGTGTCGATCTGGCACTCCCCGAATGCAATTTTGAAGAAGCCATTCTCCCCAAACCCGGTACCCCAGCTATTCTTGCAAATCCAGTATCCAAAAAAATTATTGAAACCAATCACTTCCACACAATGCAAGCCCACGGAACTGCCCCAGACATGCGAATAGATACCGCCCGTGTAGGAATAAAAATCCTGAAAGACCTCGAACACGCACATCACAGGCCCGATATTTTCGATGTATTGTTTGCGCTGCACGACATCGTTGATCGTGATCTGGTTGCTGATCTGAATGGCCTCGCCATTTCGCTCGGAGCACGTGGTGCAGACCATGTTTTGAGGCTGATAGGGAAAACAGCTCTCCTGGGCGATGCCTTGAGATAAAAGGTAGCTGACGGCGCTATCCGGCCACCAGCCGCCGCAACTTCCCCCGCCACAATTCAAAAGCTCCGCTTCGGATAGATCCAGACCGACATTGTGCTCGATAAGAAGCATCGATTCGAGGGTTGCCGTCGTTCCAAAAGCGACGCAGGAACCGCAGCCCCCCTGGTCTTTGACTGACGTCACATTATTACGCCCCTTACGATTGCGCCAGTCGATGGTGATGAACCAGGGGGGAAATATAATGTCCAGGCGCAGCTCCAGTCTCTTGCGCACTGCATCGATATGGGCAGCATCGCCTCTTTCCGGTGTCCATCCAATTTTTTTCTCAAACTTTGCGATCAGGGCGGCCATATCCAGGGGTGGCTGCCGCCGAATCTTTTCCAGCGCTTCCCGATCCAGCACAACGCCCAGGCGATCGCCGCGCTGTTCCACATCGAGCGTTTTGATGAACTCCGTTTCAGTAGCCGTCCACTTCGCGCCAGATTTGTGAATTGCTTCCTGGATCTCTTTGATTTCAGAAGACATGTTGACCTCCATAAAATAGGGTTGCCGTTTGACTGCACTGCCTGCCCATCAGCATTCCTGATGGCAGCGCGCCGATCCCGGATTCCCGCTGCCAGCGATTCCGCCAGGTGGCGGAAGCCAGAAGCGCCCAGGGCATCATCGCCAGGGATTACCCGCTTCATACAGGCTTGTCTGTCCCGAAATGCGCGCTCGATCTTCCTGCGCCAGCTGTCCGCCG
The DNA here is from genome assembly GCA_001899235.1 of Nitrosospira sp. 56-18. Taxonomy (GTDB): domain Bacteria; phylum Pseudomonadota; class Gammaproteobacteria; order Burkholderiales; family Nitrosomonadaceae; genus Nitrosospira. The sequence goes on from MKVR01000036.1 coordinate 1,585, forward strand.
CACGCCCGTCGCATAAAATGAGATACGCATCCTTCGAACATTCCCTTCCTGGCCAACAGATAATCCAGCAGGTAATTCTTCCGGGAATTCACGTCGCCGCTTTTTTATAATAGACGCGTTTTCTTCAAAAAAAAGTCTGTTTTCAGCCCCGAAATTCCATGCTCCCTTTGAGCTCCATGGCCCGAGGGCTGTTTCAGCGGAAGTGATCGATAGTCATGGTGTGCGGTAACGGTGAGTAGCGACGGGGGCGGAAATAACGGTGAGTAGCGACGGGGGCGGAAAAGAGGAGAGGGCTATTGTCTTGGTTCTGGAGCACGATTATGATATAAGCTGGATGTTAGCTAGCTTATATCGGAGGTTATGTGCGTGAGATCGGAGCGTTCGAAGCCAAAAATAAACTGGGTACTTTGCTTGACTGGGTCGAGAATGGTGAAGAAGTTCTAATCACTCGACATGGCAAAGCCGTAGCAAGGCTGGTCCCCGCCGAGCCTGGCTTTAATCGTGCAAAAGCGCGTCAAGTAGCTCGAGGGTTACTGGATGCCAGCCGTGGGGTTACTTTAGGCGGCCTCAAGATTAAGGATCTCATCAATGAAGGTCGTCTGTGAGCTTAGTTCTTGATAGCTCAGTGGCACTGACTTGGTGTTTTGAGGATGAGCATACTCCCGCCACCCTTGATTTGCTGGATCAGATCGTTGAAACCGGTGCAATAGCTCCTTCGTTGTGGCCTCTGGAAATACTTAATGGTTTAGCCATGGCCGAGCGGCGTGGCCGGCTTGACGCGACACGCCGTCATCAGCTGGCCGGATTTCTCCGTGATCTGCCGATTAATCTCGATCCGGAAACTGCAAGCCAGGCATGGACAGCAACGGCCTTGCTTGCCGAACGCTACCGGCTCACTCTCTATGACGCGGCGTATTTAGAGCTGGCCCAACGCCTCGATCTACCCTTGGCCACGCTCGATCAGGAACTGCGCGTTGCCGCCGGCGCGCTTGGCCTCGCCTTGCTTGGCGATTAACCATGCCCGATAACTTTCACCTCGCCACAGACACTTTGGCGCTGCCGACGCTGTCGCTCCGAGCCCAGATGCAGGCAAACGCTTCATCGAGTTCTTCACCGCCAACATTCATAACCCCAACACGCGTAAGGCCTACGCCCAGGCGGCAGTAGAGTTCGCCGCCTGGTTATATTGAAACACTGCAAGCCCGTCTCGCTGCGCCATCGGTAAAGCTGCACCTTGGTTATTAATGCCCAACCCCTCGAAAAGGTAAAATTATTATAGTCAAAGCGCAACCCATCGGACATTGTTGGGGGAGCAGGCGCGATACGCCTGCCAGGTCGATAATGCCGAAAGAGACGGCGTTTCAGTCCTCGCGCCGCAGCACGACCATGGAACGCGGCTCGACCTTCAGGCGGGCTCCTGCCTGAAGCGGCGGAGCATCATCGAGCCACCCCCGGAATGTGTCCAGGACAGCGACCCATGGCTGCCCCCAGCGCTCGGGGGGCAGCGTGAACTCCAGCATCTCGTGGCTGGCATTGAAGATCAGGTAAAAGCTGTCATCGGTGGCGGGAACGCTGCGGGCATTGGGGTTGGGAATGGTCTCGCCATTGATGAAAACCCCCAGCGTCTTGGCAGACCAGCCATCCCATGATTCTTCGCTCGCCTGTTCTCCGGCATGGTCGAACCACGCGATATCGCTGCAATCCGCACCATGAATCGCCCTGCCCTGGAACCAGCTTCGCTGCCGGAATACCGGATGATGGTGGCGAAACGCGATCAGGCGCCGGGCAAACTCGCCCAAATCCTCATCCATACCGGACCAGTCGAACCAGGAAACTTCGTTATCCTGGCAATAGGCATTGTTATTCCCCTGTTGCGTGCGGCCGGCCTCGTCGCCCGCCAGCAGCATGGGCACTCCCTGCGACAGCATGAGCGTCGCCAGGAAATTGCGCTGCTGCCGCGCCCGCAGCGCAACTATTCCGGCATCATCCGTGGGGCCCTCGACGCCGCAATTCCAGGAGCGGTTATCATCGGAACCGTCGCGATTATCTTCCCCGTTGGCAAGATTATGTTTTTCATCGTAGGACACCAGGTCGCGCAGGGTGAAACCATCGTGGGCGCAAACGAAGTTGATGCTGGCGAACGGGTTGCGCGAATTTCCGGCGTAGAGGTCCGAGCTTCCGCTGAAGCGGTACGCGAATTCACGCAAGGTCTCGTCCCTTCCGCGCCAGAAATCCCTCAGGCAATCGCGATATTTGCCATTCCATTCAGACCAGCCCGGAGGAAAATTGCCAACCTGGTAGCCGCCCTCCCCGAGATCCCATGGTTCCGCGATCAGCTTGATCTGGCTGATGACCGGATCCTGCTGAATGATGTCGAAAAAGACAGACAGCCGCTGCACTTCGTGCAGCTCACGCGCGAGGGTGGCAGCCAGATCGAACCGGAAGCCATCCACGTGCATTTCGACCACCCAGTACCGCAATGAATCCATGATGAGCTGAAGCACATGCGGCTGCCTCATGTTGAAGCAGTTGCCGATACCGCTGTAATCGCGGTAGTAACGGGCGTCATCCTCCAGTTGATAGTAGTAGGCGTTGTCGATCCCCTTGAAGGTCAGCACCGGGCCGAGATGATTGCCTTCAGCAGTATGGTTATACACCACGTCGAGAATCACCTCGATACCCGCGTGGTGGAGGGCCTTCACCATCTGCCGGAATTCGGCCACCGCTGCGCCCGGTCTTTTGTCGGCTGCATACCTTCCCTCGGGCGCCAGGTAGCATATGGTGTTGTAGCCCCAGTAATTGCGCAGCCCCTGTTCCACGAGACGCTTGTCCTGCAGGAAATAGTGCACCGGCATCAGCTCGACCGCCGTGACGCCGAGCTGCTTCAGGTAGCCTATCGCGGCGGGATGGGCAAGCCCTGCATAGGTGCCCCGAAGCTCGGGCGGTATATCCGGGTGTTGCGCCGTAAAGCCCTTGACGTGCAATTCGTAAATGACCGTTTCGTGCCAGGGGCGATGCAGGCGCCGGTCGCCCGTCCAGTCGAAGAAGGGTTGCGGCACGATGCACCGCGGCATGAAGGGCGCGCTGTCCCCGTCGTTGCGCGCGTCGGGGCCCGAGGAGAACGGGTAGGGAAATACGGCCTCATTCCAGTCAATATCTCCATCGATGCTTTTCGCATAGGGATCGAGCAACAGCTTCGCCGGATTGCAACGATGGCCCTGCCCGAGCGACCACGGCCCATGGACACGATAGCCATAACGCTGTCCCGGCTGGATGTCGGGAAAGTAGCCGTGCCAGCAATGGCCGCTGTTTTCCGGCAGGGCGACGTGTGTCTCCTTTCCCTGCTCATCGAACAGGCACAGCTCGACACGTTCCGCCACATCGGAGAATAACGAGAAATTCGTCCCCATCCCGTCATAGGTCGCGCCAAGCGGATAAGCGTTGCCAGGCCAGACTTTCATCGGAAAGACTCGCAATGCGAAAAGTGGCGCCCGCCTGCCGGGTGCAGCAAAGTGTCGGCTACCATGGGTTGAACGAAAGGGAACAGGGCTGCATTGGTCGTATTATTGAAACATGCTGTTGTGGATCCGCCCCGCGCTGCCTGTGATCTTAGCACAACCGGATACTTGGCTGCAGATATTGCAGAGCGGCGCAACTGCTCCGCACTACTGCTTGTGCCCACATCTGGATCGGACTGGCCGGCAAAGCCAGGCGTCTCCCCATCGATGCCGGATGCGCCTGGTATGTGCCGTGGCGCACAGAGAACTTTGGGGCTATGTCCGACTATAGGGCATACCGGACATACCATCTGCCCCAGGCGTCACCTCCCGGTCTTCCGGCCGCTTTTCTGGTGCTTATGCAAGCGATCCTCTCCGCCAAATCGTTGAAAGGAACCAGCATGACCAGCATGACCAATATGAATACGACTTCTGTGTGGCGCGGTACCGCGCCTGAAGAAGATTTCCCGGCACTGCACGAGAATTGCACTACCGACATCGTGATCGTGGGAGGCGGCATGACAGGTATCAGCCTGGCGTTGAATCTGGCCGAGCAGGGCCGCCCGGTCATCCTGCTGGAAGCGCGCGATATCGGCTTCGGAGCCACCGGCAATTCGACTGGCAATCTGTACGAAACACTCAGCCGTGGCATACATCGCATTGTGGATAGCTGGGGCAAGGACGTCGCACGCTCCGTTGCCGCCGCCCGGCGCCAGGCGCTGGACCAGATCGAGCATCGCGTGCAGGCACTCGGCATCGAATGCGGCTTCCGCCGCTGCAGACTGTACCGCTACGCCGCCACGGAAAACGCTCGCGCATTCGTGGAAAACGAGTATGAAGGGTCGGTCGATGCGGGATTGTCCGTGCACCTCGTGGAGACACTCCCTGCTCCCCTTCTGCAACCGAGCGGAGCGGCGATGGTACTCGACGGCCAGGCACAGTTTCACCCGCAGGCCTACGTTCGCGCCCTTGCCCGCCGCGCCGCCGATCTCGGCTGCCGCATTTTCAAGAATTCGCAGATCCTGGAAGTGGATACCGACCGGCGCGTGGTTCGAACCGCGAGCGGCAAGGTGGCCGCCAGGGAAATCGTGCTTGCCACCCACTCGCCAAAGGGATTTCACGCTGTGCAGGCGGAAATGGTCGTGAATCGGGAATATGGACTGGCTGCGCGCATTCCGCGGGGTTCATTTCCTCCCGGCATATTCTGGGAAACCGGAACCGGGCGCCTCTCGGTACGGAATGCCGATACAGGCGAAGAGTCATTCCTCGTTTGCGTGGGAGAAGAGCACAAGACCGGGCAGCAGGATACCCATGCCAGCATCGAGCGGCTGGAATCAGCCGCGCAAGCGCGCTTTGGCATGAGAGAAGCGGTGTTTCGCTGGTCTGCCCAGAACTACAGCCCCGCCGATGGCCTGCCTTATATCGGCCGCGATGCAAGCGGCTGCTTCATAGCCACGGGCTTCGAGACCGACGGCCTGATCTACGGCGCCGTGGCGTCTTCCATCATTTCCGACCAGATTGCCGGACGTGACAATCTCTTTGCCCCTCTCGTCCGGGCGAGCCGGTTTTCCCCGGTGAAAGGCGCCAGGGGCCTCGCCGAGGAAACGGCGGTCACATTGAAGTCCCTGGTGAAGGATTATGTGACCGACCGCGAGTCGATTCCTCTCAGCCAGCTTCCGCTGCGCAAAGGCGCGATCGTGGAGGTGGAGAACGAGTTGCTGGCGGCTTACCGCAATCCGGACGGAACAGTCATCGCAGTTTCGCCGGTATGCACTCACATGAAATGCAAGGTTCACTGGAACGACATGGAAAGCAGCTGGGATTGCCCCTGCCATGGGAGCCGCTTCGCGCCCGACGGCACGGTGATAGAAGGACCGGCTACCGAGGCCCTGCAACAAAAACCACTGGTGGAAACCTAGGAAAGCCCTGAACGGGGCCGCCTGCCGCTGCCGCGCGCGCCCTCCGGATGCGCTCCGTCCATTTTCCTGCCGGATCGGCCGGGGCGGATGCGCGGCCCAGCCAGGCCAACTCCCCCCCGTTCTGAAGATCCACGAGCGCCTTGAGCAGCATCTGCTCAAGCATTTTTCCGAAAGCCTTGTCATGAGGAAAGGTTTCGATTCCCGCGGGCACCACCATGTTTCCTATCGCGGTATGGATGGCCTGCTGGATGCCGGTCTGGCTCACGGTCTTTCCTCCGGCGGTAATGAACAAGGACATTTCATAGGCATCCGTAATCGTCTTTCCCACCATCCAGAGCGGCAGACGGGAAGCAGACGTCTCCGCGGCGACCGTGCTGCTGTCGGCAATGTTATTGAGGACGATTCTTACCTCTCCCTGCTCCCGTTCTTCGGATTCGGTAATCACGTCGGAGATGGAAATGACGCCGGTATCATTCAGGATCGCGGCGGCATAGTCCCGCAGAGGAACATCCCCTTTCGGAAAATGCTCGCCGTTTCTCTGGAACTCGACCACGAGTTTGAGCCGGGGCGGCTTGGCGCTCTTTCTCACGTCGCTGTACTCCACCTTCGGGAAGGATGCTCCGAGAAATGATGTCGTCGTAGGGGAGGCACAGCCCGCGAGAGCCAGAGAGGTAGCCAGGGTGGCAAGGGCGGCGCGATTGCGAAGGCTCATGGGTGATCCATCTGCATATATCACATCGGTAAGAGGAAACGTGCTGAGAAACCAGGGAACCTCCTGGATAAATCGCGCTGGACGGCTCCATGGCCGTCCAGCGCGATTCCCTGGTTCATGCGGAGCATGAGCATGTGTTGAGATTAGTGGATAATTCATCGAGCCGCAACTCCATTTCATCAGATTCATCGGGCCATCGAACAGAACGGCGGCAGGAAGTGTCTATATTGTCAGGTGCCGCCTTCCCTTTCCAGAGATGATCATGACATCATTGCCAGAGGATATCGACTTCACCAGCACCCCCGATTGCGCCCCGTTCGGATTCGATGACGCCCGCGTAGCGGAAACGATTTCGATCCTGGGGCTTGGAGCGGCACATCACGCCCAGGCGGAGCAGATCAGGAAAGAGGTCATCGGCCCCGATAGCGAAGCGCTCGTCGATGCCTGCTTCAGCGCCTTTGCGGAAAATTCCCGTTTCCTCCGGGTGGAAAAGCAGCCCGGAATCGACCGCTTCATGCGGGAATGGCGCGGCCAGTTGCTATCCTACGGCCACGGCTTCGACACGCCAGCGTATTTTGCGAACCGGCTCGCCATCGCGGCGACTTTTGCCCGCGCGAAAATCCCCTTGAATCTCCTGCAGGCGAAGCACCTCGTCACCCATGGCGTGCTGATCGGCAGAATAGCGGAGAAATGCACCGGATCGGCCACAATTCTGCTCCCGGCTCTCGAATGCGTCGCAAGGTTGACTTCCCTTGATCTGTACCTGGCCGCCGAAGGCTACCATCTGCCGGAAATCAACGAACTGGCAGACACGGTGAACGAACTGAAGGGGGAAATATCCCGCCTGCAGCACGATGCTTCCACCGACCAGCTCACGGGAATGATGAATTATGCAAATCTCATGGATGCGCTCCAGCAGCACATAGACCGGGCGCAGGACCATGCGGGGCGCGGAAAGCGCCGCCAGCACCTGTGTCTGGCGATGATCGACCTGGATCATTTCAAGAAGATCAACGACACTTATGGGCACGTCATAGGCGATTTCGTGCTCCGCCACGTGGCGGGACGGATAAAGGCAGCGGTGCGCGATTTCGACATGGTGGGCCGGTTCGGCGGAGAGGAATTCGTCATCATCATGGCGGATGCGACTCTCCAGGTCGCGCAGAATATTGCCGAACGGGTGCGCCAGGTCGTCATGGACACACCCTTGCACCTGAAGGAATTCAGCATCAGGATTACAATCAGCCTTGGCGTGGCCATGTTGATGGAAGACGAGCGCAAGGAATCATTGCTTGAGCGTGCCGATGCGGCCATGTATGAGGCTAAAAAATGTCCGCTGTCAAGCCTTTTCTGATGGCGGACATGGCGCGAAAATCCCATATAAACCAACAGTTTAGACTGCTTCTGAGCGTCTTGAACCCACGGTCGGTTTGTAGGCTGGGGGCCACATAGGAGTCTAGCGGTTGCGGGTCTCGGCGTGCCAGAGCGGGCAACACGGATGGAAGCTTCGGCCACTTTCTCCGTAATCATATGCCCGCCAATACATAAACATAAGGCTGATCCCCAAATGCGAACGCGCAGTCCTGAGACTGCGCGTTCGAGGGTACTCTCGGCAGTGACTTCGCCTACGGAGGTGTTGCCTCTCGCTGGGGTGGCTTCTGCGACGCCGGCTTTGATGCTTCCCTTTTCTTGAATCCCCGATCCCCCGCTATGAACGCCTCCAGCATGTGCGGTATCAACATCGCCGCATCGACAGCTTCGCCATAGGCCTGCGCATGCAGCGCGGCGTAGCGGTCGAGGTCGTCTTTCAAGCTGGCCGGGCATGCGAAGGTCTGCTTGATACTTTCAGTCTTGGGTAGTGGCCCGAGCCGCAGCTTCTTGATCGGCGTACTCATCGCGATGTCCCCCTATTGAAAAAAAGTGGCTGGTACGGCCGCAGCACCAGATCCCGGTTGACGATGACGCGCATCGGCAGGCCAGGCCGCTCAGTCAACGTCGGTTGGATATTCATGTTGCGCCGGGTCATCTCCTGCCCCGCCTGGTTCACAGAGTCCTTCAGGCTGTCGCGTCCGGCGATGACCACGCGGTCGCCCCCATTGCGATTCTCTGGTGCGGCCAGCTCGGCACCGACGCCCAGCAAGGTGGTCAGCGCAGCACCGGCAAAGACGCGATCCCAATGCCAATCAACACCATCCTCCAGGCCCGCATAGCCGGCCGGGTCGGTACCGACCAGTTTATCGAGCTGGAACGAGGACGTGTCCGGCAGGATGACCCGATTCCACACCACCTGCACGCGGCTCTGCCCGTAGCTTACCTGGCTGTTGTATTTGCCGAGCAAGCGCGAGCCTTGCGGGATCAACATGTACTTGCCGGTGGCCGTGTCATAGACCGGCTCTGTCACCGTGGCAATGACATCGCCCGGCAAGTCAGACTTGATGCCCGTCACCAGCGCGGCGGCGATGACTGTGCCGGCCATGACTTGATACGGCGATGCGGGCATTTGCAGGTTGCCGGAATTCCGGGTTTCCGTAGAACCGGCTTTGTTCAAAAATGCTTCCTTCTGCTCTTGCCGGTTCTGCACAGCGGTAGGGTCAGCCGACTGCGCGGCGGTTGAAGCCGGCCCGGCCGCCATCGGGTCGAAGGCGGCGTTCGCCGCCATGGTGGCGGCAGGCGCAGCCTGCAGTGACGCGGAAGCGGCAACCTTCTGACCACTGGACCGGAAGAACACAGACGAAGCTGCCGCTTCCTCGGCCTGCTTCAAGCGCGCCAGGCGTTCGGCTTCGGCCGGATCATGGCCGGACTGCGGGCCACCGTAGCCCTGCGCCTGCTGTTCGGCCTTGTGGATCGGCCCGCCCAGATCGCCCGGCAGCGGCGTGCCGAGCTGCGGCACGGCGGCTGGCATGGTCGGTGGCAACTTGGAATAGTCGGCGGGCAGTTGATCCAGCCCTTCGGAACGTGACACGCGATCGACGTTGAACAACTCTTTCTGTTCGCCAGCGCCACGGCGCTGCGCCGATTGCAGCGACAAGATGGTGCCGCCGAGGACGGCAGTCGCCAGCCCGCCAACGAGGACGGCCAGCATGCGCCGGTTCAAGCGCGTAACTGGACGCGGCTGGGCACGCAATGTCACGTTCTCGGGAGCCACCTTGGGCGGCACATCTGACACCGGAGTGCCAGGGGCATTGTTCGCTTGGCTCATGGTCAGTTCCTCCGTGTCCCGCCCACAACCCCATCCGTGCGCTCGATACGCACCACGTCGCCCTTGTCTGCGCCCAAGCGCAGTTCGGCCGCGCCGAATAGCCGGTCCACGATGTAATACGGCGACCGGAAGCGGTAGTTCACCAGTTGCCCCTCACCTTGCGCACCGATGACGAACAGTGGCGGCAGCTCGCCCTGCGCTATGCCGCCGGGGAACTGGATATAGACTTTCTCACTATCATCGAAGGCGCGCAGCGGTTTCCACGATGGATGGCTGCCGCTAATCGCGTAGCGGAAGCGGATCTTTTCCAGCGACAGGCCTGCGTCCACCGGCGCAGCAACCTGTGCCGCCTGCGACTGGCGCTGCAAAGCCAGCATACGGTCCTTCGGATAGTCCCAGGACACGGACGCCATCCAAGCCTTCTCGGTCGAGGTCAGCTCAAGCAGATAGGTGCGCCGGTTGGTCGTCACAACCAGATTGGTCTTGAGACCGCTGCGCGTAGGTTTGACCAGCACACTCACGCGCAGGTCGGCACCCGTACCGCTGGACGTGTCGCCCACAATCCAGCGCACGGTATCGCCGGCAGCGACCGTCATCAGTTCCTCGCCGGGTTGAAGCGAAACCATGGTCACCCGGCCCGGACTGGCATAGACCTGGTACAGCGCACCATCGGTGTACGGCCAGACCTGGATGGCGTTGACGTAGCCTTCGCGGGTGGGCGCGATGCGCGCTTCCTGATTGGCGCGGGATACACGCAGCTTCTCGTCGGCAGGTTCCGGCGTGGACTTTTCATCGACATGTCCCGGCAACGGTTTCAACTGCTCGGACAATGGCAAAGGCTGCGGAACTGCGACCACTTCGACCGGCTTGGGTAGTTCCGGCAAAAGCTGCGCCTGCACTGCCTCGTCCAGCGCGATGGTCGGTGGCGGCTTGCCCTGCGTGGCGCAGCCCGAGAGGGTCATGGATGTGGCCACCAGTAGAGATAGAAATACGTAAATGCGTAAAGACGGTTTCATGGTTTGGCTCCTTCGGAAGAATCGAGTTCACGGCTCCACGACAACCCATTGACGTAGATGCCCAGCGGATTGCGGCGTAGTTTTTCTTCAGTACGCGGCGCTTGCAGCACGATGGAGACAACCGCAGTCCAGCGCTCCAGTCCGGCGGCCGCGCCGTTGACATAGCGGCGCTCGGTCCAGCGCACATTGAATGACGCATCGCTGGCGCGCACGATGCTGGTGATCTGCACCGTCACCGACTCCGTGCCGACACGCGCGAACGGATCGTTGGTGCGCGCGTAGTCGTTGAGCACGGCCGCGCCACGGTCGGTGGTGTAGTCGTAGGCATCGAGCCAGTTCTGGCGCACGACGATGGGGTCAATGGACAGCGAGCGCACCAGCGTGATGAAGCGCCCCAGGTGATGCGCCGTCTGCGCGTCATTGGGCTTGTATGGCGTGGCCGCTTCACCGACAGCGCGCACCTGCCCGCCGCTGTCCACCTCCACCACAAAGGGCGTGACGATGGACTGGGCCGAGCGCCAGACTAGGCCGCCCGCCATCAGCAGCGCGAGCGCCAGGCAGCCAAAGGCCATCAGCCGCCAGTTCTTCGCCTGAACACGAGATGAGCCGATACGGTCGTCCCAGACCTGTTCGGCAGATTGATATGGGGTGGCGGGCTGCGGCGTGTCCGCATAGCGCACCAGTGGACGTTTAAATCGCATGAGATGTTCTCCTTATGTATCCGAGGGGGCGCGCAGACTGGGGCTACTGCCTGAGCCGCCGCCATCGCCACCGCGCAGCGTGTGGGCGACGGTCGAGACGGCTTGGCTGATCTGCTGGCGGCGATGCAGGCGCTTGGCCCACGCGGGTTGTTGTGTATCGGCGGGTGTGGCATCGGCACCGCCTTGACCGGCCGGTCCATTCGCGGAGCTGGCCGCACTGGTACCTGCACCGGATACCGGGGCATCCGGCTTGATGGCCGCCGCAGCCCGGTCCTTCATCGACTTGGCTCCGGCAGCGACTTTCTCTCCCACCGATTGCGCGCCTGTCTTTGCAACGTTGCCCAGGCCTGCCGCCACCCCCTTGATGCCGCCACCGGCGCCGGCAGAGCCGGCCTGGAATGCAGACTTCGCACTGCTGGCGGTTGAGGCCATCGAGCGGGCACCGTTCGCGGCCATCTTTGCGGCACCCGGCGCCATACGCGCACCGGCAGCGACAGCGCTACCGACGCCCGTGGTGGCAGCGCCCACCGCAACCGCTGCGCCAGCGGCACCCAAGGCTGTTCCCGCGACTGCACCTGCACCTAATTGCGGCGCCCCAGATACCAGCCCGGTCGCGATGCCTGGTCCGAAGATCCCCAAGCCCAGCATCGCCAGTGCCGCCAACATGATGGTCAGCGCGTAGTCAATGGACGGGTCTGCGCCGGGTGGCGTTCGGAATTCGGCGAACAGGCCCGTGCCTATCCCCACGATGACCGCCAGCACCAGTACCTTGATGCCTGACGACACCACGTTGCCCAACACCTTTTCAGCGAGGAACGAAGTCTTGTTCCACAATGCAAACGGCACCAGCACAAAGCCTGCAAGCGTGGTCAGCTTGAACTCGATCAAGGTGACGAAGAGCTGCACCGCGAGCACGAAGAAACTCACGATCAGTACCAGCCAGGCCAGGAACAGCACGACGACCACGTCAATGTTCACGAACACTTCTGGGAATCCCGCCACCTCGCTGATCTGCTTCAAGATCGGCGCCCCGGCGTCGATGCCCACCTTGGCCAACCGTCCCGGCTGCAGGAACTCGGCCTGACTGATGGCCGATCCCGACGCGAGTAACCCTAGACCGGAGAAAGACCGGAACACGATGCCGGCCAGCAGATTGAAGTTGCCGATGATGTAGGCGAAGGCACCCACATACAGTACCTTCTTGATGAGCTTGCCCATGATGTCGTCGCCGCCACCGCTGGCATGGCTCATGGCCCAGAACAGCCCGGCCAGCGTCATGTCGATCACCACCAGCGTGGCGGTCAGGTAGGCCACTTCTCCTCGCAGTAAACCGAAGCCGGAATCGATGTAGCGCGAGAAGACGTTGAGAAAATGATCGATGATGGAAACGTCGTTCATGGCATCCCCTCAACGACCGTAGAAATCGACGGTCTGCGGCGTGTACGGCGTGCCGTCACCGATGAAGCGCCGCCGCACCTCGCGGGCACGCTCCTGCACGGCAACGACGCGCGCCTGCTCCAGCGCGGTCGCCCGGTCTTGCGTGATTTGCAGTTGCTGCGCCTGGATGGATTGCCGCGCCTGCAAGGCCAGAAGTTGGTTGGTGGCCTGCGTGGCTTGCAGCGCACCCACGGCCGACTGGCTGCGGTTCACCAGGTCGGTCAGCGTCTGCTCGTCGGACGCGAAGTTCTGCACCGCCTGCGACTGCACCTTGGTCGCGGTGCGCAGCGCTTCCAGCGAATTACGCCAGCGCGAACGCGCATCGGTCGCCATCTGCGTTCCCGAAATGGAGGCGGAATACGCATCGGGGTAGAGCCGCTGGAATTCGGTCTCCATCTGCGACACATTGAACGCCAGGCCTTGGGCCTGCTGGATGAGCTGGTTCGTCGCTGACAGCGACGCGCGCAATTCATTCAATGCGCTGAAGTCCAGGCCGGTGAGGTTCTTCGCCTGGTTCATCAGCGAGAGCGCCTGGTTCTGGAGCTGCCTGATCTGGTTGTTGATCTGCTCCAGCGTGCGTGCGGCCGTCATGATGTTCTGGGCCAGGTTGGACGGGTCGATCACGACCCACTGCGCGTGTGCGACGGGCATGAGGGTCACCAGCGTTGCGGCGGCTATGGCGAGGATGGTTTTTTTCATGATGGGTACTCCTGTGGGATGGATGAATAGGACGGAAAGGACGGAACAAGGTCGGCGGCCCAGCCGAGGCCACGATGGCGCAGCCAAGCCCCGGTAAACCCAGGCATGCCGGCATCAAGCAACACGTGGTCAATGTCGCGCTGGTCCTGCGGCGTCGAGGCACCGGCAAAGGCCAGCGTGACCGGTCCCAGGTCCAGGTCGAACAAGCGATTGCCCAGCCGCGACTGGTAGTAGTAGTCGCGCTTGGGAACCGCCTCGGCCACAATGTCGATCTGGCGGCGGTTCAAACCGAATCCTTCGTAGATCACCCTGATCTGCGGTTCGGTCGCCTGCGGATTGGGCAAGAAGATGCGGCTGGCGCAACTTTCGACGATCGCGGGCGCGATGGCCGAATCCTTGATGTCGGCCAGTGACTGCGTGGCGAAGATGACGCTGACGTTCTTCTTGCGCAGCGTCTTCAACCACTGACGGATACGTGCGGCAAAGACCGGGTCATCGAGGAACAACCAAGCTTCGTCCAGAATGAGCAAGGTCGGCGCGCCGTCGAAGCGTTCGTCGAAGCGCGCGAACAGATAGCCCAGCACGGCCAGCGTCGCGGCCTTGCTGTGCATCAGTTCTTCCATCTCGAAGCACTGCACGGAACCCGAACCCAGTCGATCCGAATCTGCATCCAGCAACTTGCCGTGGGCGCCGCCGAGCACATAGGGCGCGAGCGCCTGGCGCAGCGCGTTGGATTGCAGCAGTACCGACAGCCCGGTCAAGGTGCGCTGCTCAACCGGCGCACCCGCCAGACTCCCCAGCGCCGACCAGATGGAGGCCTTTTCTTCCGGTCCGACGGTCACGCCTTCATGCAGCAACCGGCCTTCGAGCCACTCGGATGCCCAGGTGCGGTAGCCTTCCTGGTCGATGCGGGCCAGCGGCTGGAATGCAATCTCGCCGTCAGTGCCCAGGTCGTAGTGTTCGCCGCCCAATCCCAAGATGGTGGCGCGCATCGAGCGTCCCATGTCGAAGGCGAAGATACGCGAACCGCGATAGCGGCGGAACTGCATCGCCAAGGTGGCCAGTAGCACTGACTTACCCATGCCGATGGGACCGACCACTAGGGTGTTGCCCACGTCGCCAATGTGCGTCACCAGCCGGAACGGCGTGGCGCCATCGGTGCGCGTCACAATCAGCGGCGGTCCATCGAGATGCGCATTGCGCTCCTGTCCGGCCCACACCGCCGATACCGGCATCAGGTGCGCCAGGTTCAGCGTCGAGATGATGGGCTGACGCACGTTGGCGTAGGCATTGCCAGGTATTGAGGACAGCCAGGCGTCCACGGCATTGAGCGTTTCCGGGATCGTGACGAAGCCACGGCCCTGGATGACACGTTCAATCCGACGCAGTTTTTCATCGGCGACCGAAGGATCTGCATCGAGTACCGTTACCGTCGCCGTGACGTAGCCGAAGGCGACTTGATCGCTGCCCAGTTCCTGCAGGGCCGCATCGGCATCCGCTGCCTTGTTCGAGGCGTCGGTATCGACCAGCGGGCTTTCCTGCTGGAAGATGGTTTCGCGCAGCAAGGCCACCACGTTCTTGCGCTTGGCAAACCACTGGCGGCGCAAGCGTGTAAGTTCCTTTTCCGCTTCGGACTTGTCCATGCAGAGGAAGCGTGTGGACCAGCGGTAGGCGAAGCCGAGCCGGTTGAGATCATCCAGCAGCCCCGGCCAGGTCGAGGTGGGAAAACCGCGCACCGATGCCACACGCAGGTGCTGGTCACCCAGCATGGGGGCCAAGCCTCCCACCAACGCGGAATCGGCCAGCAAGGCATCAAGGTAGAACGGATGCTCCGGTACAGCCACCCGATAGCGCCGCGTCGATACTGTCGCATGGAGATAAGTCAGCGTCTGGCTGTCGTCCAGCCAGGCTATCTCCGGCATGACGCCATCAAGCAGGTCGAAGAAGCGATCCGTCTCCGAGACGAACGATTCCAGGCGCTCGCGCCAGTCCACGCCGCCTTGTGGCGTGTTCTCATATAGCAGCTTGGCCGCGCGAGCGCGTGATTCTTCGGCTGGCAAGTACGCCAGCGTCAGGTGGTAGCTGCTCTCGAAGTGGCTATCGTCTTCCTCGAACGAGGCCCGGCGCTCTTCGTCCACCAGCCAGGACAGTGGCTCCGGGAACTCCGAGCGTGGATAGTCAGCGGCGGTGCGCCGCTCGGCTTCCACGAACAAGGCCCAGCCCGATTCCAGTCGGCGCAGCGCGTTGTTCAAGCGCGCTGACGTGGCGATCAGTTCGCCCTGCGTGGCGCTGTCCAGGTCCGGCCCGCGAAAATGCGCCGTGCGCTGGAACGAGCCATCTTTGTTGAGCACAATGCCCGACGCGACCAGTCCGGCCCAGGGCAGCCAGTCGGCCAACAGTGCAGGACGCTTGCGGTACTCTGCGAGATTCATCATGGATTGTTCTCCTTGTCGGTCTCACACATCCAGCAGCGGACGGTGCTTGATGTGCCGGGCGAACACAGCCATGAACTGCGGATCAAGCCGCGCCCCCCAGACCGCCAGTGAATGGCCAACGGTCCACAGCACCAGACCGGGAATCCACAGTTGCAGGCCCAGGCCGACGGCGGCGGCCAGCGTGCCGTTGGCAATCGCCACGGTGCGCGGTGCGCCGCCCAGCAGGATCGGTTCGGTCAGCGACCGATGCAGCGGAATCTCAAAACCACTGGCGGCACTCATGCGACCACCGCTCCACCCGAGAACGAGAAGAACGACAGAAAAAACGAGGACGCGGCGAACGCGATCGACAAGCCGAACACAATCTGGATCAGCTTGCGAAAACCACCCGACGTATCGCCGAAGGCCAGCGCCAGGCCAGTGGAAATGATGATGATTACCGCGACGATCCGGGCCACCGGCCCCTGGATCGATTCAAGGATGGATTGCAGCGGCCCTTCCCAGGGCATGCTGGAGCCCGCCGCGTGGGCAGTCGTTGCCAGGCCCAGCATCAGTGCAGTGAGCACGGCAACGTGCAACGCCAGTCGCAGATGCGGATTTACAGAAAGACGGGAAGTCGAAAAAACGGTGTGCACGGTGTACTTCATGGCAGTTCTCCAGAGGTGGTTGAGGAAGGGAGCGAAAGAGTTGGAAGTGGCGGCGCGAGTGCGTCGTCGAGTTGGTAGCCGTGGCTGTCGAAACCGACAATGCGGGCGATGGTCTGAACATGGCGGGCGCGTCCGCGCCCGGCGATGAAGACGACGACATTCACCGCCTCGGCGATCAGCGCTCGCGGCGGCGTCAAAGCGACTTCGAGGATCAGTTGTTCCAGGCGCAGCAACGCGCCGTGGGCGGAACTGGCGTGTATCGTGGCGATACCGCCAGGGTGCCCGGTGCCCCAGACCTTGATGAGATCCAGCGCTTCGCCGCCGCGCACCTCGCCGACGATCACGCGGTCGGGCCGCAGCCGCATCGTTGCCCGCACCAGTTCGGCCATCGACACCACGTTGGCCCGCGTGCGTAGCGATACGTGGTCGCGGGCGGCACACTGAAGCTCCACGGTATCTTCAAGCACCAACACCCGATCGCCGGTGGCGGCAATCTCGGCCAGCAAGGCGTTGGCCAGCGTGGTCTTGCCGGTGCTGGTGCCCCCGGCGATCAGGATGTTTAGCCGCTCACGCACCGCGCGGCGCAGGAACTCGGCTTGTTCCTCGTTGAGGATGCCGTCGGTAACATAGTGCTCCAGACCGATGATGCTCACGGCGCGCTTGCGCAAGGCGAAGGCTGGCCCAGGCGCAGCGGGCGGCAGGATGCCCTCGAAGCGCTCACCGGTTTCCGGCAGCTCGGCCGTCAGCAGTGGCTGGCCGCGATGGACTTCGGTGCCGACATGGGCGGCGACCAACCGGATGATGCGTTCGCCGTCGGCCTCTGAAAGTTTTACGCCCGTTGGCGAGCGGCCTGACGAGAGCCGATCAATCCACAAGGAACCGTCCGGGTTGAGCATGATCTCCACCACGTCCGGGTCTTCCAGCGCGGCGGCGATCAGCGGACCCATCGCCGTGCGTAGCATGCGGATACGTCGGTCCAGCGAAGTGGCAGCGGATGACGGCGGCTTAAGCTGCAACTCGGGTGGCAACTTCGGGACGACGCTCATGCTCCGTCCTCTTGCATGGCTGCTTCTGCCAGCCGAGCGGCATCGGGTTGGATCTCCTCGTAAACCTCCTTGACCAGGCTGCGCCCGCGCAGCACATGGCGGCCGAGCTGTTCAATGAACTGCTCGAAGCGCGCTTTGCCCTGTGCTTTTGCAGCTTCTTGATGGACCTCCGGCACCGGCGTGCTGACTGTCAGGTAGTAGCGCACGTAGAGCGCCAGCGTCTCGATCAGGATGTTCTGGTCTCGCTCCAGGCGCTCGAATTGGCGCGACAGCCGGTCCAGACGTTTAGCCGTTGCCGCCTCGCGTTGGTCGCCCGCATCAGGCGACAGCCAGGACGCCAGCGCCGCCGCGACGATGGAGGATTTGGACACACCCTTCTTGGCGGCCAGTTCGTCCAAGCGCTTGGCGTGGTCGGGTTGAATGAAGAGATTCAGGCGGGCTTGGCTCATAGTTGAATTCCGTCGTCAGGATCAAGGGCTGCCAGCCGCGCCGTGCGCTGCAAGCGCGGGTCGAACTGGGATGGAAGGGGAAGCGGCAAGTCGTCGTCATCGAGCAGCGATAGGTCGCTGGCCGACTGCTCGGGTTCGGGGCTGTAGGTGGCAATCTCGGACAGTTCCGGCTGCTGGCGCGGGCCGCCGTCATCGGCTGACGCGCCAAACCCAGCCATGGCGGGCGTAGCTGGCATAGTGGGGATTGCCAGGGCGCTCCAGTCGTCGGCGCGTGCGGCTGGCACGTCGGCGTAGCGCCCCAGCGTCAACGTGGGCGGCGGCAATACGCGCCGTTTGAAGTTGGCGTCAAGGTAATAGCGCAGCTTCTTCGCCTTGATCGGCGCATGGCCGGAGACCATCACCACCGATTCATCGGGCGGCAGTTGCATCACTTCGCCAGGCGTCAACAATGGCCGTGCCGTTTCCTGGCGCGACACCATCAGGTGGCCCAGCCACGGTGCCAGACGATGGCCCGCATAGTTGCGCTGTGCGCGTAGCTCTGTGGCTGTGCCCAGCGTTTCGGAGATGCGTTTTGCAGTGCGTTCGTCGTTGGTGGCGAAGGTCACGCGCACATGGCAGTTGTCCAGAATCGAATGGTTCTGGCCATAGGCTTTGTCGATCTGATTGAGTGACTGAGAAATCAGGAAGGCGCGCAGGCCGTAGCCCGCCATGAAGGCCAGTGCCGATTCAAAGAAATCCAAACGGCCCAGCGCCGGGAACTCATCGAGCATCAGCAGCAGCTTGTGTTTGCGCTCCACGCCATCGGAACCATCGAGCGATTCAGTGAGCCGCCGACCGATCTGGTTCAGGATCAGCCGGATCAGCGGCTTGGTGCGGCTGATGTCCGATGGCGGCACCACCAGGTACAGCGACACCGGATGTTCGGCAGAGATCAGGTCGGCAATGCGCCAGTCGCAACGCGAGGTGACTTCTGCCACTGTGGGGTCGCGGTACAGCCCCAGAAAACTCATGGCCGTGGATAGCACGCCTGAACGCTCGTTGTCCGATTTGTTGAGCACTTCGCGCGCGGCCGATGCGACGACAGGATGCGGTGTTTCGCCCAAGTGGCGCGTCGTCATCATCCGGTGCAGCGTCAACTCAAACGGGCATGCCGGATCGGACAGGAAGTTCGCGACGCCGCGCAGCGTCTTGTCTTCACTGGCATAGAGCACATGCAGGATCGCCCCGACCAGCAGCGCGTGCGAAGTTTTTTCCCAGTGGTTGCGCCGTTCCAGCGCACCTTCGGGATCGACCAGGATGTCGGCGATGTTCTGCACGTCGCGCACCTCATGCGCACCGCGCCGGACTTCCAGCAGCGGGTTGTACGCGGCCGACTTCGGATCAGTGGGGTTGAACAGCAGGCAGTGCGAGAAACGCGAGCGCCAGCCGGCGGTGATGTTCCAGTTCTCGCCCTTGATGTCGTGGATGACTGCGGATGCAGGCCATGACAACAGCGTCGGCACCACCAGACCCACGCCTTTGCCCGAGCGGGTGGGTGCGAATGTCAGGACGTGTTCCGGTCCCTCATGGCGCAGATACTGACGGTCATGCAGGCCAAGGAAGACACCGGCCGGGCCGGTCAGCCCGGCCTTGCGGATTTCCTCGACATCGGCCCAGCGTGCGGAGCCATAGGTTGTGACCAGCTTGGATTGCTGCGAACGCCAGATCGACATGCCGATGGCAACCACCATGGCGACCATGCCACTGGCACCGGCGATGGCGCCACCCGTGTTGAAGACATGCGGCGCGTAAGCGTCGAAAACGAACCACCACTCGAACAGACGCCAAGGGTGATAGACCGGCGTACCGAAAAAATCGAACCAGGGAGTGCCAAGGCGTAGCTGGTAACCCAGAGCAGCGGCGGTCCATTGTGTGGCACCCCACACGCCGGCTATGACGATGCCAAACACCGTCAACACCTGACCGAACAGCACACTGGTCCCTTGCATCCTGCCTCCCGAATTTCTTCTGCACATCACGCGCACAAATACGTGCCGCAGACGTGAGATTCGATGTCAACTCAGTGCCGGTCAAAGACCGTTATCGGCACAATCTAAGGAGAAAAGGAAAGATTTCCAGCAAGGGCGTAGACGAGAAAAATGCCGCAAGCGAATGCGCATTGCGGCGTGTATGGCGATTTGTTGAAAGATTTTTTGCCGATATGAAGAATTGGCACGTACGGAGCCATGCGACGGGCATTGACCGGCCGCGAGGTAGCTATCTGCGTGATAGCGATCAGTTCTTCGGTATTGGTTCGGGCGTGTACGGCGTGCCATTGCCCATGAAGCGCTTGTGCGTGGCTTCGGCGACGGCATTACACAGCGCATCGCCCAACTTCGCGCGGTCGGCCTTGCACTGTTGGCGCAGTTCCTTCAACCGCTCGGGATTGGCTGCCAAAGATTCGACTGTCTCCGTGGGGGCGGACTGGCTGCAGGCGGTCAGCAGAACCATGAGCATCAGGGCAGTAATCGTCTTCATGGCATGGCCTCTCATTGAACGGTGGGGGGATTCGATGCTTGGTCATCGACAGGACTCACCCTGTCGATGAAACGGCTCAACTGCCCGGAAGGTTCAGTGTCAGGGCGTAGCAGATAGGTGGTCAGCATCGGCGAACGCCCGGCCAGTGGGCGGGCAATCACATCGGGATTGCGGCATGCGGCGATCTGGCTTTCGCCCGCGAACCCCAAGCCGTAACCAGCGGCCACCAAGGTCATCATCAAGTCCAGCGTTGACACACGATCCGCTACGATGGGCTTGGCATCCACCGTGCGCAGCACCCGCTTGACCTGCTGCCAGAGGCCCTCGTAGGTTTCGGGATGACACAGCACAAGCGGATAGCGCAACACCTCGTCGAGCGGGATGCGCCGGTGTACCAGGAGTGGATGGCGCGCCGGTACTGTGATCACCAAAGGCTCACTCCAGATAGCCTCAGCGATGATGCCTTCGCCCACATCACCGGATTGTGCAAATCCCGCGTCGTACAGGTCGCTGTGCAGCCCCTTGATCTGCTGTGACAGCGGAGTTTCTGACAAGCGAATCTCTACCTCAGGCTCATCCTCGCGGCACTGTGCCAGCAAAGCCGATAGTCGTGGCTGGGCGATGCCATCGGACAGCGCGATGCGCAGGCGTCCGTGGTAACCGGTAGCCGCCGCCTTCACGCTGGCTTTGGCTTGGTCGATAGCTGCGAAGATACGCTGAGCCTCTTCCAGGAAAACCTTACCCGCCCAGGTCAACCGCGTGCGTCGTGTTGTCCGTTCGAACAACTGCACGGCCAAGTGGGACTCCAGTTCCTTGATAGCCCGCGACAACGGCGACTGCTCGATGTGCAGGCGTTCGGCCGCACGAGCGAAATGCAACTCTTCGGCCACTGCGATAAAACAACGAATATGACGTAACTCCATGTTGTCTGACCTATCGGGGATCAACTCACGAAACGGAAAAATCGTACGCTAAGGCGTAGCGCCTAGATCCATCCCAAGCAATGCGCAAGCATGTAGTACGCTTGATCGGGCGACTGTTCATTCGTCTCGCGGCACGCTATGACTTCAAGCGCGCGAAGCAAATGTTCGGCCACCTCGAAGTCCTGCTCTGTACACGCGCGTTCAAATGCCATCTGGACGTCGTTATGCAGCGTCGATCGGACGGCGCTTGTGCCCTTGCGGGAGCGAGCCCTGATGGTCGGGCGTGAGGATCGGTGGCTCATTTTGCAGTGTCCTTAAGGTTCGCTGGTGATCGTGTCCCCTCTGCCGAAGCGCTGGTCGATGGCACGCGGCTGGCACGTGATACGTGATGGAATTCCCGGCCGACCCTTACCGGGTACCGGATGGCAGGCCTTTCCCTCCGGAAAGGACCTCAGAACGAAACAACCAGAGGGAACACAGGGCAGCCGTCAGTTCAACCGCCGCAAACATTCCCAATGCGGCCCCAAAGCCGAAGCGCAGCACCTCCCCAAAGATCAGACTACCCAAACCAAAGCCAACGAACAGGCTGAATACGTTCAAGCCCATGGCTTGTCCTGGCCGCTTGCCGCCGAGCGAAGTAACAATACCTGCGAAGAGTGGCTGGGTCATGTCGTAGCCCAAGGACAGCAGCATTGCCACCGCCGGAGCAAGGATCAGAGGGAAATCCAACAGCAGGGCTGCAGCGCCGAGAGTGCTGAGTCCCAGCCCGATGGGTAGCAACCTGGCACGCCCCCACTTATCCACCGCGCGGCCGATCAACGGTCCGAAGAGGAATCCGGGCACGCCGTATCCGAGCAACGCGAGGCCGATGCCGACGGGCCCGAGACCGTAGCGCCGTTCGAGATACACGCCGAGCCAAGTGAAGACACCAGAGTGGAACATCGAGTTGACAAAAACATAGCCGTAGGTGCGCCGCCCCCTTGGGGTGCCGAGCAGGCTCAGGTAGCCCCGAAAGAGGTCGCCAAGCGTGCCCCCCACCGGCTGCATCGCAGTGGCAATGATGCGGCGATAGGGCAGAAACAGCAGCAGGACAATTCCTCCCGCCGCTCCGACCAGCAGGAAAAGTCCTTGCCAGCCAATGAAGGGAACCAACATGGCGCCCAACGGCGAGCCGAAGGCCATCCCCCCAGCCATCGCACCAAACAGCCAGCCAAGCGGGCGGCCTCGCTGCTCGTAGGGAAACAGCTTGCCGACGAGCACGAGCGCGAGCGGCACCACACCGCTGGCACCCAGGCCCGTAAAAACCCGCCACAGCGCAATCTGTTCGATGGATGTCGCCGTCGCCGTTAAAGCCGTGAGCGCCGCGAACGCCGTCAGGGATGCGAACATGAGGCGCTGAACGCCAAGCCGATCCGCCAAAAGACCAAAAATCAACGTCGCGATCCCATAAGGAATCAGGTAGGCCGGTACAACCAGACCGACCGTTTGCACCGAGGTCCCGAAAGCGTTCGAGAGCGCCGGAATGATCGGCGCGACCATGTAGGCCTGGAAAAAAATGATAAAGGTGGCGGCCGCGAGCATCCGAAGCAAGCGCTCCCGCTCGTTATGGTCAGGAGTGCGTAATGTGGAATCATGCAACATGTTGATTTTCCGCTAAATTAGGAAATGGATCTGGGCCTAAACTGCCAACTCAGGAATAACGATGAAATACCCGTTCAGCATGTACAGGCCAGCAAGAATCAGCGTGACGGCGCCGGCTACCTGGAATGCCTTCTGGTAACGCTGAAGTAGGGAAAGACTCTCCAACCAAACCACCGCCACGGCTCCCAGGATGATGGGGACTGCTCGCCCCAAAGCGAACGCAAACAAAAGGGTTCCGCCGAACAGTGGCGAGCCAATCCCGGCAGCGATGCCCAGCAACACCACGAGAGCGGGTGTGCACACTGGGCAAACCGCAACAGAAAACGGCACCCCAAGTGCGAATGCGCCCCATACGTTGCCAACGCGTTTTGCACGAATGGAAATGGATGGCAGCGGTAGTCTGATCCAACCGGGCCACATTAACCCCAGCAGAATCAGCAAAGGCCCAAGGAGGAGGCCCCATTCTCTGTCGATAAGCTTTGCTACCCAATGTCCGCCGAGGCTGGCGATCAGCCCCAACAGCGTTTGCGTGATCACCATGCCAAGAACGAACATGCCTCCATACAAGGCGGCTGTTTTCGGTTCGTGCGCTTTGGTGACGTACGCCAGCGCAACCGGAATGGCGCCCAGCGCAACCGGGTTGAATGTGAAAACAAATCCTAGCAAAAAGCCGACACCGAGCGATATCAGGCTTGCTTGTTCCAATGTGGCTCGTAATGCCTCAATCGTATTCATTTAGCGCTTCCAGAGTGTGTTCCATCATCATGGTTCCTCGATGTGAGAGTGATATTGCGCAAGCGCGAAACCGGGTCAGCGACTCACGTCGGTTCTCGTGCAAGTCGCCGCGCCAACTCTTCTCGGAGCTTTGCGGTACTCGGCAGCTTTGGGAACACAAGCTGACCATCGATCGCGATCGACGGTGGAGTCAATACGCCGAGCTCTACGGCGTAATCCAATTCGCCCAGCAGGTTGACGTCGCGCCAAGTCACCTTATGCTCTCCGAACGCTTGGGCGATGACTTTCAAGCTATCCCCAGTCCGATCGCAGTTGCTGCACCCTGGCGTTGAGAAGAATTCGACCTTGATACTCATGGCAGTCGTCCGAATTTAGTGTGGGTCATGATTTTGCTTTGCGATGCTGGACTCCAGCGCGGTCAGAATGGGACAGTTGTCCAGCGGGCGGTCCTCGGCCGTGCAAATATCAATCAGCTCGCTCAACGCCTGCGACATCACTTGCATCGTCTTGATCTTGTGTTCGAGCTGCAATTTCTTTCGGATCGCCAGGCTGCGTACGTCGCTGCAGCACGAGCTGTCATCGGCTCTTAGCTCAAGTAGCTGGCGTATTTCCGATAGCGTCATGCCGCAGTGCTGGGCGTGCTTGATGAAGTCCAGCCGACGCACCGCGCCCTCGCCGTAGAGCCGATAACCCGCTTCGGTCTTTCCGGCGGGTATCAACAAGCTTTCGTCCTCGTAAAATCGGAGGGTGTCGGTGCTGATCTCTGCAAGTTTCGCGAGCTTCCCGATCGTCAACCAGGAGCTCTCCTGAGCAGCCTCGTCGAGGTGTTCGGCTTGGTTTCGATGTTCTGACGCAAGGGCTTTCTTTGGGGATGCCTTATCGGCTTCTCGGAGACCCTTGCTTGGATTGTTGGATGATGGCACGTGTTTTCCTCTAATAAATAGCTGGCTTAGGGTTCCAGCCGGCATGCGGGTTCGCGGCACGACCCGTCTCAATTGCGCGGACCGGAAGTTCAACTGACGACTCTGGTCTGGTAACCGGCTTCACCTAGGCGTTCCGCGAGTGCGGACAGTTCTACCTTCGCCGTGTCGAACAGCACCTCGATACGCTGATCGAGCGCGTGCGCACGGACCTGCCGCACGCCCTGCAGCGGTGTGAGCAGTCGCGCGACGCGCTGTTCGCATTTCTCACAGTTGAGGTGCTGATCGCCGATGACTTCGAATGTGACGGACTTGAACATGGCTAAGACCTTTCATGAATGACGTGGATGCTGATTGAGCGAGGGTCCTGGGCCGAAAGCAGGCCCAGGAGGCTCGCCTTACTCTCACGATGCGGTCGCTCTAGATGGCATCTGAGGCGCATGCCCGACCGCCCGGATCGCTTCGAAGAAATAGTCGCCACGGCCCCACAGGGAGTTGATGAAAATTGCCGTCACGCTTGCGGCCATGGCAACCATGCCCCATATCGGATAAATCAAGCCCGTGGCAGCCGCCGGAATCCCGATGCCATTGAACAGGAAGGCAAGCGAGACGTTCTGCACAATCTTCCGGTAGCTGTTGCGGCTGACCGCATAGGCCTCGAGTACGGCACCGAGCCGCTGGTTCAGGATGATCACGTCGGCTGATTCGATCGCGATGTCCGCACCACTGCCGAAGGCGATGCCGACGTCAGCTTGCATCAGAGCCGGCGCATCGTTGATCCCGTCGCCGACCATCGCCACGCGTGAGCCTTCCTGCATCTTCCTGATCAAGACGGCTTTTCCGGCCGGCAGAACGCGCGCATGGACCTCTTCGATGCCGGCGGCATGGGCGAAATGGCGGGCCGCCTGCTCGTTATCGCCGGTGATCAGGCTCGTGCGGATGCCGAGCGCGTGCAAGCGGCGCACGGTATCCGCTGCGTCGGGCCGCAGCGCGTCGCCAAGTGCCAGCAGACCGAGCAGCATACCTTCCCGCGCCACTCCAATGACCGTCAGTCCGCGCCCTTCGAGTTCGGTGATGCGTCCGTCCTGAGCCGAGAGATCCACGGCTTCGGCCGCGAGAAACACCGGGCTACCGACCATCAGCCTCGTCTCGCCCAGGCGGGCCCGGACGCCGTGACCGGCGACGGCCTCGAACCCCTGCACCTCGGACAGTGCGATACCGCGCTTAAACGCCTCTTCCACCACCGCCCGCGCGAGCGGGTGTTCAGAAAATGCCTCTACGGCTGCCGCGAGCGCGAGCAGTTCCTGTTCCGGGCAAGCCACGGCGACGATCGTCCGCAAGGCGGGGCGGCCCTCAGTCAGTGTGCCGGTCTTGTCGAACACCACGCGGTTCACGCGCCGCAAGGCTTGAAAGGCCTCGCCGGTGCGCATCAGCACGCCGCGCTCAGCCGCTTCGCCCGCGCCTCGGACGATGGACAGCGGTGCCGAGATCCCCACTGCGCAGGGATAGCCCATGACGAGCACGCTCAGGCCGGCAAACACCGCCCGCTGCAGATCGGGGGAGGACCCGATGAGAAGTGGCCCGAGGAGCCAGAAGAGGGTCGCGCCGGTCGCGGTAAGCAGCACGAGCGGGGTATAGACGCGCAGCACGCGGTCCACCAAGTGCAGCAGGCCAGGTTTGAGGGCGCGGGCGTCCTCCACGCTGCGTACCACTTGCCTGAGAAAACTTTCTTCACCCACCACAGTGACGCGCACGAGGAG
>MKVR01000037.1 GCA_001899235.1 Nitrosospira sp. 56-18
ATTCGCTATGAACGCGCCGGGCGGTATGTCCTGTTCACGCTCAGGAGGGATGGGGTGCTGCTTGGAAACTGTGCGATGTATGTGGATAGATCAGCCCATACTCAAACCCTAATCGCTACTGAGGATACGCTGTATCTATTGCCGGAGGCGCGCAAGGGTAGAACAGCGATGCGCTTTGTAGCCTACATCGAAACCGGCCTGCGCCAGCTCGGCGCGAAGGAGATCTGTATCACGGTAAAGATGGCAAATAAGGCTGGAAAGTTTTTCCAGTTCTTGGGTTACCGTCAAGTTGAAACCGGGTTTACCAAAATTCTGGAGGATTAAACATGTGCTCATCTAAGCCGCCCAAGCCGGATCCGCAGATTGGGGCCGCCGCCCTACAACAGGCAGACATCGCAAAGCAACAGCTCGACCTGGCAAAGGATCAGCTCGCGTATAACAAGCAGCAATCCGAATGGCAAGATCCATTAATCCAGAAAATAGCCCAGCAGCAGATCGATACCGCTGATACCAACAATCAGCGCTCCGATGAGCAATGGCAGCTCTACAAAACCCTCTTCCAGCCGGTCGAAGCGAAGATGGTAAACGACGCCATGAACTTCGATTCACCCGAGCGCCAGGCGCAATTGGCTGCTCAGGCGGGGGCGGACGTTACCAAGAGTTATCAGGGCGCTCAGGATCAGAACCAGAGGAATATGGAGCGCATGGGGGTAAATCCCAACTCCGGTAAGTTCCAGGCTATCAGCAACGAAGCAGGATTGGCTCAGGCTGCTGATACCGCAGGGGCGATGAACACGGCGCGGAACAATGCGATTACCCAGGGCATGGCGTTGCGGCAAGGTGCTGCTCAGTTTGGGCGCAACATGCCGAATACGGGCCTTGCCGCGGACTCAACCGCGCTGAATGCTGGTAACTCTGCAGTGGGCAATATCGCCCAAGGAAATAACATCAACAACGCCAATGCCGCAACCGCGCAGAACTGGTTCGGCGGGGCGATGAACGGGAATAACTCGGCGGCCGGTATCCTGAACAATCAGTACCAGAATCAGCTCAATGCTTGGGCTCAGAAGCAGAATTCGCTATCCAATATGATTGGAGGAATAGCGGGGCTCGCTGGTTCGTTGGGAGGTGCTGCAATTTTGGCGCGCAAGGGCGGCGTGATCAAGAACAACACGGTGTATAGGCTATCATCTGGCTACCGGCCGAGATTCTCGGACTATGGATTGCGTCGCAAAGGCTATGCTGAAGGCGGGATGATTGAGGGGCCAGGAACCGCTACGAGCGATTCAATACCGGCGACAATTGAAGGACAAACGCCCATCCGGGTATCAAATGGCGAAGCGGTTTTAAATGCAGAAGCGGTGCAATTGGTGGGAGAGCCGTTCATTCACAATATCAACGCGGCGGGGCTGATGATGTTAAGCCGCAAAAAACCGGCGCAAGCAGTACCTGGATCTGTAAATAGCTTGGCGGGGTTATCGAATAGGAGGGGTCAATAATGGCTGGATCTGGAATAGGAGCCCTGGCCGGAGGGTTGGCGGACGGCATAAATAACGCCTTAAGGCTGAAGATGCAAAAAACCTATTATGACGGGCTCAATCAATATCGGGATCGGCTGGGTGATGCACGAGAAACCGCAGCGGCCGCTAGGGCTGAAGGAACCGAGAATAAAGGGCCGGATCGGAAGGGATTCATGAGTTCCTTGATGCCAATCTTCAGGACAGGCAGCACGGCTCCTGTGTCACAGCAACCCACGATGATGAGTCGGGCTGGACTGGGACCGTCAACGCTTCCCGATGTCGACATGTTGTCCAGCAATCCGGCGGCCGTGTATCAATCGCCGAGCCTCGCCAGTACATCAGCAGCAAAGAACCAAGCGCAGCCGGTTCAGCAGGACGAAGATTTCAATCCGATACATGAGATTGTGAAGCAAGTCGGATTTGGCGATCTGGCGAATCAACCGGACAAGCTCAATGCCATCCGGGCTGCGGCTGCAATGCATGGAATGGGGAAGGAGGTTGACCCGTGGCTCGATTCCCTGGTGGCTTCGAAAAAAAGCGGCATCTTCGATGCGGCTATGGACTTGAAGCGTGGGAACATAGATGGCGCCATGGATAATCTGAAGCGCGGCGGCATTCAATTGGAAGATCGCCCGAGTAGGGTTGACCCCAACGATAATAGCAAGTGGAAAGTAAACATCTCCGGAACTGGAGAGCAGACGATCAATCTGGATGATTGGGCAACATCCACACTGGATCCCGAGAAGTACTCCAAGTTCCTGCTTGATCGGCAGGGTGCCGCGGACAAGACGCGTTTGACGGATGCTCAGATCGATAATCAAAAAGCCGGCGCCGAAAAAGACCGCGCAATGGCAAAAGCCTATGGCGCAGGTTCATTGGGTGCTGGCCGGCGCAATGGCGGCGCTGGGGGGCTAACTCCAACAGTTCGCAAGACCGTAGAAACCGATCAAGGGATCGTTGCCATCATGTCTGATGGTTCGAAACGGATAATATCCGATGATCAAGGTAATCCGTTGTTCGGTACCTCGGGCCTGAAGACAGCGGCCGGACTGATCGGCAAGACCATCGATCCGATGAGCGATACAGGGGAGATTGCCGGAAAGGTCAATGATTTGACCAATCAATTGAGGGGCGGAAAGTCGATGCCAGCGCCGGCACCAAGTGGAAAGGTGCGCAAGTTCAACCCACAAACTGGGCAATTTGATTAATTCCGATGTTGGGTTTGATAGAATGAATCAGACTCAACATTAGGAGATTGCTATGCGCTTGTTGATCTGTGTGGTGACAGCCCTGGTTCTATCTGGCTGTGCGGCCAAGGTTGTCAGCTCTAGTCCTCGAACAGTTGTGGTGCGTGCGCCTGATATGGCTATATCTGAGTCTCAAGAACTGGCTGACAAAGAATGCTCAAAGCATGATCGATTCGCCCGAATGGTTGCCAAACCGACACCATTTTCCAGTGAATTTGTTTTCGATTGCGTGCAGTAGGAACAAACAACCACCAAAGCCGCCTCCGGGCGGCTTTTTTATTTCTGGAGACTGATTAATGGTTCAACGTGTCGAAGCCTGGGGCAATGTGCTGGAATTCCCTGATGGTATGAGCGATGAAGACATGGCCTCCGCCATCCTGGAAAACGAGGTTCATTTAAACCCGAATGCTTCCACCTCTACCAAAGCTAAGAGTTTATCCACAAATAACTTGCCAAATTTACCGGATTCACCGACCATGACGCTTTGGTTGAGGAG
>MKVR01000038.1 GCA_001899235.1 Nitrosospira sp. 56-18
AGTTTCTGTTCGGACCTGTTAAGCCAGCTGTGAGGCCAATTCCTCCGCCACGCGATTATGAACCATCGCCAAATGCTGGGCGGACTTTAGAAGAAGCAGCCAGGCGCGCTCGTCTGATTGCGCTTCAGCAACAACGCGAGGACCGGCTCTGATGTTCGCTGGTGCTGTATTACAGGCTGTCATCGCTGCCATTATCTTCGTCGTAGGCGCTGGGTCTGGCTGGGCCGTGAAGGACTGGAAGGATGGAGCGGAGATAGCTCGCCTGGAATCCAGCAATGAAGCGATGAAATCAGCAAATGACCGGTGCGCTACCGACATCGAGGGCGTGAAGTCTGCGGTTGGAGTGATCACTCAGGGCGTGGAAGAGCGAGAGAAGGCGGCAAGCGCTGCAATGCGGGATGCGGAAACTCTGGTTGCGAAGCATAAGGCAGCGGTAGCAGCTATCAAAGTGCTTCCTCCCGTGCCCGCGGAGCCGGAGGCGCAGTGCAAGGCGATCATCGAGGAGCAGAAAGAATATGTTGCGCAACGCCATCAATAAGCTTATGCGGGCAGCCTCGCTGGTCGTTTCCGTAAGTGCAATGGCCTTCCTGTTTGGCTGCGCCGCCAAGCCCGTTATCGAGACACGCGTAGTAGAAAAGCCCATTCCGATCTACTGCTCCGTTGTGCTGCCTGGGGAATGCAAAGACGCCTACGCAGTAGATCGGGTATCACCTGCAGATGATCCGATTGTGATCAATCGGGCGTTGCGTCAGGAGATCGAGGAAAGATCCGCATGTGAGGTGATGCTACGCGCCGCAGTGCGTGGCTGCAACAGCGTAAAGCATGAAGACCAAGCTCACCCTTAAGCAAGAAGCGTTCTGCCAAGCGTACATAGAAACGGGCAACGCGAGCGAGGCTTACCGTCGAGCATATGGGGCGAAGAACCAGAAGCCAGAGACCGTCAACCGCAACGCTTTCAACCTGACTCAGAATAGCAAGATTCTAGCAAGACTTGCGGAACTAAAAGCGGAGCATGCAAAGCGTCATAACCTTACTGTCGATGATCTGCTGACGGAGTTGGAGGAAGCGCGGCAAGCGGCCCTAAAAGCTTCGACGCCTCAGGCGTCTGCCGCAGTCGCGGGAACGATGGGCAAGGCAAGGCTGCTTGGATACGACAAACAGATCATTGCAGGCGATCCCGACAAGCCGATCCTGCAAAATATCACTGTTTCCTTCGTTGTCGCCCAAAAGCCGCAATCGTAGGGGCGCTGTGATCGATTTAAATCAGGTGGCCAGGGTTAGAGTATGGGTGTAATCGCTTTCCAAAGGCCGGAAAAGTTCGAGCCGCATCTGACCGGTAAGGCGCGCTGTGCAGTCTGCCAACACGAGCATGTTGCGGTTGCGCCAATCGGGGTTGAGTGGATGGAGTGCCCGAGTTGCGGCCTGAACAAAACCCGGTTTGTGCATGATGCCTTGCCTGATGAAAGTATCTGGCAGTGCGGCTGCGGATGTGATGTTTTTCGGATTGTTCCGAGCGGGACATTCTGTATTCACTGTGGCACGAGGCAACGGTTTTGATCAATGAAACTTTCCACAGATTCTGTGGATAAGCGCTGTATATACTCGGTATGGAATACCAAACCCGCATGAATAGTAGCTTTCCATTTTTAGGTTAGAAATTAATCAAGATGACACCAGAACAGTTTTGCTACTGGCTGCAAGGCAGGGCTGAGATGCAACCGGACAATCCGCCGAGCGTGGAAGAGTGGAAGATGATCTCGGAGCATTTGCAATTGGTATTCAAGAAAGAAACGCCGACTCGCGTGCCTGCGCCTGGACCGTCTGAGATCCGGCGAGCGCAGGATGAGATGAGGCGTGTTCAAGATATGACTAAAAAGTTACCGAACCTGTGGCCAGGAGTGCAGCCGATGGTTGCTCCTATGCCTTATCAGCCGTTTCCAATGGCACCTACTTGCTGATGACCACAAGCAGGGCCGAATTCCCGGAAAAACTCCGGTTCCTGTTTGAGCCGCACCGATACAAGGTTGCGTACGGCGGTCGCGGCGGAGCGAAGAGCTGGGGCGTCGCCAGGGCGTTATTGATTCAGGGGGCCGCGAGCCCCCTTCGCATTTTATGCGCGCGCGAGTTTCAGAACTCGATTACCGAGTCTGTGCATCACCTGTTGCAGGACCAAATCAGCCAGCTTAGTTTGGATGGGTTCTACGAGGTGCAGAACACGACGATCAAGGGTGCGAACGGGACCGAATTCGTGTTCGCAGGCCTGCGCAACAACATCACGAAGATTAAGTCGTTCGAAGGCGTCGACCGGGTCTGGGTTGAAGAGGCGCAGACCGTTTCCAAATCATCCTGGGATACGTTGATTCCGACAATTCGGAAAGACGGATCGGAAATCTGGTTGACGTTCAATCCTGAGCTGGAAACGGACGAGACCTACCAGCGGTTCGTAAAGAATCCACCGGGCGATGCCAAGGTGGTCAAGATCAACTGGGATGACAATCCTTGGTTTCCCGAGACGCTTCGCAAGGAAAAGGACGAACTCAAGGCGCGCGATCCGGATGGATACCAGAATATCTGGCAGGGTGAATGTCGGGTAACGCTCGATGGCGCGATCTATGCCAGGGAATTGCGCCAGGCGCAAGAGGAAGGCCGGATTCGCTCAGTTCCATATGATGCTGCCCGGCAAGTGCAGGTTTTCTTCGATCTCGGCTGGGCTGACAGTACCAGCATGTGGTTTGCTCAGACAGTGAATCAGGAAATCAGGCTCATTGATCATTACAGCGCAGCTCAGCAGCCGCTCCAGCATTACCTGGGCGTGATGCAGCATAAGCCGTATCTGTACGGCACAGTGTGGCTGCCGCATGACGCCAAGGCCAAGACCTTGGCCACAGGGAGAAGCGTAGAGGAGCTGGTGACTGCGGCCGGGCGCAACGTGCGGATCGTTCCGAATTTGTCTATTGCGGACGGGATCAACGCTGTCAGAACCATCTTTAACAGGCTGTATTTTGATGAGCAAAAGTGCTCAGAAGGAATTCAGGCATTGCGACACTACCGATACGATACCAATCCGGATACTAAAGAGCTGTCTGGACGGCCGCTGCATGACTGGGCTTCGCATTCTGCTGATGCGTTGCGGTATCTGGCTGTGGCCATCGAGGAAGACAGGCCGGCATCGAGCGCGCGCGGCATCCGGATTGTCGGGTGGCGCTCGTGAGCATTGCTATGAAGTCTTGCAAGAGCTCCCAGGTGAAGGCTCACGGCTACGATCCTGTCAGCAAGAAGCTCAGGGTCGAGTATTCCTCGGGCGGAGTTTACGAATACGAAGGCGTACCGCAATCGGTTTACGATGGTCTCTGCGGCTGCGAGTCGATTGGGAAATATCTCAACGGCAAGGTCAAGGCTGCCGGATTTAAGTTCAGGAAGGCCAAGTAGTGGAAGCTCCAATTACGGCGGATATATCGGTCGAGGCCTACGATCGTATCTGCAGGGATGTGCGTAACCAACCAAAATGGCGCCTTGATTCAGATCAAGACTGTGATTATTACGACGGCATGCAACTGAGTGCGGATGTAAACCAGAAGCTCAAGGAAGCTGGCATTCCTCCACAGGACTCGAACCTAATAAAACCAAATTTGAATGCCGTGCTGGGTCTGGAAGCGCGCTCACGCACCGATTATAAAGTCACGTCCGACGACGAACAGCAAGCAGAGATTGCCGAAGCGCTTTCCGCCAAGATCAAAGAGATCGAAACCGAAAGCCGCGCTGATCGTGCAATGTCGGACGCCTACAGCAGCATGATGCGCGCCGGCCTGGGATGGGTCGAAGTGTCGCGTGAATTCGATCCGCTGAAGTATCCGTATCGCGTCAGGGAAGTACATAGGAACGACATATTCTGGGATTGGACCGCTCGGGAACCGGATTTGTCGGATGCGCGCTACCTGCGCCGGGATAAGTGGGTTGATCGCGATCAGGCTACCTCCATGTTCCCAGAGCAAACCGATCTGATCCAGGCGAGCTGGAACAATTGGCGCACGCTCGACGTGTATGACGGCAGCGACAGCAACATGGCCAGGGCTTATGAAGTCGAGCAGGCCTGGGGGCAAAGCCAGGAAGAATACTTGAACCGGTCCTCCGGCATGGTTCGCCTCTCCGAGCTGTGGTATCGGCATCACGAGCAGGCGCCGGTATTGATGCTGCCAATCGGCACAGCCATAGAGTACAACGAGCAGAATCCGCTGCATGAGCAAGCGATCGCGCAGGGCTTGGTGCAGGTGCAGAAAGCGCTTCTTCCCCGGGTGCGTGTATCGATCTGGCTTGGGCCGCACAAGCTCATGGATGTGCCCACGCCGCTACCGCATGGGAACTTCCCGTACGTGCCATTCTGGTGCTTTCGAAAGGACCGCAGCCGTACGCCATACGGCTTGATCCGTGACATGCGCGGGCCGCAGGACCAGATAATCGATCTGGACATCTTGCTTTACGAGGTGCTGAACTCCAAGCGGGTCGAGATAGACAATGATGCGCTCGACCTAAGCCAGAACACCTATCAAGAGGTGGCGAACAATATCAGTAGCCCACGCTCGATGACCATACTTAATTCCCAGCGCAGGAATGCCAACGGGTTCAGGGTCACGACGGATAACGCCCTGGCCGCGCAAGTGTTCCAACTGGTGCAGGAGCGCAAGCGCAGGATCGAAGAGGTCAGCGGGATCTATCGGGCTATGCTGGGAGCAAATACCGAAGCCAGCAGCGGCGTTGCGATCAGCAATCTGGTGGAGCAGGGTTCCACGGTGCTGGCAGAGCCGAATGATAACTTCAGGTATGCGCGGCGGCTTGTGGGGCAGCAGCTTCTTGCCTTTGCCAAGGCCGACATGATCGGCAAGCCCATGCAGGTATCCGTCAAGCAGGGGAGCGTGCAGAAGGTCATCTACCTGAATCACGAGGTCATGACGCCACAGGGTCCGGTTGTCCAGAATGACCTGGCAACCGCTCAGATCAAGGTGGTGCTGGAAGACATACCGTCGACACCCAGTTTCCGTGCGCAGCAGTTGCAGGCATTCAGCCAGATGGTGCAAGCCGCTCCACCTCCGTATCAGGCCGTGCTGTATCCGGCCATGCTGGAGCTATCGGATGTACCGAATCGCCATGAACTGGCCGATCAGTTACGGAAGGTAGGAAATGTGCCTGGCACTTTGACGCCAGAGCAACAGGCGCAGCAGGATAAGATCTCCAAGATGCAGCAGCAACTGCAGATGCAGATGATCCAGCTCAACATGAGTAAGGAACAAGCAGAGGTGGCGAAGCTTCAGGCAGAGGTCGAGAAGCTCAAGGCGGACATCGAGGCCCGGCAGCAGGAACTGGCGATTAAGGCAGAGCAGGTGCACACAGATGCCACGATCAAGGCAGAGAACATCACGATTCAGCAGGAGAAGCAAGCGCTCGATGAACGTACCGCTGCGGCCAATATGGCTTCGCAGAATGTCCAATTCCAGAATAGGGTGAGCTCATGATCAAGTTTATCGATACGGCGTTTGTCGGGGGCACAGTGTATCGCGCCGGCCAATTCGGAGAGTTTGATCAGGCCATCGAATTGGATCTGATAAATGCCGGTGACGCGGTAAATTACCTGGCCATTGCCCTGCCGGTGGAGGTGCTCTCGAGCAGCGCGGTGGCAGCGTCGTGCGCATCGACCAATATTGATGAAATTCTGGCGTCGTTTACTATCAAATCCGGCGTGCTGGGGCCAAACAGCATTCTTCAGATAGAGCCGCTCTGGACGTTCCCATCAAGCGCGAATAACAAGATCGTGAAGGTTAAGATAGCGGGCGTCACGGTCTACACGGCAACCCGGACGACAAGCACCAGGGAAGGCCCGCTCGTTGTCCTGGCGAACCGCAATGCGCTGAACTCTCAGATCATGCCTTACGACTCGGTATACCTCACTGCCGGGTCCGGCACGCCGGCCACTTTCGCTATCGACTTTTCGGTAAATGTGACAGTCGAGATCACCGGCCAGCGGGCCAATGGTAGTGAAGCGCTCAAGCTGGAATACTTCAGGGCGCTGCACTTCGCCGGGGCGTAAAGATGACGGTCTGGTATTTCGACTCGGACGGCGGATTGGACGGCAATAACGGAAAGAGTCCTGACGCGGCGAAACGATCCTATGAAACTTTTGTGCTTGCCGGGTTTCCTGGCGCGGCGCAAGGCGATACCTATCTATTCAAGCGCGGGACGACTCAAGTAATCTCGGCTGCGAATGTGGGCGCTGGGTCAGGTGCAAGTACCACACAGAGAACGCGGTATGGGGCCTATGGCGTCGCGCAAGTCCCGTATTCGATATGGACGCCCCCTCCAACCGGGGGATTGAATAACGCCTATGTCCTGAACGTCAGCGGGAAGAGTTATATCGACTTCGAGGATATGTACTTCGATGGACTGGGCCGGGCAACCTATACGCTGTACATGCTCGCGAGCGGGGCAACGCAGAATTCCGGTCATGCGATTCGCCGGTGCTTTTTTACCAATACCGCAACCGCGGCTCTTGGCATACCGAATGGCAGCGGGCTGATTTTTGGTGGGACAGATACCTCAACTGGTGATACTGGCGATTATCTGATCGAGGACTCGGAATTTTTCGGCAACCCGGTGCACGGAATGATAGTCAACGGG
The DNA here is from genome assembly GCA_001899235.1 of Nitrosospira sp. 56-18. Lineage (GTDB taxonomy): Bacteria > Pseudomonadota > Gammaproteobacteria > Burkholderiales > Nitrosomonadaceae > Nitrosospira. The sequence continues at coordinate 6,667 of MKVR01000038.1, forward strand.
GCGCATGATGTGGTAGTCAGGCGCTGCAAGTTTTACCGGAATGGCTTTGATGCCCCGACAGGTGGGCATGGATTCTCATCTAAATACCGGCTGCAGGAGTTCACGACCTCAGGCTGGACGAATACGAGCGGAACTATTTGGTCGCGGGCGCTGGCTGCATACCAGCTTGACGTCTACTACGTCATTACGAACGTAAGCAACTACGGGAGACTGACGAAGAATATATCCACCCCCACGACTCCCGCCGCCGGTGAGTTTGGGGTATCGGCAGGCACGCTCTACATCAATGTGGGATCGTCAACCGACCCTAAGAACCAGAGCGTGAGATATGCCTGGGGTCGATGCTACAACCTGCTTATCGAAGACTGCGAAGCATGGGGAAACTTCAACGATCCGCGAGCGGCGGATGTCGAGGGACATGGTTTCGCCTTCGACAATTGGGCGGATAGCTCGATATTTCGGAGGAATTATTCGCACGATAATCAAGGCGCCGGATTTTCCTTGAATCTGGGAGACAACAATACCGTTGAATCCTGCATTGCCACGAGAAACCAGGCGGCAGGATTTCAGGCTGCGTCTGCAAAAGGAAGCATGGTCAACAAAAATACATTTGTTAATAATAACTTAGGGCAAGTTGGAATAAGGGCAAACGGTGAAATCGTGATGTTTCCCAATTGCGGCGGTGGAGAGATAAAGCAGAACATTTTGCAGAATTACGGCAACCGTCAGTATGCCGCAGACATCTTTCCGGATGTGACGGGGGTCTCCGCTGACAGGAATGTTACTCATGGCTACCCGCTACTGGAAAGAGCCGCGGTTCTCCAGAACACAATAATCGAGAACCCGTACCTGGACGGAGAATTCAGGCCGAGCAATCCGGCGGTTATAAGGGCCGGGAACAACTTGGGCGGCAAGGATTTTTACGGCAAGCAGTTTTACAGCCAGCCGAATATCGGCGCGGTGGAAGATATTTCTGCTACGCAAAGAAGGTTATTTGTAAGAGCAAAATAAACAGTTAAATCAGAATACTAGAAGCCGCTTTCGGGAAACCGGGACGGCTTTTTTTATGCGCGCTAACGGCGATACCGCAGTCTTTATCAATCCCGCATTTCGCGGCGTGCTCACGACGATACCGCAGTTGGAGGAAGAGGCAAAATGGAATTGAATCAGCTTACGGATGAGCAAATTAATACCCTGACGCCCGAGGAAATCGAGACTTTGGAGAACAGCCCGGAGAAGCTCGAAGAGATCCTTGCGGCGAAAGGTGGCGCATCGGAAACGGCAACCGACAAACCCGAACAGGAAGAACAGGAAGGCGCGGCTAACGGCGCGGGGGAAGGAGAGCCGGTCGTTCTCACAAAGAACGGCAAAGGGATTATTCCTTACGAAAAGCACAAGGAGCTTCGTGTCGAGAACTCATCGCTGCGCGAGCAGCTACAGCAGGCCCAGGGCAGGCTGGATGAGCTTCTGAAGGCAAAGGATGAGGCTGGCAGCAAGAAGGATGCAGCGGTTGCGGATGACGCTATCGAGAAGCATCTGGAAAAGCTCAAGGCCGAGATGCCAGAGATCCACGAAGTAATCTCCGCTGTGCTGGAAGGAAGCCAGAAGCAAGGCGAAGAACTCAGAAAAACGCTCGAGGAACTGAAGCGCGACCGGGAGGAATCCCAGCGCGCCAAGCAACTCAGTGTGGCTGAGCAGATCGCCGAGGCGAAGGAAAACAATTCCGACCTGGTGCATTGGGAAGGCAACGATCCGGAAGCATGGGAAGAAGCGATGAAGCAGGACGAAATCCTCAGGACCACCAGCAAATGGGCGAATAAGCCTTTTGCCGACCGGTTCGGTGAGGTGGTCCGCCGGGTGCGCGCCATTCTGCCAGAAGCCTCTGTACCGAACAAACCAGTCGATCCGAAGCAGACCAAGGCCGAAGCGAAAGCAAAGGTCGAGGCCGCTCCGGTGAGGAAACCCACAACCCTATCGGATATTCAAGGCGGCGTCACATCCACTTCCGAGGCGGAGCAGCTTGCGAACATGAACCCGCATGAGCTTGCCGCGAAGCTGATGAAGATGCCGGCGCACAAAGCCGCAGCCTTGAGAGCCGAACTCGATTAAAAGGAAATAGGAAATGGCTGAAACCAATATCGCCAGCGGCAGCTCGCTGGCAATCAAGCAGTATAGCGCCGCGCTTTTGGCGAACACGCTGAAAGCGACCACGGCAATGGATAATCTCGTGGGTCCGATCGAGCCGACCGCTGCGATGGATAAGGTGGCCGGCCAGTCCGCGCCTGGCATGCCCATTGTGCGGATCGACAATCTGATGAAGAACCCTGGCGATACCGTGTCGCTCGACCTGGTCGACACCATCTCTGGGGAACCTCTGATGGGTGACATAAACAGGGAAGGAAAAGGTAACTCCCTCTCGTTCTCCTCGATGGACATCAAGATCGATCTGTCTAGCAAGGTGATCGATGCCGGCGGCAGCATGAGCCAGCAACGCACCAAATGGCAATTGCGTGAGATCGCTTTGGCGCAGTTGTCGGGTTATTTCCCTCGCTTGTCCGCCCAAACCTCACTGGTGCACCTGGCCGGTGCGCGCGGATCGCAGCAAGGCACCGACTGGGCCATTCCCCTTCAAAGTGCTCCGAATTTCGCTTCGGTGATGGTTAATCCCGTCAAGGCGCCCACCTACAACCGGCACTTCGTGGTGAACGGCGCGAATCTGACGGCAGGAGGCCAGCAACTGGCTTCCATCGCCTCCACCGATCAGCTCAAGTTGGCCCATCTGGACAATATTCGCAAGCGTCTGGACGACATGGATCAGCCCTTGCAGCCGGTCAAGATGGACGGCGACAAGGCGGCGCAAACCTCCAAGATGTGGGTTTTCCTGGCAACGCCGAACCAGTATTCGATCCTGCTGACCGAAGGCTCCCTGCGGGCATTCCAGCAGAACGCCGTGAACCGTGCGGCTTACTTCGACACCCGCCATCCTCTGTTCGCCGGGGAAGTGGGGATGTGGAACGGCATCCTGGTGATCAAGAACGAGCGGGCCGTGCGTTTCCTGCCCGGCGACTCCACTCAGATCATCACTTCCGCCAATGCCGCAACCGCTACCGAAAGCGCGCAGACCGTCAACGGTTCCCTGGGAGGCGGTTACGCTGTCGAGCGTGGCCTTCTGTTGGGCGCCCAGGCTCTGGGTATTGCTTACGGCAAGACCAAAGTCAGCGGCATTCAGTTCGGCTGGAAGGAACACTGGTACAACTTCGAAAGCAACCTGGAAGTCATGGGTGAGAAGGTTTGCGGCCATATGAAAACCCGGTTCTCGATCGACGACGGTACCGGCACCAAGGTTCCGACCGACTTCGGTGTGATCGCCGTCGATTCGGCCGTGCCGCTGTAATCCGTTCTGACGAGTTTTTGACGAAACGCGGGACTTTCGCCAGTCCCGCTCCTAGTCTCTTAATTTTCAAGGAGTTTTTCAATGGCAACTTTCAATGCACCTGATTTGACGTCCAAGGCGCGTTTCATGGGAGGGTACGGCAACGGAGTCATCGTCTACGGTACCGTCACCCCGACTGCTGGCGCTTTGGCGGATGTGTACCGGCCCGTCATTATCCCGGCCGGCATGCTGGTCACCGACCTGGACATCGTCAATGATGACCTCGATACCGGCACGACCCTGTCGGCCAAGATCGGCTATGCGCCGGTCAATTCCGATGGTCCGACGGCGGTGGATGATTATTTCAGCGCTACGTCGACCTTCATGACTGCTGTAGGGCGTAAGGTATGCGCGTTCCAACCTATCAAGTTTGAGAAGGACGTGTACGTCATCCTCACCATGACCGCTGCTGCGACTACCTTTGCTTCCGGCAAAGTTACGGCGGTCGTGAGGGGCCAAGCCGAGGGCGTCAAGTAAAGAGTATCTCCTGAAGCGGTGGTGTGTTTGGGGCGGTCTTCGGATCGCCCTTTTTTATGGAGCAAGATATGCCGCAAGTGCAATACATCGGTAAGTGCGACAAGCTGGATAGCATCCGGGGAGTGGGACTGCATTGGTCACCCGGGCAAGTGCGCAATGTGACATCTGGGGTAGCTGAGAGGCTTCTGCATTACTCGGATACCTGGGTAAAGATGGATGAGGATGCGGTCGACGATGATCCCATCGATCTGGCACCGGACGACAAGGTTGCCGAAGAGCCGCTGCCTGTCGTGGATTTTCACGCAATGGACAAAAAGGCCTTGGTCGAATGGGCCGAAACCAAATACAACGAGCGCCTCGACAAGCGCCAGAGCGAGGACACTATCCGGCACAAGGTGATCGCCCTGTTTGGCCGGTATGAGATGGACGAAGAAAGCAAATAATGGCTTTCACCTTCCAATCCGTTGTCGACCTTGCGCGCATCCCGCTCAACGATGAAGACAAGGTGCGCGTGTATGACGCAACGCTGCTGGCATTTGCAAACCACGGCATGATGGCTTTGGTGAAGCGTAGGCCGGATCTATTCGTCGGGCAGTACGCAAACCTTCCGACAGGACAGAACGTGCTCACAGACGCCTTCCCGCTGGCCGCCGGCTACGTTCAAACGCTCGCCGATTACTGCACGTTCAGGGCCGAATCCATTGATGACGAATTTATCAATTCTGGTAGGGCAGCCTTGTTCATGCAGCTATTCAATGGAGAAGCGCAGCCATGAAAACGTGGGACAGCTTCTATGATTTTGTCGCTCCCGATCTTCCTGGCTGCCCATTCGCAGCAATCGACGTTGCGCTCCGGCAAGCGGCCATTGATTTCTGTTCCCAGTCTCTGGCCTGGAAATACACTCATCCTGACATCGCAGTGACGGCTGGTACCGCCTCGTACAACTTTGTTCCTCCTGATCAAGCTGTGGTGCATGCCGTGACCTATGCGGAGTTTGAAGGCAGCGAGATCGATTGCCACACCGCGGAATCTGGGATCCAGATCTACAACTGGCGCAATCAAACAGGCACTCCTGAATATGTGCTGGGCGGCGCTACTGCATTGCAGCTTGTTCCAAATCCGGCCGCTAACGGTACGCTGAAGCTCGAAGTGGCACTTAAGCCATCTCCGACGGCAACCGGTATCGACGATGACATCTTCAATGAGTACCGGGACGCAATGGTTCATGGTGCATTTGGCCGACTGATGGCGTCGCCCAAGAAGCCATATACCCAACTGCAACTTGCAACCTACCACCAGCAGTTGTTCACGCAACTGACCGGACAGGCTGGGTACAGGGTGGCGCGCAGTTACACTAGGGCGCCTCTCAGGACAACTATCAATTCAAGGGGTCGGTAAGCATGGGGCTCAAGTTTTCCAATTTCGGTAAAGCGCAGGTATCCTCAGCGCCGTCTGGCACCACTGGCCTGAGCTTTGCCGTTACCGCCGGACAGGGGCTGCTCTATCCCGCCCTTGCGGCAGGAGACTACTTTTACGGGATCTTCAAAGACGCATCTGGCAACCGTGAGGTCGTGAAGGTCGAAGCGCGCAGCACCGATACGATGACCATTGCTGTCGGCGGCCGCGGACTGGATGGAACGGCGGCGCGAACCTGGGCGGCGGGAGATTACTTTGTCGCTGGTCTTTGCAACGTCGCGCTTCAGGAATCGCTCTCCAATGCCAACCTGATCGCTTTGGGGGCGCTGGCTTCGGCTGCCGATAAACTGCCGTACTTCACCGGAAGCGGGACGGCGGCGCTGGCCGGGCTGTCCGCTTTCATTCGTACCTTGCTGGATGATGCGGATGCTGCTACTGCAAGGGCAACTCTGGGGGCAGAGCCCGCATTTTCGACTGGCACAACGTTTGCATTTTTTCAGGCCACCGCGCCAACAGGCTATACGCAGAACACGACTCACAATAACAAGGCCTTGCGGATTGTCAGCGGAGCAGGAGGAGGCTCGGGCGGCTCTGTGGCTTTTACTACGGCCTTCGCATCTCAAGCAGTTACGGGATCGAATAGCGCGGTAACTCTCAGCAAGGCGCAAATCCCACCTCACAATCACAGCTATTCAATCGGCGGATTTGTGGGTGCGCCCACTCGGGTGGCCAGCTCTGCCGACGCGCAAACAGGTTTGGGATGGACGAGTGATGGTATTGATAACGGTATTGGAGGCGGATCGCACAACCATACCTTCACCGGCACGGCTATCAATCTGGCGGTGCAATACATCGACATGATTCTAGCGAGCAAGAATTAATGGAAATCCGAATTGCCGACTGCCCGCTCGGAGCAAAGTGCGAAGAGGTAAAAATAGAGAATGGCAAGCAGTATATAGCCCGCTGCCCTTGGTATATCAAGGTTGCTGGTTTTGATACTAATTCTGGGAAGGAAGTCGAGGATTGGGGTTGCGCCATTGCTTGGATGCCACCCCTCTTGATCAATACGGCCAATGAGTCGCGCAAGGGCGTAGCGGCCACTGAATCTTTCCGCAATGAGATGGTAAATCAGGGCGAGCAAACACAAAAACTGATGCTGCTGGCCTCTCAAATATCCATGCCGAACAATCTCTTGCAGGAGAAAGAAATATGCGATTGACGATCATACGAGATGATGGAGTAGTCGGTATCGACGGAGTTTTCAAACGCGTTGATATGGGCGCCCTTCCTGCTGGCGTACGTGCCGTGCAGTGGGATGGCTCAAGTGGTCATGTGGAATACGACAACGGTCCGAATGCCGATCTGGATAGCATCAGCGAGTTCCAGTCATTCATTGACGCCTGGAACATGCCGCCTCAATTGCCCAACAATCCAGCTCCAACGCCGGACGAGATGATCGCTGCTGCCCATGCCCGCATCAATACCGCGTACGAGGCGGCAGTTAAAGCGTTGACGGCTGGGTATCCGGAAGACGAGATTGCGTCCTGGCCGAAGCAGGAAGATGAAGCAAGGGCATTCGGGACAAAAGATACTCCATGGATCAACAGCGCGGCGCAGGCACGCGGCATTGCTCCTGCGGCGCTCGCCTCCCTGATCATTGCCAATGCCGACGCCCTGGCACCGCTGCACGGCGCGCTGACCGGAAAACGCCAACTCCTGCGAGACCAGATCAATGCCTTGGGCGCGAATCCGAGTCAGGCTGCATTGGATGCGATTCAATGGTGAGGTATGAATAAACCCACGCTCAGTGAAGTGCGCGATCAATCCCTGCATATGTTCTATGGCGCGTGCCTGATGACTGCTTTCATTTGGCCTATTCCGGCTTGGGCGGCACCGTTATTCGTAATGATAGTCGCGGTAGAGCGAGAACTCGAACAGCACCAGTGGCAAGGGGTGGGTAAGCTCGACCTGACTTTCTGGTTTCTGTCCTGCCTGATATTCGATGCAGTCTACTACGCAATAAAGTTTATTTGAAATCATAGCACTATAAACACTACAGGCCGCCTTGAGCGGCTTTTTTATTGGAGGTTTCAAATGTCTCTGCCTACCCCGAAGTGGAAAGAAAAAGCTGCTCAACTGAATGCTGCTGCCGATGCGGAAGCCGATAGCCTGTTGGATAAGTTGAAGGCGTCACATTGGACAGCCGTCATTATCGGCGGGACTCTGGGGGCGGTTGTCGTTCTGGCCATCTTTGCACTGTTCGTGAGGTAAGCGTTGTGGCAAATCTCGATATATGGACATGGCTGGCCGGGCAGCTCATCGTTGGCGCGGCGATCTGGGGGGGAATACGCGCCGACATTCGTAGCATCCATACCAGGCTGGAGCATGCGGAGAAATCAGCGGAAGAAGCCCATAACCGCATCGACAGGATACTTGAGCGCCGGTAATGGACCAGTTTGATTTGGCATCGGAGTTTGAGCAATTGGCGCGGGAAGCCGCGCTGCGACAGCGCAAGCCCGTCACGAAACATAACGGCCACTGCCTGAATTGCGGCGAGGCGTCACGTGGCGCTTTCTGCAATCCGGAATGCCGGGAGGATTATGAACGAATTGAGCGAGCAGCAAAACGAAGTGGTTTGCAAAAAATCGAGGAAGAAGAGTAGGACGCTGAGATTCAACAAGTGGACCGGGTACGCGGCAGCTGCGGCTTCGGGACTCATGAGCCTGGGGGATGTATTCGGGTACATGCGCACTGATTGGGTGTGTATCGCGCTGCTGATCGCAGTAGTCGGCATCAGCGGGTACAACTATTGGCTGAGACTGCATACCAGTCAGGCGGTGGAGTAATGGCAGCGGCATCTTGTTCTGAGGAAGAATTCATCTCTTTGTGGCGGCGCAGCTCATCTCCTCAGGTTGTAGCAAGCGCCCTTGGAATTTCTGTAAGAAACGTTTTGGGGCGCCGCAGGGCGATAGAGGGAAGGCGTGGCATTAGATTGGTTTGTACTGCGCCAAACAGCCCGGACATGAAAGTGACGATCCCTGATAACGGGATACGGACACGGGTTGATCTTGAAAACGGTGTCGTGATCGTTGGCTCTGACAAACACTACTGGCCAGGAGTCATATCCACCGCTCATCGAGCTGCCATCAAAGTTATAAAAGATTTGAAGCCCCAAATGTATGTCTGCAACGGAGACGCATTTGACGGGCCAACCGCCGGCAGACACCCACGCATCGGATGGGAGAAACCTCCGAGTGTGAAGGAAGAGTTATCTGCCTGCCAGGACAGGATGTATGAAATTCATGATGCGATGGGCGGCAAGTCGCTGTTCTGGAACTGGGGTAACCACGACATCCGCTTTAATACCCGCCTCTCAGCTGAGGTTCCGACGTATGAGGGTGTTCATGGGACTGATCTTAAAGATCATTTTCCTACGTGGAAATTCGGGTGGAGCATGATGATCAACGGCCGCACGATGATCAAACACCGTTATCACAACGGGGTTCATGCAACCTATAACAACGTTCTGAAGTCGGGGACGTCGATTATCACCGGGCATCTTCATGCGCTGCAAGTTCGGCCCTATACCGATTACAACGGCACCCGGTATGCGGTTGATACGGGAACACTGGCTGATCCGATCGGACCGCAATTCACGTACGCAGAGGACGCGCCAGCGAACCACCGTTCTGGTTTCGCGGTGCTGACTTTCCACAAGGGAAAGCTGATGCCGCCTGAACTCTGCGAGGTGGTGAATGAGCAGGAGGGCCTGTGCTTCTTCAGGGGATCGACATTCACGGTATGAACCTGTTACTCGATCCCAAGATTTTCAATTACGTGATCCTGATTCTGTACGCGTTGAATGTCATCCGGTGGATTTTTGCAGGCAGTTGGACGGATGCGATGTATTGGGTTGGGGCTTTTTGGATAACTGCTGTGGTGACCTTTGGATATGAGCGCTGAATCATCTTTGAACACCCAAGTTGACGGGGATCATTACTCGAAATTGACAATACAGCCAATCACCTACATTCATTCAAATAATCTGGATTTCTTCCAGGGCAGCATCGTGAAATATGCTACCAGGCATAAGGACAAAGGCGGTGCGGCAGATTTGCGCAAGGTGATTCATTTCGCGCAGCTTGCTATTGAATTGCAGTATAGAGAGAAACCATGAATTGGGACGACCCCGTGATTCGCGGATTATTGTTTCTGATCTTCATGCTGTTCGCTGTTGATTATTACTTCTTTGTCGAGGCTGGACCTTATTGGAGCGCAATGTGAATCTCGTTTGGAACTGGAAGGACGTTTTAAAGGAAGCATGGAGCGTAAGGCTAGGGGCTGGTTCAGCCTTGCTGGCTCTGATTCAGCAATCGTTGGCTCTTCTGCCAGCCGGTCTGTTTGGCTTGTCCCCTGAGGTTTGGTCTGCTGTTGGCGCAGTGATCGGGGCGTTGAGCGTTTTATTCGCCGCACTCGTCGCTCCAGCAAGGCTCATCGATCAGGGACTGGCGAAATGAGCATCATCCTTGGATGGCCTAGCGTGTATGCCGGCACTGCCATGGTAACGATTGGAACGAGCCTGTATGCCGGTATCGGTCCGGGCCTGATCTGGGGCGGCATATGCCTGATCGCCGCTGGCGTGTCTCAGGTGCTGTTGGGATGATCAAGCTAAACCCTAATCAGGTTCGTACATCGGTTGCCACGATGGTGCTGGCCGCCTCCACCTTGGTAGGAATTGCGGTCCATGAGGGCTATCGGGAGGATGCCTACATTCCCGTACCCGGAGACGTGCCAACCATCGGATTCGGCTCCACCGCCGGCGTCAGGATGGGCGACAAAACCACGCCAACGCGCTCACTGGTGAGGCTGCTGGATGAGATCGAGGGAGTCTATGCCACCGGGGTCAGGCGTTGCGTTACCGTGCCGCTATACCAGTACGAATACGAAGCTTATGTGCGGCTGGCTTATAACGTGGGAGTCGGAACGTTCTGCCGCAAGGCCGCACCCGGCAAACCACCCAACCTGATCGATCTGATCAATTCCGGCCGGTATGCCGAAGCATGCGCGCGCATCGAGGCATTCAAATATGGGCCCGGCAGAAAGGTGCTGCCCGGACTGGTGAAAAGGCGTGCAGAAGAACGGGCGATATGCGAGGGCAGGGCGTGAAGAACCTTGCCCCGTGGGTTGTTACGATTACCAGCTTATGGCTGTACGGCTCAGTGCTTTGGTCGTATTACGCCTGGCTCCCGGTACGCGTGTTCGATATTTTCCTGATGGTCGGCATGGGTATCTCTATTGGCGCGGTCATATGGGGATACTGGCGCATTGCTGCCATCTTCAACCGGATTGAGTCAAGACGATGAGACCCATCGCCTTCGATTGGGAATCCGGCACAGCGACCATCGAATGGCTGTCTGCCACTGCCGGTCTGATCCGATTCCTGTATCCCACACCGGAGGCGCTCCCGTTCCGCGGAGTCTGCTGTATCGACATCAAGGGAAACGAATACGAATTCAAGGGTATGGTTTTTCGTGAGAAGGATGATGCGCCCACGCTTGCCGAGCATCGCGCTATCAAAGGCTATCTTGCCAGCATGGGGCTAGTAGGCAAATCCCGGCGCCTCAAGAACGGGAAAGTCGTAACAAAGGTGTATCCGGGCAATCCCGCCCAAAACTCAACTGTGGAGAATAGTATGAAAGTTACCGTTAGCTTCGATGTGAAAGACGATCAAGGTCAAGACTTCGCCACGATCAGTGCCGCATATACCGGCGTTCCTGCTGCTGGTGTGGCCCACATGGAAGGCCTACTGATCAGCGGCTTCCTGCAACCGCTGGTGGATGTGGCTACCGCTCAAGCCGGTCAACCCGCAGCCTAAGCTCCCTTGCTGAAGGGTTTGTGGGATAACCTCGCGCCGCGTGGCTGTCCCTCCCTTCATTAATCAATGACAGCATTCCGCATAGCAGGCTTCTCCGGCCTCGTTCCGCGACTGGCAAAGCAGTTGCTCGCGCCCAATCAGGCGCAGGTAGCGACAAACTGCAATCTGACCTCTGGAGACTTGCGCCCGCGAAGCGGACCGCTGCTGGTGTTCGCCCCGGTCATCAATGGTGACATCAAGTCGATGTTCCGGATGGAGAAGGACGGCAACGAGAAATGGCTTGCCTGGAATCGTGATGTCGATGTGGCGCGATCCCCGATTGCCGGAAACACGTCGAGACGGTTTTACTATACCGGTGACGGCGAGCCACGTGCATCGGAATACGACCTGGCGACCGCCGGGATCGGGCCGTATCCCGCTGGCTGTTACGTCCTTGGCGTTACGCCTCCCATCACCAAGCCGACAGTGACCCCAACAGGCGGCGCGAGCGCGACGACTGTCAGCCGGTCCTACGTTTATACCTTCGTCACTCCTTGGGGTGAAGAATCCGCGCCTTCGCCGGCTTCGGATGTCACGACCAACAAGGTAGACGCAACCTGGGGCCTGTCCGGCATGGACGCGGCACCTCCGAACAGCGGAACCATATCGAACGCATTGAAAGATACGCCATCTGCAGGCTATGTGACGATCACGCTGAATAGTGTGTTCGGCCTGCGGGCATTTGAAGAAATCACGTTTGCTTCCGTCTCCGGCATGACGGATTTGAACGGCACATTCGCTATCAGCAGCATCAACGGCAACAATGTCGTGATCATCCTCTCCACGACGCAGACATACAGTTCAGGAGGCACCTGGGCGCGCGTGGCACCCCACAATACCTCTGGTATGACCAAGCGTATATACCGCACCCTGACCAGCCCGACAGGGACTGAATATCACTATCTCGTCACTATTTCGGTGGCGACCACGACTTACAGCGACACGATCTCGGATACTGTCGCAGCCGTCAATGAAACTCTGCCATCGACCAACTGGCTCATGCCGCCCGCCAACATGCGGGGCATTGTCATCATGGCGAACGGTATCGCCTGTGGGTTCTTCGGGAACGAGGTGTGTTTCTCCGAACCCTTCAAGCCCTACGCCTGGCCTCTCGCCTACCGGCAAACGTACGATCAGGACATCGTGGCAATTGGCATCAACGGGACTACGCTCGTTGGCATGACCGAGGGCAACCCTTTCACCATTACCGGTGTGGATCCGGTAACCATGGGTGGCGGCATGCAGAACCTGGGCGTGGCGTGGCCGTGCATGTCCAAGAGCAGCGTGGCGAGTTTTGCGTTCGGTGTGGGATATGCCGCGCCGCAAGGCATGGTCATCGTGGGGCCGCAGGTCGATATTGTCACCAAGGATCTTTTCACCCAGAAGGAATGGTCAGAACTGAACCCGGACACGTTCATCGCGACTGCGGCGGATAACCGCTACTACGCTGGTTACTCGGCAAACGATAGCTCGCTGATGTTCGTGATCGATAAGTCCGAAGCTGCGTCATTCGTGAAGGTGAACCAGCGCATTACCGAGATATGGGCGGACCCGGCCACGGGCAAGCTTTATGTCGCCGTGGACAAGAAAATCTACCAGTGGGAAGGCGATGTCGGCACGAAGCTCTCCTACGAATGGCGCAGCAAGAAGTTCCTCACAGCGCCCCCGATCAATTACGGTGCCGCGAAGATCGACGCGGATTTCTCCATGTCGGAGGCGGAGAGTTCTGGTTCCCAGGCTGCTTATGATGCGATCATCGCCGCAAATGAGGCGCTGATTGCTGCCGGCCTGAATGACGGTTTAGCCGATCCCTCGCTCGGGGAATACGAGATCGGCGGGGATGAAATGCAACCGCTGCCTCCCTTGACAATCGATTCCCTGCAATTCCAGCTTTGGGCCAACGATGAGCTGAAGTTCAGCAAGACGGTGGTGAATACTAAGGCTTTCCGGCTTCCGAGCGGGTTCAAGTCCGATAACGTGGAAGTGGTGTTGTCCGGGAACGTGAAGGTGACCGGGGTAGTGCTGGCAGAAACGATGGACGGATTGAAACAGGCATAGAAAATGTGGGTTCCATGTACATGTCACTGCGGATATGTATAGAAAGTAGAAGTTTTTAAGCAGATCAAGCCGCCTCGCGCGGCTTTTTTTATGGAGAAAAGAAATGGCTTTGGCTTATGACACTTCAATACGAAACGCAATGCTGGACGCGATTACTACTCGAGCAGGCGCAAGCGCTTTGCTGCGTATTTACAGCGGCACCAGGCCGGCAACGGGCGGCACTGCGACGACCAAATTGGCAGAGTTGACCTGCAATGCCACATTCGCTCCTGGCTCTTCTGGCGGGGTTTTGACCCTCAATGCAATCACGCAGGATTCAAGCGCAGATGCAACAGGTACCGCGACATGGTTCCGAATCGTTAAGTCCGATGGCACGACATTCGTGATGGATGGCGATGTCGGCACAAGTGGATCGGATTTGAACCTGACCACCACGAGTATCGTGGCAGGGCAGCCGGTGAGCGTTTCTAGCTTTGTCGTGACAGAGGGCAATCCATAAATGTGGCGCCTGTTCAAGGAATGGGTTTATCAGGTGACCATAGCGCTGGATCAACAGGCTAATGCCATCCTGGGCGGCTCGGCGGATGAAACCATGTCGTCCCGCTGTTTCCGGCTGCATCACATCCCAACCTATCGCGTACTGGAGAAGATCGTCAATGCGTTGTTCCTGCCGTTCCAAGGCCCGGACCACTGCAAACACGCATACGAGAAAGAAGTCCTCGGGCGGCAGTTGCCGTACAGGTTCTACGACCTCGCTATCGGGATGAATATCCAGTACGACAAAGACAAGCTGGGTGACAAAGTGGAGGTGCCTGAATGAGCGTTCTTGGAGACGAAATAACCAACGATCCGACCGGAAAAGGATATGCCGCATTCCTGCCGGATCAGCCAGGGCGAGTGGTGGAACTGCTTAACGATCAGACAGAAACGATGCGCAAACGAACTATCGTTACAGTGTTAAAGATAATGGATGTGCTAGGGGTGACGATGTACGAAAGCGTTATGAACAAGTTGGACGCGATCGCGCCATCACGAGTGATAGTTCGGGATTTTCTGAGTAGGCTCAGAATGGATAGTGGAGATATGGGTTCGCCTACCACCATAGGGATGATTGATGTAATCGGGAGTATCGCGGCTCCAAATGGTTTTACCGCAGAAGAGGTTGCTGCACTCAAGGCTATTTCCATGCAACCAGCATCTCGAGCGGAAGTACTGGGCCTGCCCTATGTGACTGAAGAAGATCTGAGGAACAGATAATGGCTACGACATTCACACTTGCGCAAGGCGCTCGCTCTTCCGCGCTGCTCACAATGGGAACGCTCGCGAGCGCTACCTATATCGCATCGTCGGCCATCGATCTTGGGGCGACAATACCCATCGATGTAACGTTGGAAATCGAGGTAACCCCTGGGTCAACTCCTAGCGGTAACAAACGTATTCTGGTGTGGGCGCAACTTTCACTCGATAACACAAATTTCGGCACTGGACCGACGAGCGGCATGACCACGACCGACGAGGGAGATCTGCAGTGGGTAGGGGCGTTCACGATCCAATCAACCGGCACGCATCGCCGATTTATGAAATTGTCTGATCTTCCGGTTGCAAGGTATCTTAAGCTGGTAGTCAAAAATGATATGGGCGTGGCGCTTACCTCCGGCTACATCTACAAAGCCGATATAACCGCCGTAGGCACCTAATGCTCATCCTGCCGCGGCGATATACGTCGCAGCCACCGAAGCGTTCAAGAGTAGACGCTTCCCACCCGATTCTTGCCGGGGTATCCAACGCCATAATCCAGTATGGCGACGTGAACGGCTGGAGAGGAAACAACGCCACCGGCGAATTCGGTTCCCTGATTCAAGATCCGACGCTGAATGGCACGCTGGCGTCTGATTATACGGATGCAGGCCCGGCGCTGAAGTTCGACGGTTCGACTACATACGCTGATTTCGGCACGGCAAATATTCCCACCGATGAATTCACGGTCATGTGGGGCGGCGTATTCGATGCTCTGAGCGGTGTTACAGGAATCGTGGATTGCTGTAACGGGACATCAAACGGTTGGAGCCTGTTCACCAGCGGAACCGACATGTACCTGTCGGGAAATCATTACTCCGGCGACTTATTGGCATCCGGCTGGGCGACGGGCACGTTTTATCACGGGGCTGCAAGAAACAAAGCTGGTGTCGGAATTTCCATTTTTCGCAACGGAGCAAAAATTGCGAATAGCGGAATTGGACTGACTGGCGTATCGAACCCCACCAATCCATTTTTGGTCGGGCAACTTCGGGTAAGCGGGCCACGGTTCATAACAGGGCGCTTCGCGTACTTTTATCTTTTAGATAAATACCTCGATGATCAGCAGATTGCGGATATTGCGGTAAATCCGTACAGGATACTTTCACCGCAAAGAAAGCTGTATCTGGTTGGCTCGACATCATCCGGCGCAACTGGAACGGTAAATGTCACCAATGCTAACGACACTTCAGCCGCCACTGGGACCACCACACTAACCGGCAGCCTTGCCAGGACCAATGGTAATGACACGCTGGCGGCGTCCGGCACGACGACAATCAAGGGGTCGCTGGCGAAGACAAACGCCAATGATACCTCCGCGGCGAACGGCACCACTACTGTAACAGGTACGCTGGCAAGAACGAATGCAAACGATACCGTAAGTGCCAGCGGGTCGGTTGGGTCATCGGTATCTGGCAACGTTGCCTATACCAATAATAACGACAGCGTTTCGGCAACGGGAACCACGACCGTTACCGGATCGCTTGCGCGCGCCAATGCGAACGACCCGAGTTCTGCATCTGGCACAACAACGGTCATAGGGTTTTTATCCAAGACCAATGCCAACGACATTTGTTCGGCCAGCGGGACTGTTCCAACCGGCTCAACCGGAACTATTGCCGTCACCAACGCAAATGATTCTGTTTCGGCCACCGGCACGACGACCATAAAGGGCAGCCTGGCGCGCACGAACCGCAATGATCTCGTTTCCGCGTCAGGAATCGTAAATAACGGGATCGTGTTTGAAGACGCGCTTACGGGTGTCAAGGCGACTTCTGCCGGCATCAAGAAACCAGGCATACCGGCAACGGCGCCGGACTGGCTCCGCACGATTTTGGAGACGGTGATCGGGCGGCGTGGGAATGCAATTGTGATTCCTTCCGCCCAGACATTGACATTTTCCTCAACCCCGACGAAAGCCGAGTGTGAGGCGCTTTACGCTTATGTGAACTCTGTCCGCGATGCGACTGAGGCTATTTTGAATAGATTGGACGGATGATATGAACGCAAATTTAATTTCCCTGCTGCGGGCGAATATGGGTGTCCAACTCGATCCCAATCTCGCGGCAGATATTATGGTGCTGGCCGATCAGATTCCCACCTTGGTTCCTTTCGACGTGATCGACCGCATAAAGCCTGAGGCGTCCGGAGAGTTCGCCTTTGCGGTGGAGCGCATCGAGGACATCGAGGACGAGATAAAGCCTCTTCACAAATCGCATTGGAATGAGACCGAGGGGCACCGGCACGGTCTGCCGTTCAATCCCGATTACCAAACGTTTATTCGCTATGAACGCGCCGGGCGGTATGTCCTGTTCACGCTCAGGAGGGATGGGGTGCTGCTTGGAAA
>MKVR01000039.1:0-23378 GCA_001899235.1 Nitrosospira sp. 56-18
AACCAAAGCGTCATGGTCGGTGAATCCGGTAAATTTGGCAAGTTATTTGTGGATAAACTCTAAGTGTAAAAATTCTATGAAAGCTTCTGGCAGTAATGGTATATCGTGACGCGCTCTTTAATGAATCGCCCAATAACTGGGGTTACTATTTCTCCACACTTTAAAGTTACAGAATGTCAAAAATAAATCAAATCCAGACCGCCCTCAGAGAATTGGATGGGGGAGCGTTTCAAAAGCTGGCCGACGCTTATCTTAAAAAAAGAGGTTATGACTATCTCGTTCCGTTGGGTTCTGTTATTGGGGCAAATAAAGTAAAGACGGGTACTCCAGATACATTGGCGATACTTTCCAATGGAAAGTATGTTTTTGCAGAATACACAACACAACAAACTGGGTTTTTTGCAAAGTTAAAGGATGACCTCAATAAATGCTTCGATGAGGAAAAAACCGGTATTCCCGTGGCGAAGATTCAGGAAATAGTTTTTTGCCACACCTCTAATCTCTCGACTAATGAACTTAACCGCTTACGAGAGATATGCGAAACACACGGGGTCAACTTAAATATTTTTGATATCGGTTCAATCTCATATGACCTATCGGAAAATTACCGCGGACTTGCTAGAGATTATCTGGGAGTTCAGGTTGATACAGGCCAAATCATTCCACCAGATGAATTTGTAACTTTGTACGGTAAGAATAAACTCACTACAAGACTCAACACCGCTTTCCATTTTCGGGAGGAGGAGCTTCAGAAAATTGGAGCAGCTCTTGATAATCACGACTTGGTGATCATTCTAGGTAAGGCGGGGGTAGGAAAAACTAGACTCGCGCTAGAATGTTGCGCCCGGTTTGGCGAGCTTCATTCAGAATATAAAACTCTTTGTATATTTAATCGTGGGCCAGATATTTTTGAGGATTTGCGCATCCATTTTGCAGAGCCTGGAGCCTTCCTTATTTTGGTAGATGATGCCAACCGCTTAAGTAATTTTAGATATTTTATCCAATTACTTCAAGATCAACGACAAGATCAACAAATTAAGATAATTGTTACCGTCCGTGACTATGCGGTTGAAAAAATTCGTGAAGTTTCCCAAACCTATGGAGAGATACGAGAAATAAATATTCCGGTGCTTACAGAAGAGCAAATCAGAGAGATGGTCGAAAAGGAGTACGGCATTTGCAACCACTTTTACCTTGATCGGATTGCCAACATTGCGAAAGGCAATCCCCGCCTTGCAATTATGGTAGCAGAGGTGGCAAAGGAGAAAGATACACTGGATAGCATTAATGACGTTTCGAGTCTCTATGACAACTATTTTGTGTCAATACGACAAGACCTAAGCGAGCTCGGCAACGCCAATCTACTAAGGGCGGCTGGGATAATCGCTTTCTTCAGAGTTATAGATCGAACCAATGAGAAGACCATGAGTGCCATTGAGGAGGCGTTTGGCATAACTTCCGATATTATGTGGGAGTCCGTCGATCAACTTCATAACATGGAAATCGTTGATGTTTACGAGGACGAAGTAACTAGAGCTTCCGATCAGGTTCTTGCTACTTACCTTTTTTATCTTGCTTTCTTCAAGGAGTCTGTACTTAAATTTGGCAAACTGTTAGATGCATTTTTTCCTGACCATCGTCAGAGATTGATAGATGCCCTCAATCCCGTCATGCAGGCGTTTGATCGCGATGCATTGGCGAATATAATTCGCCCGCATGTAGATCGATTTTGGGAAAAGCAAATCCTCGCAGAAAATAGAGAATGTCTTCTTCACCTTATCGATGTCTTTTGGTTTCTGAAACAAACCGACACACTTGTTTATCTTCAGGAACAAATTGCAACCATGCCAATGGTGCAGGCGGACTTGGCAAGCCTCGATTTTGATTCTAAATCAGAAGTACCAAACCCTTCAATTCTGAGTGTTCTGCGTTCATTCCAACATACCGACGAGCATTCTTTCAGAATGGCGCTAAACCTCATCTGCGATTATTTAGAAAAGCGTCCAGTAGAACTTTCAGAAATTCTCAATCTTTTTGTTGAATACTTCAGTTTTCGTCACACGTCTTATATACATGGATACTATGTCCAGCAAGCTGTAGTGGATGTACTCTGGGAGCGAGCTCAACAAGGTACGAACTGGTTTTTCTCCAGAGTTTTTATTGCGGTAACGAAAAAATACCTCGGCATCAAATTTGACTGTTCGGAGAATAAAGGAAACCATGCTATTAGCATTATTAACTTTGAGGTTTTACCTGGCGTCGAGTTGACCAAGCTACGCAAATCAATGTGGGACGGTCTCGCATATTTGTACAAATTGAAGAATTTGGAAAACGAAGTGCTTAACGTGTTACGCCATTACAGTTTATCGGGTTATAAGACATCAAATAGAGAGATTGTCGCCCAGGATGCAGTAGATATTGTGCCATTCCTGGAACGAGAACTATCACCGTTAAACTTCAAACATAGCCTTGTGGTGCAAACTTATTTAGACAAGTTGAAGTCTTGTAATGTGCCGTTTAATAGCGCGTTAAAAAAACAATTCGAGAGTGAGACTTATCGTGCCTATGAACTACTAACCTCCGATTGGTCGGATATTCACACCCTAAAGCTCGATCACAATGCACATGCCGCCTACAGAAAAAATGTGATTGAGCAACATACTTTTCATTATAACTTGAAAGATTACACACAATTCTTATCTCAATGCGCTGAGATCAAGGCCTCGATAGTTAAATCACATAAGGAGTATCAGTTTCAAATAAATATTGTTCTGGCATTAACCATTTTAGCGGAACGGGATACTAAACTTTACTCTGAAGTTCTGAAATACTATCTTGAGCAAAATGATCCACTTTGTCTCAATCGTAACTGTCATCCTTTGGTCAAAAATTTGATAGAACGTTGCGGAACGCAAAAAGCCTACTCCATCATAAATGGGGCCATCTATCCAACTCAACGAGCGTGGTTATTCAGCTTTTATTGTTTCTTGCCTCAAGCTGAGATTTCTCAGGAACGACTCAATCAACTCCTTAATTTATACCAAGTGAGCGAGTTGGGTGAGCTTCCATCTGACTGGGACTACCTTCTGAATTACCGCTCAATCGAGCCGGAGATAATTTCTAAGATAACTGAGCTTCTGGTTACCAGAGCGGAATCTGAAGCTTCGTATGCTCGCTCGCTATCCAACCTCTTTAATCCGCTTACAAAAGTTAACGAAGAAATTATGGATCACTTTTCTGAAAAAACAGAACTGCTAAAACGAGCGTATCTTATGGAATTAAACTCGACAGCCTATGGAGACCATGACGGAAGAAATTTTAATCGTATTCTAGATATGGATAGCGGTTTCATTGTGGAATACATTGACTGGATGTATGGAAAAACAAAGTGGGTAAGCAAGCACGATGACTATCGTGATTATTCATTTATTTGGGAGCGTGACGATTACCATGAAATTATGCTCAAGGTTGCAGAGCGAATATTCGAATATGAAAAGGAAACATCTTTTTATTCGTATTTTCAGGTCTTCTTTGGATTGAATCGGAGCGATCAAGAATTACAAAACGTTAATCCGCGTCAGGTAAATTTATTAATGGCGCTAATTGAGAGTAGGCCTAATGATAGGGATTTCATGCGATTTGTGTTGTTTAGCTTGATTTCCAACTTCTCCATAGAGAATAGAGTCCAATTTGTTTCAAAATTTGTCGAGCTCAACGGAAGCTTCGATGATTTCAAGCAGTTGCCACTAGAACCAGATTGTAGTTTTTGGTCGGGAAGTGCTGTGCCCATGCTTCAGAGGCGTATCGAATACCTTAAAAGCTTAATTCCAGTTTTTAATACCGTTTCATTGCTCAAACACAAGCAGTATGTTGAGTGTCGCATCAAGGGCATCAGGGCCGAAATTAGGCGAGAGGAGAAAGAGGATTTCGTGGGGGATTAATTTTAGCTACGAGCGATGAGTTGATTTTATAACGGTACCTCCACTCGTGGGTTTATTATTCAGGATTTATGAAACCAACATATCCTCGGATGTCTTTTAGATGAGTTCAAATTTCGATACTGCGACGGTAACTTTGACGGTAACTATAGTTACTGTCGTCAGACCGAGTCAATAAGCATACGCTTTACGCGGCATTATTCGATTGACGCCGCCCCAACGAAACGCTAAGCTTCTGATAATTTAGGGCTTAGCATTTTTTCTTGCCTTAGATCTGGCTTGGAACTCCAACCAAGCACTCCGACAGATCGAAAAATGGCAATCAAATTACCCTCCCACTTACACAGAAGCCGTTTCGGTATCTTACATTTCCGAATTACCATCCCTCTGACCTTCAATCCCAGTTTTCTACCAAAGAAATACACCGTAGTCTTCAAACCGACAGCGTGCGGGATGCGTCATAGAAAACACTTTCCTTGAAGCCCATCGTTAGACCATTTATAGAATTCTTGCCTAAAAACTTATACTTCGCCTAATGCTGGTCCCCCGAGATATTTCTCTCTCCTTAATATCTTCAAAGCTTATACTTTATCCCTCGGCTAAAAGCAGAGTTTCGCTTGTTCTATAAATCATTGTTTTGCAAAAGTTATTTACTGTTGAAAATGCCTCTTGTAAAACTGGATTAAGACCAGTTTGAAACTGCCAAAAATTAATGGGCAGAGTTGTATAAACGGGGATGGGAAATATGGGCCATTTGTATCAGCTATACAGCAAGTTTTTCCGGTCAAATGGCGACTATTTCCCAATTGATGGGCCGCGGGATAAACATGGATATGCGGTTAAATTTATTCACGAAGAACCGCAGGGTTATCTGTATCTGAT
Organism: Nitrosospira sp. 56-18; assembly: GCA_001899235.1. Taxonomy (GTDB): domain Bacteria; phylum Pseudomonadota; class Gammaproteobacteria; order Burkholderiales; family Nitrosomonadaceae; genus Nitrosospira. The sequence goes on from MKVR01000039.1 coordinate 4,821, forward strand.
TCGCGGAGCAGGTAAAAAGAAAAGGAGACAATATGATTGATGGATTGAAAGGTTGGCAAGAAGCAATCAGGGAGTTTAACTCGACAAAAATCACGGAAGATAAACCCAAACCTAAGCCGCGTATGGTCGTTTGTGCCGCAATTCTAGTTAAAGGATCAATTCACATTGGTCCTCGACATTTCGACCAAACTATGATCCGGCATATGGTTTCACTGGGTGAAATTCCAGAACAAGGCTTCATCGACCAGTGGGGAGTCTTTATGACCCGCGAAGAAGCTTGGCAGGTCGCAGAAGCAGCCGGTCAGATCAAATACCGTGTCGGTGGCGACGGAAAAGAATTGTTTTCAGAAAATCTGTATTAGGAGAAATGTCCGTTAATGGCAGAAGCGTAAACCTGTCGGGTCAACCTCGCGCCGCATTCTGGTTGCCGACCTCAACCGACCGGTTTTACCCGGATTTTGTCGCCCTGCTGCAAGATGATCGTTTGCTTGTAGTTGAATACAAGGGTGCAGCCTATGTAAGCAATGATGACAGCAAGGAAAAACGGCTGATAGGTGAGTTGCGGGAGAAAAAAGCAATGGCAGGGGCCTTTTTCTGATGGCCGAGAAAAAAGATGAAATCGGGCGCGGGGTTACGACCAGTTACTGTCAAGACTGGGTAAAGAACCGTAAGCTTAACTCAGAATTTTTATCAAAACGCTAGCCAGCCATTCAGGTAGACGGTGTCATTGCCCGGGGCATTGCGAAAAGAACCATCGTAATTGCGAAAACCACCATTGAACTGGAAGTAATGAACATATTGAACGGTCAATTTCAGATTTGCGAGTGTGGACAGGATGGAATCATTTTTCCCGAAAGGTATATAGCTGGCTTCTGCTGTAAAGGCCTGGCTGTTTGGCTTGCCCGATAAGCTTCCGTCGATCGGATCGGGAGCGTAGATAATGGCATCTCTTGTCCCGGTTGTTTGCGCATATCCCAGATTGAGAGAATATGTCTGCTGATAGGTATATCCCGCCCTGAACCGGGCCACGTCGATACTGCCTCGTTTCTGTTCCGCAAACCCCAACGCGACACTCGCATTCAAATCCCGATGTTCACGAACGTAAGTTGCATTGATCTCCCAGATGTGGGTCGGGTTCACCAGATATTGATATGTGAGATCGAAGCCAAAATCGGTGTATTGATCGGCGCCAGAACCTTGGATACGTTGAGGACTTACATTCGCCCTCAACCCAAACGCTCCGATTGCGCCATAATGCCCATTCCAGTTTTTTTGAAGGGCCACTCGCCAATAAGGAGCTCCGCCTTCGATCTGGTTTTGACCGGGATCAAACGTGTTGATTCCATTCTGGATATTGCGGGGAAGGCTCGTATAGCCGCCGCCTTCCACATAGAGTAAATCGTTCCACATGGTGTAAACGGTCGCGCCGACGACCTGTGCGCCCAGGGACTCAATGAATAACCCGGCTGAGGGCGTGGGCGCCAGAGGGGATGATGCCCATGGAAATCCCCATGTGGGGGTGGTATTCCAAAGATCCTGAACTGTGGGATTATTGTTGACCGATACGCCGTAAACAAAACGCTGATCACTCAAATCAATGTAGTTGGCGAAGCGAATATCGGTATTATCCAGCGCGGCAGAATTATCCACGCCGTCATACGTACCCTGCACAAAAGCGCCAATCTGGGAGGTGATGCGTCCTCCATAGAAGATGGACGCTTCGTCTATGGTCGCGTTGTTGTTCGCGCCAAAGCGATCGGTCGCGCCTCCAGGTTGCCCGCTGTTTGTGTGAGTGAACGAGCCTCGCAGCATAACGCTGAGAGGAACCATTTTGGTTCTGTCATCGGCTGTATCGGTGTAGCCATATAACTTGAAATTTCGTCCTGTTGGCGTGAGGTTCGGCCCGAAGGCTTGTATGTGACAAGCGCTGCATGGCATGCCGGTCTGCCGGGCGAAGCTCGGTAGAGCCCAGGTTTCTGCACTTGCCAGCACCATCATGGCCGCAACAAGGAAAATAGCTGCAGAAGTAACATCGTGAGGAACGATCAGCTTTTGCATTCAACTTCCTAATATCTTGAACCGGAAATACATTGAATAAATACCTGGGATCATTCCCGTGAAGGCGGAAATCCAGTAGCTTGAAGAAGCTCTGGATTCCGGCTTGCCGCTGGCGCAGCGCCCGGCATGACGGGGATTTTTTATGCAATGAATTTACGACTAGCCACGCTAGCGCCGGGCCGCCGTCGGGCCGCATAGACGCCCGTTCAAGCGCGCAATGTCTGTAAAGGATCTCCACCGATTATTGTTTCGTTTTGTCGCATTTTATGTGTAGAGCGCCAAACGGAAGGGAAATACAAGGGGATTTATATTCAGTCTAGTTCTTCGCAAGAATTACGCAAACCTGAATTCCTGTTTACAAGAAAGCAATCTGCATCTTGTAAACCATTGCAAGTCGATGGAAAAAAGTGTAAGAAAGAAGATGGATTCAGCGTTCAGGCCAGCAAGAAACTTTATGACAGGGGGAAAATATGTCCGAACTGGTTGTCGTGGGCTTTAAAGATGCCGAAGAAGCGGATCGTGTTTTGTTTGGGCTTGTCAAACTGAAGAAGGCGCACCTGATGGATCTCGAGGATGCCGTTGTCGTCATCCGCGACGAGACCGGCAAGGTTCACCTCAAGCAGAGTATCAATTTTACCGCTGCCGAGGGCTTTGCCTTTATTTCCGGCAGCTTATGGGGAGCCCTGGTCGGACTGCTGTTCCTCAATCCGATCGCCGGATTTGTCCTGGGCGGCGCCATCGGCGCCGGGGCACGCGCGCTATCCGGTTCTCTCGCCGACTATGGCATCGAGGATGATTTCATCAGGTCGCTGGCCGAGACCATTCCCGTCAACTCCTCGGCGCTTTTCATCCTCGTGTGCAAGGCAGAACCGGAAAAGATCCTGGCGGAGTTCTCCAGTATTAAAGGCAAGGTTTTGCGAACATCCCTGTCTCCCGAGCAGGAGAAAAAGCTTCGGGAAGCCTTGGCGGATTCGACAACCGCCACGGCATAGCTTTCAGATAATAAGCTTGGGCAAGCTCCTCTGTAGCAATATCTGGAAAGGATTCGAAAATGTATTTCGAATGGTTCCTTGATCACTTGAAAGGCAATCATATATTGTGTCTGACAAGGGAACGATGTTCATTTTTACGTGGAACGCTTTCGCCAGAAGGCAATGGGAAAAGACTGTGGCAACCTTTTCCGGACGGAGAGCCGACAGAGGTTTGTGGCAATCTGGAAATTGCCCGGCATCAATGTGAAGAAATGGTTCGGCAACTGGGCTGAAGGTACTCCAAGGTCAACGGTAAAAAAGGTACTGAACGTGCCGCTTCCCTAAAAAAGGGTGGAAACGGATACGGTCATCCCGCCAAGGGGCAGCGACCAGGATAAACGGGATTTTATGCCGCCGAACAAAAAGCCGAGCAAGTTAGAGTGCGTGAGCCGCGCGTTGCGAACCTTGAGCGCCGGCAATCATACCCTCCTGCGCACGTCAGACGAACAAGAGCTTCTTCGCGAAATGTGCCGGGTCATCACGGAGCAAGGCGGCTATCACCTTGCTTGTGTCGGATATGCGCAAAATGATGAAAATAAATCCATCCAATGGATGGAATGCGCCGGAATAAATAAGGAACATCTTCAAGAGCTGGTTCCCTCATGGGCTGCTTCGGATAGTGGCCAGACCGCGTTCAGTACCGCGGTCAGCACGGGCAAACCCAGCATCGTAAGGCACGTCCTTGCTGATTCCGCCTATACCACTCCAGCCTACGCCCGGTTGATGGAATTTGCAAAAGCAAGCGGATACGCCTCGGTGGCAGCGTTTCCGCTACAGTTGGAGGGAGAAATACTGGGCGCAATCGTAATAGCAGCCGCCGACCCTGATGGATTCGATGACGAAGAGCTCAAGTTGCTTAACGAACTGGCTGACGATCTTGCCTATGGGATCGGCGGTTTGCGAATGCAGGTCAAGCACCGCAAAGCTCAAGAGGCCATTGCTCACCTTGCTTACCATGACTCCCTTACTGACCTGCCCAACCGCACCTATTTGCACAAGCGTTTGGAAGAAGCAATACAACTTGCCAAGCATCAACACTGCCCCTTGGCGCTGCTTTATTTTGAAGTTGGGCAATTCCATAAAATCAATGAAATCCTCGGCCACCTCTCGGGAGACCAACTAATCCAGCAACTGGCACAGCGTCTGGTCGAAGCTGCCAAGCCCGACAAGTTTTTGGCACGCGTAGGCGAAGCCGCCTTTGTCTTGCTGCTTCCGTTCACCGGGGCAGATGGCGCAGCCAGGGAAGCGGGGCGGTTTCTTGAAGTTTTGCATGAACCAGTTGAAATATCGGGGCTGACGATAGATGCGCCAGTGTCCGCTGGAATTGCACTGTTTCCGGGCCATGGAACTGACGCCGAAGCTCTGCTGCGAAGAGCGAACGCCGCAGTGGACAAGGCGAAGCCTGCGAGGGGAAGCTATGCCTTCTACCAAGGACAGGAACAGGAAAACGCGCGTCGGCTTAAGCTGGTAAGTGAGCTGCAGCGGGCGATCGAAAGGAATGAGCTGCGTCTCTACTGCCAGCCTAAGGTCGCCATAGCCTCGCGCCAAATCTCTGGCGCGGAGGCGCTGGTGCGCTGGGAACACCCCTTGGATGGTCCTATCAACCCCGGCGAATTTATCAAGCTCGCGGAACAAGCCGCACTAATTACACCTCTTACAAATTGGGTGCTGGACGCAGCATTCCGCCAGGGCTATGTTTGGTACGAAGCAGGCGTGCGCAGGCCATTATCGGTAAACCTGTCTGCGCATGATTTACATGATATAAGGCTGATAGAGCGAATACAGGGATTGTTCTCGACCTGGGGCCTTCCTCCAGAACTCATTCATTTTGAGATCACTGAAAGCGCGTTGATGGAGGACCCCAAAACTGCGCTGGATACGCTGGCTCGACTGAAGGAGCTTGATGTCGAACTTTATATCGATGATTTTGGCACTGGGTATTCCAGTCTCAGCTATTTGCAGAAACTTCCAGTGGACTGGATAAAGATCGATCAATCCTTTGTCATGCCGATGACGGAGAGCCGTGATTCTGCGTCAATTGTACGATCAACTATCGAGATGGGCCATAATCTGGGTTTACGCGTGGTCGCGGAAGGTGTTGAAAGCCAGGCGCAGTGGGATCAGTTAGCCGCCTGGGGATGTGACGTGGCGCAAGGCTTTCTTGTCGGGAAGCCGATGCCGACGGATGCGTTCGATGATTGGGAAGCCCAGTGGTCTCGGGCGCAGGCTTAAGGAAGCACTGAACAAATCCTCGCTGAGCGCGCCCGCGTCGTCGCCTTTCGCGCATCCCATCCCGCAAAGCCACCGCCGCGCCAGCAGAGATTTATTCAGCGCTTCCTTAAAAGCATGGCTCATCCAAAGATCTTCACCTGCGCGATTCCATCTCCGTCAATCGTGCCGCGGAACATGCCGCTGGTGTTGAAGCGCATGGCATGATTGCCTTTTGCATCCAGCACGATCAAGCCGCCATCGCCCCCGATGGCAGCGACTTCCTCCAGCGTGTTATCGGCTGCTTCGGTAATCGAGCGATGCAGTAGCCGCACCTGTGCCGCCGTGTTGAACGCGGCACAGGTGCGAATGAACATTTCTCCGCTGCCGGTCGCCGATACTGCAACCGAACGGTTGTCCGCATAGGTTCCAGCCCCGATAATCGGCGAGTCTCCCACGCGCCCGAAGCGTTTGTTCGTCAGTCCTCCGGTAGAGGTGCCCGCCGCGAGATTCCCATGGCGATCCAGAGCCACGGCACCCACCGTTCCATGCTTTTCATCCATGTTTTCGGCCGTATCAGGCTTGCCGGGAAGCGCATCATGGTCGCGCAGCAGGCGGTGCTGGGAAATGGCTTTTTGCAATTGATTCCAGCGGAAAGGAGTGTGGAAATAGGAGGGATCGACGATTTCCAGGCTCTTCTCCACGGCAAAGGTTTCGGCGCCCGAACCAATCAGCATTACATGCTCGCTTTGCGCCATTACCGCATGGGCGGCGCGGATGGGATTGCGTATCGTCGTTACGCCAGCGACGGAACCGGCCTGACGCGTGGAGCCATCCATGATGGATGCATCCAGTTCGATCCGGCCGGCATTGCTGAATACGGCGCCCTTGCCGGCGTTGAATAGCGGCGAATCTTCCATCACCACGATTGCGGCTATCACGGCATCGATGCTGCCGCCGCCTGCCGCAAGCACCGAATAGCCGGCAGCAAGCGATTGCTCAAGCACTTGCGCGTATGCCTGCTCGCGCTCCTTTTTCAGGCTGGCGCGGGTGATCGTGCCGGCGCCGCCGTGAATCACCAGCCGGATGGGCGAGGCATCCGCTTCAGCCATATTTGATTCTGTTGTCATGTCTGTAAAACCGGAAGGCAAAGAGTTGCTATCGGGTTAATGGGAAGAGGCTTTCGGGTGTCTCGTTCGAGCAGACGAGGGTCTAATAGATAATAGCATCCAGGATGACTGCCGGCATTAACATCCATGCCGGTTTTTGCAAGGGAAGCTCTGCTTGCCTCCGATATCCATCATATCGATATCCACCGATGGAAGGAGTTTTATTCCTTTAACCCGGTAGAATGCAGGCGGATGTAATTGTTTGATCAGAATGGAGGAAGCGGCGTGCCGAATATCAAAAAAATTCTTGCGGCAAGTGATCTTTCCACGAATTCCCTGAACGCTGCATCACGGGCGGCCATGTTATGCGCCAAGCTCAAATGCGATATGGTCGAATTGCTTCTGGTGAAGGAGGCGGGGTTGCCCGATGCGCTGGGGCTTGCCATGAATACCACATCGGCAGCGGCGGAAGCCGTTCTTGTAGAGCGCACCATGGGCGAGATGCAACTGGTCGTACAGCAACTGCAGGACAATCACGGTATTTTTTGCGCGCCTGCTGTTAAATTCGGGAAACCCGAGGCGGAAATCATTTCCCGGGCAAATCACTTGCCTGCCGGCCTTACCGTGATCGGCGCACGCGGGGGCAATTTCTTTACCCGGTTTTTTCTCGGCAATACTGCCGACAAACTGGCTCGCATGACTAAAACGCCTTTGCTGGTAGTAAAGAAATTTCCCACCATGCCTTATCGCAAGATTCTGGTTCCGGTCGATTTTTCGGAAAACTCGCGGCGTGCGGCATCCATGGCTCTGAAAATCGCCCCGGATGCGAAGATAACGTTTTTACATGCTTTTGACGTGGTATTCGAAGAGCATATGCAGTATATGAATGTCGCTCCGGATATCATTCGTGAATATCATGCCAGGACAGGAGCGGATGCCTTGAGGGAATTGAACCAGTTCATTGGGGATCTTCAGGCCGAGGACCGCTCATTCTTTCGCACGGTAATTTTCGGCCATCCGGGGCATGTCATTTACGATCACGCAAAAAAAATGAAGCCGGATTTGATCGTGCTGGGGAAACATGGGCGATCCCGTTTCGATGAGCTGTTGCTTGGAAGTGTTACTCAGCATGTGCTCGACCGGATTTCCTGCGATGTTCTGATCGTGCCCCGGCACCGGTAGGGTGAACAATGGCGGAGCGCAGCGGGGAGCGGAATACCGCTTGATTTGCCTGAGGTTCCATCACTCCGCATGGTTTTTTTCCAAAATGTCGAGGGTACTCAAAACTTCATGAACAAATTGCTCGATGCCGGGAGCTCCTGAACTGCGGGGACCCGCGACATTCAATATCCGGACCTGAGTAGCTTCGAAAAAAGCGGCCATTCGTTCCCGCCATTCATCGCCTGGATAAAGATGCAGGCAGGGATGTTCCATTTTTTCTGTCCATTGCCGGGTGGCCAGCGACCCGCTGCTCAGTTCCGGCGAAAGGCTGATGATCAGGGTAGCATCGCTGTCCCGAACATTCCACCGCGTGCGCTGCGCGTAATTACGCCCTGGTGTTTCCTCTAGCCGATATCGCGCCGGAATGACGCCATCTTCAGCACGCCGCCCGGCGGGGCACCAGCCCCCGTGCGGGATACCATGCTCGATTGCCCAGTTTAGCGCGGCGCGATCTACTCCAGTCTGTCCGCCCGATACGATTTTCCGGATCATGCTTGCTCGAGGTCAACCTGAAAGGCCATCATACAGGCTACCTGTCTCTGTCTCGTGAGGCGAGAGACGAATTTTGCCTTGATTGCGGCAGCTCGCCATGCTGGCGAGACGTCGTAATTCGTTTCAAACTCCCGGCCCCACGCCTTTCGTATCATTCGTATCATGGAGCAGGACACATTCATGCAATACGGTTCTGCTAATTTCCTCCCCTGCCGGTCGGGCCAGACGCTTCGCGCGGGCCGTCGGCAAATTCCAGTCAAATATAAAACACAAGCGGCGCTGTCCGGCCGCGACCTCTTTGGAGATCTGTATGCAACGCAAACTCATGGCGGCACTGGTTGCCGCCGCGCTCACCGGCATCGGTGCTTCGGCTGGCGCCGCTACCGGCCCCAGCAGCTCGCAATCGCCCTATCTCGTCCCGCAGGCGGCGGGCATTGAATTCACTTCCATTCTGACTGTGGGAGACGAAATCAAGAAGAAGCACAAGGGTAACGAGAAATACCGCATGGTGGGTATTCCCGATGGACTGGGCGCCTACGACAACGGTGATGGCACGATTACCGTACTGATGAACCACGAGTTGCGCGATACCGTGGGCACCATCCGCGCGCACGGCGCAAAGGGAGCCTTTGTCTCCAAGTGGCAGATCCGCAAGAAGGATCTCAAGGTGCTCAATGGGGAAGACCTGATCAATCAGATGGTGATCACCAGCGGCACGACCACTCTCAGTCGTTTGTGCTCAGCCGACCTGGCCGCCCCGACCGCCTACTACAACAGCCATACCGGCAAGGGGCTCAGCGAGGGCCTGATTTTCCTGAATGGCGAAGAATCCGGGCCCACCGGCCGCGCCTTCGCTCATCTGGCTACCGCTCGCCAGCATGGAACCAGCTACCAACTGCCCGCCCTGGGCACCGCCTCGTGGGAAAACCTGGTTGCCAGCCCATACGAGCAGGACAGCACGATTGTCGCCGGCCTGGATGATGGCAACCTCAATGCCAGCAAGGTCTACATCTATGTGGGAGAAAAACAGGAGAAAGGCAATCCTGTGGAGCTGGCCGGCCTTACCAATGGCGTCACCTATCAGGTCAAGATCGCGGGCTATGCCACGGAAGGCAGCGTGAATGGATCGGTACCGATTCCCGACAACCTGAATGCTTCCTTTTCACTGGTATCCGATGGCACCGGCACTGGTTTGAATCGTGTTGAAGATGGCGCCTGGGATACCCAGAACCCTAACCGCTTCTATTTCGTTACGACAGATAATTTTGACGGAAACTCTCGCCTGTGGCGCCTGACATTCTCCGATATCACTCACCCGGAGGCCGGCGGCACTGTCGAGGTGGTGGTCAATGGCGCTGTTACCGGACAGAAGATGCTGGACAACATTACCGTCGATGCCGCAGGCAATGTCTGGATGCAGGAAGATGTGGGCAACAACGTCCGTCTTGGCAAGATATGGAAGTACGAAGCCATTACCGGCAAGCTGACCGCGGTTGCTGAGCATGATCCTTCCCGTTTTATCGCCGGCGCCTCCCATGACATCGATGGCACTGATTTGAAGCAGTCCGACGAAGAATCCTCCGGCATTATTGAAGTCACCCACTTGTTCAATGGCGTCGAGGGCTACGAAACGGACGACTTCCGTTATTTTCTGCTGGACGTGCAGGCTCACTATCCCAGTGTCAACGGGATTCCGCTGGATGCCGAGCTCGTAGAGGGCGGCCAGCTTCTGATGATGAAGGCTCTCCGTTAACAGGCTCTAGTTTGCAGTATTGAGGCGGTAGGTATTGAGGCGGCATCAATGGACGGGCTTCGGCCCGTCTTCGTTTTCATGGTGTATCACGGATCGGCCGCCTGGGGAAATCTTTGTGAATCATGGTTCCAAGCTAAAAAAGCGGTGAACTGCCGGATTCAGGTTCATTTCAGATTTCTGGCGTGCGTTTTCTTTCGCAGTTGACACACCCGTCAACTTTGTCTAATACTCCGGGAAAACCCGGTTAGTTCAGCCTGATTGTCGAAGCGCGAAGCTATCCCGCAAGGAAACAACAACGGGCTGACAATGAAGGTCCACGCGGTTTATCTGCGCTATCAATCGTTTCTGCGACGTGACAGGCAACCGAGCCTGGCTGAACAGATCGCAGGATTTGCATGAATCGATTCTCAAGCTAAATTGAATATTGGAAAACCAACGGAGATATCCAATGGCGGGCACAGGCAGGATGCAAAAAATGGTATTGGCGCGCATGAGAAATGCGGCGGCCATACCTTTGGCCGGATTGGCAACGGTGCTGTATGTCCTGTGGCAATTGGTGACGGAGCAGCAGCTTTTCTTGCGTACTTTTTTCGTGGAACGAATGGGTAAAAGCGGCGTGGAAAAATTGCCGCTGGGTTACTGGAACGTCCTGGCGCTGAAAAGCATCATGCTGTGCCAGCATTTATCGTACAAACCCGATGCCTTGCGCGAAGCGCGCAGGCGCACGGAGCAGCGGATGCTGCGGCGGTTGCAGAATCATGGCGTGCCCCGCAGGCAAGTCCTGGCAATTCAGGAATATCGTCCCGGCGAACTCGAGCCCAACCGGTTTTATAACGAGCATGTCAAGCGGGGTGTTCCATGCGTGCTGCGCGGTTTCGTGGAAAACGCGCCTACGGACTGGACACTGGCGAAACTGGCGGAAAGATTTCCGCATACGTTGGTGCAAGCTCTCGACAAGCGCACCAAGCAGATGATCAATACGACATTGGAGACCATCGCGGAGGATCGCCGCCGCAATTTCATCCCGCAACAGCTGCTGCTCGACCAGAATCCCACTTTCAACGAATATTTCGGCATCCCGCGGTCCAACACGTATTTTCCCGTGATGGGGCGGCCAACGAAGCCCGTTCTGAGTTTTCTCATCCTCGGCCTGGGAGCGGGATTGAATGCCAATTACCATTGCGAAGAGGGTCCCAACTGGTATCTGGCGGTATCGGGATCGAAACGCTGGACCTTGATCGAATCCGAATATTCCTGGCTGCTGTATCCCGCGCCGCGAGGCGACGGCATGCGGCGATTCGCCGAATTCCAGGCCGATGAGCAGGGAGAACCGAGCGACCGCGACACCTATCCCCTGGCGGAATACGCGCCGCGCTATGAATTCGATCTGCATCCCGGCGATGTGCTGTTTTTCCCTGCCTGGATGTGGCACAAGACCATCAACCTGCACGAAGAAGGCCTCGGAATCACCTGCCGGTACACCGCGCCGGCAAAAATGTCGAACAGATATTTCCGCGGTTTGCAACTGCTCTCTACGGGGTTCTGGAAAAGCTGCATCGACGTCATCAGTTGCAGCATACGGGGCAATGTTGGCGACCTGGCGAGCCATACAGGCTATAACGAGCAGGAAACCACGCTATATTGAACCTCAATCCGGCAGTTTGGAAACCTGTCAGGGACAGGTGCTCCAAAAGGGGAAAGGGCACTGAAGGGAAAAAACTTGCTGTTGTTAGCGCTTCCCTGAGAGTTCAGGTAAATGGAAAAGGCCCGGGCGAGTGAATAACCCGACCGGGCTATGGGCCTAGAGGATAGGCGCCACGAGCAGCTGTGGAGAGGGAAGCCGCTCAGCCATAATGGTTGCATGCCGAGATGTCGGTTTCATGACAATGCGGCTTTGTCCCAGGACCATTTCCTTGCCGCCGGTAAGCATGATGGGCGCTACCGCTTTGCTTTATTCTGCTTTCAGTTGCCCATGCTGACTCTCGAAGTCACCTCAGCCTGTCTCTCGAAATAGGCTGCGGCATCCAGGATCGGTTTGGGATCGCCGCCTTGGCTGGCAACCATTTCCGCAGTTTCCCTATAGCCTCTCGCGAGAGATCTCGCCTGTTGGCGAAACGATGCTTCCCGAGCCTTCAGTGTCAGATCGGTTATCTTCCGTATTTTTTTTTCACTCCCGCCATCGTCCTGCCGGGCTGCCTCGCTCGCTTTTCCGAAGATTGGCTGCGTCAGCGTTTGTGCCGGGACCACCGTAGTCCAGAAGATAGAAAAGGCGATAACAAGCAGGATGGGAAGCGGCCTGATCGAGTGAGTGCGGTACACGATTTCAAGTCCCTTTGATTCGATTTCCATTCGGTTTCAAAACGCCTTTAAACGCGAGCGCGAGCGTTATTGGGCCAGTGCCCTGTCGACCGGGTAAGCCATGGGGCGCGTATCCACGGCAATATCCCGGATGTACTGGCCGCCGTATAGTTCTCCGCCCGCCAGGCCGGTAACCAGGAGATGAGGTATGGCCTTGTTTGCGGACAAAATGACCCGATCGGTGGTGCGATCCCAAGTGGCCTGAATAGCCGCTGATTTTGCCTCGAGGTTTTCCGCGGTATGGTCGCCTATCAGATAGTAGGGCAAATTCTTGACAGGCAGGGTGAACAGCTCCTCGTACTGGGCGAAAACTGCATTGAGCCAGTCGAACTGGAGCGTATTGCCGTTCTCATCGTATCTGGCAAGGTTGGCCTGGTGAAAAAAATGAGGCCATTTGCTGAAGGTCAGCATGTGCCGCAACCCGAGATCGGCCTCCATCATGAGAATTTCACGGTAATTGCGGGGCGCACAGATAGCGCCTGCTATTTCGCAAGGATTGAGTCCCGCGCTCACAAACCTTCCATGGTAGAGATAATTGTATTCATCCTCCAATTGGGACGGATGCGTCACGTTATAAAAAATATTGGTTGGCCAGCGCGGCAGCATCAGCCGGTTCATCGGGCTGCCGTCCTCGTATTGAGCGATATATTGCTCGATGTTCTGATCCTGCTGGGATGAGTCGGCGGCAAGGTAGTTCACCCCGGCGGCAGCGGCGGCTTGAAGGAACAGCGGATTGGCCCCGCCCGCACTGAATCCTATATCGTCGGCCTGGACGTTGAGCATGTCGGGATGCAGGGCCGGATCAGTGGTGCATTTGCGGTCCTTCAAGCCCGAGTGGGCCCCGGTGATGAGCACCCTGTCGTTCTGGTTTCTCTCGGGGAGGTCCAGAAGCTCCCAGACCGTCCGGTTCTTCATGATTTCCGCCTGGATGGCCGCGATGCTGCTAAAGGTGGCGTAATCGCACAGGGAATCCGACCCGGGCGCTCTGTCCATGTCCAAATGGGCGAAGGTATGGTTGATGAAGCGAAAACTGGTTTTATTCGCCACTACAGCCGATACCAGGTCTTCCTTCAGGTTTGCCGCCAGCGGCATGCTGTCCGGATCGATCACCGCCCCGGAGCCGTTGAATGCAAAATCCAGCCTGAAATCGGCAGCTACCGGATGTGCCGTGCGGAAGGCGAGCTGTTTGCTTACGGCATTGCTGACGTCGACGCCGCTCAAGCGATAGGCGGCCGTAAAATTCTCTTTCTTGAGAGCAGGATCCCATAGCGGGCTGTGGCGAAACAGATCGTCCAGGTGAGCGGCCATATGGACAAAACGTGCCCCGACAAATACGCCTTGTGTCACCCAGTTGATGAACTCGTAGGCCAGGACGTTGGAATGGATGAGCGACGAGGCGTTCGTGATCGTGGAGATCATGACCTCGCGTACCGGCGTGGCCTGGGAAGGCGCCATGTAGCGCACGATCGATACCAGCGCTTCCCCATCCTGCGTTCTCAGCAGGGGCTCGACGCGGGGCACAGAGCCATCGCGCAGGGTGCTCGCATCATTTCGGGGTATGGCCGCGAAGGCGAAGTCCGTGATGGGAACGGGATTGGCCCGGTTCACATACTCGAAAACCTGCTTGCCGTATGTATCCGGCACGGTCCACCGGGCTTCGTAGTCGCTTCCGCTGGAGGAGTAGGCAAGGCCGTAGTCGAGGTAGCGCCCATGGGAGTCGGAATACGTGGCGGGCCATCCCGACAGTACCGCCAGGCGGACGCCGAAGTTTTTCTGGTAAGCGTGCAGAATATCCCACTCGGAAGGCGTGAAGCCCGGGACAAGATCGGCATCCGTCAGGATGATGCCATTATAGTTGCCTGTACAGCCCGGATCTTCCGCCTTGCAAGCGCTTCCAGCCGAGGAAGAGGCAAGCGTCGCGGTCTTCAAATCCTGGGTTGCGGCATTCAATACATCGTACGGCACGCCCATCTGGTCGAGAACGGGCTTGATATAGGCGAATTCCAGGTCTTCAGCCAGGTCCCCCGTGGTGATGACCAATATTTTCAGCTTGACTGCATTATCGGCGAGTGCGGGAGCTGGCGGCATGGCGATCGAGGCCAGCGACATGGCTGCGAAGGTCAGCAGGCAACGCTTCATGCTTCCGTTTCGTTTTATGAAGGACGTCTCCATAGGGGCAAATGGCAGGCGAAGGCTAAAAAGGGCTTATTCAACTCAAGATGGCAAAAAACGTTTGAAACAGGGTAGCGTTGACTGCCGCCTTAATATTATTGAATGTTAATCCCTTTCCGCTTTCCGTCAGGGTGATCGAATGGTTTTACGACGGCTGGCGTACAGTGTCGGGCGCGGATTTGCGCGACTTTAGCGAGGATTCTCCCACGATTGCATAGCAAACCGGGGTCAGGATGAGGCTGGCCGTCATGCCGGCCAACAAGCCGACAGTCAGGGAAAGCGTCATCGGAACCAGGAACTGGGCTTGTTCGCTGGTTTCAAGCAGGATGGGGAGGAATCCCACGAAGTTGGTGAGAAAGGCCAGTAGAATGGGGCGGAAGCGGGCGGTGCATGCCTCGAGAATGAGGCTCGACACGGGTTGGTCCGCATCCTCGCGCTTTTGCGCGTAGTCCAGCAGAACCAGGCTATCATTGATCACCACGCCGCTTGCGGCGATCATGCCGACCAGCGATTCCATCGACAGCGGCATGTTCAATAGCCAATGCGCCCACACCGCGCCGCTCCAGGCGACCGGAGCGCCCATCAAAAAGATCAGCGGTTTCACATAGGACTGAAATGGAACCGCGATCAGCGCATAAATCAGCGTCAAGGCAATTGCGGTCAAAAATACGAGGGTACGGGCGGTATCTTCCTGTTCCTGGCGTTCTTCGCCTATATTGATGTCCAGCCCGGGAAACTGCCGTTTCAACTCGGGAATTTCCTCGGCTGCCAGACTGGCATAAATCGCGTTGGCGTCGGTCATCCTGGAATCGATCTGTGCCTGGACTTTGAGGATGCGCTGGCGGTCCTGCCGGATCAGCATGGACTGGCCGGGCACCAGGTCAATTTCGGCAAGGCTGCCCAGCGGAGCCTGGGCTCCGCTGGGCAGCCTTATGGGAAGGCTGGAAAGGCCGTGCAGGGATTCCCGCTCATTGCGGGGCAGCCGCACCATGACTTTCACCTCGTTGCGACCCCTCTGAAGGCGATGCACCTCATCCCCGTAGTATGCGTGCCGCATTTGTTCCGCAAGGTCCTCCAGACGGATCCCCAGATGTTCGGCCTCGGGTTTCACGCGGAGGCGAACTTCCGGCTTGCCCGGTTCGGCAGAGTCCATTACGTCATAAACGCCGGGGTAGCCCGCCAGCTTCTGCTTGAACCGGGCAACCGCCGAGGCCAGGACGGCTGGATCGGGGTGTCCCATGTCGAACTCCATATCGAAGGGAAGGTCGCCTTCCTTATAGAGAAACTCGATCCTGGCAAGACCTATGTCTCCGATTCGCTTGCGCCATTCACGCACGAAATCTTCCACGACGATATGCTTTCGTCCTAGTGGCGACAATTCTGTCCAGAAACCGGCCTCGTGTTCCGCTATGATCGTCTCCACTCCGACGATGACGCTTTGCCGGACATGGGGATCGCGAATCCTGGCCTCCCTGTCCAGCTCCGCGCGAATTTCGAGCAGTGCGCGTTCCACTTTCTCCGCAATTCGGCGGGTTTCGCTATAAGGCAGGTCTTTGGGCAATTTCAGCGCCACCCAAAAGCTGTCCTTTGTTACGTCCGCCTGCAGGGAAAGACGCACGTAGCCCCCCGCCACCAATGAAGCGGCCAGCATCAGGAGTACCACGAATATCGCAACGGTGAGATATCGCCAGGCAAGGGCTTTTTCGAGCCATGGCCGGTAGACTCCATGGATGAATTTCTGCAGGCCGTGGTTGAGGGCCACCCTTGCCTGCACCAGGGTAATGAACGATACGTTAGGCTTGGGAGGGGTTGCAAGATGAGAAGGTAAAATCAGCAGCGCTTCAACGAGTGAAAACACCAGGGTAAGAATCATCACCAGGCATATCGGCTTCATCATCTGTCCCGCCCAGCCGGGCAGGAACAGTCCGGGCAGGAAGGCAACCAGAACGATCATGACAGCGACGATGACCGGCAAGGAAACTTCACGCGCCCCGGAAATCGCGGCCTGCAGATACGCCAGGTTTCTCCTGCTTTTCGCTGCAAACGGGTGTTCCATGGCGGGACACGATGAGCCAGGAGAGTTTATTGCCTGCTGCCTCGCGTAAATGGATTCGCCAATGATGATCGCGTCATCCACCAGTACGCCCATGGCCAGAAGAAAGCCAAACAGGGACAGCATGTTGAGTGATATGCCCAGCGCCGGCATCAGCCAGAACGCGCCGAAAATCGAGGTCAGGATCCCGATTCCCGCCCAGACGGCAACCCTGAGATGGAGAAATAAAGTCAGTATCAGGCAAACGAGCACAAAACCGGTCAAACCGTCCTCGATCAGCGTCCCGATGCGTTCCTCATAGGCTTGGGAGTCGTCCCACCAGGTGATGAGTCCCATCCCATGCGGCAGCTGGGTATTCATTTCCGTCACGTAGGCTTTGACGCGGCGTGCTACCTCGACACTATCTTTCTCGGCATGGATCTCCCAGCCCTGCGCGGTTTCTCCGTTGTGGTGCCATTCGGACAGGCGTTCTTCCAGGCCGTCCTTGACCATCGCCACATCGCGGAGCAGCACGCGGCTGCCATCGGGATTGCTTCTCACCACCAGATTCCCGACCGAAACAGGGTCCTGCGCCTTGCCCCGGACACGAAGCAGCAACTCGCCCATCGGGTTCTTTATGACTCCGCCTGGCAAGTCCATCGAGGTGCGTCTTATGGTTTCCGTGACCTCGTTGAGCGATACGCGAAACTGGCGCAACCGTTCGGAAGAAACTTCGATGGCGATTTCATAGGGCAGATCGTAATAGTTGTGTGCGCGCGTGACTCCCGGTATCTGCGACAGATCGCCCTGGATACGGTCACCGAGGCGCTTGACCGTAACCGGATCGGCAGGTCCGTGCAATGCGACCCAGATGACGCCGTCATCGCCGATACGGTTGGCTGGAAGAACCTCGATCTTTTCCAGGCCCTTCGGCAGGCGGGGGAGGGCATGAACACGTCCCTGGATGGTATTCATTACCTGGTTTTTATCGTAACTGGGCAGGACAGCGACCCTGACATTGCATTCGCCTTCGATAATTTCCGTTTTGAGCCGCTTTACGCCTGCCAGATTGTAAATGGCCTCTTCGATGCGGATGCAGACAGATCCCTCGATTTCCAGCGGACCGGCTCCAGGATAGGCGGCTTTGACATCGATCTGGTGTGGCAGGAATCTGGGAAACACGTCCTTGTCCATGACGAGCAGGCTTCCGCATCCGCCGATGAGGATCAGCATCATCAGCAGATTGGCGGCGATGGGATTGGAGGCGAACCAGGCGATCAAGCCGGAAGGCAGCGCGACAGGAGGTATCGGCCTCACGCCAGTGTTTTCCCTGTTTTCGCCGGGGAAGCCGTGAAACCCCGAAGACAGGGGAGCGGATGAGAGGGAACGCGCATCATGGCGCTTGCCCGGGTGTCGATTTATCCGGCATGATCTTTTCGGCCGAAGGTTCGAGGGATACGATTTCGGTCCTGACTTTCATGCCCTCGACGGGGACCTGGATTCCGGAAACGACTACCCGGTCTCCCGCTTTCAGGTTGCCCTTCACCAGAATCCGGTCGGGTTCGTTGCGAAGGATATTGAGGCGGCGGATATGCAGGCGGTCCTCCTCGTCGATCCACAGCGCTTCATGGGAGGCATTCACCGCGCCGGGGGGCAGCACGATCACGTCGGGCTGATCCCTGCCCACGATTTCCGCCTTGACGAACAGTCCGGGCATCAGTGGCGGCTGGCCGGCTTCAACCACATAGGGATCTTCTACTTCGGCCACAGCGTGCAGCAGGCCGGTTTCCTCGTCCAAGGCGCCTTCGGCACGGACGATACGGCCTTCCCAGCGTCGCAGCGCCCCTGCAAATTCGACACTTAAAATGACCTTGGGGCCGGTTTCAGGGTTGCTATTCCGATGGTCCAGCAGCAGGTCAAGATAGGTAAATTGGTCGGTGGCCAGCGGCAAGCGCACCTGGATGACGTCGATCGCGTAAATGCGCGCAAGTTTTTCGCCCGGCTGGACATATTGCCCAAGGCCGATATGCTTGTCCCTGACTCTGCCGGCGAAAGGCGCGCGCCATTCACACCGGTTGCGCTGCAGGCGGGCATGCGCCAGATCGGCCTGGGCCCCTTTCAATT
>MKVR01000039.1:23436-39144 GCA_001899235.1 Nitrosospira sp. 56-18
CGCCTGCGCTTCTTCCATCATTACTTGACGTTCGGCCTCGGCAATGCGGGCTCCCGCCTCGGCAATCGCATAGTCGTAACCGCGCGTATCGATCATGGCCAGTACTTCGCCCTGCTTGAAAAATCCTCCCGCGACCAGGCTCGGATGCAGCCGTACTATCTGGCCCGCCACTTCAGGTACCAAGTCGATCTCGGTACGAGGCACAGCTACCCCCTGGGAGTGGATGTTCACCTTGACCGTCTGCGGTTCAACCCGAATCACCTGCACCAGCGGCGCCTTATCACTCAATGCCTGCGACCGGGGTTGCGGTTTGTGGGCGACAATTGCCCAGGAAATGCTGATGCCGGCGAGTACCACGACAATGGGTGCGATGATTTTCAACGCGGCGCTGCTTTTCAAATTTTTCAGCATGCTTCTGGCAAATTCAAACGCCGCCTCCCAATGCGAGATAAAGATTGATCCGGTTGGTGAGTAATTGGCGCTTGACGGAAATATGAGCGCTTTGCGCATTCAAAGTGCTGCGATAGCTGTCGAGCAGCGTGAGAATTTCGATAATGCCAAGCTGATAGGAGTAAACTGCCAGCTTCCTGCTGGCCTCGGTTTGTTCGACGGCGTGCCTCAATGCCTTTTCCTGTTCCCTCAACCACTCGTCCGCGGCCAGCACCTGTTCTACTTCGCGAAACGCATTCAATGCGGTATTTTTATAAAGGTTGAGAGCTTCCTCGGCACGAGCCTCATTCAAATTGATTTCGCCGCGGATGCGACCACCCGTAAATAGGGGCTGCGCCAGGCCTATTACCACATTCCACGCCAGTGCTCGGGGATCGACGAGGTCCGTCAAAGCGGTGCTGCGCATCCCTCCCGCGGCAGTCAGGACGATTCGCGGCAGCAATAGCTTTCTCGCGCTCTCCATCCGGGAATCGGCCGCCAACAGGCGATCAAAAGCGGCAATGAGATCAGGCCGCCGCTCGAGCAGTTCGGAAGGTATTCCGGCGGGGAGGCCCGGCGGCGGTTCCGGCAACGCGGACGCTTCCCTCAGGCGGCCGCCGGGATAACGCCCAAGCAGCACCTCGAGCCGGCGGCTCACCTGCTGGATCTGGTTCCGGGCCTGGGTCAGTTGCGCTTCCGCGGTGGAGAGATCGGTGAGCGCGAGACGCAGATCAAGAGCATTCGTTATCCCGCGGGCGAAACGTCCGCGCACCAGCTGGACAATGGTGCGCCGGTCTTTGACCGATTGTTCGGCCACCTCTGACTGCAGTCTTGCCTCGGCAAGATCAAAGTAGCTTTGCGCTATCCGGGCTGCCAGCGATAGCCGCGCGCCGTTGAGATCGGACGCTACCGCCCCTGCCTCCAGCAGGGCGGCCTGCCGGGCGTCCCTGATTCTTCCCCACACGTCCAGCTCCCAACTGAGGTTGAATAGCGCTTCGAATACGCCGAACCTTGCCGCGCCGAATCCCGCGTCCCGGATTTGCACCTGCTGGTGGTCCGCATTGAAGGATATCTGGGGCCATAGGCCAGAGCCATCAATCCTGGCCTGGGCTATGGCAGCGTCCAGCCGCGCCGCCGCTGCCTTCAGGTCATAGTTTTCGGCGAGCGCGCTTTGCACCAGTGCGCTCAGGTCAGGATCGCCGAATGCCTGCACCCAGTGTCCCGGCACCGGCTGGCTGGATTCACCAGCACCGCTCCAGTAAGAGGGTATTTTCGCTCCGGCATCCTCCATATGCCGCTGGGGCGGCGTTTTGCAGCCGCTCATTCCCGTCAGCAGCAATGAAAGGATAATTACTTCAGATATTCCCCGCATGCTTTTCCCTAGATCAGGAAATCTGGTCCAACTGGATAAGAAAACTGGGTCGAAATGAACTTCAGATCATCCATGCTTCCTCCTATGATCCTGGAAATGGAGGATGCCGTGTATTTTCCTCCTCCAGCCCGACGAGCGTGAAACACGCGCATTGGAATTTCCCCATTTCATCTCTCCATTCCAGCGAGATCAACCATATGTAGACGATTCGGGTAATGGCTTGCAGCAGATCGCATGACCCTCATTTTATGGGTTGAGCGCCGTTGGGCGGCATGGATGAGAGGGAATGAATCCTTATCCGAACGAGCGCAAAAATATAAATACGGCTATAGAATATTCTTCATTGAATTTTTTAATTGTTAAAAAACAATTAGTTGTTGCAATATATCGCTTTAATCAAGATCTCATAACCGCGATTGCTATTGTACAACATTATTTGTTATATGATAATAAGAACAATTCTCGTTATTATCTATAAACGACCAATTTGGAAGGGAGGGCAAAATGCTTCCGGAAGAGCAGTCTGTTGACCTAAGTACGATATTTGTTACCCACCGGACGCAGCTGCGCCGGGCCGCGCTGAAAATCCTGGGCGACTCCGCGCGTGCGGAGGATGTCGTGCAGGACGCTTATCTGAAGATAACCGAAACAGAAGGCGTATTGAACCTCAAGCAGCCGCTCGCCTATCTGTACCAGGTCGTACGTAATCTTGCCATCGATCGCCATCGCCGCGCCGCATTCGAAGGCGGGCTTTTCGAGCCTGAGGAAGAAGGGCTGCAGGTTCCGGGTCATGCCGGGACGCCGGAGGCAACCGCGATCAGCCGGCAGCATCTGGCGCTGGTGGCACGCGCATTATCCGAACTCCCGGAACGAACGAGACGTGTTTTCGAACTCCATCGGCTCGATGGCCACACTCATTGTGCTATCGCTTCCCAGCTGAGTATTTCCACTTCCCTGGTGAATATCCTGATCCATGATGCGCTGGATCATTGCCGGGCCGCCCTTCGCTCCATGTGATTGCATTTTTCCGCCGTTGGTATATCTACATCGGCTACAATCCCTCCTGTATCGTGCCAAGGAGCCTCGAGTTCCTTAGTTTTCTAGATTAAAAACAAAAAAGATGCCGAGCATCTGTGCAGGATTCCTCTGGCGGATCGAACCGGCTGCGAGGTAAGTTTTATGTCGGATTCGCAAGGCGGCGATAAAGCCTGGCAAACTGCGGTAGAGTGGATCATACGCAAGCAAGCATCGCCATTGGATGCTGCTTCCGAGAATGAGTTGCTTACCTGGCTGGAAGAAGACCCTGCCAATCGGGCAGCTTACGAGGAAGCTTCACATCTTTGGTTGTTGACCGGCCTGGTTCCGCGCACAGATGAACCTGAATCCGGGGATTGATTTCGCCGTACACAAACAAGGGGCCGAAGCCCCTGTTTGAAGATCTGCGGACTGGCTATCCCATAAAACCGCTTCTCCGCCGAACCATTGCGCCAATCAAGCCCAGGCCTGCCAGCAGCATGGCATAGGTTTCCGGTTCGGGAACCGCGGATACCGTGGTTCCTGAAAGTCGAAGGCGATACTCCTCATTGATCGAAACCACATCGGCGGGATCCACTGGCGCCCATCCTGTCAAGGGCGAGGCTCCTCCAGGCCCGGACGCGCCTATGATCTGGGTAAAGGGAGCGCTGACCTCGGGACCGATATAGTGGTCGGGAGTGAACCCATTGCCACTGGTCGGAGTGGTGTCGAGGCCAAATACCGCCAGGTAATACCAGCCCGGGGCTTGCGGCCCAAGGAAGCTTCCGGCAGGCAATCCTGCATTGCGGTCGCCGAGGCGGGCATCATCATTCGCGTAGACTCCATACCCCCCGCCATTGAATAGCGCAAGCACCGAATCAAAGTTGCCGCTGGTCGATGTGACGGATGCGGAGAAAGAAGTGGGATCGGAAATGAAGATCCGGTACAGGTCCACGTCCGCATTGGTCGAGATCGTCCCGTAGATATTCCTCAGCGGGCCATTGCCCATCGGTTCCTGTGCGGTGCTCAGCAGATCGCCCGCATCGCCGACCTCCGTCCAGTTGACAGCATGCGCCGGATTCGCGAGAAGAGCCGCGGTCAATAAGGACGTGGCTACGGCCATTTTCCTGAAATAGCTGTAATTGAGCTTTGAATCCATTTAATCACCCTCCTGATCAAATCGTTAGGTTGTCAACATGAGTACATATAAGTTAAACGATTATCTAACTCATAATGATAACGATTGGCATTCCTATTAATTTAATGGATAAGCAAGTTTTTTAGCTGTATTTTCCTTGTTCTGGTTCGTCTAGTTGGAATGAGAAACTTTCCGGTCTGAAAATCGGAAGGCGGTCAGTTCATCCGTTTGGGGATCAGTTATGACAAGCTGTTTTGATCGTGAAGGTGAGGTTTTTCGTGTCCTGGTCAATCACGAAGAGCAGTATTCAATCTGGCCGGAATGGAAAGCCATCCCGGGTGGCTGGCGCGATACCGGCATGAAAGGAGACAAAAAGGCTTGCCTGGAATATGTCGAGAAAGTCTGGACCGACATGCGTCCTCTGAGCCTGCGGCGTTTCATGGATGAACAGGTAGCGGATACAGCCGGGTAATGGCCGCGCCGCTGATGCTATTCAGCTTGCCCTGCGCGGGGGCGAGCGCTGCCATGTATCTGCGCTGGAGGCGCAGATTGCCGTCCTGGATGCAGGTGGAACCGGTCGAATTGCCGGGCCGGGCCAGCCGCCTGCATGAAACGCCCAGGGAGAATTTCGACGCCCTGGCTGCGGATCTATGCAAGGAGCTGGAAAAGCGCCTCGCAAAGCCTTTGGCGCGTCCGGAACGATACGCTCTCTTCGGGCACAGCATGGGCGGGTTGCTCGCCTATCGGGTTGCCCATGGTCTGCGTGCGGCAGGCCGGCAATTGCCTGCAGCCTTGCTGGTATCGGCTTGCGCAGCGCCCACGCGCCAGGATTGGCGGCGCTATGCCGACAAGAAGACCGACGCGTCACTCATTGCCGAGCTGCGCAGACAGAACGGCACTCCGGAGGAAGTCTTCGGGAATGCTGAACTCCTGTCCATGACACTGGGTTTGCTCGGGGCGGATTACCGGGTTTGTGCAAGCTTTCGCCATCAGGACTCACTGCCGCTAACGATGCCCATTCATGTTTTTGGCGGACGAGCGGACGAAATTCAAGCTGCCGGGCTCGAAGCATGGCAAAGGGAGGGAGCCGGCACTTTTTCCCTGGACTGGTTCGATGGCGGCCATTTTTTTATACGGCAGAATGAGGACGCTTTTCTTTCCGTTCTGGCAAAGCGTCTTGCGGACAGCGCCGGCGAGTCGCCTTATCCATCGCGGCATGCATCGCATGCCGCGCCTGCGTCTGCCTGAGCCGTTTCGTTGTATCGAAGCCTTGCAATCAGCACTGGTTCCGCCAACGCCTGATTGCTTCAATTTATCCCGATGACCTACAACGCGTATCACGCGACGGTCATGTGGCCGTAGTAGCTGCAAAAGTTCATGCTTCAAGGAACGATGTGCGAAAACCTTCTTTAGCGTGACATCCAGGGCAGGAGTGAACTCATGCCCGTTGCTTGCAGTTTGCTTCGCTATGAATTTCAACTTTTTTGCCGAGAATAACCTACGGGTAAGACAGGAATAGCAGATTACGATGAAGCCAAGATTGATTCCGCGACGCGATTATCCGGCAAATATGGTTGCGCACCTGCGCGCATTGGCATCAGAGCGTCCGAGCGATACCGCCCTGATTGTGACGGCATCCGATGGCTCAGGGAACGATGCCATCGATACGAAATTCGACTATTCCACGCTGGACCGGCATATCCGCGCGCTGGCTGGAATCCTTCAGGAACGCTTCCGCGCAGGAGAGCGAGCGCTATTGCTGCTCGATAATGACGAGCATTACGCCATTAGTTTCTTTGCCTGCCTGTACGCGGGCCTGATCGCGGTACCCGCCTTCCCGCCTGAAGGCGTGCGGGAACGCCATTTGGCGAGACTGCTCGCTATCGCAGCGGATGCCAAGGCCTGCTGCATTCTTACCACCAGCGAGGTTCGCCCTTTGATCACCGGGCAGTTTGCTTCTGCGTCGATACTTGCCGTGGATGCAGTGAAAACGGAAGAAGCCCCGGCATGGCGTTTCCATGCGCCGCGAAGCGGGGATATCGCGTTTCTGCAATATACGTCGGGATCGACCTCCGTGCCCAAAGGAGTGATGGTGAGCCACGGCAACCTGATGGCGAACGCGAGAGCACTGGAAGAAGGCATGTCGATGAGCGCCGAGGATATATACCTGAGCTGGCTGCCTCTGTACCACGACATGGGGCTGATAGGAGGCTTGCTGCAGCCAGTTCATCGCGGCATACCGGCCGTGCTGATGACCCCCGGATTTTTTATAGAACGGCCGGTTCGCTGGCTGGAGGCTATCACGCGCCATCGCGCTACCGTCAGCGGCGCACCGGATTTTGCTTACCGTTTGTGTGTGGAGCGTGTCCGGGATAGCCAGTTGCGGGGAATCGATCTGTCGAGCTGGCGTATCGCTTTTTCGGGTGCGGAGCCGGTGCGCCACGATACGATGAAGACATTTATCGAAAGATTTGCGGCAGCGGGGTTTGCGCCCAGTGTGGTTTATCCCTGTTACGGCCTCGCAGAAGCAACGCTTTTTGTAACGGGCGGAACGCGGGGGGATGGCATGGAAGCACACCATTTCTCCACGGAATCACTGGCCCAGGGCAATGCCGAGGTAGCGGAGCAGGGGACGCCGCTGGTAGCTTGCGGCACCGCGGTATCGCACCACCGGGTAAAAATCGTCGATCCCACAACGCTGGATTTCATGGCTGATGGCAAGGTCGGCGAAATCTGGACGAGCGGGCCTAGCGTTGCCTCCGGCTATTGGCAAAGACCCCGGGAAACAGCCGAGACATTTATCGACCGCGAGGAGAGCCGCTGGCTGCGCACGGGAGATCTTGGCTTCATCCATGCCGGGCAGTTGTATATCGCGGGGCGGCGCAAGGATCTCATCATCGTCCGCGGACAAAACATTTATCCGCAGGATATCGAGCAGGTGGTGGAGGCTGAGGTGGAAGCCGCCAGAAAGGGCCGGGTCGCGGCATTTCCGGTGGAAACTCCCAAAGGCGAAGGTATCGGCATCGCCGTGGAAGTGTCCCGGGGAATGCAGAAGCGGGTAGCGGTGGAGACCCTGATCAGGTCACTGAACGAAGTGGTGAGCGCGAGCTGCCAAGAATCGCTGTCCGTGGTGGTGTTGCTGAATCCCGGCGCCTTGCCCAAGACTTCCAGCGGAAAGCTGCAGCGCGTGGCGTGCCGGCAAGGCTGGCGCGAGCGCACGCTGGACGCTTACGCGATTTACGAATACGGCCTTTACCTGTCAGGTGCCGGAGCGCGGACGGAAGCAGCATTGCCTGCGGCTTCGGATGCAGAGCTGACCGATGAAACCGAAATTGCATTGGCGGCTATCTGGGAAGCTGTACTCGACCGTCCAATAGCGCGATCGGATGATCACTTCCTTGCGCTTGGCGGTAATTCCCTCGCCGCGGTACAGGCCGCCGTACGCATCGGTGATCATTGGGAAATCGATTTTCCAGTCCGAAGCCTGTTCGAGAATCTGCGGTTGCGGGAGTGCGCGATGGAGATCAAGCGCATTCTGGCGAAGGGTAATTCCCGGCGCCAGGCGGTCGTCCGCATCTTGCCGGCAGCATGCGGAATGCGTGAAAGACTTTCCTCCCCGTTGTCCTTTGGCCAGCAGCGCCTATGGTTCCTCTGGCAGCTCGACCCATCGAGCACTGCATATCATATCAAGCACGCGCTGCGCCTGCGGGGAATGCTGGATGTCGAGGCCCTGCGCGCAAGCTTCAAGGGCCTCGTTGACCGCCACGAGCCATTGCACACCGTTTTTCGGGCGGGAGCAGACGGATCTCCGGAACAGTTGATTCAGCCAATGCAGTTCGACATAACCACCGTGGATTTGCGTGAGATAGCCGTGGCGGAGCGCGAAGCGCAGGCCGCCGAAGAAGCACGGCGAATTTGTTCGGCCCCTTTCAATCTCATGCAGGACCAACTGCTGAGGGTGGCCTTGCTCCAAGTCGCAGAAAACGAGAATATCCTCGTGATGGTCATGCACCATATTATTTCAGATGGCGCATCCATGCAGATTTTGCTGGACGAGCTTTCCGCGCGCTACCTTGCCCATGTGCAGGAAAGGATCCCGAGCTTCAACGCGTTACCCATCCAATATTCCGATTTTATCGACTGGCAGCGCCGGTGGCTCAATGCCGGCGAGAATGACAGGCAACTTGCCTATTGGCGCACATGCCTCGGGTTTTCGCATCCGGTGCTGTTGCTGCCCTCCGACCGTCCCCGGAAGCCTGTCGCGAACTATCAGGCATCGCGGCATTCCTTCGACCTGACCCCGGACCTGGTGAATTCATTGCGCCAGGTGGTGCAGAAGCGCGGGGCGACGCTTTTCATGGCGTTGCTGGCGGCTTTCCGAGTTTTGCTGTACCGCTACACAGGGCAGCAGGAGATCCGCGTGGGCGTTCCCATCGCCAATCGCAACCGGCTGGAAATTGCGGGTTTGATCGGTTTTTTCGTGAATACGCAAGTATTGCGCGGCGAGATACGAGGCTGCATGACGCTGGCCGACGTTCTGGATCAGGTGAGGGAGGCGGCCATAGAAGCCCAGGCCCACCAGGACCTGCCGTTCGAACAACTGGTCGAAGCGCTGCAACCCGAGCGGAGCCTGAGCCACAGCCCCCTGTTCCAGGTGACGATCAATCATCTGCTGCGGGATACCCGGTCGCTTCAGCAGCTTCCCGGCCTTACGGTATCCGACTACGAACTCGATGAGCAGGCGGCGCAGTTCGAACTGACGCTGGAAACGGTGGAGTCGTCGAACGGAAATGTGCGCGCCAGCCTGATTTACGCTGCCGATCTATTCAACCCATCCACGATGGGACGGTTTGAGCAGCATTATGTTGAACTATTGCAAATGCTGTCAGGATGCTCCGGGCAACCGATTGCCGATATCGATCTGCTTGGCGAAGACGACAAAAAGCGGCTCCGGGACTGGGGCGTCCATGCGTCCGGTTTTGCCATGTCAGAGCTGGTGCATCATAGAATGGAACGGCAGGCGAAAAAAAATCCCCAAGCCACGGCCGTGATTTTCGATGGCTTCGAATTGAGCTACGCGGACCTGAATCGAAGATCGAACCGGCTGGCGCACCAGCTCATCGGGCTGGGAGTAAAGCCCGAAACCAGGGTGGGCATTGCCGTGGAACGTTCCATCGAAATGATAGTAGGCCTTCTTGCCATCCTGAAGACAGGCGGGGCCTACGTCCCGCTCGATCCCGCATATCCGCGGGAGCGCCTGAGCTACATGGTCGAAGATAGCCGCATCAGCTTGCTGTTGTCGCAAAGCCATGTGAAGGCGCGCATTCCGCGTACATCCGGTTCTCCTGAACTGGAGATTCTCGAACTCGACACGCTGGACCTGGACAATGGGCCCGATACCGATCCCGCCATCGTCTTGCATGGCGACAATCTTGCTTATGTGATCTATACCTCCGGATCGACTGGCAGGCCCAAGGGCGTCATGGTTGCCCACGGTCCACTGGCGATGCATATGTCAGCCATCGGGGAAATTTACGATGTGCAGCCGGGGGATCGGGAACTCTCATTTTTTTCGATAAACTTCGATGCAGCCGCAGAGCAGTGGATGGCTCCATTATGCGGTGGAGGAACGATAGTGCTGTCATCCGCAGAGGACCTGGCGGCGGACAATTTTACGAACCTGGTTACCCAGCATGCGATAACGACGCTGCATTTGCCTCCCGCATATTTGCGGCTGATTCTGCCGTCCAGCTCTGACCGCGCCAGTTCGCTCCGCGTATGCATCGCGGGTGGGGAAGCTTGGTTCGCCGGAGATCTTGCGGCTACCGCGGCTGCATTTCCACGCGCCCGGCTGGTGAATGCCTACGGTCCCACCGAAACGATCATTACGCCGACAACCTGGGTGGGCATTTCCGCCGCAGGCGTGGACGGAGATTATGTGCCCATCGGTCAGCCCGTAGGCGAAAGGAATGCATACGTGCTCGACGCTGAACTCAATCTGGTTCCTCCCGGCGTCGCGGGGGAGCTCTATATCGGCGGGCTGGGTTTGGCGCGGGGTTATCTTGGCCGGCCGGCGCTGACGGGGGACCGGTTCGTTGCCGATCCATTCAGCCAGAGTGGCGGCCGCCTCTATCGGACGGGGGATCTGGTGCGATGGCGAATGGATGGGCAACTGGAGTACCTGGGCCGCCTCGATCACCAAGTCAAGATACGCGGCTTCCGCGTTGAACTGGGGGAGATCGAAGCGCAACTGCTGGCTCAGCCCGGCGTCTGCGAGGCAGCCGTAGTAGCGCAGGAAAGCCGTAACGGCCCGCGTCTGGTTGCGTACGTGGCGCCGCATACCGACGTGCTGCTCAATTCCGTGCTGCTCAAGACGGCGCTCGGCACGGTTCTTCCAGACTACATGCTGCCCAGCCTGTTCGTTTTTATGGATACCCTGCCGCTCAGTCCCAATGGCAAGGTCGACCGCCAGCGGCTGCCTCTCCCCGATCAGTTGAACGACCAGGACTACGAGCCTCCAGCCAGCAGTATCGAGACGCTGGTTTCCGAGGTCTGGGCTGAAATCCTGGGGATTCCTCGCGTCGGCCTGCACAATAATTTCTTCGATCTGGGCGGCCATTCATTGCTATTGATCAAGGTGCAATGCAGGCTGGAGGAACGGATGAGTGTCCGTATCGCCATTGTCGATCTCTTCAAATACACCACTGTCTCCAGCCTGGCGAAATTCCTCGGACAGGAACGGCCGGAACATGCGTCCTCGCAACGCCAGCGGGAGCGGGCACAGCGTCAACGCGGATCTTTTATTCAATCCAACCGGAAAGCAGGGAGAATTCACTGATGCAACATGAAGACGAGTTTTCGGAGAGCTCAGGCATCGAGATCGCTGTCATCGGCATGGCAGGACGCTTTCCTGGCGCCAGCGATATCGATGCCTTCTGGAGCAACTTGCGGGATGGAGTGGAATCAATCACTGCATTCAGCGATGACGACTTAATGGCCCGCGGTGTTTCATCCAGCCAGCTCGATGATCCATTGTATGTGAAAGCCGTCGCCCGCCTTGACGGCGTCGATCTTTTCGATGCTTCCTTTTTCGGCTATAACCCGCGCGAAGCGGCCGAAATGGATCCGCAACATCGCCTCTTCCTGGAAACAGCATGGCAGGCATTGGAGGACGCCGGCTACGATACTTCGACTTATCGAGATCCGATTGGGGTGTATGGAGGTTGCGGCGTAAACACCTATTTGCTGCTCAATCTGCTTTCCAGCGGGCATTTTTCCGACATGCAGGACATATCTTCCCTGCAGGGTTTGATGAATGGCAACAACAAGGATTCGATGACCACCACCGTCTCCTATAAGCTGAATCTGCGCGGCCCTGCGGTCACGGTGCAGACTGCCTGCTCCACGTCTCTTGCGGCAGTTCACGTCGCTTGCCGCGGCTTGCTCAATCATGAAGCGGACATGGCGATAGCCGGGGGCGTCTGGGTCAATCTGGTGCATCAGGAGGGATATCATTACCAGCCTGGCGCCATTTTGTCGCCTGATGGCCATTGCCGCGCGTTCGATGCAGACGCGGCGGGTACCGTGATCGGCAGCGGCGTGGGCATCGTCGTACTCAAGCGATTGAGCGACGCGCTGGCCGACGGCGACACCATACACGCCGTGATAAAAGGTTCGGCAATGAATAATGATGGTTCCGCCAAGGTGGGTTATACCGCGCCCAGCGTGGAAGGACAAGCGGAAGTCGTTCTCGCCGCACAGGCGATATCAGGCATATCCCCCGACACGATCAGTTACATTGAAGCGCATGGCACCGGCACGACCATGGGTGATCCCATCGAAATCGCGGCGCTGACCCAGGCATTCCGCGAGAGCACGCAGCGGCACGGGTTTTGCGGCATCGGTTCGGTCAAAACCAACGTGGGGCATCTCGATGCCGCGGCAGGCGTGGCGGGCCTGCTCAAGACGGTGCTGGCGCTGGAATATCAGACACTTCCGCCCACCCTGAATTTCGAAAAACCCAACCCCCAGATCGATTTTGCCAGCAGTCCCTTTTACGTTAATACCGTGGGAAAGCACTGGCCCGCCGGGATGACACCCCGCCGCGCTGGCGTCAGTTCCTTCGGCATAGGCGGCACGAATGTGCATGCGATCATTGAAGAGGCGCCACCATCCGTACCGTCCGGACCTTCCCGCAACTGGCAGATACTCACGCTCTCGGCACGCAGCGGCAACGCACTCGAAGCCATGACTACCCGCCTCGCCAATCATCTGGACAAGCAACAAGCGGATTCACAACCGGATGTGTCCCTGTCAGATGTGGCGTATACGCTGCATGTCGGAAGGAAGTGTTTCTCCGAGCGGGCCATCGCCCTTTGCAGCAACCGTGGGGATGCGATCGGCATTTTGAGAAGCCGGGATCCCGGACGTTTCCTTACCCGGCGGGTGTCGGTCGAAAATCCTCCTGTCGTGTTTCTTTTTCCGGGACAGGGCGCCCAGCATGTGAATATGGCGCGTGATCTTTATCAGAACGAAGTGGTATTCCGCGAGGAATTCGACCATTGCCTCGATTTGTTGAAACCTTATCTCGGCTTCGATCTGAAAACACTGCTTTATCCCGGCATGGATGAAGCGGATCAGGCGGAATCGTCGGCACGGCTTATGCAAACGGATGTTACCCAGCCGGCGCTTTTCGCTATTGAATACGCCCTGGCACGCCTATGGATGTCGTGGGGGGTCTCGCCGGCTGCCATGATAGGCCACAGCGTGGGCGAATACGTCGCGGCCTGCCTGGCTGGCGTGTTTTCCCTGGAGGATGCGCTGCATCTGGTAGCAATGCGAGGCCGGCTGCTGCAGCAGATGGAAGCGGGCGCAATGCTCGCGGTCATGTTGCCGGAGGCGGAGATAGCGCCCTACCTGAATGTGCATTGCGACCTTGCAGCGGTCAATGGGCCGGAGCTATGCGTTCTGTCCGGCCCGGTGGAGTCTATCGGGACGGCGGAAAGCGAGCTCGGACGCAAGGGAATCGCAACCCGAAGATTGCATGTCTCCCGTGCATTCCACTCCGCCATGGTGGAGCCGATGCTGCCTGTTTTCATCCGGGCAGTTGAAAAGGCGGGGCCGCGTCCACCAAAACTTCCATTTTTTTCCAATCTCAGCGGCAACTGGATTACCCCCCAGGAGGCGGCCGACCCTGGCTACTGGGGAAGGCATGTGCGTGGAACAGTCCGTTTCGGCGACGGTTTGCGGGAACTGCTGAGCAACCCGGACCGCATCCTGCTGGAGGTCGGGCCAGGAGAAACGCTTGTCACGCTGGCGCAACGGCATCCCGATGCAAGTCCGCAGCATCTCGTTATTTCGTCCCTGCCTCATCCGGGAAGAGCCGATCAGGCGCAAAGGCATTTGTATCTTGCGCTTGGCAAATTGTGGTTGGGCGGCGTCCCTGTCAACTGGGAAAATTTCCATGGCAGGGAGCGCCGCCGGCGGATTCCCTTGCCAACATATCCGTTCGAGCGGCAGTCCTACTGGGTCAAGCCCGGCGCCACCACTGGCAGCGATTCGATCGCTGCTTCCCGGAATATACCAGTGGAGAAGGGAGAGGAATCGGCCAAGCTTTCACTGGATGACTGGTTTTACGTGCCGTCCTGGCATCGTTCCGAAAGTGTCGTGCCCGCACCGGATGAATTCCTTTCCAGGCTGATAGGGCGCTTGATCGTTTTCTATGACGATTCCCTCCTTGGCGCAGCGTTTCGCGCTCGTTTGCTGAATGCCGGAATCGAACCCATCATGGTTTCCATGGGTGCCGCATTCCGGCGTCCGGCGAGGGACCATTACCTGGTGCGGCCCGGCGAACGGCACGATTACGATCTGCTGCTGCGCGCTATCCGCGATGACGGCGAAGAAATCGGTCATATCTTCCATTTCTGGAGCATGACGGGGGGCGGGGAAGAGCCATCGCTCGCCGAGAGCCAGGCGAGAAATTTTTTCAGCCTGTTTTATCTGGCGCAAGCACTGGAAAGCGCACCTGGACTCATTCCCCCGGGAAAAACGGCGGAAATCACGGTAGTAACCGATCAGCTGGAGGATGTGACCGGCAATGAATCCCTGCGCCCCGAAAAAGCGATGCTGCTGGGTCCCTGCAAAGTCATTCCGCAGGAATATTCCCATCTTGCCTGCCGTATCGTGGACATCGAGCCGCATTCCATAGGCAGCACGCTCACAGGCCTTGCGGAGCGGATCCTGGCGGAATCGCAAGCCGATCCGGTATCATCCGTCGTCGCCTATCGGGGTATCCATCGCTGGCTGCAGTGCTTCGATCCCATACGCGATTCCGGTCCTTCACAATCCGGTTCCGGGCAATTCCGGCGCGAGGGAGTCTATTTCATCACGGGGGGGTTGGGAGGAATCGGCCTCACCCTGGCGGAGCATCTGGCTAAAACACGGCAGGCAAAACTGGTACTGCTGGGGCGCTCGCCATTTCCCTCGCGAGAACACTGGCCGCGGCTGCTGTCCGATACTGCTGGCGGCGATTCAATGCGCCCCAAGGTGGAAAAGCTCATCTACCTGGAGGCGCTGGGTGCGGAAGTGCTGGTATTGCAGGCGGATGTCGCCATCCAGGCCGAATTGCAAGCGGCTGTCGCGCAGGCACGCCGTCGGTTCGGTGCGATTCACGGCGTGATCCACGCCGCGGGAGAAGTCGGCAGCGGATTGATTTCGGCAAAAACAGAGGCGATGGTTGCCCAGGTGCTTGCGCCGAAGGTGCAGGGAATGCGCGTGTTGCAGGCGGTATTCAAGGATGAGGCGCTCGATTTCATGATGCTGTGCTCGTCGCTCGCTGCCATCGCAGGCGGTCTCAGCAAGGTCGATTATAGCGCGGCCAATGCTTATCTCGATGCCACCGCCCGCGCCGCTTGCCGCGAATCTCCGTTTCCCGTGATTTCAGTCAATTGGGACGGTTGGCGGGAAGTGGGCATGGCGGCCAGCATGGCGCTGCCTGCCGGGGTGGGAATCGGGCCCCGGGAAGGGGTCGAGGTTTTCGAGCGCATCGTGGGGGGACTCAGCAGCGGAAGCGGCGTAACAAGACCCCCTGTCAGGCCTCAAGTTATTGTTTCCACGATCGACCTGAACAGCCGGCTCAACCAGACCCAGGATGATCTGGTCGCCCAGCCAATGGCGTTCGATACGGCGAGGAAGCAGGACAGGTATCCGCGGCCCGCATTGCAGACAATTTTTAAATTGCCGGACAGCGAGCTGGAGAAAAGCATTGCGGAAATCTGGCAGGGCCTGCTGGGAATGGATGCGGTCGGCGTCAACGATAACCTGTTTGAATTGGGCGGCGATTCCTTGCTCGGGATACAACTCCTCTCCAGGGTTCGGACGGGCTTTGCCGTCGATTTGCATCCGGCGGATTTCTTCAGGTCGCCGACCGTTGCAGGCTTGGCGGCGCTGGTCGAGGCAAGATTGATCGATGAGATCGAGTACTCGTAATTATGCCAGCCTCATCTCCCTGCCGTAGTCGTGCCGTGATGCAGGAAACCATTCATGAGTAGCGGTAGCCTCGCGGAGCGCCGCGCCCGCTTGACACCCGAGCAGCGGAACCGGCTTGCGCAGCGACTGGCCGGCGCCGGCGGTGCGCCACGGCAGGAACCAACCATTCCGCGCCGGAAACCCGCCGGACCGGCATTGCTTTCCTACGCGCAGCAGCGGCACTGGTTTTTATGGCAGCTGGAGCCATCGAGCACGGCGTACCACCTGA
>MKVR01000040.1 GCA_001899235.1 Nitrosospira sp. 56-18
ATGCCAAGGAGCGCAACGCAGTGGCTCCCCAGAGCGTGGCCCGAGGGGCCCCGCGAAGCGGGGATCGGGCAGCGTCGGGGATGCCAGAGCGCGCCAAAGTATACATGGGGCGCCAGCAGCCCGCTACGGGGTCGCATCTTCCTCTGGAAGACACTGCTTCGCCCTGCGCGGTCTCGCCCGATTTTACCACAACCCTTATGGGGCGGGGCTTTGCGAGCGGTCTGCCTTGTCAGGCTCCTGGCGAAGGGGATCAGCCATTCGCGTCGTCGCCTTTCGCGCATCCCATCCCGCAAAGCCACCGCCGCGCCAGCGGAGATCTATTCAGCGCTTCCTTAAAGGAAGGTTTCGGGATTGTATGCCCCGCTCATGTTTTCAATAACAGGTTCTCCAGCGTCATCCGGTAAAT
Organism: Nitrosospira sp. 56-18; assembly: GCA_001899235.1. Classification (GTDB taxonomy): domain Bacteria; phylum Pseudomonadota; class Gammaproteobacteria; order Burkholderiales; family Nitrosomonadaceae; genus Nitrosospira. The sequence continues at coordinate 407 of MKVR01000040.1, forward strand.
CTGCGGCAATTGTTCAAGATCCTTCACTTCCACGTATTCGTTGATTTTGTGGATGGTCGCATTACGCGGTCCCATTTCCACTACCTGCGGGCAGATATCGGCGATGAATCGTCCATCCGATGTGCCACCAGATGTCGAAAGCGTGGGTTCGATCCCCGTCACGGCCATGATCGCACGGCTTATCGCATCCACCAAGCTGCCTCCGGGCGTGAGATAGGGCTTGCCTGAGAACTCCCACTTGATATCATAATCGAGACGGTGCTGGTCCAGGATGCCGTGCATCCGCGCCTGCAGCGATTCGACCGTGCTGGCGGTGGAAAACCGGAAGTTGAACAGGATAGAGACTTCGCCCGGTATGACGTTGGTGGCGCCGGTGCCACCGGCGATATTGGAAATCTGCCAGGTCGTAGGCGGAAAAAATTCGTTGCCCTCGTCCCATACGGTCTGCGCGAGTTCGGCGATAGCCGGAGCGGCGAGATGGATGGGGTTTTTTGCAAGATGAGGGTAGGCAATGTGGCCTTGTATGCCTTTTACCGTCAACGTGCCGGACAAGGATCCCCGGCGGCCATTTTTTATGGTGTCGCCGAGATCATTCACGCAGGTGGGTTCGCCAACGATGCAATAATCGATCAGTTCACCTCGCGCTTTGAGCCTATCGACCACCTTTGCGGTGCCGTCTATGGCGATGCCTTCTTCATCGGATGTCACCAGCAGCGCGATGGAGCCGCGGTGGCCGGGATGCTCGGCTACAAAGGCTTCGATCGCGGTAACGAAGGCCGCGAGCGAGCCCTTCATATCCGCCGCGCCGCGCCCATAAAGCCTCTCGTCCCGGATCTCCGGCGTAAAGGGATCGCTTTCCCATTTTTCCAGGGGGCCTGTCGGCACCACGTCGGTATGGCCGGCAAAACATATCAGCGGCCCGATGCTTCCGCGCCGCGCCCATAGGTTATCGACTTCTCCGCAGCGAATTTTCTCGATGCGGAAGTCCATCTTTTCCAGGTGCCGGATAAGAATATCCTGGCAGCCGGCATCGGAGGGCGTGAACGAACGGCGGGCGATGAGCTCCTGGGCGAGAGTCAGCGTGTCATTTTGCATGTCGTGTTTTTTCCAAAAAGGAATCATCGGTCGGTCCATAAATTATAACTGGTACCGCGTTGCGTTTCAGCCTCGTTGCATCGCGCCAATGCCAACACGTTCTTGCACGAGTTGCAGCATACTGAAATTGTCCGGAGCGCACACCGTTAACGCGGCTAACAGCGAGGTATCAGTCCACGTCATGCGCCGTCGATAGATTTTTGTGGTGTTGATAGAACTTGATGGTGTTTACCATCAAATCATCCGCGAGCGTGATGATCACGCAGCTTATCGTCGGCAGGGCTGCGAGGGGAGCACAAGAAGCCGGGCAATCTTGACAGCAGGAGGTCTTTGGGCTGCGTCGCGAGAAATCGATCGATTTTCGGGCCGCGTGGACGGATCGTGGCGACCGAGTCGCTTTGAAGTCGGGTTGGGTTACGGCTGCCCGATATAAAGGTGGTTCACGCCGGGACAAAGAGCCATCGACCGCCAAGCTTGGATCACAACCAGCGGTGAGCTCGGGCAAGCTTGTGTGCAGCTTACGGCGATCTACCTGAGGAGATGAAAGCACCGGTGCTCCTGAAACAGCAATAGAAGGAAGGTTGTTGGCGTTACAGTTGCGCCAGAGGCTGAAATTCTCTTTCAGCTGTTGCGATTGACGTAACGGTCGGGCGGTTGCTATGCTAGCTTCATATCCGAGCCTTCGTGGATGTGTGTGAATTCATAGAGGAAAGAACATAAAGATGCTCTTGGAACTTCCCTGTAGACTGACAAGAAACTGCAGCTGATCCACGGCTGTGATGACTTTGATGGGCATCGGCTTGTACACCTACGTCACCGATCCAGCAAATATCGAAATTCTGGAATACCATTGAGGAAATGAACGTGGCACGCACCATTATTCATGTTGGTCCTTCAGACATTACTGTGGGTTAGTAGTACGCTATCGCGCATGGTCTTCAAGGAGGGCACTGCTCAAGCGCAGCATGAGCGTCATCGGGTGCGTAGGTGAGGGTTGAAACCCATAGTGCTCGTAGAACTGCTTCGCCTTTTCATGAAGTGCGTGCACAAGCAATGCTCTCACCCCTGCATTCTGCGATACGGCCACTGCGCGGTTGACGGCATCCTGCAGCAAGGCCGCGCCCAGGTGTAGTCTCTGCATCCTCCGGTCGACCGCGAGCCGGGCGAGGATCATGACAGGAATCGGGTCAGGCATGTTGCGCCGCACGCCGCTGGTTGCCAGTCGGTGCGAAACTGCACCAACTGCCATGGCGTAATAGCCGCGGACATTGCCCTCTTCATCGGTGACGACAAAGGTGCGGCTTGCGCCACTCAACTGATTGGCCAACGCCCTCCGCTTGATCCAGTCATCAAGTGAGGCTTCGCCACACTCGAAGTCATCCAGCCGATGCAAAGCGGTAAGTGGCTCCGGCGGATTGAACTGCAAGCTCAGCCCTTTGCCGGTTTCCTGTCCCAGGGTGTCTTGACCGCCATGAGGCGTTCCAACCCCGGATTATGGGCGGGCGGTGCATCGAGCAGCCTGGTGAACTGCTGGAACTTCGCGGCATCCAGATCGAAGAACACCTGATCGAGCAGTACGGACTTCGCTTTGTCGCAGGCGGCTTCGAGCATGAAGTCGGAGCGGTTCTTGCCGAGCAATTGCGCGGCCTGGTCGATGAGGTCTCGCTGCTCGGGACGCGCCCGGAGGTTGATGGCGGCATCACGCATAGGTTAATCCAAATTGTATATACAACAGATATACCGATATATAGTAGTGTATAGTAGTTGTCAATACAGATGCCCGCCAGCCGGGAAGTGTGGCTTTCAAATCCCGCGCAGCAATTCGTTGATACCGGTTTTTGCCCGTGTTTTCGCATCCACCTGCTTCACGATGACCGCACAGTAGAGGCTGTATTTGCCGTCGGCGGACGGCAGGCTGCCGGAAACCACCACGGAACCGGGAGGTATGCGGCCATAGCTGACCTCGCCGGTTTCCCGGTTATAGATCCTGGTGCTCTGGCCGATATAGACGCCCATGGAAATCACCGAATTTTCACCGACGATGACGCCTTCGACGATTTCCGACCGCGCGCCGATGAAGCAATTATCTTCGATGATGGTGGGATTGGCCTGGACCGGCTCCAATACGCCTCCGATGCCGACACCGCCGGAAAGGTGCACATTTTTCCCGACCTGGGCGCAGGAGCCCACCGTGGCCCACGTATCCACCATGGCGCCTTCGTCGACATAGGCGCCGATATTGACGTAGGAGGGCATCAGCACGACATTGCCGGCAATGAATGCTCCCTTGCGCACGGCCGCGGGGGGCACGACCCGAAAGCCGCCATTGCGGAAATCCCGGGAACTGTAGTCCGCAAACTTCGACGGAACCTTGTCGTAATAATTGGAAAAGCCGCCCTTTATGAAGCTGTTGTCCTCGATCCGGAATGAAAGCAGCACCGCTTTCTTAACCCATTGACGCGTGCTCCATTCGCCATCGATTTTTTCCGCTACCCGCAGCTTGCCGCTGTCGAGCATCTCCAGCACCTGGGCAACGGATTCCTTCAGCCGGGCCTCGACATTCCTGGGGGTAATTCCGGCACGCCGTTCAAATGCTTCCTCAATAGTGCTTTGGAGCTCATCCATGATTTTCCTTTTTCTATGCGTGAGATATTTTTCCGGGCGTGGATTTTCCGCGCTGCTCGCGCTGCAGATCGGCCGCAAGCATGGCCATGCGTTGCGCTGCTTCGACGCATTCCGCCAGTGGCGCCACGAGCGCGACGCGCACGAAATCTTTGCCCGGATTGATTCCACTGGCATAGCGTGCGAGATAGCTGCCTGGCAGAACCGTTACATTATAATCGCGATAAAGCCGTTCGGTGAATTCGATATCGCTGCCGGGCGTATTCAACCAGAGGTAAAAAGCGGCGTCGGGCATGGATACCGGCAGGGTTCCAGCCAGCAGCCCGACGACCTCTGCGAATTTTTCGCGGTACAGGCGCCGGTTTTCGACGACATGCGCCTCGTCGTTCCATGCCGCTTCGCTTGCGGCTTGCACCGCCGGATTCATCGCGCTGCCGTGATAGGTGCGATAGAGCAGGAATTTTTTCAGTATCGCAGCATCGCCCGCTACGAATCCCGAACGCATGCCCGGTACGTTCGATCTTTTCGACAGGCTGCCGAAGACCAGCAGCCGGCGAAAATCATGCCGTCCAAGCCGATGGGCGGCCTGCAGGGCGCCGAGCGGCGGCGTGGCTTCGTCGAAGTAGATTTCTGCGTAGCATTCGTCCGAGGCGATGACAAAACCATATCGGTCCGACAGCTCGAAGAGTTGCCTCCAGGCGTCCATCGGCATGACCTTGCCGGTAGGATTGCCGGGGGAGCAGACATAAACCAGTTGGGTGCGCGACCAGATGTCCTGCGGCAACTCCTCGTAATCGAGGGCATAGCCGTTTTCGGGTAGCGTATTCAGAAAGTGGGGGGTTGCGCCGGCGAGCAGTGCGGCGCCTTCATAAATCTGGTAAAACGGATTGGGACAAACCACTGCCGCACCGGGCCGCGAGGAGTCTATCACCGCCTGCGCGATTGAAAACAAGGCTTCGCGGCTGCCGTTGACGGGAATGATCTGCAGGTCGGGATCGATGCCGGGCAAGCGGTAGCGCCGGATCAGCCATGCTGCGATGCTGACCCGCAGCGAGGCAGCACCGAGCGTGGTGGGATAGTGCGCCATCAGGGAAAGATTATCCGCCAGCGTGCTGCGGATAAAATCGGGGGTCGCATGCTTGGGCTCGCCGATATGCAGGCTGATGGGCGAAAAATCCCGGTTCGGCGTAATTTCTGCGAACAGCTTATTGAGCTTCTGGAATGGATAGGGTTGCAGGCGGTCGAGGTTCGGGTTCAATTTGTATCCTGCGGTGGCGCGGCGGGATAAAGCGTAATATGCCCGCGTGCTTTTCATTGATAGGAAAGGATGCGGAATTATAAATGGCGAACGTGCCGTTAACCAGAAAATATAAACGGGCCGGCAATGCGTTTCCGATAGCTGCCCTGCTGGGTGGCGCCACGATCTGGGGCCTGTTGTGGTATCCCTATCGATTGCTGGAACAGGCCGATATCAGCGGATCCATCGCGACTGCGATAACTTACCTTATCGCGTTGCTGCTGGGGCTGGTGGCATTCCGCAACAGCTTGCAAGGTCCGCTGATTTTTGGTGGCAAGATGCACCTGTTGCTGGGGATCGGGCTCTTCGCCGGATGGACCAATCTGGCCTATGTGCTGGGCGTGATTCACGGTGAAGTGGTGCGGGTGCTGTTGCTGTTTTACCTTGCACCGCTGTGGACCATCGCGTTCGCACGCTTGCTGCTCGATGAGAAACTGAGCCTGCATGGCTATCTCGTGATCGCGCTTTCGCTTTCCGGAGCGATCGTCATGCTGTGGCAGCCGCAAACCGGCTTTTTGCTGCCCCTGTCCTACGGCGACTGGATGGGTATATCGGCCGGAATCATGTTTGCCCTGTCCAACGTCCTCAGCCGCAGGGATCAGTTTCACTGTGTCCAGCTGAAATCTCTGGCGGTATGGGCGGGAGTGACGCTGGTAGCGCTTGGTTATTCGCTTTTTGGCGAGGCCGCCATGCCGGGCCGTGTTTCCACGGAATCGGGCCTGCTTCTGCTGGGGCTGGGGCTGATCGTGTTCGGGTTGAGTGTGATGGTGCAATACGGGCTCAACCATGTTCCCGCCAACCAGGCCATCGTGATCATGCTGTTCGAACTGGTCGTGGCGGCGGTTGCTGCTTATTTTCTGACTGACGAGGCCTTGACGATGAAAGAATGGATAGGCGGTGCGATGATCATATCCGCCAGCCTGTTTTCGACGAAAATGAACCGTGAATAGCGAGGCACTCACTTACTTAAATCGTGAGAGTCTTCGATGCTAGGCGACTTCAAGCTCAACGAGAAGTGGTTGGAGTTCTGAAGATCAATTGCCAGTTGTAGGAACTCCAGTCTTGTGAGCTTAACAAGTATCCCCACTTAAGTATTGCACTATTGCCAACTTGAGGAAATAAATACTTATGAAGAAACTAATGTTCGCCTTAATGGTGATTCTCATGAGCACCGATGCATTGGCGGAATGGGTTTTTGTAAATGGCAATGAAGATTTCAACGAATATGTTGATCTCAGTACGCTTCGCAGAACGGGTCACAGAGCCAAATTATGGACTTTACATGACAATAAAAACGTGCAAAAAATTGAGGGGATGAAGCATTTATCTATGAAAGTTTATTCTGAATTTGACTGCCAGGACGCATATACACGAGCGACAGACCTTGTTTTCTACAGTCAAAACATGGGGCTTGGAAAAGTGATCAATTCCGTCAATAAATTAGATGCGGAATGGAAACCTGTAGTGCCTGATAGTGTCGGCCAAAGTCTTTGGGAAACAGCCTGTGATGAAAATATGGGAAAAACTGATTGGATAAAGATAGACGTGAGAAAGGATGAAAAAAGCGCCCTGCAATTCATTCGTTATATTGATCCCCAAAAAATAACTAAAACAGGTAGCAACGTAAGGGCTTGGCGATTAATGGTTTGGAAAGGAGCCGAACCCTCATTTCCCTCCAAGAACTCATCTGTCAAAACATTTCATGAATATGACTGCAAAGATCGACGGACTAGGCTCCTCGAAATGACGTATTTCTCCGGCGACATGGGAACCGGTACGAAAACACATGAAACGGAAGGATTATATAATTGGGAGCCGGTGACAACAGGAAGTCTGGAAGAGACTATTTTGAATATGACTTGCGAATTATCTTAATAAACGACCGGAGTTTCATCAGAGTGGCGATCTGGGAGAATCTATCGGGTTTTACATGACATACTCAGGACGGCGTTATTTAGCCGATGCTACCCAATATCGTGCTGGACTAATTCGATGAAGAACTATCTGAGCAATAAAGTGCGAAAGGATCGATGGGCATGTAACTTTGCAATTCTCAAGCAGCGTCCGATTACTTTATGACATATTCTTAAAAACGTGTACAGACTGAAGTTTTATTTTCAGATTTAATTACAAAGTAAAGCAGACGAATATGAGCCACCATGTCGTGTTTCTGGAAAGGGATTCGATCAAGGCCAATATTCGCCGGCCGCGTTTCGAGCACACCTATGAGGAATATCCGCATACGGCTCCCGAACAAATCGTGCCGCGCCTGCGTAAAGCGACCATCGCCATCATCAATAAAGTGAAGCTGGACGAAGCGATGCTTGCGCGGTTGCCCACGCTGAGAATGGTGGCCGTCACCGCTACCGGCTATGATGGCATCGATATCGCAGCTTGCCGCGGGCATGGCATTGCGGTGGCGAATATCCGGAATTATGCGGCCCACACGGTGCCGGAGCATGTTTTTGCATTGGTGCTCGCGCTGCGCCGGAACCTGGTCGCATACCGGCAGGAAATCGAGCAGGGGGCTTGGCAGAAATCCCCGCAGTTCTGCCTGTTCGCCCATCCTATTTCCGAATTGCACGGTTCCACCATGGGCATCGTGGGCGAAGGCGCGATTGGCAGGGGTACGGCCGCCATCGCGAGCGCCTTCGGCATGCGCGTGCTATTCGCTTATCATCCCTCGTCCAGAAAAAAAGACGTGGTGCTGACCCCTTTCGATCAGGTGCTGGCGGAGTCGGACGTACTGTCGCTGCACTGTCCGCTGACGCCGGCGACCCGCGGCATGATAGGGGCGGCAGAGCTTCGCAGGATGAAGCGCGGCGCGCTGCTGATCAATACTGCCCGAGGCGGGCTGGTTGACGAAGCCGGGCTGGCGCGCGCACTGGAGGAAGGAATCATCGGGGGGGCGGGTGTCGACGTGCTCAGCGCCGAGCCGCCGGAGGAGGGCAATCCCTTACTCAACCTGCGCCTTCCGAATTTCATTCTCACGCCGCATGTTGCCTGGGCTTCGGATCAGGCGATGCAGGTTCTCGCCGATCAGTTGATCGATAATATCGAGTCCTGGGAGATGGGCAAGCCGCAGAACCTGGTCACGTGAAGCCTGCCGGGGTGGAATTGCAAGGGGCGGCGTCCGAGTTGGTACGGGGTTCGATTCGGGGGACGTCGCCACCGGTCCCGGTTTTCCTGAATCCGGAAGTTTGATTGACGCAGTTGACAAGCCGGACCCCCTTCGCTAGTCTCCCACGGTTCAATTCCGGTTGTGGCTGATTCCAGGCATGAGTTCCCGGATCAAGGGCTGGATTGAGTATACTGCGTCGAATATCTTAAAATAGGGGAACGGCTGGATAAGTCCCTGAATAGTCCCTGAACCCCGTGCGGGCCGCCCTGAACAGGAAGATCAAGCGCGGCAATGGCTCCGGAAGGAAGGCTATATGCATGGCTCCATGCGGGATGTTGTTCAGAAATTCGCCAATTCACTATAACTATTACTATTAGGCTATTACTATTAGCCAAAGACTTTCAAACCAAAGGAGAGAGTGATGGAACTGAAAGGATCGAAAACTGAAGGAAATCTGAAGGCCGCTTTCGCCGGGGAATCCCAGGCCAACCGCCGCTATCTCTACTTCGCGGCGAAAGCGGACGTGGAAGGCCAGAACGACGTTGCAGCGGTCTTCCGCTCCACTGCCGAAGGAGAAACCGGCCATGCCCATGGACATCTCGAGTATCTGGAAGCGAGCGGTGATCCGGCTACCGGCCTGCCCATCGGCTCATCCCGCGAAAATCTCAAGGCCGCCATCGCTGGCGAAACGCATGAATACACCGACATGTATCCGGGCATGGCCAAGTCCGCGCGCGAGGAAGGCTTCGATGAAATCGGCGACTGGTTCGAAACGCTGGCCAAGGCCGAACGTTCGCACGCCAATCGCTTCCAGAAGGCGCTGGATAACCTGACCGAGTGATCCGGCGAAAATACCGGAAACACGAAGGGGCCGGATGCCGCAAAGCCGATCCGGCCGATTTCTTTCGTTCCTCGACTTCATTCCTGCTGACTTTCCCATTTTTTTCATTTTGCCATGAGTAGCCGAGAAGGCAGCCTGGAGCCGCCGAAACGCCACCCGCTCGACTGGCTGAACCCGGAATTCTATGACGAGCCCAAGCTATTCAACGAGCTGGAGCGCGTCTTCGATATCTGCCATGGCTGCCGTCGCTGCGTAAACCTGTGCACCGCTTTCCCGCGCCTGTTCGATCTGATAGACGAGGGGCCGACGGGCGAGCTGGATGGGGTGGAAAAGCAGAGCCTGTGGGAGGTAGTGGACCGCTGCTACCTTTGCGACATGTGCTTCATGACGAAATGTCCCTATGTCCCTCCCCATCCATGGAATGTGGATTTTCCCCACCTGATGCTGCGCGCCAAGGCGGTCAAGTACAAAAAAGGCGATGTCCGCTTTCGTGACAAGCTGCTTTCCAGCACCGATCTCATGGGGAAGCTTGCCAGCATTCCGGTGATCACGCAGACAGTGAACGCCATGAACAAAACGCCGGCGGCCCGCAAGCTGATGGACGACGTTCTCGGCATTCACGCCGACCGCAAGCTGCCGGAGTACACCAGCCACAAGTTTCGCTCCAACGCGGAGGTTAATTCCTCCCATGCAATTCGCGATGGAGCGAGAACGCCGGGGAAGGTCGCGATTTATTCCACCTGCTACGTGAATTACAATGAGCCGGGCATAGGGCATGACCTGCTGAAAGTGCTCGACCATAACGAGATACCGGTGCGGCTGGTGGAAAAAGAGGCCTGTTGCGGCATGCCCAAACTGGAACTGGGCGATCTGGAAGGCGTGGAAGCGCTCAAGACGATCAATATTCCTCCACTGGCAAAACTGGCCAGGGAAGGCTACGCTATCCTGACCTCAGTGCCATCGTGCACCCTCATGTATAAGCAGGAACTGCCCCTGATGTTTCCCGAGGATGAGGAGGTGAAGGCGGTGGCGGAGGCGATGTTCGATCCGTTCGAGTATCTGCACCTGCGCCATCGCGACGGCCTGCTGAAAACGGATTTCAGCCGGTCGCTCGGCAGCGTTTCCTATCACATTCCGTGTCATCAGCGCGTGCAGAACGTCGGCCAGAAGACGAAGGAGGTGCTGCAAATGATTCCCGGTACCAAGGTGACCGTAGTGGAGCGCTGCTCCGGGCATGATGGCACCTGGGGCGTCAAAAGCGAGCACTTCGCCGATTCCATGAAGATAGGCAAGCCGGTATTCAAGCAGATGGCTGCATCGGCCCCGGATTACATCACCTCCGACTGCGCCATAGCGGCGCGGCATATCGAGCAAGGAATGGGCGAAACCAGGGCGCAGAAACAGCATCCGCTGACCCTCGTGCGCGTCGCCTATGGCCTGTAAGGCTTCATAGGCGGGAGCCGTCAGACATTATCCGGGTGACGAAAAAAGAGGAGGAATCGATGACATGATTACACGTGACAGCTTGATGACTCTAGAGGCATATGCCAGAGCGAGGGACGAATTTCGCGCCAGGGTCATATCCCACAAGAAAAACCGCAAGGTCCACCTGGGCGAAAACGTGACTCTCATCTTCGAGGATGAGCTGACCATACGGTATCAGATCCAGGAGATGCTGAGGGCGGAGAAGATATTCGACGGGGAAGGAATACAGGAGGAGCTGAAGGCTTATGTTCCCCTGGTTCCCGATGGCAGCAACTGGAAAGCGACCATGATGATCGAATACCCGGACCCCGAGGAACGCGCCGCAAGGCTAGGCGAATTGATCGGCATAGAAGACAAGGTATGGGTGCGAGTGAACGGACTCGATCCCATATACGCCATCGCGGATGAGGACCTGGAGCGCGAAACGGAAGAAAAAACATCATCGGTACATTTTTTGCGCTTCGAACTCGATGCGGAAATGACCGGTTCGTTGCATCGGGGCGCGGCCTTGAGCATGGGCATCGATCATCCGGCTTACCAGGCGGAGGTTGACCCTGTTCCCGAGAGGGTGCGCGATTCCCTGGCCGGGGATATAAAGTAGGGAGCCGGCTACATGAGGGGTATGAGGAGCGGTACGAGGAATCATGTAAGTAAAGCGGTGAATGGCTGGGTCGTGCTGCTCGCCTTTTCCATCGGCATGCCTGCCGCAGCGTTGGCGCAGGACAGGAAGTTCGAATATGAATTCGATCATGAAAAGCCGTGGGTGGAGCTGCAGTCCCAGCTTCCTCCTTACCCTTCAGAGGAAAACCTGCTCAAGTTCGATGCCGGCCCCGTCAGCAACAACCTGCACTACGTGGATGCGCCGTCGATAGTTGTAGGGGAAGATGGTGTGGTGCGCTACACTCTGGTGATCAAGTCGCCGCAGGGGGCGATGAACGTGAGCTACGAGGGCATACGTTGCCAGACTGCGGAAAAAAGAACTTACGCCTACGGCCGCAATGACAAGACCTGGGCGCGTGCAAGGACATCGAGGTGGATGGACCTGGAAAATATCGCGCAGAACTATGCCCAACGCGCTCTTTACCGTTATTTTTTCTGCCCGCTGGGTGTCGATATGGTCAAAAATACGGATGAGGCCATCCAGGCCCTCAAGGCTGGTATTCATCCCCGCGCGGTGCGCTATTGACGGTCCGAGTGTCAGGTTACGCTGCGCCAACCCGACCTACAAATGCTTCTCGGTTTTTGGGCAATGGCCCGGGCATTTCCAGAGATTTCTCAGACGACCCCGGCAAATTTCAGGATGACAAGAACGATCACGATGAGGCCTACCGTATAGATGATATTGTTCATGGCATGCTCCGTGGATTCCGTGGATTCGAATTAAAAGCGGGTGCGCAGGCCGTCCGCTGGGGACGCTGCGCAATTCAGGCTCATTATCGGTCCACACGTACTTGAGTTCCGTTCGCCAAGGCACAAAACAAGACTGTCCCGGGAGGAGCTGTGGAAAGACGGAAAGGCGGAGGGATCGCGAGGCCACCTATGCAATAAAACTGCTTATTCATTACCTCGACCGCTCGTACAGCGTCTTCGCGCGCATTCCCATGCGGCAATAGCCCAGGGTAGGGCGCGGTAGCTTGTCCATTATGGTTTTGAATTCGGCTACGTTCCCGTCATTTATCTGGCCGGGAACCACTGGAAGGTAGGCGAATTCGATACCCAGTTTTCTAGCCTCCGTTTCCATCAGGTTGTGGTCGGGGTGCGAACCGCCATCCTCGCTATCGGGGCGGTTGCAGATCACGCTTTTAAATCCCGCGGCTTTGATGTCTTTCAGGTCTTCGATATCGATCTGGGGAGTGGTGGAGAAATTGTCGTCGATGCGAGTCAATGGTTTCATGTCTTTCCCTGTAAATGGAGTGGAAGTTCATTGCCGGCCGGATGAGGATAATGTACGCCGGTTCATTGGTTTTTTCATTGGAACAAGACCAGGTTATCCCGGTGGATCAGCTCGGGTTCGCCCACATAGCCCAGTATGGTTTCGATGTCGCTGCTGGCGCGGCGCAGGATTCTTCGGGTTTCCGCGGCGCTGTAATTAACGAGTCCGCGAGCAATTTCCTTTCCTGCCGGGTCGAGGCAGCCTACCACCTCGCCACGTTCGAAATTGCCATCGATGCGGGTGACGCCTATGGATAAAAGGCTGCTGCCACCGATGGTAAGGGCTTTTACCGCGCCTTCATCCAGGGTGAGATTTCCGCGCATTTGCAGGTGATCGGCCAGCCATTGCTTGCGGGCCGCCAGCGTCATGGTTTCCGCCAGAAGTTGGGTGCCTATGGCTTTGCCTCGGGCAAGCATTACCAGGACATCCGGTTCATGGCCGGAGGCAATGACGGTATGTGCGCCGCTTCGCGCCGCACGCCTGGCCGCCATGACCTTGGTGAGCATGCCGCCACGGCCGATATCGCTGCCAGCGCCGCCAGCCATGGCTTTCAGCGCGGGATCTCCCGCCCGTGCTTCTTCCACCAGGCGGGCGTGGGGATCCTTGCGCGGGTCCGCGGTGAACAGGCCGCCCTGATCGGTGAGAATCACCAGCACGCTGCCTTCGATCAGGTTTGTTACCAGCGCGGCCAGCGTATCGTTATCGCCGAAGCGGATTTCATCCGTGGCAACGGTATCATTTTCATTGATGACCGGAATGACGTTCATGCCCAGCAGGGTGATCAAGGTGGAGCGCGCGTTGAGGTAGCGCTTGCGGTCGGATAGATCCTCATGGGTGAGCAGGATCTGCGCGGCGTGCAGGCCGTGCTGGCGAAAGCAGGATTCGTACGCCTGCACCAGGCCCATCTGGCCGACCGCGGCTGCTGCCTGCAGCTCATGCACCGCATGCGGGCGTTTTTTCCACCCGAGGCGCTGTATGCCCTCGGCTATTGCTCCCGATGATACCAGCACGATCTCCTTGCCCATCTTCTTGAGTTCGGCGATCTGTCCCGCCCAGCGGGTAAGAGCGTCGTGATCGAGCCCCTGTCCCTGATTGGTGACGAGGCTGCTGCCAACTTTGACGACGATGCGCCGGGATTGCTTTACGACGGATTGGATCACGGTGAGCGTAATGTGCGGGCCTTCGCCGAAAAATCCTTCTTATTGCCGGATTACGCTTCGCTAATCCGACCTACAAAATCTGCACGCTGGCCCGGACGATGCGCAGCATCCTTCTTGTTGCCGGATTACGCTTCGCTAATCCGACCTACATAATCGCAGGCAAGCGGCGCAATAGTATAAGCGCTTGCGAGCGCATTATAAAGAAAGCGGGAAAGCGGATTATCGCCATGCCTCCCGGAATGCGGACGCCCGGCCAGTCTGCCCGGCCTGTCATTGGATCAGTTTGCGCCGCAGCAAGGACAGCGTGATCCGGCGGCCGGTTGCGAGAGCTGGATAGATCATGCCTGCCACATGCCTGTTGCGAAACAGCAGCCGGTTGAATGCCCCGAAAATGCCGGGTTCGGTTCCCAGTACAGACAGGAGGTGCATGCCTGCCGCTCCGAAATGGTAATGTCCTCGCCATATTACGACCATGCCGTCGTTGACATCCATTCCACGGGAACGCAATTCCTGGACGAGCCCGGGTTGCACGCGGGCGTCGATCAGTTCCACCTCCGCCGCTTTTTTGCGGATGGCGTAGAGCTTCACGAAATTCGTGCAGAACGGGCATTCGCCATCGTAAATGATGGATAACCGGCCAAAACTGCTATCCGGACCGCTGGATTTCATGCCAGGCCAGCCCAATCCCGGATCGCGGAGCTCGCCAGGATGACGGATGGATACGTGGCAAGAAATGGCCAGACGAAGGCATTCAGGCCCATGAACCAGGCATTGGAAAAATGGAATGCCGCGAAGCAGGCGAGGCTCGCCATGAGCAGGCCCGGGGGAAGGATGAACACCAGGGGAAACAGCGTTTCCGTGACGATGGTGAGCCAGCATACGAAGGTACAAAAACCCGGCCGGTCCTGGGCAAACCGGGCGGCGAACGAATCGCCATACGATTGCGTCTGCATCACGCCCAGCAGGGCGCCGCCTTCCCGCCAGACCGGGGAGGCGAGCTTCGCGGCACCAGCGGCAAAATAGGCGAGCGTTGCCTGTCCGGCGAGGGCAAAGATTCCGCACCATGCCAGGCTTGCGTCATCCATGGCAACACCAGCCGACATGATCGCCGCGCCGAAGGCGACGACCATGCCCATCTGGTCCGATCCATCGCCGCCAAAGCGGCTGCGCCAGGACATGTAGAGGCAGGAAAGAAGAATCGCCAGGCTGGCCGCCAGATCACCGGGCCCTGCATGATTCGGATAGGGAAGCAGCAGTACGAGGCCGCCAAGGATGCGCGACAGCAGAACCGATACGATGAAGGATTCCGAGTAAAAGTACGACCGGAAGGGGGGCGCGCCGATCAGGCCTGGGCGCAGCCCCAGGATTTTCCACGAGAGCAGGCCGTCGGAGCGGAAGAGATGCAGATTGAAAAGCCATTCAGCCGCTGACAGCAGCGACCACGCCGCTAGCAGGATCTTTGTAATGATCAGGCATTGGACGATATCCGGCGCGATATCCACCCTATCCATCGAGGCTCATCTTACCTGCTGTGGAAATCCGACAGGAAGGAGCACTCCAGCTTCCGATTGTCATGCCCGGTCGATTCGATGATCGCGATCTGGAATTCGGTGCCGTCCGGATCGGGGGGCACCGCATGGGATGCATACCGGAGCAGAAGGAGGTAGGGCATGGTGAAAGGCAGTCCCGTAGCGCCTACCTCGCCCTGCTTCTGGAGGAATTTTATAGACTGTATCGCGTCGTTCATGATCTTCGACGAACGTTTTCCGGGGTGCCACAGCCACGCGCAGCCGGGACGCGGAGTATAGACGGGTACACTCTTCCAGTCTGTCGTGCTGCCGTCCCTGCGCCGGTCCCGTACCACCAGATGATAATCCCTCACCCCGGGATTGGGGGCGAAAAAGGTCCAGCGCGGAATGACGTGAAAGCCGTCGAGAGGATTGATCAGGGGCTGGAACCGGCGATGCTGGGCCAGCAACGTGATCGCCAGCCATAACGCCACCAGTGGCCACAGCAGCAGGGAAAGCAGCGACACGCCGTGCTTTATCGCTGTTCGAACGAGTTTCGGCGCAGCCTCATCAGGCTATCCACCGATAATCCTTCTCCCCCTTTCAATCCGGTATTGTCGCCGGTATGGGCTATGCTGGCGTTATTGTTTATCGGAATGACGATGTTCTCGTATTTGTCCGAAAGACCGGGCGTCATTTTTCTTGCGGCGATCACGGCATCCAGTCCGCTAAGTTCCTTGTCGTTGAGCGTGCTCATCAATGTCCCCATAAAAAAGTAAGATTCAAGCCATCAGCGTGCCACAGGCGGCTTCAGCCGGTTCAGGCTGCCGCTATCCGCCACTGCGGACCAGCATGCGGGGGCGCTGCAATTCATTTATAGCAGAAACGGAAGCGCTCGTTATTCAGGATCGGGTCAGCGGTAGCGGGGGGATCGATTTCGCCGCCCCTCGCCGTTTTCATTGCTCAGGGAACGCCTGCTTCACCAGATTCCGCTTCTTCCGGTTCCTGCTTCCGGGCCGGCTCCGCATGCTCGAGGTATTCCATGATCGCGTATGCGAGTTCCTTGCAGCCTTCGCCCGTAAGTGCCGAAACGATGAAACTTTTTTCATTCCAGTCCAGGTTGCGAATGAATTCCCGGCATAGCCTGTCCCGATCGATTCCGGGGAGCATATCCGCTTTGTTGAGTACCAGCCAGCGGGGTTTGCGATAAAGCGCTTCGTCGAATTTCCTGAGTTCTTCCACGATGGCATGGGCTTCGCGCACCGGATCGATATTATCGTCCAGCGGCGCGATATCCACTACATGGAGCAGAAGCCTTGTCCGCGCCAGGTGCTTGAGAAAGCGGTGGCCGAGCCCCGCGCCTTCCGCGGCGCCTTCTATCAGCCCCGGGATATCTGCCATCACGAAGCTGCGATTGTGGTCCACGCGCACCAGGCCGAGATTGGGATGCATGGTGGTGAATGGATAATCTGCAACTTTCGGGCGGGCTGCGGAGACCGCGCGGATCAGGGTGGATTTTCCCGCATTGGGCATGCCGAGCAGACCCACGTCGGCTAGCACCTTGAGTTCCAGTTTGAGTTCGAATTCTTCTCCCGGCTCGCCAGGGGTAAATTGACGGGGAGTTCTGTTGGTGCTGGATTTGAAATGGAGATTACCAAGGCCGCCGGTCCCGCCTTTTGCCAGCAGCACCTTTTGCCCATCCTGCGAAAGATCGGCCACTGCTCCCCCGGTCGTGGCGTGGGTGATGACGGTGCCCACGGGCATGCGCAGCACGATGTCTTCCGCCCCTTTGCCATAGCAGTCCGAGCCCCTGCCATTTTCTCCATTTCGGGCGCGATGCACGCGGGCGAAGCGATAATCCACCAGCGTATTGATGTTGCGGTCGGCAATGGCGAAAATACTGCCGCCGCGGCCGCCGTCTCCTCCGGAGGGCCCGCCCCTGGGAATGTATTTCTCGCGGCGAAAGCTGGCGGCTCCATCTCCGCCTTTTCCAGCCATCACCTGGATCATTGCTTCATCTATGTATTTCATGTTTTCCGGCGGGGTTGCCGCCTCCCCAAACAAAAAAGCCCTGTCATGATGGACAGGGCTTCGTATTGCAAGTACGGAGAAAAATTAATGCGGTCTGATCCTGATTCAGGAGACCGGCATGATGCTGACCATCTTGCGCTGGAGCGCGCCTTTCGTGCTGAAGATGACCTTGCCCGCAATTTTTGCAAAAAGGGTGTGATCCTTGCCTATGCCGACATTATCGCCAGGATGGACCTGCGTGCCGCGTTGACGAATGATGATGCTGCCCGCAGGGATCAGTTCCCCGCCAAAGCGCTTCACGCCCAGCCGCTTGGAATTTGAATCGCGGCCGTTCCGGGAGCTGCCGCCCGCCTTTTTATGTGCCATGTTTGAATGCTCCTATGCCGAAATGCCGGTAATCTCTATTTCGGTATAATTCTGCCGATGCCCCTGATGCTTCTGGTAATGCTTGCGCCGCCGCATCTTGAAGATGCGCACCTTGTCATGCCTGCCCTGTTCCAGCACTTTTGCCACGACGGAGGCGCCGCTTAGCAGAGGCTTGCCCATCGAGATATTTTCGCCATCCGCGATCATCAGCACCTGATCGATTACGAGTTCGCTGCCGACATCAGCCGGTATCTGTTCGATTTTAAGTTTCAGCCCGGCCTGGACGCGGTACTGTTTCCCGCCGGTTTTTATGATTGCATACATGGTGAACTCCGATTGCTGCGCTCGCCGCCACTGCCGCCAGGGAGCGCCCCAAAAAATGTAAGCGCGAATTATACATATCCGCGCCTGTAAGGTCAAAAGCTTGTGGCAAATACGTTTTATGGCTGGAAGCTAGGGAAGCGCTGAATAAATCTCTGCTGGCGCGGCGGTGGCTTTGCGGGATGGGATGCGCGAAAGGCGACGACGCGAATGGTTGATCCCCTTCGCTAGGAGCCTGACAAGGCAGATCACCCGCAAATCCCCGCCCCATAAGGGTTGCGGTAAAATCGGGCGCTCATGGCGTTGCGCTCCTTGGCATCGTAGTCCCGGCTACGGCCTTCGTCGCGCGTCTTATGATCATCCCGATTTTACCAGCAACGCGCTCAGCGAAGATTTATTCAGCGCTTCCCTAGCATGTAATGCTAATCCAACTTGACACATTGGCGGCGACATTTCTACCATGGCAGTTTTTTCAGGAAGCCCCGTGTCAATCGAGCGTATCAGAAGTCTTATTGCCCAGGATATGGGCGCGGTGGACGCGGTCATCCGCGAAAAGCTTTATTCCGATGTGGGGCTTATCCGGCAGGTCAGCGAATACATCATCAATAGCGGCGGGAAGCGCCTGCGACCCGCGCTTGTCATTCTTTCCGCCGGTGCGTTCCGCTATGCCGGTAAATTTCATTACAACCTCGCGGCTATCGTCGAATTCATCCATACCGCAACCCTGCTGCATGACGATGTGGTGGACGCCTCGGAGTTGAGGAGAAGCAAGGCCACCGCCAATGCACTGTTTGGCAATGCGGCGAGCGTGCTGGTCGGCGACTTTCTCTATTCCCGCGCTTTCCAGATGATGGTGGAGGTGGACAACATGCGCGTCATGCGCGTGCTGGCCGATGCGACCAATACCATCGCCGAGGGCGAGGTGCTGCAGCTGCTCAACTGCCGCGATCCGGATGTGGACGAGGAGAATTACCTGCGCGTGATCCGCTACAAGACCGCCAAGCTGTTCGAGGCGGCCACCCGCCTGGGGGCGATACTCGGCAATGCCACCCCCGCGGAGGAGGAGGCGATGGCGACTTATGGCATGCATCTGGGTACCGCGTTCCAGTTGACCGACGACATGCTGGATTACTCGGGCGACTATAACGAAACGGGAAAGAACCTCGGAGACGACCTTGCGGAAGGAAAGCCCACATTGCCGCTGATATATGCCATGCGGGTCGGGTCGGGCGCACAGTCGGCAACCATACGCGAGGCGATCGAGCAGGGCGGGGAGGGCGGCTTTCAACCCGTGCTCGATGTCATACAGCAGACCGGCGCGTTGGACTATGCGCGAAAGCGGGCGCAAGCCGAGTCCGACACGGCCTCTGCGGCCATCATGTCGCTACCGGAATCCGAGTACAAGGAATGCCTGCTGCAGCTCACCACTTTTGCGGTGGCGCGCAACTATTAGCGAAGCGCTGAACAAGTCCTCCGTGAGCGTATTGCTGTCACCCCATTCCGTCCCAACTCGCTAATCCCAATCTGCTCAGTCCACTGAAGGTTCCGTGAGATGCACGCCGGCAGCGCCTGTCCAGGAAGCGCCATCAGCGTGAGGCGGCTCGCCGCGATCGGCATGCTGTTGCGCGGGGCCGCTGATCCGGCTCAGGTTATAGGCCGTATTGATCAGGCCGATGTGCGAGAACCCCTGAGGAAAGTTTCCCAGCTGGCGCCGCAGGCGGGGATGGTATTGCTCAGCGAGAAGCCCGAGATCATTGCGTAACGACAGGAGGTGGTCGAACAGGGCCTCCGCGTCCTTGCGGCGGCCGATCATGATATAGGCATTGGCGAGCCAGAAGCTGCATACGAGAAAGGCGCCTTCCTCGCCGGAAAGCCCGTCGTCCGTTTCTCCGGTCCGGTAGCGCAGCACGAGCCCGTCATTCATGAGTTCGCGCTCAACCATCTCCACGGTGCCGCGGAAGCGGGGATCGTCCGGCGACAGGAATCCTACTTCTGCCATCAGCAGAAGCGAAGCATCGAGCGCATTGCCGTCATAGTACTGGACGAACGTATTCCGCTTCCCGTCATAGCCGCGCGCCAGGACTTCACGATGTATCTCGTCCCGGAGCGCGCGCCATTTCTCGACCGGTCCGCCGGAGCCGAATTGTTCCACGGTTTTTACTGCCCGGTCGAAAGCAACCCAGGCCATCATTTTCGAATGGACGAAGTGCTTGCGCCCGCCGCGCACTTCCCAGATGCCTTCATCGGGATCGCGCCACAGGCCCTCCAGCCGGGAAAGCAACGCCTGCTGAAACCGCCAGGCCTCCTGGCTCGGGCCGAGCTGCGATTTGCGGGCGGCATGCAGTGCATCCATCAGTTCGCCAAACACGTCTATTTGAATCTGGTCGCACGCGTCGTTGCCTATGCGCACGGGTGAACTGTTCTCGTAGCCCGGCAGCCAGGGCAGCTCGATTTCGGTGAGGCGGCGCTCGCCGTTGATGCCGTACATGATCTGCATCTGGTCGGGCGCGCCTGCTGCGGCGCGCAACATCCATTCCCTGAATGCGCCGGCCTCGTCGAAGTAGCCGGCATTCATGAGCGCATACAGCGTGAGGGTCGCATCGCGCACCCAGCAATAACGGTAATCCCAGTTGCGGATTCCGCCGATCTCCTCCGGCAGCGACGTCGTCGGTGCCGCGATGATGCCGCCGCTCGGATGGTAGGAGAGCGCCTTGAGCGTGACGAGCGAGCGCTCCACGGCATCTTTCCATCTGGAATTCCCGAATTCCGAAAGCTGGCAGATGCGGATCCATTCCTGCCACCAGGCTGCCGTGCGCTCGAGCCTCAACTGGGCATCGCTGATGAAATGCGGCTCACGATGCAGCGGATGGTACGCGAGCGTGAAAGGGATAACCTGGCCCTCCTTCACGTCGAATTCCGCGACAGTATGCATGTCCTCACCGTGCAGCGGCACGGGTGTCACCAGCTCCACGGCGTCCGGGCCGGCTACCGCGTGGAGGCCATAGTCGCGGCCCCGGACCCATGGAACGGTCTTGCCGTAGCCAAACCGCAGCGTGAATTCCATCCGCATCGACACCCGGCCCGAAATGCCGCGCACGAGGCGGATGACATCCACCTTCTCGGGGTCGTCGGAAAACGGCATGAAGTCCACGAGGGTGGCCTTCCCGCTCCCGGTCTCGAATGTGGTTTCGAGGATCAGCGTGTGGGGCAGGTAGCGTCGGCTGGAATTCCACACCTCGCCAGCGGGAGAAATGCGCCAGTAACCATGCTCGGAGGTTCCCAGCAGGGCGGCGAAGCAGGCATCGGAGTCGAATCGCGGGAGGCAAAGCCAGTCCATGGAGCCGTCGCGTGCAACCAGCGCTCCGCTCAGCATGTTGCCGATGAATCCATAATCCTCGATAGGCTTGCTCATCGTGTGGCTCCTGGCATGCAGTAGATCCGCATTCCATTATCGAAGAACATCGCAGTCCCGTCCATGCAATCCGGAAAATCCGATCACAGCTACCCCCAAAAATCGATGACGGAATGGTATTGCTCCCCTTCGCTGGCAGGATATCCTTACCCGCCGTGTCTTCTTCTCTTGATAGTTGGGTCGATCCATTGGAGGTCCCCAAAATAAAACCAGGATATAAAAATGGTCTATAAAAATAATGGAATTATCGAAATCTGCTTTGCATCAATTATTAAGAAAACAAGAGATCGCCCTTTTTTCAGCAGTTTCGCTGCTGATACAGCAATCCGGATCACGAGATGCGATAACAGTTCAAGACGACGGGATCAACGATGGCGGAAGAAAACCAGGATAAATTCAGCTTACCTTTGGCCGGGGTAGCAACCTTGCTGGCCCTGGCAGGCGCGGTCTTTTTTTATCAAAGCCCGCTCAAAACCTCCCGACCCATCGATCAGGAAGCGGAAAAGAAGGTCGCAAGCCATACACGGGTTCAATCCCGCCTATGGCAGGACCCGTTCGAGGCTGTAGAGACCCATCGGCTTCAGAAAAGGGAACATCACAATCTTGAGAAAGCTTATGGAGAGAATTCTCCAGACTTTCGTTCGACCTCGTTCGAGGATCTCATTGAAAATATCAAAGCCGCGGGAGGGCCCTCCCGTTTTCGTATCCTTCCCGTTTTCGTCGATGGCAGTCCTTATGCTAATGGAATGGAATCGAGATTGAAGGACCGCTATGCGGTAGTTTCGGCGCTGGGTGCCGCTGGATATATGCCGGAGTCAGGGGAGTATATACGATATTTTTCATGGCCATACTCATTGTCAGGCTCGAAAACGAAAACCAATATGATAATCCCCGTTGAGCGATTCCTGCCAGACGCAAATACCCGAATGCTGTGGAACGAACCGGATGTACTGATTCTTTGGCTGAAGGATCAGGATTTTGGTGACGGCAAGCCGCTCGAGCTCATGAATAAGCTTATTGGGCATTTGAAAACCGAACTCGGAGAAGCCGAGATTAAGAGTTTATCCACAAATAACTTGCCAAATTTACCGGATTCACCGACCATGACGCTTTGGTTGAGGAGTCCTGGAAAATGGCGCAACGT
>MKVR01000041.1 GCA_001899235.1 Nitrosospira sp. 56-18
GGGTCGGTGTCGCATCTGGTGCCGCTGCCTGTTCCACTGATCGCCTACCGCCAGCACAGCGCCAACCAGATCGGAATACCCAGGCGTAACCGGGAATCGAAGCGTGCTAAAACCGGTTGCGCGGCGTTTTACGGACCGCAGGTTTCCCGTTTCGAAATGGCGCGCGCGCGTCTCGCAGAATTGCCCAGCCGTTTTCCCGGCGCGATACGAAGTATCGAGCGCATCGATGACATGCTCCTTTTTTTGCGGGCGAGGGCAGCCCTTCCTGATTCCCGCTGGCGCCGCCTGCCGGGTGCGATGCATGAGCTCGCAGCGCTGCGCTATCATCGCCATGCGTATGGCTGGAAGAGTTTCCGTCGGGATTTGCTGCGCTAGCAGGCTGCTGGAAGCGCTGATCAAACCCTCGCCAAGCATGTTGCTGGTAAAATCGGGATGATCATAAGGTGCGCGACGTAGCTCGCTGCTCTTTGCGCAGCCCCTTGCACAAAGCAGCTGTCGCCCAGCAGTGATTTGTTCAGCGCTTCCTCGATGAGAATGCAATTTCAAGGAAAAACGGCATGCGGGGCGCATTTCGGGGCCAGGCATGGCGGCATGATGTTTTTGACGATATTCGGAATTGCCGCAGCCCCGATCAGCCATGACCGCTGATTGCACGGCTGCATTTTTTGATCCGGGCAAGATTCATACAAACACGATATCCTGGCATCGATAACCCGTTCCACCGGATCAATCGCCCCTTCATGAATTCATTTTTGATGAATATCCTTTCCGGATTTGTCGTGGCGCTCTATGGACTCAAGGGAGGCTATGCAAAGGTAAAGGTTAAAGGACAGACAATACGCCTCGCGGTGGATAACCTGCGTACGCTGCAGCGGGCCAAGACGTATTCCATCAAGGAGCCGGATACGCTGGATTGGCTCGACAGTTTTCAGCCCGACTCATGCCTTTTTGATCTCGGCGCCAATATCGGCCAATACTCCCTGTACCCCGCGGCAAAATACGGTAAAAAAATCCGGGTTTATTCTTTCGAACCCCAGTGCGCCAATTATTACCTGCTCAACAGAAATATCCATTTGAACAAGCTCGAAAGCATCGTCACGGCCTATTGCGTGGCGGTATCCGGACAGAGCACGTTCTCCAGGCTGTATATACCCAAATTTATCGGGGGCGGTAACCGCTCCCAGTTTGGAAGGGAAGATCTGAAGCACATGAAAATACCCAGCGCGCATGTTCAGGGCATGTTTGGCGTGACGCTGGACGATCTTTGCGCCAGGTGGGACTTTCCCTGCCCCAATTACATCAAGATAGATGTCGATGGCATAGAAATTCCCATCATACGCGGCGCGGAAAACACGCTCAAAAGGCCGGAGCTCAGGTCGGTAATCGTTGAACTGGGGACCATTGAAGAGCAGGAGGAAGCGATACGCCTGATGGCACAGGCAGGTCTGGGCGTAAAGTCCAGGACGACAAGGAACTGGGGGGAAACGTGTTTTGTTTTCGAACGGATGGCCACGTTATAATGGTAGCCGCCCCTATCTTTCGTTATCCGCGAGTTGA
Source organism: Nitrosospira sp. 56-18 (assembly GCA_001899235.1). Taxonomy (GTDB): domain Bacteria; phylum Pseudomonadota; class Gammaproteobacteria; order Burkholderiales; family Nitrosomonadaceae; genus Nitrosospira. The sequence goes on from MKVR01000041.1 coordinate 1,558, forward strand.
TTCCCGCTGTTGCACAAACTGCAGTTTTTCCTGATAAGTGCCTATTCGTGCCGGTTTACCCGCATTCCAGCAGCATACCTACGCCAGCCGCGATTTCCTCGCGAAGTTTGCTCTTTTCTTCTTTGGCATCGCCTTGTGGAGCAAAAAACCGAGTTTATATGCCTATTACCTGCTCGTTGCCTCGTGGATAGTGGCGGGCGGGGGCCTGGAGCGGCTGAAGGAGGTGGCAAGGGAACCCTTCGTGAAGGCTATGCTGATCCTGTGCCTTCTGGTGGCGGCGGGCATCCTTTATAGCGATGGTCCCGAAGCCGGGCATAAGGTATGGCAAAGATACTTTGCCTTCCTCATCTTTATCCCGTATTTTACGCTGATGAGCGCGAAACGGCTGCCGTGGGCTGTCGGCGGACTGGTTCTCGGCTACGTGGGGGTCCTGTTTCTGGGCGCATACCAGTGGCTGATGATGGGAGCGCAGGGTATTCCGCCCCTGCGCATCACCTACCTGGACTTCTCTTTCATGCTTGCTATCGGCGTCCTGCTATCCCTGTTTCTTGCGGGTTCAAGCAACAGCCGGTCCATGCGAGTCCTCTGGTGGATTGTGGCGCTCTGGCTCTTGTTCATGCAGTTTCATCAGAATGCGCGGGCCATTCTCCTGGCTACCATCATTTCCTCGGGACTCCTGGTTTTTCTGCTTCATAAAAAGAATATTAAAACTTTCGCCAGTATCATGGCCGTAGCGGCAGTTGCCATCGGGATTTTCTCGTATCAAAGCGATACCCTCCGGGAGAGGCTCATGCAGGCCAGAAGCGATATCGAGCTCTCCAAGCAGCACAAGTACAACACCAGCCTGGGATATCGCCTTGCCATGTGGGATGTCGGCTTGCACGGGATATCGGAGCGTCCGTTTTCCGGCCACGGCACCGGCATGGCCGCCAGTTACTTTGATAAGACGATTCCGACATACAAGAACGGGATTTACGGAAACCTGCTGCAATTTCATGAAGAGACCTATCACTATCACAACGACTGGATTGAAATCGGCATGCAGATCGGAATAGCAGGATTGGCAGCTTATGCTTTTCTCCTCTGGAGCTGGTTCCAGGCTCTCCGCCTGCATCATCTGGCCATACCGGGCGCCGCATTTCTGTGTTTCATCTTCCTGTTTGGACTGACGGATGTACTGGTCATATTCAGGCAGAATCTCTACCTGTTACTGGCCCTGACCGCGGTCGGACTTACCTGGAAGGCGCCGGGCGGGATTCAGTTTTATGGTGCGAAAGGTTCTCCCGCCCATGCCTGATTCCGGTTCCGGCTTGCCAGGCCTGACAGCCCTCCTTATGCGAGAAGGCCAAGGCGTTGTTTCGCAGGCGATCTCAAAGCCGATAGCCGATGACGAGGCCGCGGCTCCTGAACGGGATATTGCCGATGTGGCAAGGGTGAGCGGGAGCAATCGGCTGTCTATCGCACTGGCGACATACAATGGCGAGCGTTATCTTGGGGAGCAGTTGGAGAGCCTGCTTC
>MKVR01000042.1:0-36195 GCA_001899235.1 Nitrosospira sp. 56-18
ATCCGCGCCCACTGCGCATCGCTCAACATGTCCCGATCCATTGCTCACACGCAAATTCCACATGTAAACACAAATCAACTATTGTGAACAGACCCTAGACGCACACCTATTATTTTTCCCGCTACATCAATTCCTTCTTTCGGCGCAGTGTGCAGCACGCGTATTGTGATCCCGTTATGCGGTCCCAAATGATGAAAATTGAGCAGTATAGAATCTGGAAAATTATCCGGATCAAATGAAATCCTGCATTCGCACTCGGGATTTGGGTTGGTTACAATTGTTGCTTCAAGAAGTTTTCCGCCAGGACTAATGCATATTCGTAACGGATATTTGGGTAATAATGTTTCGCCTAATAGAAGTGAGGTTCCTCCATTCCAGAAGGTTACGTTAGTGACAGAGACTCGTGGAATTGGCTTATCCTCGTAGTTAACCGATGACGAAGATTGAGGAGGCCGAAAAAGTGCAGGAAACGCTGGATGGGAAGGGCATGGATTGGCTGGATGTCATCAAGGCTGCCATGCGTGGATTTTCTGTCTACAACGACATGAAAGCCTATCTCATGGAAAACGACGTGCCGGCGAATTGCCATCATGCGTGCTGAAAATACGCGCGTGGACCGTGTTTTGTTCGAGTTCGCCAAATCGCACCCGGACCCGGACCTGTGGACTCTGGACAACGCGCCGATGGTGCGCACGGTCAACCCCGTTACCGGATTCGTGGAAGAATACATAGACCCGGCATACAAGCAGCGCCAGAACGTCCTCACATTCAAGATCGATGGTGAGGAACACACGATCACGTTCAATGAGAACAATCTGGAAGCGATGTGCCTTGCCACTTCCATGAAAAACCTGTCTTCGCAGCAACTCGGGCAGGTCACGCAGCCGGTCGGCAAGATTACGCGGTTCCTCGCCATGATGAACACTATCGCCAACCCGGTATTCATTGCACGCAACTTCCTGCGCGCACCTTGTGATCATCCCGACTTTACCAGCAACGCGCTCAACGAGATTTGTTCAACGCGTCCTTATCCTTAGTGAAAGTGAAAGCGCCTTCTTCAACCGCCAGCGGCTTAGTCCGGCAAACCAGGCAAGCGGGATCCTTGCTAAGCTTGATGCTACGCTGAGCCAGCGACAAGCCATCGAGCAGCAGCAAGTGCCCGGTGAGGGATTTACCGATCCCCAGCAGGAGCTTGAGTGCCTCTGCCGCTTGAATGCAGCCGACGATCCCTACCAGGGGCGCAAACACGCCCATCACCGCACAACGAACATCCTGGTCATCTCCTTCCGCCGCAAACAGGCACTCGTAGCATGAACTGGATTCATGGCGCAGATCAAAGACGGCCACTTGCCCATCGAAGCGTATGGCCGCGCCGGTCACCAGGGGTTTTTTTTGAATGGCGCAATGCCGGTTGATGGCATGCCGGGTAGGGAAATTGTCGGTAGCATCCACGACCACGTCGGCATCCGAAACCAGTTCCCTCAGGCTGCTCTCGTCGGCGCGCCGGTCGACTGCGATGACGTCGACTTCAGGATTGATTTCTGCCAGTGTTTTTTTTGCCGACAGGGATTTGGGCATGCCAATGGTTTTAGTGCGGTGAATGATCTGGCGCTGAAGATTCGTCAGGTCGACCTTGTCATTATCGCAAATGGTGAGCTTGCCGACTCCGCTTGCCGCGAGATACATTGCCGCCGACGAGCCCAGCCCACCCGCGCCGACAATCAGCGCATGCGATTGAAGGAGTGTTTCCTGACCCCTTATGCCGATTTGCGGCAGGAGAATATGGCGGCTGTACCGCAACAACTGCCCGTCATGCATGGGAATTCAAACCGGGGCAGCCGTGCAATGAACAGAAGTGAAGGCCCGGGAAGCCGCCGTGCAGCTCCGTGCTTGCCGGGACATGGCGCTACTGGGAGCCCTGGTTAGGGGCCTGTGCGGCATTCTTCCTTATGGTTGAAGGATGGCTCTTCAAATAGTTCAGGGCCTGGGTCAGCAACAAGTCCTCACTGGAACCGAATTCTGCCGGAGGCTCGCGTTTCTTTTTCTGATCCTGCTCACCTTCCGGCTTGGGTGCTTTTACTTCGGGCTTGGGTGCCGCCGGGGCTGCTTCCACGGGAGCCTTCTTGATCTCCGGCGTGCCATTTGACAGGTGGCGGTCCAGGTCGACTTCCCGCAAGCGTTCCGATTCATCCTTGGCAGATTCGTCGAGGATGTCAGGTGTAATTCCCTTGGCCTGGATGGATTGGCCATTGGGCGTGAAGTAGCGTGCAGTAGTCAGCTTGATGGCGGTATTGTTGCCGAGTGGAAGTATGGTCTGAACCGATCCCTTTCCAAAGGTTTGCGTTCCCATCACTATCGAGCGCTTATGGTCCTGCAAGGCGCCCGCCACGATTTCGGAAGCGGAAGCGGAGCCTCCATTGACCAGGGTGATCATGGGCACGGTCTTGATTGCAGCGGGCAAGCGCTTCAGATAGTCGTTCCGGGCATCGCGCAGGTAGAATTCCGGGCTGGCCTTGAGCTTCATTTTTGCATCGTCAGTGCGGCCATCCGTGTAAACGACCAGCGAATTGGCGGGCAGAAACGCAGCGGAGACAGCCACGGCGCCGTTCAGCAAGCCACCGGGATCGTTGCGAAGATCCAGCACCAGCCCCTTCATGGGCACGGGCGTCTCCTTGAACAGCTTGTCGATTGCCTTGATCAGGTTTTCGCCGGTTTGCTCCTGGAACTGAGTGATGCGTATATAAGCGTAGCCGGGTTCGATCAACTTCGACTTGACGCTCTGGATCTTGATTATCGCCCGTACCAGAGTGAAAGTTAACGGTTTCGTCTCGCCCTTGCGCAATACGGTGAGGGTAATGGATGTGTTGGGTTTGCCCCGCATGCGCTTGATTGCCTCCGTGAGGGACAAGCCTTTGACAGCGGTATCGTCCAGCTTGATGATCAGGTCGCCCGTCTTGATACCCGCACGAAACGCAGGCGTATCCTCTATCGGGGAGATGACCTTGACGAAACCATCCTCCATGCTGACCTCTATGCCCAGTCCGCCAAACTCTCCCTGGGTACCGATCTGCAACTCCTTGAAGGCATCTGCGTCGAGATAGGAGGAATGCGGATCGAGGCCGGTCAGCATTCCGTTGATGGCTTCGGTGATCAGTTTCTTGTCTTCCACCGGCTCGACATAATCGCTCTTGATGCGGCCGAATACCTCGGTGAATGCGCGTAGCTCTTCGACAGGAAGTGGATGAGGCACTTCCTGCGTTTCCTTGTTCGCGATGGCGGAAAAATTAAGACTGAGCATTATCCCGGCAATTGCGCCAACGATAATCAAGCCGAATTGCTGCATTTTGTTGCCCATCAAACGTTCTCCACACTTATCCGAAAATGCATCGCTCATTTTATTCTGACCCAATTCAAGGGGTCAAACGGTTTGCCTTGATGGCGTAATTCAAAGTATAAACCTGAATCCGGGTTGCCGCCGCTATTTCCCACGGTTGCGATGGTATCTCCGCCTCGAACCGAATCTCCTATCTGCTTATGGATGGTTTCATTGTTACCGTAGAGGCTCATGTAGTTGTCGCCGTGGTCCACGATCAGCAGGTTGCCGAATCCCCTGAGCCAATCCGCAAAAACTATCCGTCCGGCAGCAATGGCTTTTACTTCCGAGCCGCTGGAGGAGCGGATGAACAAACCCTTCCAGACGACACCACCGTCAGCACGTGGACTACCAAAGCGATTGGCAAGTTCCCCGCGTACCGGCAGGCTCAGGCGCCCCTTCAGATCCCGGAAGGGGCTTGCCTGGCTCAATGCATCCGGCAGCCGGTCATTATTCAGTGCTACGGCACGGTCCTTGCGTTTTTGTTCCTCCCGCTCTTCCCGTTCCCGCTCCTGCTGTTCTCGTTCCTCTCGTTCCCGTTCTTGCCGCTCCTGCCTGGCGAGCATTTCGGTGATCCGATCGATCAGTCTGGTGAGACGCTGTTCGTCCTGCTTGAGCCTGCTGATTTCCTGCCGCCGCTGATTGATCTGGAGCGATATCTGCGTAACCAGTTCCTTGTGTCCGGTTTGCTTCTCTTCAAGCTGTTTTTTTTGTTCGACCTGCCTGGTCAGGATCGTGGCCAGGTTATGATTTTTATCCCGGGTTTCGCTCGCAAGTTCATCGAGTTGTCGAAGATCGTTTCGCAGTGCCTGGATATGTTCGGCGCGCGCCCGGGAGAAATACGCGTAATAATGCAGATTGCGCGCGGTTTGATTCGGGTCCTGCTGGTTAAACAGGAAGGTCAGATGCTCCTTTTGCACGCCGCCATCCACATATTGGTGATAGAACAGTTTAGCGAGCTGTGATTGCTGCGCCTCCACGCGGCTCCCGATCTGCCCCGATCGTGTTTGCAGCTGGGCCAGCCTTTTCGTGGTTTCCTTGCGTTCCTGCGCAAGAGAAGTCAATTTGCTGCTCGCGGTTTTTATGGCTTCCTCGGACCTCCGCAGCGCATTTGCCGCCTCCGATTGGGATTCTTCCGTTTCCGCAAGTGCTTTCTGCAAGGTTTCGATCCGGCCGCGCAAGTGCTTCAGGTCTTCCTCGTTGGCCTGGGGAGCGGAATAAACCGGTGGCGACAGGATCGCCAAAGAGACGGCGATGAGCCTGGGAATGGCTGCGCGCGCTGATCTGGCGCGGGTCAACGCAAAAATATTCCGGGACATCTACCTGCTCGAAGAAGCTGTTTGCCGCATTCTTCGCGCTCGAACCGGGGACAGGCATGCCCACCCATAGCGGGAAAAATTGTCAGGCCTGGGATAGAGACAGCCGCAGTTATGGCAGACCGGTCGGGAAACCGCGAATTCATGGTTAAGGTACAATTTTTCCCTGATTCGCCACCAGGCGCATGGCTTGTTCGATCTTCGCCTGGTCACCGAGATAATAGCTGCGGGCCGGTTTCATATTGTCATCAAGTTCGTATACAAGCGGGATGCCGGTCGGAATATTCAGTTCGAGAACGTCCTGCTCGGAAAGATCGTCGAGGTACTTGACCAGGGCACGCAGCGAATTGCCGTGTGCGCAAATGAGAACGCGCTGTCCTGATCGGACCTGGGGAGCAATGGTTTGTTCCCAGTAGGGAAGGAACCGCGCCACGGTGTCCGCCAGGCACTCGGTCAGTGGAATTTCCTTGTCCGGCAGATCGCGATAACGGGGATCCAGTCCCGGATAGCGCAGATCTTCGGCGGTTAACGCTGGTGGCCGGATACCATAGCTGCGCCGCCAGATCAGTACTTGTTCCTCGCCATATTTGAGCGCGGTCTCCGCTTTATTGAGGCCCTGGAGCGCCCCATAGTGCCGTTCATTCAAACGCCACGACAAATTGATGGGAAGCCACATCTGGTCCATTTCATCGAGCGCGGCCCACAGTGTGCGAATGGCGCGCTTCAGCACGGAAGTATAGGTGATATCAAACATGAAGCCGTTTTCCCGCAACGATCGCCCGGCATTTCTGGCTTCTTCCAGGCCTCTCGGCGTCAGATCGACATCTGTCCAGCCGGTGAAACGGTTCTCCTTGTTCCAGGTGCTTTCTCCATGCCGCAGGAGAACGAGTTTTTTCATGCTGTTCTATAAGAAATAAGAAGGATGAGATTTTGCGAAAGGACCAGGAAGTTCCGGAACGAATCTCCGGGCAGGGAGGGTTTATTCAGGGGTTCCTGGATGAAAAGATGAAATATCATGTCATTTTAAACCATTTTCGGCAGACCCGCAGCAGCGATGGCCTTGCAGGCATGTGGCGGGCTGCAGGAGGAACGCAATCCCGTTGGGGAAAAAACAGCTCGATAGGGGGAATCGGGACATTCCGTTATATTCCTGTTCCTGATAGAATCCCGTTCCAGGCAGATATCAAGGAGGCTTCCAGGTAGCATGGACCCTGTATACATGACATTCTTGCAAAATAACATCACGCTGGTGGTGGCTGCCCTGTTGAGTGGGGGTCTGCTGTTGTGGCCGATGTTTCGCCGTTCCGGTAATCAGGTGGATACGCTGGTGGCGGTGCAGCTCATCAACTACAAGGAGGCCCTGGTGCTGGATGTGCGGGAGGGCAGCGAATACAGTTCAGGACACATACCGAATTCCAAGCATATTCCTGCCGACAAACTTGAAGAGCGCGTTCAGGAGCTTGAAAAATTCAAGGGCAAGCCCATCTTGCTAGTGCATCGCAGCGGCGTCAATGCTACCGGCAAGGCTGGCTCGATTCTGCTCAAGCACGGATTCAAGCACGTACATAATCTGGCGGGGGGAATAGACGCATGGCGCACGGCGAATCTACCCATACTCAAAAAGTAGAAGGCCTCATGAACGTTATCATGTATTCCACTGGTTTCTGTCCGTATTGCATCATGGCTGAACGCATGCTGCGCTCCAGAGGCGTCAGTGAAATCGAGAAAATTCGGGTCGATCTGGATCCCATGAAACGAACCGAGATGATGGAAAAGACCGGGCGGCGAACTGTTCCGCAAATTTTTATCGGCGATACGCATGTGGGAGGGTATGATGATCTGGCAAAACTGGACCGAAGTGACGGATTGGCCAAACTTCTGTCGGCTTGATTCGCATTCGGGCGCATGAGTTTCAGGAAACCGCTAAACGAATCTCCGCTGATGTAACAGGTGGCTTTGAGGGATCAGCGCTTCCCTGGGATCATGAATGACATTCGCTCTGCCACGAGCGCACCCTGTCCCGGGTTTTTGCTTTGCGAGGCGCGGCCGGGCTGCGTTAGCCTTATCCCTGCCACGGGACGTGGCTGAACCGTTTTTATCCCCTACCAACCTATACGGAATCCAGCATGAGTGACCAGCCGCAGCCGGTTTTCAACATCGAAAAGATCTACGTCAAGGATTTATCCCTTGAGATTCCCCATGCCCCCAAAATTTTTCTCGAGCGCGACACGCCGGAGGTGAATATCCAGTTGCACAGCAAAGGGGATCGCATCGATGAAGGCATGTATGAAGTATTGCTGACGATAACGGTCACAGCGAAGATCAAGGAAAGAACCATGTTTCTGATAGAGGTCGGGCAGGCGGGCGTATTCCAGATACGCCATATACCCGGAACCGAGCTCGATCCGGTATTAGGCATTGCCTGTCCCACGATTCTCTTCCCCTACCTGCGTGAGTCGGTTTCGGACATCGTTACCCGGGCCGGATTTCCGCCGGTGATTTTGAATCCGGTAAATTTCGAGGCACTCTATCAGCAGGGAAAGCAGGCCGAGACAAATGCCGGAGAGGTGGCGGAGAAGCCGGCAGAAACCCAGCCGACCACACATTAGGAAATGACGGGCATGGGTGCCTTGCCGGCAATATACCGGATTTCCCAAAGGTTGCGTTTAGCCCCTTCGAGCATTGGCGTGCTGGCTTTTCTCATCCTTCCATTATTGCCGTCACTCGCTCTTGCGGCGATGGAATTCTTCTCTACCGGTGAAAGTGCCGTCATCATGTATGACGCCCCTTCGCTCAAGGCGGACAGGCTATATGTGGCGAGCCGCAATTTCCCGGTGGAAGTCATCGTGAAAGTGGAAGGGTGGGTAAAAGTGCGCGATAGCGAAGGCACGCTCGCCTGGGTCGAGGAAAAAGCGCTGAGTGAAAAGCGGTATGTGATCGTTACTGCTCCCCAGGCAGAGGTTTACCACGCACCGAGCACGACTTCGGCGCTGCTATTCCAGGCGCAGCGGAATGTGGTCATGGAATGGCTGGAGCCTGCGGCGATAGGTTGGGTCAAGGTGCGCCATCAGGATGGACAGATCGGGTACGTCAGGACGCAGCAGGTCTGGGGTTCATGAGAATAGCCGTGCTGGGTGCCGGTGCCTGGGGCACCGCGCTGGCTATCAGCCTCAGCACGAACTCCCATTTCCGTCACCAGGTCATCCTGTGGACGCGCGATCCGGCTCATCTTCGCGAACTGGTTTCCGAGCGCGTCAACCGCCGTTACTTTCCTGGCTTTCCCTTGCCGGATTCCTTGCAGCTTACCACCGTTCTCCATATTGCTGTCGAGTCTGCCGAGCTTGCGTTGATCGTGGTTCCGGTCGCGGGATTGCGCGAAACATTGCGGGAAGTCTCCGCCTGCAGGAAGGCCGTTCCCGTAATATGGGGCTGCAAGGGTTTCGAAGCGCAATCCGCCAAGCTGCCGCATCAGGTTGCCGAGGAGGAGTATTCCGAAACTGCGCCTTGCGGGGTATTATCCGGACCCAGCTTCGCCCAGGAAATTGCCCTTGGACTTCCCGCCGCGCTGACTCTGGCGTCGCATGACCAGCGCTTTGCCAGGGACATGGCTGTCCAGCTGCACGCTGCGCGCCTGCGGGTCTACTCGAGCGGGGATCTCATAGGCGTGGAAACGGGCGGAGCGGTCAAGAACGTGATTTCCATCGCCGCCGGAATTTCCGACGGTCTGGGTCTCGGGCATAATGCCCGTGCTGCGCTGATTACAAGAGGACTGGCGGAAATCACCCGCCTGGGACTGAAACTCGGCGGCTGCAAGGACACTTTCATGGGGTTGACCGGTATGGGGGACCTGATACTTACCTGCACCGGCGATTTATCCCGCAACCGCCGGGTAGGGCTGTTGCTCGCGGCGGGCCACGCGTTGACGGATATCCTGAGAGATCTGGGCCATACAGCGGAAGGCGTTTCTACCGCGCGGGAAGTATTGCGGCTAGGCCGGCAGTTGCAAGTCGAGATGCCGATCACGCAAGCCGTGTGCAGCGTGCTCGATGGCGGTGTACCTGCGAAAACTGCCGTGGAAGCGCTGCTCAACCGGGAGCTGAAGGCTGAGAGCTATTAAGGGGTCTCTGAACAAGTCCTCGCAGAGTGCGCTGCGCTCTGCCTTTTGCTTTATGTGCCGTTTTTAAATTGCATCTGCCGCCAGGCTTCGTAAACCACTACTGCGACCGCATTGGATAAATTGAGACTACGGCTGTTTGCTACCATGGGAATGCGAATTCTCTGTCCTTCGGGAAGGCTTCCCAGTATCTGGACGGGCAGTCCCCGGCTTTCCGAGCCAAAAACAAATACATCTCCCTCGGTATACGTTATCGAGTCGTAGCGCTGTTTCCCTCTGGTGGAAACAGCAAAAAAACGATGCCCGCGCAGATGCTCAATACATCCTGCCCAGTTTTCGTGAACCCTCACTCTCGCGAATTCGTGATAATCCAGTCCCGCGCGCAGTAGCTGCCTATCTTCCAGCCTGAAGCCCAGCGGCTTGACGAGATGCAGCCGTGCGCCGGTATTCGCGCAAAGCCGTATGATATTTCCCGTATTAGGGGGTATCTCGGGTTGAAATAACACAATGTCGAGCATGGCGTGCGTACTGTGTTTTAAACCAGCAGATTCACCATACAGATGAATGCCGGGTACCGCGGAAAGTACATGGCTCCAGACCGGCAATGAGCGGTCAACTGCCGGATTTGGGTTTAATCACTGATGCAGCGTTCTGGCGATTATCCAGCCTGTGATCTCACTGGCGCCGCGTTGACGGATCGCCTTTGCCAGTTCGTTCAAGGTTGCGCCGGTAGTCATCACATCATCCAGAATCGCAATACGTTTGCCAGCCAGGTTCGCTTCGCAGATGAATGCGTTTCTTATATTTTTCTCCCGTTCCTTCCATGGCAGGCCGGCTTGGGAAGGCATATCCTTGACACGCTTGCACGCCTCCGGCAATAACGCCACTCCGCACTGCCTTGATACGCTTCGCGCGATTTCCATCGCCTGATTAAAGCCTCTTTCCCGTAGCCGGACAGGGTGGAGTGGCATGGGCACGATGAAATCGGGAAGGGCGATAGCGCCAACCAGCGTATGGAACAGCTCGGCCAGTACGGATGCCATGGCAAGATTACCCTGATATTTGAGGGAATGAATAAGTGCGTCGGCTGGAAACGCATAGCTCAGCGCGGCGGCAGTGCCATCAAATTCTGGCGGGTCGGCGATACAGGCGCCGCAAACGTCCGAGCCCGTTACAGGGAGCGCGCAAATCCTGCAATGAGGAGACGGTAACCTGGGCAGGCTGTTCAGGCAGGCTGGACATAGGCTGGTCTTGCTCGCAATGCCACAGAGCACACAATGCCTTTCAAGGAAATTTTGCCTGATATTTAATCTATTGTTCAAAAAAACCAGGGAAGAATTTGACAGTGATAAGAGAATTCACGATGATATCCGTTCTTGCCACTATAGTGGCGCGCCGTCGGGTTTGTTTTCCATTCCAAGGTTTAAAACCAGCTCGCGTTGGACGGGTGGGAGCAAAGCGTAACCCCATCATTTTCACTTCATCATGCAGAACATGACAAGCCAATCCATCCCAGGTACGAAGGCAAGCGCAAGCGTGGGGCCGGTTCGAGGCTATATGGCCGGGAGAGGTGCCGCGGGCGAGCAGGAAATATCCGCTGGCGATATTCGTGAACCCCAGCGCTGGAGCATTTCCCAAATCGAGGCGTTGCTGGATTTGCCGTTTAGCGATCTGATCCATGAAGCGCAGTTGGTGCATCGCCAACATCACGATGCCAACGCTGTGCAATTATCGACCTTGATTTCAGTCAAGACAGGGGGCTGCCCTGAAGACTGTGGCTATTGTCCGCAAGCCGCGCGCTATCATACCAATGTCGGGAATCAAGGCATGTTGTCACTCGGCGAGGTGGTTGCAACGGCAGCGGCGGCGAAAGCGGAAGGCGCATCCCGTTTTTGCATGGGAGCCGCGTGGCGGGGACCGAAGCAGCGGGATATCGATGCCATGATGGAAATGATAACTGCAGTAAAGGCGCTGGGGCTGGAGACATGCGCGACGCTGGGGATGCTGAAGCCGGGGCAGGCGGAGCAATTGAGGCAGGCAGGACTCGACTATTACAACCATAATCTCGATACCGCTCCTGAATTTTATAGTGAAATCATCACTACCCGGGATTACCAGGATCGGCTGGATACCCTGGAAAAGGTGCGTTGCGCAGGCCTGCACGTGTGTTGCGGAGGCATCGTGGGCATGGGAGAGTCGCGCAATGTCCGCGCCGGCCTTATTGCGCAGCTTGCGAATCTCGACCCTTATCCCGAATCCGTTCCCATCAATCATCTGGTTCAGGTGGAAGGTACACCCCTGCATGGCACCGAGGAACTCGATCCGCTGGAGTTTGTGCGCACTATCGCAGCCGCTCGCATCTCGATGCCAAAAGCGATGGTCAGATTATCGGCCGGTCGGCAGAGCATGCCGGATGCAGTGCAGGCGTTGTGCTTTCTTGCTGGCGCCAACTCGATTTTTCATGGCGATAAATTGCTTACAACCGGAAATCCCGGCGTTGATCGGGACAGGGCGCTATTCGACAAACTGGGGCTTCGTCCCTTGTAATCCTGCGATAATAACGGCACCTTCCTTCGCTTGATCCTCCTGCAGGCATGATGGCTACACGCACCTCATGCAGCTCAATCCGCACGGCAGCAAAACCCCATGCGCAGTGATTTCATCGAAGATCTACGCGAACGGCTGCACGCCCGGCATGGCGCCGGGCTATACCGCTATCGCTCGACACTGCAAAGCCCGCAGGAGCCCCGCGTTTCGATCGAGGGACAAGAATATCTCGCGTTTTGCAGTAATGATTATCTTGGCCTCGCCAATCACCCTCGACTGATCGCCGCAGTGTGCGAGGGCGCAAAGCTATACGGTGTGGGGGCGGGCGCATCGCACCTGATCAGCGGACATTCCGCTGCCCACCATGCCCTGGAAACAGCGCTGGCGGCCTTCACCGGTTTTCCCAGGGCTGTACTGTTCTCTACCGGTTATATGGCCAATGCGGGAGTGATATCGGCGCTGACGGGGCGCCACGATGCCATATTCGCCGACAAACTCAACCATGCGTCCCTCAATGAGGCGGCGTTGCTGTCGCGGGCGCAATTTTTCCGCTATCCTCACCTCGATATGGCGGTACTGGAGCGGCAGCTTGCGGCGTCGCCTGCCAGGCACAAACTGGTGATAACCGACTCGGTATTCAGCATGGATGGGGATATTGCGCCAGTCGAGACTCTGCTGGCGTTGTGCCAGACACACGATGCGTGGCTGATGCTCGATGACGCGCATGGATTCGGCGTGCTGGGCGCGAAGGGAAGGGGAATAGCATCACATTGCAACATCAGCTCCCCTCGTGTCATCTATATGGCGACCCTCGGCAAGGCTGCAGGGGTGTTCGGCGCTTTTGTCGCAGGGGAGCCGGAGATTATCGAAACCTTGGTCCAGCATGCGCGCAGCTACATTTATACTACAGCAAGTCCGCCCGTGCTTTCTCATGCGTTGCTGAAGAGCCTGGAGTTGATCGAATCCGAAGAATGGCGGCGGCAGAAGCTGGTGCAGCTCATTGCATGCCTGAAGGGAGAACTGCAATCCTTGCATTGGAAGTTGCTGCCATCATCGACTCCGATCCAGCCATTGATTATCGGAGAGCCTGATGCAGCCCTGGAGGTGAGCGAGGCTTTGCGTGCAAAGAATATTCTGGTGCCGGCGATTCGGCCGCCCACCGTTCCGCCGGGCTCCGCCAGGCTGAGGATCTCGTTATCCGCCTCCCACAGCGCCGAGGATGTGGCGTGTCTGGGAAGGGCTTTGAAAGAACTGGACGGCTTTCTTTAGATTGCACTGATGAGATTGCATGTCGAGTCCCGCGGCACCGGCCCGGATCTTGTTTTGCTGCACGGCTGGGCCATGCACAGCGGTATCTGGGGAGAAGCGGGGGAACGGCTGGCCCGGCATTTTCGCCTTCACCTGGTGGATTTGCCTGGGCACGGGTATAGTCCGGCTTGCGAGGATGGTACGCTGCTGCATATGGCTGAGATGGTAGCCGGCGTTCTGCCGGAAACCAGCATCATTTGCGGGTGGTCGCTGGGTGGACAAGTCGCGATCGAGCTGGCGCTGCGTGAACCGGCGCGTGTCAGAAAACTTGCGCTGATATCCACTACGCCCTGTTTCGTCAAACGGGAAGGGTGGCAATCAGGCGCGGAGGCTGCGACACTGCAACTGTTCATGGCAAATCTGAAGAAAAACTACGAAGCCACCATGAGCCGGTTCCTGACATTGCAGGTATGGGATGGGGATGGCCGCAGCCATAACGATAATGCGGCAGTGCTGGCCTGGCTGCGCGATAATTTTTTCCGGCGAGGAATACCGGATGAGGCCGCGTTGCAGGCAGGCTTGCAAATCCTGCTCACAAGCGACCTGCGCGGCAAATTAAGCGGCGTTACTCAACCCACGCTGCTGCTGCATGGCGATAATGACATTATCACTCCACCCGAGGCAGCCAGATGGATGCATTTGCAACTACCGCATTCTCAACTGATGATGCTTCCTCATTGCGGCCACGCTCCCTTTTTATCTCATCCTCACGAATTCATTTCGGCCGTGACACGGCTTCTTTCCCAAGATCCAATAAAGTGAACCACGACCATATGATCGATAAACGCCAGGTGCGGAAAGCATTCGACCGCGCGGCGGCAAGCTACGATCGGGCAGCGGTCTTGCAGCGCGAGGTGCTGAACCGCATGCTGTCGCGGCTGGATTACATCAAGTACTTGCCCGATTTCATCGTGGACGCGGGCAGTGGCACGGGCTATGGCACGCGCGAGCTTGCCGCCCGATACCCCGATGCGAGGATTCTTGCGTTGGATGTAGCGCCCGCCATGCATTTTCACGCACGCGCCGCCGTTTCGCCATGGAAACGGCTACTGCAGGCATGGCGGAATCAAACGGGCTACGTGATCGGCGATATCGAACAGTTGCCGGTCAAAACTTCCTCCGCGCAACTGGTGTGGTCCAACCTGACGCTGCAGTGGTGCAACGATATCAAGCAAACGTTTGGCGAGATACACCGGGTGCTGCAAACCAATGGCCTGTTCATGTTCAGTACCTTCGGGCCGGATACACTGAAGGAGTTGCGGCATGCGTTCGATGGCATCGATCAATTCAGCCACGTCAACCGGTTCATCGACATGCATGATATCGGCGACATGCTGGTGCATAATGGATTTGCCACACCTGTCATGGACATGGAATATATCACCATGACCTACCAGGATGTTGCCAGCATGATGCGCGATCTTAAAGCCATCGGCGCGCATAACGCCACCCTTGGCCGGCGGCGCGGATTAACTGGTAAAGCGGCGTGGCGCGAGGTCACGAGCAGATATGAGAAGGCGAGGGTGGCAGATCGGCTGCCTGCCACTTTCGAGGTGGTCTATGGCCATGCCTGGAAGCCGCAGCCGCGGACCACCATCGTGACGCCTGAGCTCAGGCGGCAACTGGGGCTCATCTGACGCACATGCACATGGCAAAAGGATATTTCGTCACCGGTACCGGTACCGGAGTGGGCAAGACGCTGGCAAGTTGCGCATTGTTGCATGCTTTCAATGCGGCTGGGCGGATCGCGGTGGCGATGAAGCCCGTAGCGGCGGGCTCTGAAGAGGGAAAATGGATGGATGTGGAATTGCTCGCCGCGGCCTCGGCCATCATTCCCGCGCGCGACCACATGAATCCTTATGCGCTGCATCCGCCGATCGCCCCTCACATTGCCGCGCGTGAGATGGGGATCGAAATCGATATCGAGGTCATACGTAATTCACTGCACGTACTGCAGCGAAGCGCAGACCTGGTGGTTGTGGAAGGCGTCGGTGGTTTTCTCGTGCCACTCAACGAGCGCCAAGGCAGCGACGACTTGGCGCTGGCTTTGAATTTGCCTGTGATACTGGTGGTCGGCATGCAATTGGGGTGCCTCAATCATGCGCTTCTGACTGTCCGAGCCGTCAGGGCGGCCGGATTGACCCTTTCGGGCTGGATAGCGAACTGTATCGATCCGGACATGGCCGCATTCGACGAGAATGTGCTTGCACTGGATCAGAGGCTGGGTTGCCCGCTTCTGGGCGTATTCCCGTTCGATCCGCAAGCCAATCCGAAAAAAATGGCCTGCCTGCTGGAAATCCGGAAAATAAACCCTGAATCCTTCGATACTTGAAATATATGTCCCTCAAACTTCCAGGGAGTTTTACATTTCCGGTTTCTTGAGTTTCATATCAGCACGCCCTGATGCATGGGAACATCCATGGGATTATTGCCCGAGCCGAATATCATGGCGCTGACAGCTAGGCTGAGTAAAGTCATCACGATACTGGCGAAAAATGCGGTCCAGAACCCGGACACCCGGAAACCGGGAACAAGCGCCGATACCAACAGCAGCATGAGCGCGTTGATGACCAGCAAAAAGAGTCCGAATGTGATGAGAGTCAGGGGAATGGTGAGAACAATCACGATCGGCCTGATCACCGCGTTGACGAAACCAAGCAGTAATGCCGACAGAAAAAGGGATTTTTTGCCGGCAAAAGAGATCCCATGAAAAATAAGGCTGACAATCCATAGGGATAAGGCAGTGATTCCCCAGTGAACGAAGAATTCAAGCATGCTGTCCCTCGAATGACATCAGGATCGTCCATGGCTGGTTGCAGAAAAAGGACGCGGAGGCCCCCGACGCAATTTTATCAGCTTCTGCAGGGGTGACGACGGGTTAAAGAAGCGGCGGAGCACTTCCTCCGATTTTCAATCATCTATCGGTAAATTTTACAATAGTGCTTCACGCTTTCCAGACAAGATGTAATGAAGGAACCTCCGAACAAGTTCTCGCTGAGCACGTTGCTGGTAAAATCGGGATGATCATAAGGCAGGCGACGCAGGTCGTAGCCAGGACTGGGGTGCCAGGGAGCGTGCCGCGATGAGTATCCGGTTTCACCGCAACCCGGATGGGACATGGCTTTGCGGGCGGTTCATCTTGTCGGGCTCCTGGCGATGAGGATCAACCATTCGCAATCGCCGCGTTTCGCGCATCCCATTCCGCAAAGCCATCGTCGCGCCAGCGAGACTCGTTCAGAGGTTCCTGAAATGTCCCCGGCAGGGCGATGTACGATGGTGGCACAGATTCTGCTTGGATGAACGGCAAGGGAAAATGCAATCATCAACCATAACCCCTGAGTGGAAGATTGTCGATGAAAGGTGATCAGCCACAGCCGGATTTATGAGGCGGCTTGTGGAGGCAATCGAAAACAGGAAGATTTATTGCAGCCGGAAGGATCGTTTAAGAAGGAGTCGTGCGACATGGTTGTTTCTTCAACCATTTTCAATGCCAGTATATTGATAGTGGATGATGTGCCGGCCAACGTGGAGCTGCTTGAGCACATGCTGCAACTGGCTGGTTATACTTCGGTCTCGTCGACCACCGATCCATTGGAGGTCTGCAGACTCCATCGGGAAAATCAGTACGACCTTATCCTGCTCGACCTCATGATGCCCGGAATGGATGGGTTTCAGGTCATGGAGTGTCTCACGAAGATAGAAGAAGATGAATTCGGAGGATATTTGTCGGCTTTGGTGGTAACCAGTCAACCGGAACACAGGTTGCGTGCATTGCAGCTCGGCGCCAAGGATGTCATCAGCAAGCCCTTCGAGACATTGGAAATCCTGGCGCGGATTCGCAACTTGCTGGAAATTCGCCTGCTGAACAGGGAAGCAAAAAAACAGAGCGGGGTTCTGGAGGAGCTGGTGGTGGATCTGCAGAAACAGATCATTACCGATCCACTGACTGATCTCTATAACAGACGTTTTCTTCAAGAATACCTGCCGCAGGAGATTGCCAAAGCAAAACGGTCTTCCAGTTCTTTTGCCGTGCTGATGTTTGATCTCGATTTCTTCAAGCGGATCAATGACGTTTTTGGCCATGAGGCGGGCGACGCATTCCTGAAGGGTGTTGCCAGGCTGCTGCAGGGTTGTATTCGCGAAAGCGACATTGCCTGCCGTTACGGTGGAGAGGAATTTGTGCTCGTCCTGTCTGGCGCTTCTCTCGATGGGGCCATAAAGAAAGCCGAAAGGATCCGGAAGGCTGTAATGGAGCTGGATCTGACCATACGGAAGAAGCCACTTGGAAGGGTAAGCACCTCGATCGGGATAGCGGTCTATCCTGAACATGGAACCGGGATGGAAGCGCTGCTCCGTGCAGCCGACGAGGCACTTTACGAAGCAAAGGAAAATGGCCGTAACCGGGTAGTGGTGAGCGAGTCGAGAAATGAAAAAGTGAAATAAAACGGTATCGAGAGGACTATTATAATTAAGGAAGCGCTGAATAAATCTCCGCTGGCGCGGCGGTGGTTTTGCGGAATGGGATGCGCGAAAGGCGACGACGCGAATGGTGCGGCCGCGCAGGGCGGAGTAGTGTCTTCCGAAAGGAAGATGCGACCCCGCAGCGGGATGCCTGCGCCCCAACAAAACTGTGGTGCGGTCGAAGCATCCCCGCCGCTGCCCGATCCCCGCTTCGCGGGGGCCCTCGGGCCACGCTCCGGGGAGCCACTGCGTTGCGCTCCCTGGCATCGTAGTTTCGGCTACGGCCTGCGTCGCGCGCCTTATGATCATCCCGATTTTATCAGCAACGCGCTCAGCGAGGATTTATTCAGCGCTTCCTTAAATCCTGTTCCGTTTCCCGCGAAGTGAATAACGTCCGATCTGCCCGCTGA
The DNA here is from genome assembly GCA_001899235.1 of Nitrosospira sp. 56-18. Classification (GTDB taxonomy): domain Bacteria; phylum Pseudomonadota; class Gammaproteobacteria; order Burkholderiales; family Nitrosomonadaceae; genus Nitrosospira. Next base: position 17,530 of record MKVR01000042.1, read on the forward strand.
TATCTCGTAGGACAAACCTTGTAGGACAAGCCATTGATTACTGCCTCCCGCATTTTCAATTCCAGAATACTGATCGTGGATGACCGGAAAGAGAGCGTCGAGCTGATCCGGGGCATGCTCGATCACGCGGGCTATACCGCAGTAAGTTTTACCACCGACCCGCGGACAGCTTGCAGCTTGCACCGTGCGAATCGCTATGACCTTATTCTGCTTGACATCGTCATGCCGCTGATGGACGGATTCGAGGTCATTGAATGCCTGAGAGAGATCGGGGAAACCGGGGAACGTGACACCGTGGTGCCGATCCTCGTGATCAGCAGGCAGCCAGCGCACAGGGAACGGGCACTGCGCGCTGGCGCAAAGGGGTTCATCAGCAAGCCTATCAACCGGCTTCAGACATTGGCGCGCATCCATGATGTACTGGAAATAGGATTGCTTCGCGGCGCATTGAGGCAGTCCATAGCCGCGATGGGAAAAAACGTGGAGGAGCCATCGGCCGCATCCTGGGACCAGGGAAAACCGGAAGACCATTATGCCGTGCCCCGACAGGATATGCCGGGCAAACTGCTGAGCGAAGAGCGGCGGGGCTATTCCCTGCGGGCACTGGACGATTTAACGCAGACGGAGCACCTGCGCGGGCATCCCATTGACGAGGCGATGGATCGCTATTCCGGCGAAAGTGCGGAGGATAGCCTGGCTTATGCCGGTAGAGCCTGGGGGGAATCGGGGCTGGTGCCGCGTTATGACGAGCTTACTGGCCTTCCAAATCGAGCGCTGTTTTTTGAATCACTCAGGAAAACCATCAGGCAGGCTCAAGCGAGTCAGCGCGTTATTTCAGTGCTTGTTCTCGATATCGATAATTTCAAAAATGTCGATGACGCAATGGGGCCGTCTTTTGGAGACGAACTGTTGCGGCAGTTCAGTCTGCGCCTGCTAGAGTGCCTGCGTGTCCGGGACGTGATCGCCCGTCTCGGCAGCGATGAATTTGGATGCATTGTGATGACGCCGGAGGGCTCGGGGAATGCCGGCGTGGTGGCAAGCAAGATCCGGGAAGCGTTGCGTCCCCCCTTCGAATTGCGCGGTACTCACATCACTTTGACGGCGAGCATTGGTATCAGTGTCTATCCCGCGGATTCGCTGGACCCCGATACGTTGATCAAAAACAGTCGTGCCGCTCTTTATGAGTCGAAGAAGGCGGGCGGGGACGCGCATCGTTTTTTTACGGAAGAAATGAATGCGCAGGCGATCAGGAAGCTTGACAGGGAAAATGCCTTGCGCAGGGCGATCAACCGGAATGAATTTGTCCTGTATTATCAGCCGCAGGTAGCGCTCTCCGATGGGTCGATTACGGGGGTGGAAGCATTGATAAGGTGGAATCGGCCCGGTTACGGATTGATCGCGCCGATGGAGTTCGTGCCTATCCTGGAACAAACCGGCCTGATCAATACAGTAGGAGCATGGGTTATCGAAGCCGCCTGCAGGCAGATTGCCGAATGGAAGCGGTTGGGACTCGGGGAGATCCCTGTTTCGATCAATGTTTCGGGGAGGCAGTTTTCGCAGGACGCACTGAGCCGTGATGTGGTTCAGGCAACCCGGAGGAGCGGTATTGGCGCAAAGTTGCTCGAATTCGAGTTTCAGACCGAGAGGGCCTTGAGAGAGAGCAGCATCGATTCGAATTTGCTCGAGCTGGAGCTGACTGAAACGTCATTGATGATGCACGCCAATAAAATGATCGATATCCTCAGGAATCTCAAGTCCCTGGGTGTCCGGCTTTCCATTGATGACTTTGGCACCGGCTACTCCAGCCTTGCCTATGTGAAGCGTTTTCCTGTCGATGTACTGAAAATTGATCGATCGTTTGTAGCAGATATCATCACCAATCCTTCCAATGCCGCGATTACCACCGCTATCATCGATATGGCGCACAGTCTGAACGTCAAGGTCATCGCGGAGGGAGTGGAAACCGCCGAGCAGTGTGCGTTCCTTCATGCTCGTGGTTGTGATGAAATACAGGGCTACTATTTTTCGGAACCTCTCTCCGCAAAGGAAATTTCAGCCATACTTGCGAGTCGCCGCAAGCTGCCCGCGCTGCCCCTGGCAGCAAAGCCTGCCATCTCTTGAGTTAAAATAGTATGATTTGCAGGTTTGTGACAGGCAGGCTGTGTTATATCATCAAGTCAGAGAAATTATCTCAAAACTCCGCTCTGCTGCAGGGAGAATGAATTCCTTCATGGACGACCCGTTTCCTTTTTCCAGATTCTTCTATTCTGCCCAGCATGCGTTTTGCCAGCCTGGGTAGCGGATCGCGTGGAAACTGCCTTGTGGTTGAGGCAGGGGATACCCGGCTGCTGCTCGACTGCGGCTTTACAATCCGGGAGACAGTTGCCCGGCTAGCCCGGTTAGGCCTTCATCCTGGCATGATAAACGGGATTGTTGTCACGCATGAGCATGATGACCACGTGGGTGGTGTAGCCCGCCTGGCAGGAAAATTCAACATTCCGGTCTGGCTTACGCATGGCACGCTGTGCGCCGTCCAGGGGGCTTTCGAGCGATTGCCGGCAATAAATATAATCGATTCATTCCACCGCTTCTCCATCAACGATATCGAGGTGCAACCTTATCCGGTTCCTCACGATGCAAATGAACCCGCGCAATTCGTTTTTGGCGATGGGTCCTTTCGGTTAGGCGTGCTTACGGATGCCGGATGCTCCACTCCTCACATCGAGGCGGTACTGAATTACTGCGATGCGCTGGTGCTGGAATGCAATCACGATGCGCAGATGCTGGCGGAGAGCGATTATCCGCCCAGCCTGAAGCGGCGCGTGGGCGGCCGTTTCGGCCACCTGGAAAATTCAGCTGCGGCCGGCCTTCTGGCCAGGCTGGACTGCAGGCGTTTGCAGCATGTCATTGCGGCCCATTTGAGCCAGAAAAATAATACGCCGCTGCTCGCCAAGAGCATGCTGAGTGAAGTATTGAACTGCACGGCCGACTGGATCGGTGTTGCTGATCAGGATGAAGGGTTTGGCTGGCGGCAACTTGGAAGCCTATAATCTTCTCCGGTATCCGATTTTCATATTTTGCGATTCTCGATCCAAAAAAAAGCCGTCCATGGGACGGCTTTTGCCGAAGCAGTTTGGATGTTATTTCGGTGCCGCATCCGCTGGAGCGCTGTCACCTGCGCTTTCAGATCCTTCCGAAGCAGGGGCACTTGAATCTGCCGGCTTGGCGGACTGGGAGGTGATTTTCGCGAAATTAGCTTTTTCCTGCTCGGGAAGCGCCTGGTTCGGCTTGCCGCAGGCGGCCATTGTCAATGCCACCAAGGCAGCAGCGAGAAGCGGGAGTCTCATTATTTAAATCCCTTTTAAAAAAGTTGGTAACGGATGATAGTATACAACTAACGACCGTTACCCTTCAATCCTCAAAAAAGCGGCTTCCCATGGAAAGCCTGTGCCCGTTTGTCAAGCGGTACAAAAATTCCACATGGGCATGAAAAGGTTACGGGCAACAAAAAGCCATCCGTATGGATGGCTTTTATTTAAACGCCAGGCTTAATGGCCTTCGGGAATAGCGCTCTGTCCTTCTTTTATCGGATTGCCATTTCCGTCAAGCGCGTGACCAGGAAGAACAGCCTGACCGGAATATTCATCCTCGTCAGCAGGAGCGGCGGCGGCCTTGTCGCCTGGAGCGTTTCCACGTTCTTGATCCAGGGTTGTCCCCTCTTCTGTTCTGGTTCCGTATGTGGTTGAATTTTCCGGTAGAGCCTGCTTGGGCCTGTTGCATGCCGTCAGAGTGAGCGCCACCAAGATGGCTGCGAGGAGTGATAATTTCATGTCTGGCTTCCTTAATAAAATATAAATAGGTTTTTGTGACGGTCCCTAGTATATCGTAAAAATATACCTGATTACCCACGATCTTGCAAAAAATCAACTATCCTTAATGATTACCGCCACGAAGGAGAGGTTATGTCGAGAGCGAGGATACCGCTATTTGCCGGGTTCCTGTTTCTTGTCATTGGTGCCGGCGCTTTCAGCTTCATCCGTTTTATCAAGATCGTCAAAATTGGGAGCGGAAGCCCGATCCGCCATGGCGGAGGGCGGCGGTTTGTCCATGGGGTGCTTCTTGTACGGTTCGCAAGCGGTCAATAGGAATGACGCCAAGACAACAGCAACGAATGAGTATTTCATTGTCCAGTATTTCCTTTGAACATAAAAATATGGAGTATACCCCGGATCTGCTCAAGCTGCCATGGAAAATAGAAAATACGCTCTTTTCAGGCATTGGAAAGGGATTCTTGCGGACATGAAGCCGGATATCTGCCGCGTTCAGGACAAAAAAATGCCGTCCCGAAGGACGGCTTTTTTTAAGGCTTGCTTATTCCTGCAATTACTTGGTTTGATCTGATCCGGCATCTTTTTTTGCCTCCGAAGAAGCAGAGTCACCCTTCTGAGCGGCTTCAATCTCTGCATCACTGACTTGTCCTTCACGCTTTTCCCAAAGGCTCGGGGGGTATTGTCCCGGCTTGCCTTCGCCGGCTTTGTGTTCTTTCATTTGGTCACATGCAGCGAATGTGAATGTTACAAGAGCGGCAGCGAGGAGCGAGTACTTCATTTTTTTAATCTCCTTTATAGGTTATAACAATTACAGGTAGTGGATTGAAGCGTTTCGGCCATTCAAATTTGAAGACCACTATCTTAATAGCAGAATTCAGAAATGTTGTCCAGTTGTTGTCTTCCACGGCTATAAATGATAGCGCTAATCACACAGGCAAAGGCTTTTGCAGGTTGGTTCCAATCGCTGGCCGAGGAATTTTTCCGGGTCTTGAAGATCCGCGGAGCGGTCATTGCCGATCAGGATGGGTCAGCGCCAAACCCGGTTTTATATATCAATGAAACCATCGAGATACCACTCGTAACATAATGACACCGCCTCATCGTCGAGGTTGCCGCCCGCGGGCAGCGTGCAGGTATCAGCAAGTTTTTCCAGCGATTGACGGGTGATGGCGCTAACTGGATAAGCCTCACCGTTCAGAAAGACGGTTTTTTTCCCGCATAGCATGCGGCTTTTGAGATTCAGCGCCAGTTTGCCTTCCCTGATCTGATGGATGAATTTCTTCCGCGTTACCGTCCGGATGGGGGGCGTGAAAAAAACATGGGACTTGGGTTCCGTCAGATAAGTGCCGAGAAAGCGCTCGATATCGCTGCGACGCCATTTGATGTTATTCAGCACGGTAGCGGCCTGGCGCAGCATGGCGGGGGGGAGGCGCCCTGGATGGCGTTGGCGGGCGAGATCCGGGTCGCTGTACATTCCCTCGATGTCGCTGTTGTCCTGCAGATGAACGAGAAACTGGACCGCCAATTCCTGATGGCTGGGAGCACGAAAGCCAATCGAGTATGTCATGCAGTGTTCCTCGGCGATTCCGTTGTGCGCATAGCCGGGAGGAAGGTACAGCATGTCGCCCGGTTCCAGCAGCCATTCCTGCTCCGGCCTGAAGTCCTGGAGTATCTTTAAAGGCGCCTCCGCAATCAATGTCCTGTCCTGCTGCGCCGATATCTGCCAACGCCTGCGCCCCATTCCCTGCAGTAAAAATACGTCGTATGAGTCGAAGTGGGGGCCGACACCCCCACCAGCGGCAGCATAGCTGACCATCAGGTCATCCAGGCGCGCATGCGGGATGAAATTGAATTCGAGAAGCAGTGCGCGAGCCGAAGGCAGAAAATGGTTGACGTCCTGCACCAGAAGAGTCCACTTTGCCGGCGGAAGGCCCGAGAACGACCGGGGCATGAATGGGCCGTGTCTCACTTGCCAGAGTCCGTGTTTCCGGGTGACCAGGCGGGACTGCGCATTATCCCGGCAGGCGAGCTCCATGATGTCCCCAGGAGAAAGCAGGCCGGTGAAGCCAGGGAAGGCGCCTCGTATCAGAAGCGGCTTCTTCTGCCAGTATTCGTGTAGAAAAACCCGAGGCGAAAGGCCTCCCAGCAGCGTGCTTTTCATCCTGAATCCACCTTGCAGCGAGACTCCATACAGGCGAACATCGAGTACCGCGGAGAGTCCTTGTGGATCATAGTTCTAAATTGGAAATGAGCGGTCGACTGGCTAATGCAAGGATATTTAAGGAAGCGCTGAATAAATCTCCGCTGGCGCAGCGGTGGCTTTGCGGGAGGGGATGCGCGAAAGGCGACGACGCGAATGGTTGACCCCCTTCGCTAGGAGCCTGACAAGGCAGACCGCTCGCAAAGCCCCGCCCCATAAGGGTTGCAGTAAAATCGGGCGCTCATCGCGTTGCGCTCCTTGGCATCGTAGTCCCGGCTACGACCTGCGTCGCGCGCCTTATGATCATCCCGATTTTACCAGCAACGCGCTCAGCGAGGATTTATTCAGCGCTTCCTTAAGAAGGGCCGCCTTGATAATTCCTTTTGTCCGTCTACCTGCCGCGCATGAACATCCTGTCCAGGTCCGAAAGGCTTATTTCGAACCAGGTTGGGCGGCCATGGTTGCATTGGTCGGTACGGTCTATTTTCTCCATTTCACGCAACAGGGCATTCATTTCAGGCAGGGTAAGCAGCCGGTTGGCGCGCACCGCGCCGTGGCACGCCATGGAAGACAAAAGCTCGTTGCGCCTGCTGACCAGGGCCTGTTTCGATCCGAATTCCCGAAGTTCGCTCAATATGTCCCGTGCCATCTTCACCACATCGCTGTCCTTGAGCGCATCGGGCACGCCGCGGACCACCAGGGTCGTGGGAGAAGATATCGAAATCTCGAATCCGAGTTCATGCAGCGCCGCGCTATTTTCCTCGGCTGCGGCGACCTCCAGGCTGTCTGCGTGGAAGACTGCCGGAACCAGCAGGGATTGCATCGAGAGCGTGCGTGTATCCAGCGCCGACTTGAGTTTTTCGTACAATATGCGTTCATGGGCGGCATGCATGTCCACTACCAGCAGGCCGCGCTCGCTCTGGGATAGGATATAGATACCCAGAAGCTGCCCCAGGGCAAAACCCAGCCTCGGCGCTTCGGCAAGCTCGGCAACCTCGCCATGCCGGGTTTCGGCTTCCGGACTGGCATCGTCGCGGGGCGTGAACCCATAGGATGCCGGCGTCTGGGCTACCGTCGCGTGCTGGTATGCCTGAGCCGCTTGAGCAGATCCGGCCGACCGGGCGGTATATCCCCCCAGCCTGTCATCCATCGCACCAGGCGCAAAAGCGGTCTGGCCCTTATAAGCGGAATGATTGGCTGTTGCGCCGGCAGATCCTGCGAAGGATTCGTTTTGCTGCCTGCCGCCCAGCACGGCAATTGCCGCAGATGATGGCCGGGAAATGGTGTGCGACGATGCCAGCGCTTTATCGATGGCATGAAAAATGAACTGATGAAGTGCGCGGGGGTCGCGAAAACGCACTTCGGTTTTGGTCGGATGCACGTTTACATCCACCTCTGCGGCATTCATTTCGAGGAATAGTACGAAAGCGGGATGCCTGTCCAGATGGAGAACGTCGCGATAGGCCTCGCGCAGGGCATGGGCAATCAGCCTGTCGCGTACGAAGCGGCCATTGACAAAAAAGTACTGGGAATCGCGCGAAGCCCGACCGTACGCTGGCAGCGCAGCCGCACCCCAAATGCGCAGATCCGCCGCTGATTCATCGACAGGTATGGAAATGTCATTGAACTCGCCGCCCAATATCGCTCCTATCCGAACCTCTGCGTTCTGCTTGCGCAGGTGGCGGCGCACGGTTCCGTTATGCTGCAGCGTGAAGCCGATGTCAGGACGCGACAAGGCCAGGCGTTTAAACGTTTCGTCGCAATGGGCGAATTCGGTGGCCTCGCTTTTCAGAAACTTGCGCCGTGCAGGGGTATTGAAATAGAGATCCTGTATTTCCACCGTTGTGCCGCAAGCCAGTCCGGCAGGTTCTGCCCGAGGGATATGGCCTCCCTCCGCATCGAGTCTCCAGGCGTGCACTTCGCCGGCTATGCGGCTGCATAACGTCAGACGGGAAACGGCGGCGATGCTTGCCAGAGCTTCACCGCGGAAGCCGAGAGTGGCGACATTTTGCAAATCATGCAGAGAGTCGATCTTGCTTGTGGCGTGGCGGGCGAGCGCGAGTGGCAGGTCCGGACCGGAAATTCCTACCCCATCGTCCGCCACGCGGATCTGTTTTATCCCCCCCTGAGCAAGTTGCACCATGATCTGGCTGGCGTTGGCGTCGATGCTGTTTTCCAGCACCTCCTTCAGGGCGGAGGCGGGACGCTCCACGACCTCCCCGGCAGAAATCTGGCTGATGAGCAAATCGGGGAGAAGCTTGATAGCGTTCATGAGCAGGATGCCGGACAAAAATAGGTTGCCATTATATCGTCATGGCGTCCATTCCATGGTTGCTTCCACAATTGCACATTGCCGCGGCCGCAACGTGCGGGTGGCGGAGGTTCCTGGCCCGATGACCTGTGCCTGTTCTTATATTGTCTGTCCGGCGGGCACGAGGAGTCTCAGGTGTGCGGCCACGAGATCCCGGGTTGAACCCGAATCCGGTAGTTCCAATGGTTACGAACGACCCTCCATCGCCGCCTTCACTACCGCATGGCTCAGGTGCGGCGCGAATATCTCTATAAAATCGTAGACATAACCACGCAGATAACTGTTGCGGCTGATGCCGATGCGGGTGGTGCTCGGCGTGAACAGATGGCTCGCATCTATCGATCTGAGGTGTTTGTCGCGTTTTGGTTCAAATGCCATCTGCGCCAGAATGCCGATTCCCAGACCCAGTTCCACGTAAGTTTTGATGACGTCGGCATCCAGCGCCGTAAGCACGACGTTCGGAACCAGCCCTTTCGCATCGAACGCCTGGTTGATCTTTGAGCGGCCGGTAAACGCAAAATCATAAGTAACGATCGGATACTCGGCAATGGCTTCCAGCGTCAATTCATCAAGCTTCAGCAATGGATGTCTGGGCCCGACAATCACGCAACGGTTCCATTGGTAGCAAGGCAGCATGACTAGTTCATCAAACAACTCGATTGCTTCTGTCGCGATGGCGATGTCCGCATCCCCCGAAGTAACCAGCTCCGATATCTGCGTGGGACTGCCCTGCCGCAAAATGAGTTTCACCTTCGGGTAGCGTGCGGTAAAATGCTTGATTGCCGGCGGCAACGCGTACCGTGCCTGGGTATGGGTGGTGGCAATGGTAAGAGAGCCGGTGGCTTCGTTGGCATAATCCTGGCCGATCTTCTTCAGATTCCTCGCATCTCTGAGCATTCTTTCGGCAATTTCAAGAATGGCCCGTCCTGGAGGGGTCAAGTTAACCACGCGTTTGCCGTTACGTACGAAAACATCCACCTCCAGTTCCGTTTCCAGAAGACGGATCTGCTTGCTGATGCCGGGTTGGGAGGTATGCAGCATTTCCGCGGCTTTGGATAGATTCAGGCCCTGATTCGCGACTTCGCATAGATAGCGCAATTGCTGCAGTTTCATGGTTTATGGTTTTACCTAACATTGGGTTATAATAATCTAACATAATATTCTTTCCCGATATATATGTCTCCTGCTATCATCTTCCTTTTTCCTGGATTACAGCTTTGGCGTCGATGGAAGGCACAGGGAGATGCGAGCAAGACCCGGGCTGGAATGGCCATAATTTGTGTTAGTGGAGAAGACAGATGAGTCATTTGACTGACCTCGCCAACGATGGGGAAATAAACTCGTTTGATCAGGCGCTGCAGGATTATCAGGCCCTGAAGATGGATGTCGATCGTTTTACGGCTGCCCGTCTGCAAATGGGAATCTACGGCCAGCGGCAGGAAGGTGTGAACATGGTCCGCATCAAGCTGCCGGGAGGCCGGGTGAGCGGGCCGCAATTGAACGTGATCGCGGATATGCTTGAAAAATATGCGCACCATGATGTCGTGCATATCACCACCCGCCAGGATATCCAGATGCACTACGTGCCTCTCGAGGATACGCCGGCGGTGCTGCGGCACCTCGCAACCGCCGGCCTGACGACGCGCGAAGCTTGCGGCAATACCATCCGCAACGTGACCGCATGTCCCCTGTCGGGCGTGTGCTCGCGCCAGCATGTGGATGTCACGAAGCATCTGGATGGCGCGGTCCAGCATTTCTTGCGCAACCCCCTGACCCAGCAGATGCCGCGCAAGTTCAAGATCAGCTTCTCGGCATGCGAGTCCGATTGCGCACAGGGAATGATGCATGATATGGGAATCGTTGCCGTGCATGATGGGGGGCGTTTCGGATTCAAGGTGATGGGGGGGGGCGGCCTCGGGCACAAGCCGCACGAAGCCATCATCATCGAGGAGTTCATCGAGGAAAAGGATTTGCTGCTCGTCATGGAAGCGGTGATTTCATTGCACAACCGCTATTCCGACCGGGTCAAGCGGGCCAAGGCGCGGATCAAGTTTCTGGTGGACAAGTTCGGTCCCGAGGGGTTTATCCAGAAGTATCGCGAGGAATTGGCCCGCGTCAAGGTGGCGTTGGCGGCGCAGGATTATCCGCAAGGCGAGTGGAGTCGCGGCGCTGACGGCGAAGTCCCGGGTATCGGCGCGCCGCGCCATGTATTCGGGCAAAAGCAGCCTGGTCATTTCGTATTCCCCATCGGCGTGCCGATGGGAAACCTGAACGTGGCGCAACTGCGCGGCCTTGCCCGTATTACGGAAGCCCATGGCCTGCATGAAATTCGCGCGACCCAGGATCAGAACATGTTTCTGCCAGATGTCCCGGCGGAAAAAATCGAGCCGCTGCGCGCCGAACTGGCTGCATTGGGTTTGGCTGAGCCCAAAACAGGAGATAACGTAGTAGCCTGCCCTGGTACTTCGACTTGCCGGCTGGGCATCACATCCAGTACGGTTGTCGCGCCCAAGCTGAGCGGGGGGGCGCATGACCTCAAGATCCGCGTTTCCGGATGCCATAACGGCTGCGCCCAGCCGGAGACAGGCGATATAGGGATTTATGGCGAAGGCAGACGCATGCATGGCAAGCTTGTGCCGCATTACCAGATGTATTTCGGGGGCGATGGCATGGCGGGCGGTGCGTTGGCCATAAAAGGACCTTCGGTGCCTTCCGCGCGCATCGAGGTGGCGGTCAAACGGGTCACCTCGGCTTTCGAATCGGAACGCGTTTCCGATGAGGCTTTCTTCGCGTGGACCCGGCGGGCGGGTAAGGAGTATTTTGCCAATCTGCTGGCGGATCTGATGGAGGTCAGGCCGGAAGAACTGCCATTGGTCTTGCGCGATCATGGGAGGGATGGCGATTTCAAGGTGCTGCAACTGGGCGGTGGCGAGTGCGCAGGGGTAAGCCAGGTCAAAATCGGTTCAAGCTTCTTTGATGCCGCGCACGAGCGGAACTACCGGGATGCGCTCAAATTTCAAAGAAAATTCGAGGAATCGGTAAAGTGCGCCGAGGAAATCGCACGATTGATCAGCCAGGGCGTGGCGGAATTGCTGGGAGGCAGCAAGCATGAAGATCTGGCGGCGCAAGCGGAAGAACTGGCCCGCATGTTGCCGACCAAACCACAGCTATCGCAGCAACTGGCGAAATTCGCGGAGAATTTCTCGCGATCCGCGGAAGAGTTCGATGATGGCAAGCTGACCGAATGGTTTTTCGACCTGGACGCATGGACCATGGACGCCGCGGAATTTTGTCTTGCCTTCGATCGACAGCTCGACCTCGCGGGTGCCTTGCCATTGAAGACCGCCATGCGGTCGCCGCTGCATCAGGCGCAGTCATCCGCGGTCGTGTGAGCAAGGACGAATTTTTCCACTTTATCGAAGCGTCATGTGAGCCTTGATATGAGCCTTGATCAGAAAATTGCCGAAGTCCTTTCCTTGCTGGACAGGGTGCAGAAGGATTATGCGCCGGCTGTCTTTGCCAGCAGTTTCGGTGCGGAAGACATGGTCCTGACTCATCTGATCGCAGAGCATTATCCGGCTATCAAGATATTCACGCTGGATACGGGACGCCTTCCCGAAGAAACATACAAGCTGATGCAGGAGGTATCGGACCGTTACGGCATCCGTGTGCGGGCTTATTTTCCGGAGTCCGACGCGGTGGAGGCCTATATCGCGCGGCACGGGCCGAATGGGTTTTATGACAGCGTGGATTTGCGCAAAACGTGCTGCCATATCCGCAAGGTGGAGCCGTTGAAACGGGCTCTGCACGGCAAGCGCGCGTGGATAACGGGTTTGCGCAGCGACCAGGCGCCTACCAGGAAGGATCTGGCCAAATCGGAGTTCGATGCCGGCAATGGCCTGCAAAAGTTCAATCCCCTGCTGGACTGGAGCCTATCGGATGTATGGGCCTTCATCAGGCAATTCGATGTGCCTTATAACGACCTGCATGACAAGGGCTACTCCAGCATCGGTTGCGCGCCCTGCACGCGCGCGATCACGCCGGGCGAAGATGTGAGGGCTGGCCGCTGGTGGTGGGAGGATCCGGAGATCAAGGAGTGCGGCCTGCACCCCGCCAAAGGTATCAAAGGCACCAAAGGCCACTATCGCTCCACCATTCCCATTGGGGATGATCCAGTCATTGCGGGCCAGAATGGGCACAGGGAAGAACATCCCCAGGGCCTCGAATCCAGGGAGCCAGAGTGGCGCTCCGAAAAAATTGCCGAGGTTGAGTGATCGAAATCATGTTGAATAGCATAGCAACAAACATACCGGCGTTTAATACGGATGCCGCGCATTCCGTAACCAGGGATGAAGGGATGGCCGACGGGCACCGTGCCGATTGCATCGGCGGCTCCAAGGTCGCAGTACGGCAATTCGGTCATCTGGATGCGCTGGAAAGCGAAGCGATCCACATCATGCGGGAGGTGGCTGCCGAGTGCGCAAATCCGGCGTTGCTGTTCTCGGGCGGGAAGGATTCCATTGTCTTGCTGAGGCTGGCGGAAAAGGCATTTCGTCCTGGCCGTTTTCCGTTTCCGTTGCTGCACATCGATACCGGCCACAATTTTCCCGAGGTAATCGAGTTTCGCGACCGCCGCGCCCGGCAACTGGGCGAGAGGCTGATCGTGCGCACCATGGAGGAATCTATCCTCAAGGGACGGGTGGTGCTGCGTTCCGAATACCAGAGCCGCAATGCATTTCAATCGGTGACATTGCTGGATGCCATTTCCGAGTTTCATTTCGATGCCTGCCTTGGCGGGGCGCGGCGCGATGAGGAAAAAGCGCGCGCGAAGGAGCGCATATTTTCTTTCCGGGATGAATTCGGCCAGTGGGACCCGAAGAACCAGCGTCCCGAATTGTGGGATCTCTACAATACACGCGTGCATCCCGGAGAAAACATCCGTGTGTTTCCCATCAGTAACTGGACTGAGCTGGACGTCTGGGAATACATTGCCCGCGAAGGACTGGAGGTGCCGGAGATATATTTCGCTCATATGCGCCAGGTGGTCAGGCGCGGCAATGGGCTGCTGCCGGTATCCCACCTCGTGCAGCTCAAGGAAGGAGAGCAACCGGAAAATCTGATGGTGCGCTTTCGAACGGTGGGTGATATGAGCTGTACCTGCCCGGTCGAATCCTCCGCCGCCAGCGTGGGCGAAATCCTCGCTGAAACCGCTACCACCCGGATTACCGAACGCGGCGCCACGCGCATGGATGACCAGACATCGGATGCATCCATGGAATTACGCAAGAAAGAAGGATATTTCTGAGGTGTCACTTCCGGGCCGGCCCGCAAGACTGGCACGGGAATCCTGAGGCAATCAGAAAATTTCACAAATATTTCCAGAAGGCTTGTAAATGTCGGCCATAGACGATATTTCATTCGATCACGCCGGATTGCTGCGATTTATCACCGCGGGGAGCGTGGATGATGGGAAGAGCACGCTCATCGGACGCTTGCTGCACGATTCCAAATCGATTTTCGAAGATCAGTTGAGCGCCATCACGCACACCACACGCCGGCGCGGAATGGAAGGCGTCGATCTGTCGCTGCTTACCGACGGCCTCCAGGCGGAACGGGAGCAAGGCATTACCATCGATGTCGCCTACCGTTACTTTGCGACCCCCAAGCGCAAGTTCATCATTGCCGATACGCCGGGTCATGAGCAATACACCCGCAATATGGTTACCGGCGCTTCCACGGCGAATCTTGCCATTATCCTGATCGATGCCCGCAAGGGTGTCCTCACCCAGTCCCGCCGTCACGCTTATCTTGCCAGCCTGGTAGGTATCCCCCATCTTGTGGTTGCGGTCAACAAAATGGATCTGGTGGATTATTCCCGGGAGATATTCGACAGCATCTGCAAGGATTTTGCCCGTTTTGCCGCGGGACTCAAGCTGGGCAGCATCGCTTATATCCCCATGTCCGCTCTTCATGGGGACATGGTGGTCGATCGCGGGGATATGCTCGACTGGTACCAGGGATCCACGTTGATGGATTTGCTGGAAAACATACCGATCGACCATGACCTCAACCTCGAGGATTTTCGCTTTCCGGTGCAACTGGTATGCCGGCCGCAAACCGAGGAGCTGCACGATTTTCGGGGCTACATGGGACGCATCGAATCCGGATCAGTCAGTGTCGGCGATGAGGTAAAGGTCCTGCCCTCCGGATTGATTTCGCGCATCAAGGAAATCGTCACTTACGATGGCAATGTCGATCGTGCAGCCGCGCCGCAATCCATCACCATCACTATTGAAGATCATCTGGATATTTCCAGGGGAGACATGTTCGTAAAGTCTGTTGCGGCTCCGAGAGTTACCAGGGAACTGAATGCGATGCTGTGCTGGTTGTCGGAACAGAGCCTCGATCCTCGGCGCAAGTATCTTATCAAGCACACCACGCGCACGGTGAAGGCGATGGTGAGCGGGATAGATTACCGGATCGATGTGAATACCCTGGACCATGAAGCGGCGAATACGCTGAAAATGAACGATATCGGGCTGGTAGCGCTCAAAATGCAGCAGCCGCTCGTTTGCGACCCCTACCAGCAGAACCATGCGACGGGGAGCTTTATCGTTATCGATGAAGTCAGCAATAATACTGTTGCTGCAGGCATGATCCTCGCGGAAACCGGTTGATCTTCCTCTTGATCGCGCGGTAAGGGAAGGTGGGGTCGTAGTGGTTGTGTTGCATGGGCGACAAGGGGACGAAAGGACTCTTGCCGCTTTTCTGTTTTTTAAAGGGAAAAAGCTTGTTTCCAGAAGGGTTATGAAGGGATCCTCCGCCACCGGCTGCTTTCGCGGAGTATCTTGAGGTTGGGAGTTTAGGTCCGATTGTGATTCAACCTGAATCCGGCAGTTGTAGCGAACTCACCACGCAGGTAAATGCCGGGTATCGCGAAAGTCTTTGTGGACCATGGTTCCAAACTAAAAAAGAACGGCCAACTGCCGGTTTGGGTTCAATGGCTTATAGCGAGCAAACGTTTTTGTTTCCTTTGATCATCTTTATTTTATCGATAGCGTTGACATGACAAGTTTACAGATGGCGTCTCACACCGCGCCCCATGCCGCATTGGCCGCAGCCGCTTCTTCTCCTGATCTTGGATTCGGCATGGTTTTTGCCGATCTGTATCGTCGCGACGGGTTGGCGAGACTCGATCAGGCGTTCCTCGATTTCCTGCATGCGGGAGATCCGGTATTGCGCCTGCGCCTCGATCAGGCTCGCGCCAATCCCGCCAGCCTAGACCGCAAGGTGGAAGCCGCGCTGTTGATCGAGGTTGCGCCGTGGATGGAGGATTTCATCGGAGCGTTGTTTGGCATCGAAAAAGAAATTGGCGAGCTTGCCTCACGCCATCACCAGTTCGCCCCGCTCTATTCCTGCAAAAGACAATTCGTGCAGCGCCGGGCGATGAACAAAGTAACCGAGGCGGAAGCAGCCGCGGTGGATGGGCCCGCTCTGGAAGAGCAACTGGCGGCGGAGTTCGGGACGGATTTTTCTGAACTGGCTTTCGCCACCCATGTTACCGGCTGGCTGGGGGATGAGGCGGCAAACGAAGAACGGCTCAGGGCTGCGCTGCTCTATGCCGCCTGGGCGTTGAAAACACAGACGGGACGGGAGCGGAGCCAGGGGGGCATTCTGTTCAAGGCTCCCGCCAAGCTGGATTACTTCCATCTGTTATCGACGGATGTGGATCATTCTGCAGGCTATGCCGTTCACAAGCTTCATCATATACGCCGCAGGGAAGGGTTCGCGCTCACTGATCCCGGCACCGATCTGGTTGGCGCCCTGGATGAGGCAAATTACTGCATCTGGTGCCATGAGCAGGGCAAGGACTCCTGCTCGAAGGGGCTGAAGGAAAAACCGAAATCCGCGGATGAGGCGCCATCCTTCAAGAAAAGCCAGCTCGGCGTCCTCTTGACGGGGTGTCCCCTGGAGGAGCGGATTTCCGAGTTTCACAAGCTGAAGACACAGGGTGTCGCCGTGGGAAGCCTGGCAATGATCATCGTGGATAATCCCATGTGCGCCGGCACCGGTCACCGGATTTGCAACGATTGCATGAAGTCCTGCATTTATCAGAAACAGGAGCCGGTCGATATTCCGCAGGCGGAGACACGCACGCTCAAGGATGTGCTCGAGCTGCCCTGGGGTTTCGAAATTTATAGCCTGCTTACGCGGTGGAATCCGCTCAACCTGCACCGGCCGGTGCCGAAGGCGCCGACCGGCAGAAAGGTGCTCGTCGTCGGCATGGGACCCGCAGGATACACGCTGGCCCATCATCTGATGAATGACGGCCACGCGGTGGTGGGAATCGATGGTCTCAAGATCGAGCCACTCGAGCCCAGCCTGTCAGGGGTGAACAGCCAGGGCGAACGTGTGCCGTTCGCCGCCATCCGCCACGCCGCCGATCTTGATGAAAATCTGGATGAGCGCATGCCCGGCGGTTTTGGCGGCGTGGCGGAATATGGCATTACGGTACGCTGGAACAAGAACTTCCTCAAGTTGATCCGTCTGCTGCTGGAACGGCGGGAAGAGTTTGCGCTTTTTGGCGGGGTCCGTTTCGGAGGGACCCTGACGGCTGACGACGCGTTTGCCATGGGATTCGATCACGTGGCGCTTGCGGCCGGAGCAGGCCGCCCGACGGTGCTTGATCTTCCCAACGGGCTGGCGCGGGGCGTTCGCGCTGCGTCGGATTTCCTGATGGCGCTTCAATTGACAGGCGCGGCGCAGATCAATTCGGTTGCAAACATGCAGTTGCGCCTGCCTGTCGTAGTCATAGGAGGGGGGCTCACGGCTATCGATACCGCTACTGAAGCGTTGGCCTATTATCCGGTGCAGGTGGATAAATTTCTCCGCCGTTACGAGATTCTCACTGCCGTGCAGGGCGAAGCGGCCATACGCGGCGCCTGGGATGAGGAGGAGCGGGAAATTGCAGAGGAATTTCTTGCCCATGCCCGCTCGATCCGGGCGGAACGCAAACAGGCTGAAGAAGAAGGGCGGGCGCCGCGTATTCTGGAATTGCTTCAATCCTGGGGAGGCGCGACCATCGCCTATCGGAAACGGCTCATAGACAGCCCTTCCTACACCCTCAACCATGAGGAAGTCGAGAAGGCGCTGGAGGAAGGCATCTGGTTTGCCGAATGCCTCACGCCCTTGCGGGTTGAAACGGATAGATGGGATCATGCGAAATCCGTACAGTTTTCGGTGCAGTCGCTGGATGAAACGGGATCATGGCAGCAATCCGGACAAGTCGTCCTGCCAGCCCGAGCCGTTCTGGTTGCGGCAGGGACCCAGCCCAATACAGTTCTCGCCAGGGAAGACGACAAGCATTTCAAGCTGAACGGCCGTTATTTCTCCGCCTGCGATGAACACGGCAATCTGGTCAGCCCGGCGCGGGCAAACCCCAAACCAGAGGCGCCGATGGTGTTGCTGAGCCGGTGTGAAGATGGGCGTTTCATCAGCTTCTTTGGCGACTTGCATCCCTCTTATTCGGGTAACGTGGTCAAAGCGATGTCGAGCGCCAAACAGGGCTATCCGGTAGTAAGCGGTGTGCTTGCACGCCGCGCTCCCGCCTCTACCAATCCTGTGTGGCTATTTTTTGCTGAGATCAACGGACGCCTGCGCGCGACAGTGCATAAGGTCGAGCGGCTTACTCCCAACATCATAGAAGTGGTGGTGCATGCACCGATGGCGGTGGAACGCTTCCATCCCGGCCAGTTTTACCGCTTCCAGAATTTTGCCTCGCTTGCAACCACTGCCGGTGGAACGAAGCTGGCGATGGAAGGCATTGCTCTGACGGGAGCTTCAGTTGATGTTCCACGCGGGCTGGTATCGCTCATCGCCCTGGAAATGGGAGGGTCGGCCGATTTATGCGCCAAGCTCAACCCGGGTGATCCCGTGGTGCTGATGGGCCCTACGGGTACGCCGACTGAGATTCTGCCGAATGAAACTGTCGTGCTGGTGGGTGGAGGGTTGGGTAATGCGGTGTTGTTTTCCATTGGTGCGGCAGCGCGAGCGGCCGGTTCAAGGATTTTGTACTTTGCCGGCTACAAGAAGCTGATCGATCGCTATAAGATTGCGGAGATCGAAGCTGCGGCGGATGTCGTGGTGTGGTGCTGTGACGAGTCCCCGGGATTCCAGCCATCCCGCCCAGGCGATTTCAGCTACGTCGGCAATATTGTCGAGGCGATGGCGGCGTATGGCAGCGGTGCGCTGGGTTCGCAGAAGATACGGCTGGCCGATGCCGATCGCATCATTGCCATCGGCTCGGACCGCATGATGGCGGCAGT
>MKVR01000042.1:36202-56168 GCA_001899235.1 Nitrosospira sp. 56-18
ATCAATTCGCCGATGCAATGCATGATGAAGGAAATTTGCGCGCAGTGCCTGCAGCCGCATAAGGACCCCGAAACGGGAGAGGTTACCTATGTGTTTTCATGCTTCAACCAGGATCAGCCGCTCGATCAGGTCGATTTCGGAGGACTGGCATCACGTTTACGCCAGAATAGCGTGCAGGAAAAGCTGACCACGCGCTGGATCAGCCACTGCTTGAAGGAGTCCAGTCCGATACAGGCATAGGCCAATGCACCGGGATCGAGGCAATCATGCAATTCCCGGTGCACCAGGCGCAGGTTCATTTATAATCCGGGCTGCCCTGAACAAGGCTCACGCTGTGCTGGCTTCCAGGAGTGTCGTGGGTCGGGTTGCGGCATATGGCAAAGCAGCGGACGGATGCCCATTCCCTTTGTGCGCACCAGACGCGAAGGTGTGCATGGTCGTTCCCCGGCCGGGATGCTCCGGCAGTGTTGTTTGTTACGGTTATTTTTTTGTTTTTGGCCAGTTTTGTCTGCGACGCCTCCGAGCGAGAACTGATCAGAGGTTATCAGAGGTGGGTGAGGCGATTTAAAGTCTGCCAAAAAAGAGCGGTATTGAAGAGATAAGGAAGGGAGATATCGATGCAGATAGGCATACCCGCTGAGATTCGGGGGGGAGAAACCCGTGTTGCAGCCACACCGGAGACGGTAAAGAAATATGCAGCCAAGGGGTTGCATACCGTGCTGGTACAGTCCGGGGCAGGGAAGGGTGCGAGCATACCCGATGAGGCATACCGTGAAGCCGGCGCAAGTATTGTAGCCGATGCCTCAGCACTTTACGCTCAGTCCCGTATCGTGCTCAAGGTGCGCAGCCCGGAACCCGGCGAATTGGCAATGATGCAAAAGGATGCCATATTGCTGGGCCTTCTTTCGCCCCATCAGGCGGAAGGAATCGAGACGCTGGCCAGGCACGGCATTACCGCCTTTGCGATGGAAAAGCTGCCGCGCATTTCGCGGGCGCAAAGCATGGATGTGCTGTCTTCACAGGCGAATATTGCCGGCTATAAGGCTGTGCTGCTGGCCGCCAATATCTACCAGAAATTCTTTCCCATGCTCATGACTGCCGCGGGTACGGTAAAAGCAGCCAGGGTTCTGGTCCTCGGAGCCGGAGTCGCGGGCTTGCAGGCTATCGCTACCGCGAAACGGCTGGGGGCCGTCATTGAAGCTTTCGATGTAAGGCCGGCCGCAAAAGAGCAGGTTGAAAGCCTCGGCGCGAAATTCGTCGAGGTACCGCTTAGCGAGGAAGAAAAGGCGCAGGCAGAAACGGCGGGCGGATATGCCCGTGAAATGTCCGACGACTACAAGCGGCGCCAGGGCGAACTGGTCCATCAGCGCGCTGCGGCAGCCGACATCATCATCACCACCGCGCTGATTCCAGGACGTCCTGCGCCGGTGCTGATAAAGGCAGAGACGGTCGAGGCGATGAAACCGGGATCGGTGATCGTCGATATGGCGGTGGAGGCGGGAGGCAACTGTCCTTTGTCGGAGCTGGACAAAATCGTGATAAAACATGGAGTACATCTGATCGGCATTGCGAATCTGCCGGGGCTGGTGGCGGCCGATGCCAGCGCCTTGTATGCGCGCAATCTCATGAATTTTCTCAATCTGATGCTGGATGCGAAGAGCGGGGAGTTCAATCTCAACCGCGAGGATGAGATTATCGCCGGTACGCTGGTTTGCACCGCCGGAGAAGTCGTCAGGAAGACCTGATTCAGGTTCAGGGTTTAATAATCGAAGTCTGGAAGGAGCGATCATGATTGGAGAAGTCGACCCGACAATCATCAATCTCACCGTGTTTGTGCTCGCGGTGTTTGTAGGCTATCACGTCGTATGGAACGTGACGCCGGCCCTGCACACGCCACTCATGTCTGTAACCAATGCCATTTCAGGGATTATCCTGGTTGGGGCAATGCTGGCCGCCGGTCCCGCTGAAACGGATTGGGGGGTATGGCTGGGAGCGGTGGCAGTGACGCTGGCCGCAATCAACGTATTCGGCGGATTTCTCGTCACGCAGCGGATGCTTGAAATGTTCAGGAAAAAAGAGAAAAAAGGAAGCTAGTACATGTCAGCAAATTCAGTCGCATTCGCGTATCTGATCGCGTCGGTTTTTTTTATTCTCGCGCTAAAGGGCCTGAGCTCGCCGCTCACCGCCCGCCGCGGCAACCTGTTCGGCATGGTGGGCATGGCCATTGCGGTCGCTACCACTTTGACCGTTACCAGAAATTGGGCGCTGATACTTGTCTGCATCGCAATCGGCGGCACAATCGGCGCCATGGTCGCGCGGCGGGTCCAAATGACCGCGATGCCCGAACTCGTTGCCTTCATGCATTCGCTGGTTGGCCTTGCAGCCGTATTCATCGCCATTGCGGCAGTCAACAACCCGGCCTCGTTCGGCTTGCCGGCCGTGTTGCCGATGGGAAGCAAGCTGGAGCTCTTTCTCGGCACTTTCATCGGGGCGATGACCTGGTCGGGTTCGGTCATTGCATTCCTCAAGCTGTCCGGCCGCATGAGCGGCGCCCCCGTGACGTTTGGCGGGCAGCACATGGTCAACCTGATACTGGCGGTTGTCATGGTGGGTTTCGGCCTCTGGTTCTTCTTCAGTGAAACCACCAACTGGACCGCTTTCGTCGCAATGACGGCAATTGCGTTCGTGCTGGGCTTTCTGATCATCATTCCCATCGGCGGCGCGGATATGCCGGTAGTCATTTCCATGCTCAACTCGTACTCAGGCTGGGCAGCAGCGGGAATCGGTTTTTCGCTCGGCAACCCGATGCTTATCATCGCGGGGTCGCTGGTAGGCAGTTCCGGGGCCATTCTCTCCTATATCATGTGCAAGGCGATGAACCGGCCATTTCTCTCGGTCATACTTGGAGGTTTTGGTAGCGAGGGCGGGACAGCCGCGGCGAGTGACGGAGCCCAGAAAACCTATCGCAGCGGCAGTGCCGATGATGCGGCATTTCTGATGGGCAACGCCGACAGCGTAATCATCGTTCCGGGTTATGGCCTGGCGGTGGCGCGTGCGCAGCATTCCGTCAAGGAGCTCGCGGAAAAATTGCACTCCAAGGGCGTCAACGTGCGCTTTGCCATACATCCTGTGGCCGGCCGCATGCCGGGACATATGAACGTGCTGCTCGCGGAAGCGGAAATACCGTACGAACAGGTGCTTGAAATGGATGAGATCAACAGCGACTTTTCGAATACCGACGTGGTGCTGGTGCTCGGCGCCAATGACGTGGTAAACCCGGCGGCGAATGTGCCGGGCAGCCCGATATACGGAATGCCCATTCTGGAGGCGCATAAAGCCCGCACGGTCATGGTCGTCAAGCGCAGCATGGCCGCCGGTTATGCCGGCCTCGACAACGACCTCTTTTACATGGATAAGACCATGATGGTGTTCGGTGATGCCAAGAAGGTCGTGGAAGATATGGTAAAAGCGTTATAAGCGCCGGCTCGGACTGGCGGCACGGCAATGGCGGGCAGGATAGAGAGGTAGAGACCAAGGCAGTGCATCGGCTGAGCTAACGGAAGTCATTGCCACTGGGTGCAGGGACGACATGAGCGCCATCCGGACTTTTCGTGAGGAAATATTCTCAGCTGATGGCCGTTCGCTTACGCTTTTCAGAAAAGGAACAGGTCCGGCCGTTATTCTCCTGCATGAATTGCCGGGGCTGACTGCAGAAACAGTCGAGTTTGCGGAATTGATCGTGGAGGGCGGGTTTCACGTGGTGATGCCGCTTCTGTTCGGTGCGCCGCTGCAAAACCCCATGATCGGGCTCCTGAAATCCCCGGTAATGTGTATCCGGCGGGAGTTCAACAACCTGGCGGCGGATAAATCGAGCCCGATCACGGCATCTTTGCGGGTCTTATGCCGGAAGCTGCATGGGGAGCATGGCGGTCCCGGCGTGGGCGCTATCGGGATGTGCTATACCGGCGGCTTTATTTTTGCCATGATGGTGGAACGATCTCTTGTCGCGCCGGTAACCGCGCAGCCTAGCCTTCCGTTATTCCAGCCCGCAGCCCTGGATGTCGAACCTGAGAAATTGATGGCGGCATCTCGCCGCGACGATGCGGTGCCCCTGCTCGGTCTTCGTTTCGAGGATGACGGCAGGTGTCCCGCGGCGCGATTCGAATCATTGCAGGCTGCGCTGGGAGCCGGGCCGGGATCTGTCGGGCGCTTTCGTCCTGTCGTGATACCCGGAAGAGGGCATTCGACCCTGACGTTCGATTACCAGGCGGCGCTCGACAGGGGAGTCGACACCCGTGACCTCGTGCTCCAGCATTTGCGGACGCACCTGCTTCCCATTTGACCGCTCCGGATTGCCTTGATCGTCCTGACCTTGGGCTAAAAACAGAAAAGCTTGAAAAGCAGAAACAGGGAAAACAGGAAGAGGTAGCGCTGCAATCCTCTCTAAAAATTTTTTCGGGTATTTTCCGGGAAGCCGCCTAACTAGGTATACTTGTGAAAAAAATAACCATCCGTTCTTTCAACAAGTGAAATAGACATAACCCTGAAAAAATGCTGATTGGCCTTCCTAAAGAAACAAAGGATCACGAATATAGAGTAGGCTTGACTCCCAGCCTGGTCAGGACCCTGGTACGGCGGGGGCACCAGGTGCTCGTTCAGGCGGGAGCGGGAGAAGGCAGTTTTCTTTCCGATGAGGAATATCGCCTGGCCGGAGCCAGGATCGTTCCATCCGCGGAAGATGCCTGGGCAGCGGAAATGGTAGTAAAGGTGAAGGAGCCCATCGCGTCCGAATATCGGCACCTGCATCGGAATCTCATTCTTTTTACTTATCTCCACCTTGCTTCGGACAGGCCTCTTGCCGGTGCCCTGCTTGAAAGCCGCACCACGGCGATAGCCTACGAAACTGTCCAGACAGAGGGCGGGAAGTTACCGCTGCTGACACCAATGAGCGAGGTGGCGGGCCGCATGGCGACCCAGATCGGCGCAACCTATCTTCAGAGAACTTACGGCGGGCGTGGTGTATTGATGGGGGGGGTTCCGGGCGTAGCGCCGGCGAACGTCGCCATCCTGGGTGCCGGAATCGTGGGCACCAATGCCGCTCGCGTCGCGGTTGGATCGGGTGCGCAAGTTACCGTGCTCGATGTGAGCCATGATCGCCTGAAATATCTGGATGACATTTATCACGGGCAATTACAAACGCGTATCAGTGATGAGTATAATATAGAAGAGGTGGTTTGCGGTGCCGATCTGGTCATTGGAGCGGTACTGATACCCGGCGGCCGGGCGCCCTGGCTGGTCACCGCCGACATGTTGCCGAACATGCGCAAAGGTTCCGTGATCGTGGATGTGGCGGTGGACCAGGGGGGATGCGTGGAAACTACCCGTCCTACGACCCATAGCGATCCTATTTATGAGGTGGACGGCGTGGTGCATTATTGCGTCGGCAATATGCCCAGCGCGGTTCCCCGGACCAGCACGTTTGCGCTCAACGCCCAGACTGCGTTTTATATCCTTCTTCTTGCGGATGAAGGCCTGGATGCCGTGCGGAAAAATACGGCGCTGCAATACGGCCTCAATACTTACGGTGGATCGCTGACCTATCCCGCAGTTGCAAAGGAATTCGATTTACCCCATACCAATGCCATACAGGCGCTTGCCTGAACAGATAATCCAAAACCGGGAGAATAAAATGAAATTCACTTATCATCACCTGTTTGTGGGAGCACTGGCAGCCGTCGCCCAGCCGGTTTCGGCGAATATAGATATCCATTTTGATTATCGCTACGACAGTGCCGGTTTCTTCACGGGAGCCAATAGTTCGCGGCAAAGCATACTGGAAGCTGCGGCTTCGACATTCGAGACGCGTTTCCAGGATCACCTGACTGCGGTCACCTCGTCGGGTTCGAATAATTTCGATATACGGTTTTTCCAGCCGGATGCCGACAAGAATATTACCTTGACGAACTTCAGCGTGCCCGCTGACCAGATCGTGGTTTTCGTCGGAGCCCATGATCTGGGGCGTTCGCTGGCGATAGGCGGCCCAGGAGGCTTTTCCAGCACCAGCAGCTCATCCGATTTCCTGGATAACGCGGCCAGCAGGGGACAACCCGGCGCGCTTTCGGCGACGCAAACCGACTTCGGTCCCTGGGGCGGCTCGATTTCCTTCAACAGTGCTTCCAGCTGGTATTTCGATCCCAACGCCCGCACGGACGAGTCCTTTACAGGCTATGACCTGTATTCCGTAGCGGTGCACGAGCTTGGCCATGTACTGGGTTTTGGCGATGCGAAATCTTTCAATAATTTGGTCGTCAACAATGTTTTTACGGGCTCCGCAGTTCATGATCTGCTTGGCTACGACCCCACGGTAACCAGCGGACACTGGGTGGAAGGGCTGCAATATGGCGGGGTGGAAACGGCCATGGATCCCACGATTGCGCAGGGGGTGCGCAAGCATTTTACGGAGCTTGATTACGCTGCCATGAAAGATATGGGCTGGCAGGTTTCCGCCGTTCCCGAGCCCGAGACCTGGGGGATGATGCTGGCCGGACTGGGATTGCTGGGATGGCGTCTTCGGATACGGCAGCATAAGGCACATAAGGCAGCATAGGCAATATAAGGCAGCATAGCAGCCGGAGTTCATGATAAAGCCGGATTCCCGGTACTTGAATCAGTCCTGGATGCGAGTGGATGACCATATCGCCATTCTGGGCAGATCAGGTTCTTTTCCAGTCGCTGCGCCTTCCTGAATCCCCGTCTCGCCCAGCCGCTGTCCCGCTCTTGCTGGTAAACTCGAAGACTGTTTCTTCATGTTTCAAGCGGCGAATACATGCCTCACAGCGTCACCTTAATCACGACCATCGCGGTGAGCCTGGGGCTTGCCCTGCTCATGGGGCTGCTGGCAAACCGCCTGAAGCTGCCGGTATTGGTCGGTTACCTGACTGCCGGCGTCATTATCGGAACACATACGCCGGGCTTCGTGGCCGATATGGAGCTATCGGCGCAACTAGCGGAGATTGGGGTAATCCTGCTGATGTTCGGCGTGGGGCTGCACTTCTCGCTGGAGGATTTGCTTGCCGTGCGGCGGATTGCCTTGCCTGGCGCCATCGTCCAGATAGCGGTGGCCACCGCCCTGGGAACCGCCGTTGCAATGGCCTGGGGATGGGGTTCCGGAGCCAGCATCGTGTTTGGCGTAGCGCTTTCTACTGCGAGCACCGTGGTGTTGTTGCGGGCGCTGGAACAGCGTCAGTTGCTCAAATCGGTCAACGGGTCGATTGCCGTTGGCTGGCTGATTGTCGAGGACCTTGCGATGGTTCTGGTTCTCGTGCTGATGCCACCGCTCGCCGACTGGTTGGGAACCGGCGGCATCGACAGCGCGGTGGCGGATCCCGATGCCTCTGGCCTCATGGCTACCCTGCTGATCACCTTCGGGAAGGTTTCTCTTTTCGTCGCACTTATGCTAATCGTCGGGAAGCGCGTGTTTCCCTGGCTGTTGTGGCATGTCGCGAGCACCAATTCCAACGAGCTTTTCATTTTGAGTGTAATTGCTGTTGCCATAGGCATCGCCTATGGCTCCGCAACCCTTTTTGGCGTTTCATTTGCTCTTGGCGCTTTTTTTGCCGGCATGGTGATGAGAGAATCCGCTTTGAGCCATCGTGCTGCCCAGGACTCTCTACCCTTGAGGGATGCGTTTTCCGTTCTGTTCTTCGTTTCGGTAGGGATGCTATTCGACCCGAATGTATTGATAGAGCAGCCACTTCGGGTTCTTTCCACCCTCGCCATCATTATTATTGGCAAATCGGTGGCCGCCTTTCTGCTGGTGCTTGCATTCCGCTATCCACTCAATACTGCGTTGACGGTCTCCGCAAGTTTGGCGCAGATCGGGGAATTTTCTTTTATCATCCTTGCGCTTGGCGTTTCTCTCGGTCTGATGCCGGTGGAAGCTCAAAGCCTGATACTTGCCGGAGCATTTATCTCGATTACGCTCAATCCGCTCGTATTCAAGATTATCGAGCCAGCGCAGGCCTGGATACGTTCTCGTTCGAGTCTCGCCCGTGTTCTTGAACGGGTGGATGACCCGCTTGCGGAACTGCCCATGACGGTCGCTTCCAGCTATGTCACCAATCACGTGGTCGTTGTCGGATATGGCCGCGTGGGTGGGCGCATTGGTGAGGCGCTTGCGGAGCAGCGGGTGCCGCTGGTGGTAGCGGAACAAAACCGTGAAACGGTCGAAGGATTGCGCAAACGGGGAATTCATGCGGTGGCAGGGGATGCGGCAGATCCGGCAGTACTGATACAGGCCCATATCGCGCGCGCAGCCATGCTGGTGATAGCGGTGCCGGACACGCTGCGTGCAAGGCGAATGATCGAAACAGCACGTATTCTTAATCCTTCCATCCAGATAATCGTTCGCACTCACAACGACGAGGAAGCGGCGTTGCTCCGGAAGGAAAGCGGGGGAGAAGTATTTGTTGGTGAGCACGAGCTTGCGCTCAGCATGCTTCGCCACGTGTTGAACAGCGTGGCGCCGGCGAAGTGATACCGATGGCGGATGACGTCTCCGTCTCCGCGCGGGAAACGATTCCAGGAGAAATGGTATGAGTGATAAACTAGTCGTGTATCAGAAACCCACCTGCAGCAAATGCAGGGCGACCTTGGCGCTTCTCAAGGATAGCGGCGCGGAGTTCGACGCCATCAATTATTATGAAACGCCTTTGAGCGCCAACGGCTTGCGCGAATTGATCGGCAAGCTCGGCGTGCCGGTCCGCGATGTGCTTCGCGCCGACGAACCGCTGGCCCAGTCATTGAAGCTCGATGAACGGAACTTGTCCGATGATGAACTGATATCCCTGATGGCGGAGAACCCGGATCTGATCCAGCGTCCGATCGTTGTGCGTGGAAATGAGGCCGTATTGTGCCGGCCTCCCCAGAATGTAATGAAATTGTTGTGAAAACCTATAGCAGCAACGGGAGTAGCGGAAGAAGGCGTGGACGTATTCCGCCTACCTCGTATCGCCTGCAGCAGCGCGTCTGATTCCTGGTGCAAACGGTATGCAAGGAAAAAGGAAGTACTGAATACCTAGTGAAGAAGCCATTTTCATTTATATTATCGCTGGCTATCCTGTTTGCGCCTGCCAGCTTTCTCGTCCCGCCAGCGCTGGCCCAGGCAGGTGTGTGCTCAGGCTGCCTGTGTCCGGGAAATCCCTGCGGCTTATGCCCATTGCCCCCGGTGAAAGACGCTGCTCCGATTGCTGGTGAATCCGATACGTGCCGTAAAATTCGCGAGATCGTTGCGCCGGTATCCAAGAACACCGAGCCCAATGAATATTACGCCAGTAAGGATAAATCGATTCAGGAATGTGTAAGAAACGGGGGCGATGTCATTATCAACTCCGGCCGGAGCAAGGAATTTCCATCCAGGCATTATTGCAAACCTTATGACACCTCCCCCCGGGGTGGTGCGGAGCCAGCTCGGTCCCGGCAGAATTAGGTGGCGCCAGACCAGGTGCTTCCATGCGCAGGCTGAAGCAAACGGATTTTCCGGGGAGCCGGTCAACGGCAGGATGATGTTTATCCGTGAGCTGATTGTTCGGCGCCAACTGATCAGTTCCGCTCTTTGCCCGGTGTGCGAGACGCCTACAGGAGCAGGAGCGTCGACGAAATCGTTCCGGTCCCTCGGCGATTGGTATAAGCTTCTGGTTTCAGACCGGGATCTTTTGTATCGGAGATAATCGGAGATACAAGTAGAGAAGAAAATGATTGCTCGCGCTGAAGCCCCAAGGCAGGAGCACGGGGTTGCTGCCGCTTCATTGTCGCGTTTGCAACGCAAGCCTAATTCCTTCCTGAAGCTGATTTTGCTCGGGTTTGCGCTTGTGGGCCTGCCGCTCATCATCGCACTGATCAACAGCGCGCTATCCATTGACCAATTGGCGGACCAGAGCCGCAAGGCCGTATATCAGGCTGCACGAATCGCCCATAGCAGCCGTGCCCTGGCTGACGAAATTGCGACGATGGAGCGTGCGGTGCGGCAGACGCACATTCTCGGTGATTCTTCGCTGCTCGAAGGTTATTTTCGGGCCCATCAGCAGTTCGAACATACTGCGGCAAGTCTTTTCGAGCTTTCGCTGCACGCCGAGCAAAGGCAGCTATTGGTGCAACTGCAGGCGCAGGAAGCTTCGCTTTTTCTTAAAATCACCGCGGTCAGGCAGTCACCGGAGGAATTGCGGGACCTCGTCGGCAGTTTCGTTACGCTTCGGGACTCGGCACGGGCATTCTCAACCCTGGGATACGCGTTGATCGAGCGGGAGGTGAGTGAAATGCAGGATATGGCTGGATATGCCCGTTTTACCGTGGGGTGGCAGTTGCTTGCGCTCATTCCGTTTGCAGTGCTGCTGGCATTCATTTTTTCGGTGTGGGTGGCGCGGCCCATCCGGCAGATCGATGAGGCAATACGCAACATGGGCCAGGGCGAACTGTTCAAGGCCATTCGTGTGGAGGGGCCTCGAGACCTGGTATATTTTGGCGAGCGGCTGGATTGGATGCGGCGCCGGTTACTCAAGCTCGAAGAGCAGAAGACCCGGTTTTTGCAACATGTCTCGCATGAGCTCAAGACTCCTCTGACAGCAATGCGGGAAGGCGCGGACCTCCTTGCGGAAGGAGTGGCTGGCGAGTTAAGCGAAGAACAGCAGCGGATCGCAAACATTCTCTATAGCAACAGTGTGCAATTGCAGCGCCGCATCGAGGATTTGTTAAGCTACAGCGCTCTTCAGGCAGAAAAGGCCGCGCTGGTAAAAACGGAAACGAATTTTGCAAAAATCCTGGAGGCGGTTTTGCATGACCAGCAGTTGATTATCAGGAGCAAAGCCTTGAAGACCGAGGTGTCCTGCCCGGACCTGCCAATCGAATGCGACGAACAGAAAACCAAGGTGATTATCGACAATCTGTTATCCAACGCGGTGAAATTTTCTCCCCCCGGCGGCCGCATCGACATTTGGGTGAGCAAGGGTGAGGACACCGTTGCGCTTGATATCCTGGATAGTGGCGAGGGGGTCGACGAAGCGGACCGGGACAGGGTATTCGATCCCTTCTACCAGGGGCGCCGCGTCCTCGATAGCCATGTGCGCGGCACCGGATTGGGATTATCCATTGCGCGCGAATACGCGCTGGCTCATGGCGGCAATGTAGATCTGGTATCGGGTCCCGATGCAGGAGCGCATTTTCGTCTGACGCTTCCCATTCGCGATGCGGAGCGGGGGACATGGGCATGATGTTCAGAAAGCCGGGTTTCATTTCGGCCGTGATAGTATGGATGCTGGGAGGCTGCGCAATCGTGCCGCACACCCCTTCCATCGAACCATCATCACAGCGGGAGATCGTTCTTACCGGCCAAATGGACGATATGATGGAATTTTACGAGTCTTTGCGTAAATTATCAGCGGCCGAACTTTCGCGGGTGTACGACAAGGTAAAACAGAATTTCGTACAGAACAAGAGCGATTCCAACCGCATCCGGCTGGTGTTGGTTCTCATCATGCCTCATACCTCCTTTCGCGACGTGAATTCCGCCCTTTATCTGCTCAATGAGTGGCCTCGAGGGGAAGCAAAGACTTTCAACCACCTCTCGAGCTTCAGAAATCTGCTGGCGGCCCAACTGGGGGAGCAGCAACGCCTGGGCAACAGCGTCGACGAATTGTCCCAAAAATTGAAGGATGAGCAAAAACGCGTGGAAACGATGCAAAACCAGATCGACGCCATCAAGAGCATGGAAAAAAACCTTCTCAGAGAGCAGCCTTAACACCACATAGATGCCTGATAACAAACCTAAAATTCTTATTGTCGACGACGATACGGATCTGCTCGAATTATTGGTGATACGGCTGACCGCGGCTGGCTACAAGACTGACGCGGTACAGAGCGCGGAGGCCGCGCTTAATTATCTGGCCGTGTCCTGCCCGCAACTGGTCATCAGCGATATGCAAATGAGCGGCATGGACGGGATGACTTTGTTCGATCATATCCATCGCACGTTGCCTACCCTGCCGGTAATCATTCTCACGGCGCATGGAACGATTCCGGACGCGGTCGCCGCCGTTCAGCACGGCGTCTTCGGCTATCTTGCGAAACCTTTCGATAGCAAAACGCTTCTGGCGAATATCAATCAAGCTCTAAGGCTTGCCCCTGGCGCGTTGCCGCAAAACGAAACATCGCAGGCGGATTGGCGCAAGAGTATCATCACCCAAAGCGCCGTAATGGAAAATCTTCTTACGAAAGCGGGACTTGTGGCGGAGGGTGATGCCAGCGTGCTCATTTACGGGGAGAGCGGCGTAGGCAAGGAATTGTTCGCGCGGGCGATACACGAATTGTCCAAGCGCCGTCAGCATCCTTTTGTAGCGATCAATTGCGGCGCTATACCCGAGCAGCTGCTCGAGTCAGAACTGTTTGGCCACGTAAAGGGCGCTTTCACCGGCGCCATGCGCGATCATAAGGGTTTGTTCCATCTGGCGGAAGGCGGTACGCTGTTTCTGGATGAGATCGGGGACATGCCTCTTTTGCTGCAGGTGAAGCTGCTGCGCGTACTGCAGGAGCGTCAGGTGAGGCCGGTGGGTTCGACGCAGTCGATTCCCGTGGATGTGCGCATCATTTCCGCAACCCATCGGGATCTCAAGGCGGAGATAGCTTCGGGAAACTTTCGGGAAGACCTTTATTACAGACTGGATGTCGTGGCGCTGACGATTCCTGTACTATCCCAGAGGCGAGAGGACATTCCGTTGCTGGCCAAGCATTTTCTCGGCACATTTTCGACAAAGTACGAAAAAAATATCAATGGATTCGCTCCCGAGGCGATGGAAATGCTGATCAGCGCTTCATGGCCGGGAAATGTGAGACAGCTGATGAATGTCGTCGAGCAATGCATTGTCCTGAGCACCGCTCCGCTGATTTCGCCCATGCTGGTCTATGATGCGATGCATAAGGAGGAGGAGCAGCTCGTTTCATTTGAGGACGCGCGCAGGAGTTTCGAGAGAGACTACCTGGTGCGCGTGCTGAAGATAACGGGAGGGAACGTCACGCAGGCAGCGCGTCTGGCGAAACGCAACCGTACCGAGTTCTACAAGCTTCTTCAACGATACCATCTGGAACCGTCGGCTTTCAAGCAATCCCAGACATAAGCGGGGATCGGGCAGCGGCGGGGGGCCGGACCGCGTCAGGAATTCCATCCCGAAAAGTCCCCGTCGCGTCCCGCGAAGGCGGGTTCAGGACTTCCCTGGGGCCAGGAAATCGCTGAAGCCGAACGTTTCGGCTGGAGCTGGCGTTCCTATGAGGAAACCCTGCGCGTAATCGACCTGCATTTTTTCCAGTATGGCGAGCGTGGCCGCATTTTCAACAAATTCGGCAGTGGTTGTTTTTCCAAACCCTCGTGCCACATCACACAATGCTTTCACGAGAATCTGGTCATCGGGACTGTCGGCGAGATTTCGTATGAATGAGCCATCGATTTTCACCACATCGATGGGAAGCTGCCTGATGTAATAAAAGGAAGAGAATCCCACGCCAAAATCATCCAGCGTAAACCTGCATCCAAGTTTCTTGATCGTTTCCATCAGCTCCCGTGCTGCGGGAAGATCTTCCAGCGCCGCGGTCTCGGTTATTTCAAACATGAAGCTCGACGGGTCCGCCCCGTGTTCGGCGAAAGCTCCCTCGAGAGTGGGCAATAGCTCCGGGTCGTGAAATGCATGAGCCGACAGATTTATCGAAAAACGAACCGCCCTGCCGTTGTGGCGCAATTGCGCGGATTGAGCGATGGATTTTCGTAAAACCATGTGATCGATGGCATGAATAAGGCCGGTTTGTTCGGCAGCAGGTATGAAGAGATGCGGCACAAGTATTGTCCCGTCATGATCGAGCATGCGCAGCAGTACTTCATAGTGATCTATGCTCTTGTTTGCAATATGCATTATCGGCTGGAAATAGAACAGGAATTGCTCATGCAGGAGGGCATACTCGATTTTTTCCTTCCAGTACACCAGGGTGTGCATGCGTTCCCGTGTTTTCTCTTCATCCGAAAAAATATGCCAGCTGCCCCGGCCTGCCTCTTTAGCCTGATACATGGCGAGATCCGCGGCTGCCAGCAGATCGTGCACATTATTTCCATGTTCGGGAAACAGGGCAATGCCAATACTCGCGGAAGCTTTGTGGGTTCGTCCATTTACCGTGATTTTCCCCTGGTTCAAGCCGGCCAGTGCATTTTTTGCGACCTCTATCGCTCCTTCAGGGCTCGTTTGGGGCA
This sequence comes from Nitrosospira sp. 56-18, assembly GCA_001899235.1. GTDB lineage: Bacteria > Pseudomonadota > Gammaproteobacteria > Burkholderiales > Nitrosomonadaceae > Nitrosospira. The sequence goes on from MKVR01000042.1 coordinate 50,484, forward strand.
GAATCACCGCGAATTCATCCCCGCCGAGACGGCCGAGTATGTCAACGCTGCGGATACTGCTCAGCAACGTGCGGGCCACCATTTTCAATAGCGCATCACCTGCCTGGTGGCCGCTGGTATCGTTGATATACTTGAACTGGTCGAGGTCGAAAAAGAGCAGAGCGCCGGAATAATTGTAGCGGGCAGCCAGGTTGAGCATCTGCTCCAGTTCCTCCTGGAAGCGGCGCCGGTTGAAAAGATCCGTGAGGGGGTCATGATCAGCCAGCCATGCCAGGCGTCCTTCCGCACGTTTATGTTCCGTCATGTCGAGGCCTACCGACAACATCGCGGGATCATCCGCCGTGAGCCGGGTCAGGCGCGAATGCAGCCAGAGAATGTGCCGTATCGATGAATCCTTGCACAATACATTCGCTTCATGGCGCAACTGATCTCTTTCACCGGTAAGCAGTTCCTCGAGATGAGCAGGAAGATCCTGCAGATCTCCTTTCAGGGAGAGAAGGCCAATGAAGGGCTTGCCCTGAAGTTCTTTTTCGGTATACCGGATAAGTGCTTCTCCATGGGCATTCAACGTGATGATTTCACCATTGGTATTTTGCGTAATCACGATGACCTGGGCAATATCCATCAGGTGGGTGATGAAGTCGCGTTCCTTGCTCAGTTCATCCATTTTTCTTGCCAGAATCCGCGTGCGGTCGGCAACCTGATTTTCAAGCCTTTCGAGTTGATGAGACAGGGCAACCGTTGTTTCATCCAGCATATCGATTTCATCTTTCAGCCATCGTTTCTCGCTGGCGGAACGAAGCGACGACCGAAAATTGCCGAAGCTGCTGCGTGCCAGCAACGGCAGGGTAAAGACGATATGTTTCAGCCGGGACAGCGGCCTGGTCAGGATCAAAAACAACAGTATTTCGGATAGCACGAGTCCTGCCAGCCCGATTACCATATTCTGCTGTGTGGAATTGCGTATGGTCTGGACAGTGGAGGTAATATCCGTAATGACTACCAGCTGAGCTTTATTGGAGGCGTTTATCTTTTGCAGCGGAAGCAATTTTATTTGCTGGTATCGTCCTTGCCAGAACGCCTGAACACCCTGTTCAAGCCTGCCAAGATCCGGATAGTCCCGGGAAATCTTGTCCAGAAGGAAGCGGTTTTTCTCGCGATTCGTCAGGATCGTGATCCGGATCCCCCAGTTGGGAATCTTAATATCGCTATTTTTTCCTGTGTTCCCTTCATCCCTTACGAACAAGCCGATATCGGCGCCGGAGATGTTTTTGAAGCCTACCACCGCGTCTACCAGCGGGACGCCTATCACCACGACGCCCACGCTTTGTCCCTCTACCAGAAGGGGAACCACGGCAAATTGCATGCAGCTGCCATCGCAACTCAGGGGGCTGGAAAACCGTTCTTTCGCATTGACTTCACGCACCCAGGATTTTATTGAATTGTTCCGTTGAAAGGATGCCTCGGCGTTGCTCCATTTCGCCAGAAGCTGGTTCGCATGATTATAAAACTGCACCACTTCGATGCCTTTGTTGATCTGCAGCAGCGCCCAATAAGGATCAAAGATTTCCGCCAGTTTTTCCGGGTTGCCGGCGATCAGGCTTTCCGTTATCCCTTCCATGAGGGGAATCAGTTCGGCAATCTGATGCAGACTTTGAGAAGTTTGTTCTATCAGGCCTTCGACTTCGCTGGTATAGCGCTCATGCTGCATGAGCCGCTGATTCTCGAAGTCATTCATAAGGCTGACGTAGGTGATGCCGGTGAATGCAGCGACGATTGCTATCAGTATCATGCTGCTGAGCAGCAGCACCTTCCATTTCAGGCCAAGGAAACGGTGCTCGAGGATTTTTTCCGCATCTTCAAGCTGAGACATGCCTTTATGGAGCTTATTTTCCATCAGGATGGCCGCTAGAACCGGTATGAGCCAAGAATTGTAAACAGATCCCAGCGCTGAGACAGGTCGCCGCGGTTCGGATTGTCCAGCGTCGAGAGCCAGCCGGTCCCATTCACATTGTGATACTCGGCACGAAGCATGAATTCGGGCGTGACATTCCAGCGAATGCCGACAGTGATATCCTTGGCGAAGCGGCTGAATCCTTGCCCTGCCCGTTGGGCAGGTTGCTCGGCCACCCATTTTGTTCCATGAGGATCGGATCTGTCCGCCAGATAGACATCGTAACGGACAAAGCCTTCCCAATCGGGGGTGAAACGGTAGGCTCCCTGGAAATAATAACTCTCTCCCCAGATATTCATATCCTTGAAGGCAACGAAATTATTGTATTCAAGGTGGCGCAGCGCATATTCCGTAGTGAGGCTCCAGCGCTCCGCATTGTATTGCGCCGAGAAAATCACCGGCGTAAAGCGGATGGTGCCGGCATGCACCGGATCAACCATGCCCGGCACGTAGCCCATATTCAGGTGCGAGGCGCTGACTGCGAAACGGATTCGCCCGCCATCGAGATCATAGTTCACCCGGCCCGTGTAGGAAATTTCCGGAGACAGGTGGCCTGGGAGCTGCCTCCCGAACACTGCCGCCTCGGCTTCGTCGCCCCTTACCAGGGGGCGCACCACGCCTCCCTGAAATGAAAGGTCGCCAAAATCCGACCGATATTCACCGTACAGGTGCATGCCATCCGCCGCAATAGCGAGTTTGCGCGTACGGTCGAAGTAGATCGACTGAGGCAGCAGTATGCTTGGCCGGGTGAAGGGAACGTCACGGGTATCGTTATAAAAACCCAGGGGAGTCTTCATCCTCCCCAGGCGTATGCCTAGTTGACTCGCTTCTCCTGAGAAATACGTGTAGTCCATGAAGCCGTAATCCAGGCGGATATTGCCCGGACTTCCTTTTCCGGCAGTGCGCGATATCATTTGCGCCGAGAATTGCAACCGGGAAACCGGCCGCATGGATGCGTTCAACCCGAATTCCCGAAAGTCGAAGCTTCCGCCGTCGGAACTGCTTTTGCCGAAAAAATTGTTCTTGTCCGAACTCATCAGCCAGGACTGGCTGGCAAAGCCATGGATCTGCAGGTTATGCGGCAATGGCGGCAATGATGAGAGAAACGGAAGTTTTTGAGCCGGTGCCGGAAAGCTCCACAGGATGATGGGCACGGCAATCAAGAGGATTGCTCGCCGATAAAGCAGACCCTGGCCTTTACTTGATCTGGAGCACATTGACTCTATCATCCATTCTGGATTTATATAAATAACCGATAGCTCCCGGCGTGCTCGCGACCTTTGTTAACATCTCCTCGGGGGAGTTGACGATATCCGGCGCTTGGCCTGTTCCCGAAAATACCAGCCGATCCCATGCGAGGCGTAGCTGGTATGGGAAGACGTTGAGTTTTTCCTTGGAAAAGGCGATATGCAAAGGGGCGTCGTCCGGCAGGACAAACACTCTTATTGCACTCCCGTCGGGCCAGGCATGGAGGCGCATGCCAAAAATAGCGCGTAGCGAGCTCTTGGAGATGGTTTTTTCCGCTACGCTGGGATTGGCAATGATTTCATAACCTTCATCCGCCCCAGCGGAACTGCAGTGAATCATGCTGAACAGCAGCCAAACGAGCGTGATCCAACACGCAGGATTTTTTCTAATTGTCACGATTTTGTATGGCTAGTCCGATTTGTTGGATGCCGCGCAGACGGGGTTATGATGTCCAAGACAGAAAACAAACATGAACAAACCCGGATAAGGCCAGTTCGCGGAGCGGACTTGCCACTGGGCTGTTACTTTATCAGCCGCGATCAATCATCTTGATAACGGACGTCGTGAAGAAAGCTGTAGAAATCCGGATGGCTATTGCCTGGTTTCAGCATGCTTGGAATCAGGTATCGAATTTCGTTTGCGCTCGCTTGCCATCGGTTTGATTCTGCCGAAGTCGGTAACCAGTTCCCAAAACTGGATATGCTTCTGGTGCATCCTGTCCAGCATCTTGGTCAGGTCGACATAATAAGGTTGGCGTTGGCCGTGATGCTCAACGATCGGGCCGGCTGGATCGAGCTCCAGGCCATAAAGGCCAAGCAACCGGTTCAGCGCGGGCTCCATCACCGATAGCCAGTGAGTGACATTATTTGCCACGGACATTCTTATGATACCCACCGCCAACGCCAGAATGGGGTGGGGAAAGCGGCGCAGGCGTGTTGGGGTCCATTTTTCCACTGCCGCACCCTCCTGGAATGCGTGGAGCAGTTCATCCCTGCGGCGGTTGAATTGGCGCACGATAACCAATCGGGATATCTCGCCGATATCCTGTCTCGACAGTTTTTTGATATCGATGAGGGCTGGATCGAGCTTGGTATGTTGCTCGGTGGGAAACAGTTTTTGAGGATCGAGCGGATCAGCCAGTATCAAGCGCGCGGTGCCCACGAAGGTTCCCGAGGGGCGATGCCGCAAGAGCATGTGAGCGGAGTGGCGATCGTAGCCATCGCTCTCCATTTCCTCAGGATAGCTGGATGCTTCGAAGCCAGGAGCGCGTTGTTCGATACAGTAAACCTGATAGCGCAGGCGAAATACCGTACGCAACAGCTCAGGAGAATTGGCGTCGATTATTTCAAAGTATTCGTTAAAGGCCGCCACGACGTCATTCATTTAAAGGCTCATGTAACTTTAATGGAGATCGGGTTTTTAAAATGATTCGATCCGTGCACGGTAATGGCGCAAGTCCACCGCCCTTTGCGGATCCGTTTCAGGTGAACAGCAATCGGATCGAGTCTCAAGCGCACTTGTTCCAGTCGTGAGCGGGGATTCAAGACGTTCTATGAAACAACGGATTGAGAATGTTGAATAGCTGTAAGATCTTACAGCTGGAAATCGACAGGTGGAGCGTAACTTGAGCTACATTCGATATCGGGCCAATGAAAAAGGCTGTTGTTGGGCTGTGGTTCCCGTGTCGGGATGTCAGAAATGCCCGTTCCCGGTGCGCCGCTGTCGTTGCTTGCTATAATCCTAAATTCGGCGGTTGACCGCTCATTTCCGGTTTAGAGTTATGATTCACAAAAACTTTCCGCGGTACCCGGCATTCATCCGTATGGTAAGTTCGTTACAGGGCGGATTTTGTGATTGCAGCAGGCGGGGGATAGCCGTGCTTATCGTGGTGCCCAGAAGAGGCACACAAAATCCTCATGGATAGGGCGTTTCAGCATTTTTTGTCAGGAATTTGTCAGATAGAGAAAAAATGTCAGGCTTCCTGGTAGCTTCTGGCCCACTCCATTATTTCTTTTGCCACCCACAAAGGTTGCCCCTTACCGCCAGAAGGAGACGGGAGTTTAATCGCTTTAGGGAAGTCTGGCAAGCAAGCAAGTCTTTCCATAACCGTGCGCCTGTCTCTTCGCAGATAGACCGCAATATCGTCGCCTGACCATAGGGCCAGATCAAGTGGAACCGCTGGTCTATCTATTGCCCGCTCGATCACTTTTACAAGATCTGAAATATCACTCATTTTTTCTCTTCAAGCGTGAGGAACACTTATTTATCCAACGCGGCGCGGAGGTTCTTTCCGTAATAGTATAAGAAGGACATGATTTGCACAGTGCTACGATCCACGTCAGCCCCTGGATACATATACTCGACATACTCATTCGCTAGTTTCCATAGCTTGCCGTCCGGGCGGGTGTAGAGCGGGATAACGTCAATCTGCTCCGGCTTGTTCTTATACAAATCGCAATTGTAGTGAACGTCCATATACGCTA
>MKVR01000043.1 GCA_001899235.1 Nitrosospira sp. 56-18
CCAGGGTGCGCCGGGCCGGGTGGAAGATCACACCCCGGCAGGTGTTCGAGCGCCAGACCATTGCCGCGCTCGCCAAGGTGGCGGAAGCAGCCGACATATGTGAACCGGGAGAAGCACAGGAATCCGCGGCCATGGCAGTTGAATCTGCGAGAGGCTATCTGCGCGATTATCTTGATGACAGGGCAATTTCCGGATTGCCATTCGGAGAGCATGAAGTCGAGGATATCTATCCGCTGGCGCCGATCCAGGAAGGGATGCTGTTTCACACGCTCGAGGCACCTGGGAGCGGGCTCTACGTCAGCCAGCTCAGCGTTCCGGTGGAAGGCCTCGATTCCGGGCGCATGGTGAACGCGTGGCGGACCATGGTGCAGCGGCATGCGGTATTGCGCACAGGTTTTTTGTGGCAATCCGGGCTCGCGCGTCCGTTGCAGATCGTATTCAAGCATGCGAGTGCTTCCGTCGTTCAAATGGATTGGCGCAGCCTTGATGACTTGGAATCCCGAATTGCTGCCTACACAGACGCGGAATTGAAGCGTGAATTTGATTTCCTCAATCCTCCGCTGGCCCGGCTGAGCCTGATCCGAACGGGCGAACATTGCCATCAGTTGATATGGACAAGGCATCACATCCTGCTGGATGGCTGGGGTGATTCGCTGCTGATCAGCGACTGGCTGCGCTGTTATACCGGCGAGACACTGTCTGCGCCGGGGCCGGGATACGGCCACTACATAAGCTGGCTGGCGAGACAGGACCCGGAAGTGAGTGCGGCTTTCTGGAAAGCCGAGTTCCAGCAGGTCGAGGGCGCGACCTTGCTGGCTTCGGCGGCGGGCAGGCCTGTCAGGAAGGACCAGGCGGACGGGCGAGGCGGCAGAACAGGCTACGCCCAGATCTATACCCGCTTAAGTGCCGAAGAAACCCGCAATCTACACGCATTTGCGCAACGGGAGCGCGTGACGCTCAATACTGTCGTACAAGCGGCATGGGGATTGCTGCTGCAGCGTTATACAGGAAGGGACACCGTGGTATTCGGGGTTACGGTAGCGGGCAGGTCGCCCGATCTTCCGAAGTCCGATGAGATCCTGGGATTGTTCATCAATACCATTCCAGTTCCCGTGGAGCGCCGCAGCAACTTGACGGTGAGCGGGCACCTGGCCGTGCTGCAAAGCATCAATGCGAGATTGCGCGAGCATGAGCATACCTCGCTAGCCGATATCCAGCGTTGGGTTGGGTCGCCGGGCCGGGCTCTTTTTGACAGCATCGTCGTGTTCGAGAACTACCCGATTGCCGAGACATTGCGCAGCAACGAGTCGTACGGCCTGCGCTTCGGCGATATTGACGGCACGAGCCTGACCGGTTACGCAATGGATCTGCAAGTCGTCGTCGGCGATACCCTGGAAATAGAGTACTCATACGGGCGAGGTGATTTTACAGATGCCTTCGTGCTGGAACTGCGAAGCCATATGGAATTCCTGATGCGCGAAATGATGGCGCATCCCGATCGGCCGGTGGGTGAACTGGCATGGATGGGAAACCAGGAACTCAACCAGATCATTTCCCTGGGATGCAACAGGCATGGCCTCGCCACCGCGGATATTCCGCTGAACTCGCATCAACTGGTTCATCGCCTGATCGAGCGTCACGCCAGGGTGCAGCCGTACGCCATCGCGCTGCTGATGGGCGAGCAGGAGCTTTCCTACGCGGAACTGAATAGTCGGGCAAACCGGCTGGCGCATCAGCTTATCGATACCGGTATCCGTCCGGAGATGCGAGTAGGCGTGGCCATGGAGCGCTCGCTGGAAGTCATCGTTGCGTTGCTTGCCATACTCAAGGCCGGCGGCGCTTATGTCCCGCTGGATATCGAGTATCCGGCTGACCGCCTTTCATACATGATGGAGGATAGCGCCCTCTCTCTTCTCATTACGCAAAACAAGATATTGCCGAAGCTCGTGATCCCCACCAGCATGCGGACGCTGATACTGGATTCCATCGATCTCAATGCCGGAGTGCATGCCGATCCTGTCGTCCGGCTGAGCGAGCATAACCTTGCCTATGTCATTTACACCTCGGGTTCGACGGGACTTCCCAAAGGCGTCGCGGTGACGCACGGCCCGCTGGCAATGCATTGCCGGGCTACTGCGGAGATTTACGGCATGGGTCCGCACTCCTGCGAACTGCTTTTCATGTCTTTTTCATTTGACGGCGCCCACGAACGTTGGCTGACCGCGCTTACCGTCGGCGCCGGTCTTGCGGTGCGCGACCAGGAATTGTGGACCGCGGAGCAAACCTACGATGCGCTTCGTCATTACGGCATCACCAACGCCGCCTTTCCGCCTGCCTACCTGGGGCAGGTGGCGGAATGGGCGGCGCCACGCAATGATCCACCACCGGTGGAACTCTACGTATTCGGCGGCGAAGCCATGCCCAAGGCGTCCTACGACCTGATTCGCCAGACCCTGCGGCCACGTATCCTGATCAATGGTTATGGGCCGACGGAAACAGTGGTGACGCCGTTGATCTGGAAAACCGGGGCCGACAACAGTTTCGAATGCGCATACGCGCCTATCGGACGGCCTGTGGGCGAGCGCACTGCCTACGTGCTGGATCGGGATTTGCAGCCGGTGCCCATGGGGACGGTAGGCGAGCTATATATTGGCGGGTATGGGTTGGCGCGGGGGTATCTCGGACGAGCCGGCCTGACAGCCGAACGTTTCGTTGCCGATCCTTTCGGCAGTAGAGGGGGGCGTCTCTATCGCACTGGGGATCTGGTGCGGTGGCTGAATGACGGGAATATCGAGTATATCGGCCGCGTCGATCATCAGGTCAAGATTCGCGGTTTTCGTATCGAATTGGGCGAAATCGAGACCTGCCTGCGGGAAGCAACCGGAATCGCCGACGCGGCAGTAGTGGTGCATGAAAGCGCAGGTGGGTCGCAACTGATTGCCTACGTGGTGCCGATGGGCGATATCAAGCCCGCAAACTTTGCAGGACGGCTCAAGCGGGAACTTGCGAATCGCCTGCCGGACTACATGCTTCCCGCGCATATCGTGGTATTGGCAACGCTTCCGCGCCTGCCAAGCGGCAAGCTGGACCGCAACGCATTGCCCAAACCCGGTACGGCTGCAGCCCCGGTTTACCGTGCGCCTTCGACTGAAGAGGCCATGATGCTGGCAAAGATCTGGCAGGAGGTACTCGGCGTAGAGCGCGTGGGAGAAACCGACAACTTTTTTGCATTGGGCGGTGATTCGCTATCCAGCCTGAAAGTCATGGCGCGAATGCGGAACCTGCCCGCCGGCAAATTCAACTTCAAATTGCGTGACCTGATGCAGCATCCCACTATCGCAGGCTTGCTCGGGCTGGAAACGCAGGCTCCACAGCACATGCGGCAGCCGCTGCTCGCACTGAATCGGCCCTGCGAAGCAGCAGCGCCCCTATTTTGCCTGCATGCGGGACTGGGTACGGTCTTCGACTACCAGCCCCTGGCGCGTCTGCTTCAAGGCAAAAGGACTGTGTATGGGCTCCCTTGCCGCATGCTGGCGGACCCGGCGCATTGCGATGTATCGCTCGAGCAAATGGCTGCAGATTATTGCCGGATGATCCGCCGCGTTCAGCCTGAAGGACCCTATCACATGCTGGGCTGGTCCCTGGGTGGCACTCTGGCAGCCATGGTTGCAGCGTTGCTGGAGGCGGATGCGCAAACCGTGGCTTTCCTCGGGCTGATCGACTCTTATATCCCCGGTACCGATTCGCCTGAACCGGATGACTGGAAGCGTGATTTTTCCGATTTCATCTCGGTGATCGTTCCCGATGCGAACCTCGACAGGAGGATGATGGATAATTCTCCGGCATGCCTTCCGGGAGAATCGGGACCGACAGTCGCCGGCTTGCTGGAAAGCTTGCTTCAGGAACGAATGCGGGAACGTGAAGACGGCGAACAAGAAGGTTATGCAGCAATGGGAGTGGAAGAGCTGGCGCATACTTTTACCGTAGCCCGCCGCTTGAAAGCGCTATCGCTGCAGTCTTCAGCATTGACCGCCTTGCGGTGTCGGCCCGCATGCTGGTGGGTCGCGGGGAGGCCCGCATCGGACCGTGAAGCGCTAGCCTTTCAGGTGGATAAGGATGAATTACGTTCTGTCGAGGTCGATGCGGATCATTTCGCGATCGTGCGCGATGAGATGCTATTGCGTGAAGTGGAGTCCGCACTTGAGGCTATTCAGGCTTCGGTGGTCGGGTAAATTTTGTCCTTGTTCCGACCAGCTCACATCCCATGGGCCATGCAAGCACGAAGCTTCCTGCAGATCTATAGAATCTTATTTGCATACGACTCGCAAGGTAGGATGATATACTTTGTACTACGTATATCTACAGGAGTGGCTCATGCAAGTCTCGAAATGGGGTAACAGTTTGGCCATACGGTTGCCCGTCTCGGTAGTTGAAGCGCTGGAGCTACATGAGGGGGATGATATTGAAGTGGTGATTGCCGGGGAACGGGTATTCCAGGTGAAGAAAAAGCCCGGCAACGATGTCTTTCTTGAGCGATTGCGAACATTTAGAGGGAAGCTGCCTGCCGATTTTACCTTCGATCGGGAAGAGGCAAATGTCCGTACCTAAGGTATTCATCGACAGCAACATTTTGATCTATCTTTTGTCCGCCAATGCAAGCAAGGCCAACCAGGCTGAGGCTGTTGTACGGGCAGGAGGACGAATCAGCGTGCAAGTATTAAACGAAATAGCCAATGTGGCGCTTCGCAAGCTTGGCATGCCATGGAGGGAAATCAATGAAGTGCTGGCTTTGATTCAATCGATATGTCCCGCCGAACCGCTGACTATCGAGACCCACGATCAGGGAAGGTTTATTAGCGAACGGTATGGGCTGAGCGTGTATGACGCAATGATCGTAGCGGCCGCTCTTCTCGCGGGATGCGAAACCTTGTATTCAGAGGATATGCAGGACGGTCTATTCGTAGAGCGCCAGTTACGTATCTGCAATCCATTCGCTACTTGAGTTGAAGTAAAAATCATTTCACGCGTAGCTGGATTTGCATGCTGTCGATTCCACAGATAAAGCGAGGGAGAAGACCTTATTGGAAGGCCTGCGCCAGCGCCTGCGCCATATCCTTTCGCACTGCTTCAGCCTGGTTCACGATGTTTCCAAGGCGGGCAAAATCGTGCGTCATGCCTTCATAGAGCCTGAGATCGACGGGGACACCCGCATCCTCGAGCCTGCTTGCATATTCCGCTCCCTCGTCCACCAGCGGGTCGTATTCTGCCAGGGCGATGAATGCGGGAGGAAGATTGCTCAAATCTATCGCCTCCAGCGGTGCGAAACGCCAGTCGGTCCGGTCCGCTTCATCCCGCAGGTAATTGTCGAACATCCATTGCAGCGTCACGGCTTCGAGCAGGTGGCCTCGGGCCAGGCGGCGATGCGAGGCAGTGTCCTGCCAGGCGGCGGTGCAAGGGTAGAGCAGCGCTTGCAATAACGGCTGCGGCCATTGGCTGTCGCGCGCGGCGATGGTCAATCCCGTTGCCAGTGCCCCCCCTGCGCTGTCACCTCCGACCGCGATGCGCCCGGTATCGATTCCGTGGGCCGGACCATTTGAAAGCAACCATTGGTAGGCATCCTGGGCATCGTGAACCGCAGCAGGAAACTTATGCTCGGGCGCAAGCCGGTAGGCAATGCTCAGCACGCAACAGGGCGTGAGCATAGCTAGCGCCCGGCAGAGCGAGTCGTGCGAGTCCAGCCCCCCAACGCAGTACCCGCCTCCGTGGAAATACAGCAATGCGGGTACCAATCCTCCTTCACGGGAAGGAATAGCGGGCATGTATAGCCGCGCATCGATGAGATGGCCTTCCCGGCCCGGTATCGCAATGGGGTTGGTGCGGGCGACAGCCACGCCTCCGCAATCCAGCCAGAGCGTGGATTTGTCGTATTCCGCGCGCGCCTGGGACGCAGGCAACTCATGCAACCGGGGTGCGCCATTGCTTATGCCGGCTTCGACCAGCTCAAGAAATGCGGCAAGATCGGGGTCAAGCGGCATGGTATCTATCTCGGCTATGACGCAAATAAACGATTAAAACTGGAGTTTTAAAGTGCCATAAACAGTTCGTTCCGTCCCCCGGAAGAAATTTCCGCCGCCTGTTGCGGAATAGTATTTTTGGTTGAATAGATTATTGGCAACGATGGAAAAACGCCAGGGGCCTAGGTCATACCTCAGCATGGCATCGAACAGCGTAAATGACCTTGTGGTGCTCGTATTCTCTTCATCATTGAAAACCCTTCCCACGTAGCGAACCCCGCCGCCAATGCCGAAGCCTCTCAGCCAGTCTATATTCAGCGCACCCAGGTTATAGTCCAACCAGCCGGAGGTGGTCGTATTGGGGACCCGGATCGGCATCTTGCCTACAGTACCATCAGAACCATCAAGGATCTTGACGTCGTTATAAGTGAAAGCACCGATGAAATTCAACCCGCGGTAGATTTCCGCCCTTGCTTCCAGTTCCGCGCCGCGAGAACGAATTTCACCTACTTGTATGAATTGATTGGCAAAGGAAGATACATTCGGATTGGGGGTAAGGACATTGGTTTTCGTCAGGTCGAACAACGCTACGGTAAATAAGTTTCTACTGCCTACCGGCTGGTATTTGATCCCCACCTCGTACTGCGAAGCACGGGTAGGATTGAATGGCGCACCATCGGCTAGCCCAGCTTGCGGCAGGAACGATTGCGAGTAGCTCGCATAGGGTGAGATGCCATTCGAGAAGAGATAGGTCAAGCCTGCCCTGCCGGTATATGCGGAATCCTTATTCTGGAAAGGGATAGGTGATGGATCGAGGGCGGTAATTGTGGCTATGGTATTGTTGGATATCCTGTCATGACGTCCGCTCAGGGTGAGAACCCATTTTTGATACTTGATCTGGTCTTGCACATAGAAGCCGACCTGGTCGAGTCTTTGCTTCGCATCGGTATCCAGACTGGTGGGCGTCGCTACTGGTTGGAAATATGCAGGATTGAACACATTCAGGCTCGGCGCGTCGCCTACAAATTTCAGAGCTGTGGAATTCATTCGATTCCAGTCGATTCCAACCAGCACCGTATGATTTACCGGCCCGGTGCTTAATCTGCCTTGCAGATGCGTATCCAGAACAGTCTGATCAATTTTTTCCGTGGTCGAAAGCGCTGAGCGTTGCAGAATGCCGCTGGTATCGTCGGGAAGGTATCCGATCGCGGTTAAATCCCTGAAGTTGCCGCTCTGGCTTTGATAACGAAAGTTCTGCCGTATGGTCCAGGTTTGATTGAAGTGATGTTCAAGTTTATAGCTGAACGAAGCCTGGTTTGTGGAGTACCGGCTAAACCCGGGATCTCCCTGCACCGCATTGGTAGGAGTGTTGCTAAAACTTCCAAATGAGTCCCCCGTTGGTGCTGCCGGATAAAATGCCCCGGCACCGGCGCGGTTATTCAGGATATCGCCAAAGAGGGTAATCGATGTCTTCTCGCTCGGACGCCATGTCAGCGACGGGGCGATATAGAATCGCTTGATTTCGGCGCTGGCTCCATTTGTATTGGGAAAACTGACCTGCGTGCCGGTGTCGAGGGCGGATGTGACGAGGCGGAACATCAGCGTGCCATCATCATTGGAAAGGCCGAAGTCCGCGGCAACCCGCTTGCGGCCGAAACTACCATACTGGAGCTCGACTTCGCGAATCGGTGCGGCGGTGGGGAGTTTCGTGACGCGGTTCACGATCCCGCCCGCGTCGCCCCGGCCGAACATGACCGAACTGGGGCCACGCAGCACGTCTATTCGCTCAAGCGCATAAGGATCAGTAATAAAAGCGCCAAAAAAAATCCCTGTTGCCGCCTGGTTCAAGTTGTCCCGGAAGTTGGCTGTAGTCTGGACGTTGAAACCGCGCATGCCCAGATACTCGAAGCCTTGCCCATTGAAACCGAACGTGTCGACGACGACCCCTGGTACATAGCGCAATGCCTCCGTGAAAAACTGCACGCCACGCGCATCGAGTTCGCGGCGGGTAATGACCGAGATCGATTGGGGTATTTCTATGATCGGCGTATCCGTCTTCGTCGCGGTCGTGGTGTTCTTGGCGACATATGGAGCAGTGGCTGCCGTATCCTTGATCACTACCGTCGGCAGGATCGCTGCCTCTATATTCCTGGTAAGCGGGGCTTTGTCATTTGGAGTGCCTGCCTCTGTCGGGGCGCTGGCCCCTTCTTTCTTTTCCGGTTTGGCTGGCTCAGACCCAGCTTGCTGCGCCTGGGCATAAGCAGTAACGGACAAAGTGAGGAATACGCATTGCAGGGCGCGCGCCAATACTGCGTGCTTCCGTTGCTTCAGCCCCTTGTTGGTTTTTGTGTAGGCTTTCATAGTTATGGTTGCTCATGGTTAAAAAACTGTGGGATACGGCTACTGTCACCGGATTGACCTAAAAACTCAGCGGTTTGCGACGGCACGAATGGGGTTGGCGGCCGTTCTGGAAATGGATCGATTTCCGGTGTTGCCCGTGCTTAGCAATGCTTCCCCGATTTCGTAGGTGCGAACGGCCGTGACCGAAAGCAGCGTATCGCTCAAGCCGTGGCTCGACTCGCATGCGCCTTGCAGGAATATCGCGGGACAAAAGCCTGGCGTGCTCTGCAACCGGTATTGCCGGTCGACGGCAAAGTCGCGCAGGTAAGGGGCAAGCGCACTCAGCATCGTTTTGTGATGGTCGCGCCGGTAGCCGGTCGCGAGTATTACGGCGTCATAGGTTGAGACGTGATCGCGGCCGGCATTGAGATCCCGTAGAATGAGCTGGATCCCTTCCGGCTGCGCCTGGACGCCGGCGACTTCGTGCCGGCGCAGAAAGCGGTGCCGCGTGCCGCCGGTCACTCTCTGCTGATAGAACACATTGAAGATCTGTTCTATCAGAACGAGATCGGGGGCTGCGTAATTCGTGTGCCAGAATTCATCGAGCAGCGTGGCGCGATCCTCATCCGGACGGCTGAAGACGAAATCGGTGAAATCGGTGTTGAAAATTTCATTGACGAACGGACTGTCATCCGAGGGCTTGATGGCGCGCGCGCGCATGATGAGATCGACATGCGGCGCATTGGGGCGACTGTGCAGGTCCATGAAAATTTCCGCGGCGCTCTGGCCTGCGCCCACCACCGCGATTCTTTTTGCAGTCTGGTGCCGCGAGATCTCCCGAAGGTAACTGTTCGAATGGAATACTCTGGCGTCGTGCCTTAACGGCTGGAAATATTCCGGAATACTGGGTTTGCCCCCGATGCCGAGGATGAGGTTACGGGCGAAGCGCTCATGCACGATCCCGTTGGAATCGCGCGAGCGCACGCGCAGCAGTATGATTTCATCATCTTTTTCCTCCGGCAGGATTTCGAAGACTTCTTCACCATACGCGCACCGGTTGTCGAAATGCGAAGCGGCCCAGGCGAGGTAATCATTGAACTCGTGGCGGCTGGGGAAAAAGGTTTTCAGATTGATGAAGTCCTGCAACCGTTTTTTCTGGTGCAGGTAGTTGATGAACGTGAAGTGGCTTGACGGGTTCCGCATCGTGGCCAGATCCTTCAGGAAAGAGATCTGCATATGCGCGTTGTCCAGCATCATGTCCGCATGCCAGGCAAACCCCGGTTGCTTTTCGATGAAAAAGAAGTCCAGGTTGTGTCCTTCCTGTTTCTTTTCCTCGAGGGTGATGGCAAGAGCAATGTTTGACGGGCCGAATCCGATACCGATCACATCATGAATGCGCATAACGATGTCCTCGAGAATCAAGTTGAAAATAGGGTAATTGCGGGCGATGCCGTCCTGGGTGGCGTCGTCGCGTCAGTCCGCGGCACCCAGAGTCTTTCTTCAAAAAATCGTTCGCGCAGCAGCATGCCGAGCATGGCGCGTTTGTGGGGAAAATCGAATTCCTTGAGATTTGCGTAACCGCATCTGGCAAGGTTGCGAATCATTTTGTGATTATCCGAGCGGGGCTCGATGACGATGTGGCGGGTCCTGCAATCGTCGAGAAAGAGATAATGGGAAATGGATGGCAGCCATGCGGTAACAAAGGGCTTGCCGCGGAAGCGCGGTTCCCCGATCAGGACATGCCAGCCGCGATCGAAATCCTCCGCTTCGTAGAACGGGGCTACACGATCTTCTTTTGCCCAATACACCTCGAAGTAGCCGAATGCCTCATCGTCAAGACAACTTACCAGGCCGGTAACGTGCTGATCCGCACAGATACCGTCCAGATACGCCCGGTGCCTGGCAAGATCGCCTTGTTCTCCCCACGCGTGCGCCACAACTGGATCGTTCATCCAGCGGCTGAAACGGTGCAGATCGTATTCGATGTTTACGGCCCGAAACGAGAGGGTGCGGCCGAGCCAGGGAATATGCCGTTGATAGACGGTGCCGATCGGCTTAGGGGGGCGCAATGGGTGGCGGCGGCCATGGCTGAGGATGTAGGATGACGGGAAGGCATGGGGGGAAGGGTGCGTGAGCCAGATTCGGGGTTGCTGCCACAAAAGTTCGGCGCGGACAACCAGTTGCCCATCCTGGTCTTTCAGCAGGACTCCGGATCGGAATAAATCGTCGGCCTGCCCCACCGGAGCAAGGAGATTCAGCTTATGCTGGTCGGGATACCGGGCAAAGGCGGCTTCGAGTGCCGCGAGCACTTCAGGCGTGCCGGGTATGCCTGAGCAGGAATCCGCCCATTCCAGCATCAATCGATCCGATTGATGCAACTTCCATAGGGAAGCCGGCCCGCAGGCCTGTTTTTCGGCATCGATGTGCTGCAGCAGAAGCGCGCCGTCGTGATAGGCCACGGAATATGCGATTCCATCGGGCCGGGACGTCAACGTCGTCGCACGAGCTGATAGCTCCTGGATTTGCTCGTGCTGTATACCCATCGACCGTTTCCTGAAATACCCTGTCCGAGGCGGATGCTCCTATAGTTTGTAAAGACGAATGAGAAACGTTATTGTTTAACGATATTTTGGAGAGGAGGAGTCTCAATCAGATCCGCTGGAATATAAATAAAAATAGCTGTAATAGCAGCGGGTGGGAAAGGGTTGCCGCTGCGGATCGATGAGGAACGGCGTCAGACGGATGCATGGCGCCGATATTTTCCTTCCCGTAAATATTTATCGCGATCATTCGTCAACTTCTTAGTCATCCCGGTCATCTTTTGCGAGACAGCCTTGCTCAAATATCTCATCAGTCAGTCCAAATCGTTATTAGCGGGGGCATCGGCAGCGAGCGTGGTAAATGGCGCCTGTAGCGTGTTCCTGCTGACCCAGATCAGTTCCGCGCTTACGGCTGAACCCATCGATCGCACTGAAATGGCGTTGGTGTTTGCGGCAACCGCAGTCGCAGTAATGTTCAGCTACATGATTGCGAATATCCTGTTCGAGCGGTTGGGGCAGCGGGCCCACGCCGAATTGCGTGTTTTCATTACAAAGCGGGTAATGGCGGCGGACTACCGCCATCTCGAGTTGATTGGCCCTGCCCGTGTTCAATCCGCGCTGGCCGAACATTGCACCCACGTTGCCGAATTTTTCGTGAGTTTTCCGATCATTCTGACAAATGCGGTGATTGTCGCCGGTTGCCTGATATACATGGCTGTGCTTTCGTGGCAGGTGTTTCTGCTGGCCGTCGTCGTCATCGGATTTGGCTCGCTGGGCTATCATCTGGCGCATTTGCGCGCCATCCGGCATCTGGATGCCGCTGCCGAAGAGCAGGATCGATTATTCGGTTATTTTCGCTCGCTGACCGATGGAGCAAAGGAATTGCGCCTCAACCGCGATAAAAGACGAGCGTTTTATGATGATGTGCTGGGAAAATCGATAGAGATGGTCCGTCGCGAACGAACTTTCGGCATGTCGCTGTTCATCGGATCGGCAAGCTGGGGAAATTTCCTGATCTACGCCTTCATAGGCATGGTGCTGTTCGTTCTGGTGGGTGATGTGCCCGATCGGGCGCTAATCATGACAGGCTTCGCACTGGTGTTTGTGTACATGGTGGGACCGCTCGAAGCGCTCCTGCTGAACATTCCGCGTGCGAACATGGCCCAGGCGTCCGCCGCCCGCATCGATGAAATCACGCGCACCCTTTCAGCTTCGGAAGCACAGGTGGATAGCCTTCCTCCCTCTCTTCTGCGATCCATTGTCCTGCAAGGGGTGCTGCATCGTTATTATCATGAACAGAGCGATGAACTGTTTACCATGGGTCCGATCGACCTGGACTTCCGGCCCGGGCAGATTACTTTCCTGGTCGGTGGCAATGGCAGCGGCAAGACCACGCTGGCGAAACTGCTGGTCGGACTTTATCCTCCGGAAGAAGGGCGGATACTTTTGAATGGGGTAGCGGTGGACGAGACCAATCGCGACCACTACCGGCAACTGTTTTCCACGGTTTTTTCGGATTTTCATCTTTTCGACTATCTCCTGGAAACGGGGCGTCCCGACTTGGATACGGAGGGTAACCGCCTGTTAGGGAAATTGCATTTGCACAACAAGGTAAAGGTCAAGGACGGGGCCTTTACCACGCTCGCATTGTCGCAGGGACAGCGCAAGCGTCTGGCCCTGGTGGTAGCCTATCTGGAAAATCGCCCCTTCTTCGTGTTCGACGAATGGGCGGCGGATCAGGATCCGGTATTCAAGGAAGTATTCTATCGTGAGTTGCTTCCCGAACTCCGGGCCATGGGAAAGGCTATACTGGTCATATCGCACGACGATCGCTATTTTCATCTTGCCGACCGCTTGCTGCGCATGGAAAGTGGATGCCTCGCTTTCAATGACCAGCCCGTAATGAAGGAGATTACGCCGGCCGCGCCGGCGGTAGCCTTTGATAGTGTGGTTTGAGGCACTCAGATACAGGTATTCCCGATGTCCGGTGTAATCGAGCGGCTTGAAAAACAACATGTCGATAAAGTAGCGCTGGGGCGCGGCGTACTTGTCGTGATGCACCGATGGGCCGGCCTTTTTCTGGCTGTATTTCTTTTCATATCCGGCCTTACCGGCGCCGTCATTTCCTGGGACCACGAACTGGACGAGTGGCTCAATCCGCAATTGTTCGAAGCGCAGGGGAAGGGAGGAGCATCTCTTCCGCCACTGGTTTCCGCAGACAAGCTGGAAGCCGCCGATCCCCGGTTATTGGTGACATGGGTGCCGCTCGCGGTGGAGCCGGGACACAATCTCGGCCTTGGCGTCGGTCCGCGTCTCGATCCGGCCACAGGCAAGGCATTCGAGCTGGGGTTCAACCAGATTGCGCTCGATCCTGTCAGTGGCGAAATACGTGGAAAACGCATGTGGGGCGAGATTTCGTTCAGCCGCGAAAATCTGATCCCCTTCCTGTACAAGCTGCATTACAGCATGCATATTCCCGATGGGCTTGGCATTGAGCTCGGCATCCTCTTCATGGGCATCCTCGCCATAGTCTGGGCTCTCGACTGTTTCATCGCGTTATGGATCTCCTTTCCCAAGGGAAGCCCGTGGCATAAGTCCCTGGCCATTCGCTGGCGGCGTGGAGGAGCGAGGCTCAACTTCGACCTGCATCGGTCCGGCGGGGTATGGATATGGGGCTTTTTGCTAATCCTGGCCATCACTGCGATATCGATGAACCTGAACCAGCAGGTGATGCGGCCGCTGGTATCGCTATTTTCCACGCTGACGCCGAGTCCATTCACCGGGCCGCGCAATCCGCCCGACCAGCCCATCGAGCCCGTCGTCAGCCGGGACAGGATTCTCCAGCTCGCTGCCGCCGAAGCTGAAAGGCGGGGTTGGGCCGAGCCGCCCGGGAGTATCTTTTACGAGTCCGAGATCGGGATATATGGCGTGACATTTTTTGAGCCAGGCCATGAGCATGGCGACATGGGCCTGGGCAATTCATCCCTCTACTTCCACGGCAAGGATGGCGCACCCGCGGGGGCGAGCGTGCCAGGCACCGGCAGCGCAGGAGATATTTTCATGCAGGCGCAGTTTCCTTTGCATTCCGGCCGTATCCTCGGCTTGCCCGGGCGCGTTTTCATTTCCGCGATGGGGCTGCTGGTGGCGACGCTCTCTGTCACCGGAATAATCATATGGCAGAAGAAACGGCTAGCGCGCTCGATCGCGGTACGGAAGAAGTGATCGATTTTATATGTCGATCTTCGAGTTGCTGGGTGTTCCGGCCCGATGAAATCAAAACGGATGATGGCTAAGATGGCAAGCCCGATATCAGACCGTGGCAGCGGGGCAGCATCCTCATAAAATGAAGTGCCCTTCACCTCATGCACGAGTGGAGCAGGTCAATATCACCCGAATTTCATAAAGGAGCAGGGTCATGTATAACGCCGGGGCTGCAAGCATGCTTCTTGCCGGGCTGCTTTCGCCTTTTTTAATTTCGTTCGAAGCTTCCGCTGCGGCGGATTGCGCGATACTTCCTCAATGGGTGACTCTGGACAACGGAATGAAGTTGAATCAACGGCATGTTTTTTGCGGAGAATGGTCGGGCGGGCGACCCAAAGGATTCCATTCCCGGCCTGCCGCGGCGAATCCCCCGACGATACGCGAGTTCAAGGTACAGGATCCGCCTGATCCAGCGGGAATTTATACCGGAAAATGGACCCATGGTAATGATCCCGCAAGATATAAGTTTTCCTCGATGTTTCCCGACACCTGTTCGATGGAACAAGTACTCCATTCGATTTCATATGCGTCGGCGCATCCCGATGCTTCATGTCCTGTTGCGTCGCCAGCCTGGGCCAGATGTGGCAAAAACCGGCCTGCAAGGGTTGTTGGTGCCGGATTGGCGGGCTACTGCGGGAACAGCGAAGTATTATTCGCGATCGGTTTTGCCGCGCCAAAGAACAACAGGATCAATACCGCTTTCCCCATACGCCAATGACAGACAACGAATTCTCATGGGAGGGGCGCACGTACGGCAACCTTAAGCACGATCTGATAGCCGCTTACCTTGCCATCGACATACAAAAAAGCCGCTATGGAGCCGAGGAGTTGCTGCAAAAAACCAGAGAGGTGAGATCGGGCCGAATTTTCTCATGGGAGCGGATCGGGAATGCTTACTGGCTGCGCTTGTTTCCCGACCACGTCGAAATCGCGGAAGACTATGGGGAGAAGGTGGGGGAAGCCGCCAGAATTCCAATCAGTGATTTTGAAGCTGCGGTTGCTGCATGGCGGGACTACGCCAATCCATGAGTGAGGATCCCTCCATCCGCCATTGGCGGCATTCTTTGCCGTATTGAATAGAGAAGAGGTTTATGCCATGTTTTGCCGCTCAAGCAGGAGAATTCAAAAAAATGGAAATTGAGCGGACTAAATTGATGAAATTGGCTTTTTGCGCAATTTCCTTTCTCGCAGGATGCGGCCTGATGCCGGCGGACGAAGCACCTGAAGCGGCGAGCGATGGGTCGCGCACGTATTCCATAATGAGTCTGTATGATGGAGAAGTGGGATCAAAAGACCGGGCCGCAGCGGGGCTGGACATCGACGCCCGCAATCTTTGCGGGTCGGACTATACGCTTTTGTCGGAAGAAATACTTCCCATCATGAACCGGATCAGCGTGGTTACTTCTTCACGCCTTATCTGGGAAATCAGATGCCTGCCCCAAGTGGGATCTCCCCCGCCACGCTAGGCAGCTTCAAACCAGCCCCGTGTGGTAGCGCACTGAGGAACCGTGCATTGGCAGTTATATTTCAGATACAGCGCTGTTGCTGGATATCTTGAAGGAACCGTCATGAACCACAGCCACCCGAGTTCAATATCCCGAAATGAAGCCGTGCGCTCGTTGCGAATTGTCATCGAGCCCGCTTTCAGCTTACTGAGCCTGATGCTATTCCTGTTCATGCTGGGCACAGCCAATGCGCAGGATAATCCCATGGATAGCCCTCCGATCGGGGGAGCTGACAAGGGGCGGTACAAATCAGGGAAAACGACCACAGGCCAGCGCTACGGCATCATAAAGGAGGGCGAGCCTCACAAGAACAAAGAGATGAAGAAAAAGCCCGATCGTTCGGACGAAAAGCGCGATGCCGGGCAGGAAGGAGAACCCAACATCATAGAACGTGATCCATCCAGGCCCCACGAGGGTTCCGGTCCCGATCCCTTCGGTCGCTATTAGCCGTTATCATATCAATTTCCGCAATGAGGGGCATTGCAGCGTGGGCAACCGCCTCTTATCCCGGCTTCCCGGCAGTACTTCATACGAAATTCAGTTTTTTTGTCGCGGCCGGGCATGTTCGATTGCGAGACTTCATGCCAGTACCCTCTTTGCTCCAGATCTGCTTCAAATATCGCTTTTCGATTCCACCTTTCTTCGCTCAGGAGGTAATGTGCAGGGGCGTACATATCCTGCGGCATATATCCGCTATGGTAACACCCACAAGCAGATGAGCAGGCCATTATAGGATTCAAATGGGTACCAAGCGGATTTGGGCATTAGTCAAAGCGGCCTTTTCATCGTGGCTCGATGATTATGCTCCAAGCATGGGTGCGGCCCTGGCCTACTACACCTTGTTTTCAATCGCCCCCTTGTTGCTGATCGTGATTTCCGTGGCGGGACTCGTATTTGGGGAACAAGCGGTGCGCGGCGAGATTTTCGACCAGCTGCGTGGTCTGATGGGTGACGAAGGGGCAAAGGCGGTACAAAACCTGCTCGAAAGTGTAAGCCAGCCAGAGCAAGGCACGGCTGGGACGATTATCGGAACGGTTCTGCTGCTGGTGGGAGCAACAACGGTGTTTGGCGAATTGCAGAATGCATTTGATCGGATCTGGGGCGTACCTGCAAAGGAAGAAGTGGCGTGGTGGAAGGTTCTTCGAGGCCGATTATTATCCTTCGGCATGATATTGGGAATCGGTTTCCTGTTGATCGTATCGCTTGTCTTCAGCGCCGCAGTGGCGGCTCTGGGCAAGTGGTGGGGACCTTATTTTTCGGGTTTCGAGGTACTGGCTACGGCAGTGAATTTTATTTTCAGCTTTGCCTTCATGACCACGATGTTTGCAATGCTTTACAAGTTGATGCCGAGGGTGAAGATTGCCTGGAAAGATGTCTGGGCCGGGGCCACGGTAACGGCCTTGCTTTTTGCGGTAGGGAAGCTGCTCATCGGCTTGTATATCGGCAAAAGCGCGATCAGCTCGGGATTTGGGGCGGCTGGGTCGCTGGTGGTCGTATTGGTTTGGGTGTATTACTCTGCGCAGATTTTCTTACTGGGAGCGGAATTCACCAGGGTATATTCCCATACCCGTGGATCGCGCAAAGAGCGAACCGCGTCTGCAATGAGTGACGGGATATCGCCGGACTGCATGGATATAGCCGGTGGATGCGATGGACGTGGTGGCCGGATGCCTTTACCCGTTGCAGCCCGGAGGGACAAGGAACATCCGGCATCAAACTGAAGATATTGCAGGAGAGGCCATTCAAATCCTCTGCGCTCCCGGGCAAGCCGCCACATCTTTCCGCGACCCTACCCGGGCTCCGCGCGATCAGGATGCAGGAGCTGCGCCGGGATACCAGTTCATTTTCCCGGCGATGACAGTGGCTCCATGTTCTGGCGTTGCAAAGCGAGCTTGACGCCTTCGTCGGCTTCCATCCGCGCCCGATGTTTCTTCAGATTCGGATAATTGTCGATGGATAGTGGCGTCAGTTCGATCCATCGCGTGAGTACATAGAGAAAGGCATCGGCAAAACTTCGATCCTTCAAGTACCAGTCACCGGCGGCTGCCAGATTGCTCTCCAGGCGTTCGTAATGTTTCGCCAGCTTCTCATACGTTTTGGCCTTGATTTCTTTTTGGGCTGAATCACTATCCGCGAATGTCTGCACTGCAAAGTGCGGGCCATAGGCTGCGTGGACTTCCGAAGTCATATAACTCAGCGCTTCAGCCTCCTTGCGCCCCAGCTTCTGGTTGCGTGCATAGTCCTCCTTGCCGTATTTGGCGCCGAGATATGCCAGAATCGCCGCGGCTTCGGTCAATACGTCGCCATCGTCGAATTGCAGGGCTGGCACCTTGCCTTTTGGATTGATGGAGAGATACGGATCTTTTTTGTGATCTCCCCGCTCCATCGTTTTGATCGTCACAGGGGCATTCAGCCAGGCAACGGCAATGTTGGGTGCCAGGGCACAGGTACCCGGCATGGTATAAAGAGTGGCATTACTCATCACGTGCTCCTAAAGTTTGAGGGTGGAAAAGATTTTTGATCGAACCATGGGGAACATGGGAATAGGGGAGGATAGATCGGCGTACGGCTAGTGTCATGGGCAGATCCAGCAGGCGAGCGTCTTTCGCGTGTTTTTTCGAAACCGTATGACTTCCGGTCCTGCATCCGCCACGATGCCCATAAATTCATGTCCGAGGATGTCGCCATCTTCAAGTCCGGGCAGCTTGCCTCGATACAAATGCAGGTCAGAGCCGCATATTGCGGTAGCAGCGACTTTCAGGATGACGTCATCCGGCTCCTGGAATATCGGGTCGGGTACCGTATCGACGCGGACGTCATGGCTTCCATGACAGGTAAGGGCAAGCATCGGGTTTCTCCTTCAGCAGCGGCACCGCATCTTCCCCGTTACCATATCCTGGCCTGGATTGGCGGATTGTTTCATCGCGGATAACTCATTCCGATCGTCATGGTTGCCATCCCCCGATGCGATGGATGATGCGTTGCACGAACCTGAAGGTATGGCTTCTGGGGAAGAGTTGTTCACTGTGTAGAGGGGAAGCGGCCGGATCATGGGACTGTTCTGGCTGCGTCCGGGGTGGAAAGCGCGAGCGATAGAGTT
>MKVR01000044.1:0-4606 GCA_001899235.1 Nitrosospira sp. 56-18
AAATGGTCCTGAAACCCGAGAAAAAAGATAAGGACGACGACGAAGAGGAGGAGGAATAGAAGACGGCTCCGTCTTCATCCCCGAAGGCCCAATCTCCCAGCTTCGCATGCCGCTGTTCCGGCATCCCGCCGGAACAGCGGTTTTGTTATGTAGGAGGGAAGACTGCCATGGCATCTCGCGATAGCGAAAAATCGCGGTTCGCCATGCCTACCGGCTAACCGTTATAATGTTTCTTTTCCTCTGCCCTTGAAAGCAGGATAAAAGCAGAAAACAAACCAATCGATGCTGCGTCATTTCCCACCCGTCAACGCCACCGCTGACCACCGGCTGCGCGATTACTTTATCGCGTCCCTTACTTTTATTTGTGTCGCCATCAGTCTTAATATAGACGCAAGCGGAAGCCTGGAGCAGCAAAATACCATGGGACTCATTGCGTGGACATTCCTCGCTGCGTTATTATATGGCGAAAATAAAGAAGTAAGGGTGCAGGTAATCATTGCGGTGGCTTTCGCCACGCTCGGCGAGCATTTTGCCTCCATCTACATGGGTGGATATACTTACCGGTTTGGAAACGTCCCAGCCTATGTTCCGCCAGGCCACGGCATGGTTTACCTGACAGCTGTGGCTCTGGCTCGTTCCGGTTTATTTCAAAAATATGCTCGAAGTATCGCTTTTTTTGTCGTGCTCGTATGCGGAACGTGGTCTGCCTGGGGAATCAGCAGTTATCCTGAACAGGGTGATCAGGTTGGCGCATTGCTATTCTGCGTTTTCCTCATTTATCTGTTCAAAGGCCGCTCGCCTATGGTTTACCTCGCGGCATTTTTTATCACTACGTGGCTGGAGCTGATAGGAACGGCGGCAGGAACCTGGAAATGGGCAACGATAGAACCCGTAATGAGTTTGTCCCAGGGAAATCCGCCTAGCGGAGTTGCGGCATGGTACTGTCTCGTCGATGCGGTCGCGATCGGTGGCGCGGCGCCGTTATTACGGCTTATGCAAAGAGGCGCCGACTGGATAGGAATTGAGAAAATAGACAAAAAGATACATCAGAGAGAGATACATCAGAGAGTCAGAAATGACTAGGCAGCTTGCGAATAGCGCTACCGGCGTGGAATTTGTCCGGAAAGCCATCCGGATTGCTAGCAATCCTTGAAACACGCTGAACCACAATATGAAACGCTGACCCCAAAAACTACTGCCACCTTCTTGCAAATCCCTATTCCTTTCTCGTTAATCAATCAACTACGCTACCCGGGTCGCTATCCAAAATGCCGGCTGGTGGCATAGAGTAACGTCATGTCGTTCGCTCAACTCAAGTTATCCAACGAAATTCTCAAAGCTGTTTCAGATCAAGGATATACCGAGCCTACTCCGATACAGGCCCAGGCAATTCCACCAATACTCGCCGGAAAAGACCTGATGGGCGCTGCGCAAACAGGTACCGGAAAGACGGCCGGCTTCACCTTGCCAATGCTGGGCCGTTTGCAGCCATATGCCAACACCAGCATGTCGCCCGCCCGCCATCCCGTTCGCGCATTGATACTGGTGCCCACCCGTGAACTCGCGGTGCAGGTATATGAAAGTGTCAAAACCTACGGCAAGTATTTAGCTCTCAAATGCACGACCGTGTACGGCGGTGTCGACATGGCGCCACAGGTCAAGGATTTGCGTGCAGGGGTGGAGATTCTTGTGGCAACTCCAGGCCGCCTGCTGGATCATGTCGAGCAGAAAACGATGAGCCTTTCCAAAGTTGAAATATTGGTGCTGGATGAGGCCGACCGGATGCTGGACATGGGGTTTCTGCCTGATATCAGGCGCATCATAGCGATGATACCGCCACAACGGCAAAGCCTCCTGTTTTCCGCCACTTTTTCCGAGGACATCAAAAAACTCGCGAACAAGCTGTTGAAAGAGCCTGCGTTGATCGAGGTCGCGAGGCGCAACTCGATAACTGACCTGATCACCCATGTGGTGTATCAAGTCGCGCGTGATCGCAAGCGCGAGTTGCTGACGCACCTGATCAAATCCCATGATTTGAGGCAGGTTTTGATATTCGTCCGAACCAAGCATGGCGCAAGCCGTCTTGCCCAGCAGCTCGAAAAAGATCATATCAGCGCTACCGCCATTCATGGCGACAAGACGCAACCTCAACGTATCCAGGCGCTGACCGATTTCAAGGAAGGCAGGGTGCGCGCGCTCGTGGCTACCGATGTTGCCGCACGCGGACTGGACATCGAAGATCTTCCGTATGTAGTGAATTTCGAACTGCCGACTACGCCCGAGGACTATATTCATCGTATTGGGCGAACTGGCAGAGCCGGCACGAAAGGAAACGCAATTTCCCTGGCATCAGAGGATGAAGGGGAGTTGCTTGAAGGTATCGAGAGGCTCCTGAAATTCAAGCTGAAAATGGAACGGATTACCGGATTCGAGCAAGATGCCTCTCCGGATGGCGATGTTTCGCCGAGCAACCGCAGGCGCGGCGAACGCAGCGATGAAGTGCAAGAGTTTAAAAGCCGGCAGGCGAAATCGTCCGCGGAACGAGCTCCCGAAGCACTATCCGGCTCCCGCCGCAGCGAGTCGAAGAGTTACAAGGGTTCGAAGACTTTTTCTGACACAGGACGGAGGCAGGGTGGGCGATCCAAAATTCCGGAAGACCCTCTCTTCAGCCAGCCTTATATTCCTTCAGGGCCGGTACCGGATAGCGCCACGACGCAGTCGCGGGAAACCGCAGCATCGGCGGCTTCCGCCCATAAGCCACCCGATCACTTACGCAACCGGCAGCAAGGCAAGGTGGTAGCCGCCCTGTTCATGCCACCCGCACGGCTCAAGCACGGCAAGGATGCGTAAGATGGCAGCGCTATCCATCTCTGGTACTATTTCCCGGAACCCAGGAAAGCATACATGGGAAATCGTCTGACCAGGATCTACACACGCACCGGAGACGACGGTACCACGGGGCTGGGGGATGGCAGCCGGT
The DNA here is from genome assembly GCA_001899235.1 of Nitrosospira sp. 56-18. Lineage (GTDB taxonomy): Bacteria > Pseudomonadota > Gammaproteobacteria > Burkholderiales > Nitrosomonadaceae > Nitrosospira. The sequence continues at coordinate 2,981 of MKVR01000044.1, forward strand.
GCGGAAAGGAAAGCCCGCGCATCGAGGCTATCGGTGCCGTGGACGAGCTGAACAGCAGTATCGGCGTATTGCTTGCCGAGGATCTCGACGATGTGTTGCGCCGACGGCTGGAAGATATACAGAACGACTTGTTCGATCTCGGAGGGGACCTTAGCATACCCGGCCGCTTGACCATGAGCGAGCCGCAAGTTGGGCGCCTGGAACAGCAACTGGATGAGTATAACAACAGCCTGAGCGCATTAAGGGAATTCATACTCCCGGGCGGTGCTCGCCCGGCGGCCCTGTGCCATGCCGCACGGGCGGTGTGTCGCCGTGCAGAACGACGCCTTGTCAGCTTAGGTAGAGACGAAGCGGTACCTTCCACTCACCTGCGGTATCTCAACCGCTTATCCGATCTGTTGTTCGTGCTGTGCAGGGTTCTGAATCGGCAGCACGGCGTAGCGGATGTATTATGGCGGCCCGGAAAGACCAGGGCCAGGGACTCGGCATAAAATTCAGCCGTTACTTTTTTTGCGGTTCGCTTCCCGGCGCAGCCTCGTTCTGGCGAAAGCTCTGCAGTATCAACAGCATCGCTCCAACAAAAATGCCGGAATCCGCGACGTTGAAAGCGGGCCAATGATAGGTTCCGATATAAAAATCAAGGAAATCGACTACGTGTCCGAGCGTTATGCGATCCCACAGATTGCCCAGCGCCCCGCCCAATATCAGGCTAAGCGCAATACAGAATAATCTATCCGCTTCATGCTTCCGAAGAAGATAAATGATCAGGATGGAAGCCCCGCCGGCGATACCGCTGAAGAACCAGCGTTGCCAGCCCGCGGCATCGCTCAGGAAGCTGAAAGCCGCGCCCGCGTTATACGTCAGCACCAGGTTGAAAAAAGACGTAACCGGAATCTGCTCTCCAAAAGACAGCCCGGATTCCACCCAGCGCTTGGTCACAAAATCCAGCGCCAGCACTGCCAGGGCCAGCATCAAGCTTACCCATAGCTTCATCGCGCTTCGCACACCGGAATGGGAATGGCGAATTCAGGCATATCTTCGCGCCTCCCCGGCCCCAAAAAGATTGGCAACACAGCGGCCGCACAGGGTGGGATGGCCATGATCCTCGCCCACGTCCTCGCGATAATGCCAGCAACGCTCGCACTTGGGGGATGCGCTCGGCGTCACGTGGATGGTCATATTTTCGCCAGCGCCAGCGCGTGCCACGCATGCCTCCGATGTGACGAGTATCAGCCGCAGGTCGTCCCCCAGCGAATCAAGAAGATCGAGATCGTCGCCAGCAGCGCGTATCTCCACCCTGGCTGCAAGGGAGGATCCAATCTCTCCGGCGGCACGTACCTCTTCCAGCTTTCCTTGCACATCAGAGCGCAGTTCGCGCAGACGGGACCACCGGCGTATCAGCGTGTCTTCGTCGTCCTGCGCGGGGAGCGCGTGCCACGTATGCACGAATATGCTGTCATCGCTGTTTCCCTCCAGATGCTGCCATACTTCTTCGGCCGTAAAACTGATGACCGGCGCAAATAACCGCACCAGGCTGTGAGCCAACTGGTAGAGTGCATTCTGCGCCGAGCGGCGGGGAAGGCCTTGAGCAGCGGAGGTATAAAGTCGATCCTTGAGGATATCAAG
>MKVR01000044.1:4631-22947 GCA_001899235.1 Nitrosospira sp. 56-18
TTGCGCTCATAGGCCCGGGTAACATCGTTTTGAAGTGACCGTGTGAACGCCAGTATGTAGCGATCGATTTCAAGCCATTCCTCTATCGCCACGGCGTCATGCGCAGGATCGAAATCCGCGAGGTTGGCCAGAAGAAATCGCAGGGTGTTGCGAATGCGCCGATAGCTCTCCACCACCCGCTTCAGGATTTCGTCTGAAATCGAAAGCTCGCCGGAATAATCGGTCGAGGCCACCCATAGACGGAGAATATCCGCTCCGTAGGTATCCATGACCTTTTGCGGCGCGATGACATTCCCCCGGGATTTGCTCATCTTGTGTCCATGCCCATCCACCACGAATCCGTGCGTGAGCAATGCATCGTATGGGGCACGGCCATCAATTGCACAGCCGGTCAGCAGGGATGATTGAAACCAGCCTCGATGCTGGTCCGAGCCTTCCAGATAAAGATCCGCCGGATATTCAAGCCGTGGATCAGATTTGAGAACGGTATCATGCGTTGTACCGGAATCGAACCAGACATCGAGCGTATCCTGAAGCTTTTTATAGCTTGCTGCCTCGCTACCCAGCAGCTCCGATGCATCCAGGCGAAACCATGCTTCGATGCCCTCCTGCTCCACTCGCCGTGCCACTTGTTCCAGGAGGCCCATCGTATCGGGATGAGGCTCGTGGGTTTGTTTGTCAACGAAGAGCGCCATGGGCACTCCCCAGTTGCGCTGGCGTGAAATGCACCAGTCCGGCCGGTTTCCCACCATGGCTTCCAGCCGTGCTTTTCCCCATGAAGGAAAAAAGGATGTATTGGCCACTGCGGTCATTGCCGTTTCCCGCAGCGTTTTCCCCATGCCATCCTGCCGTTCAGCTTCCACTATGTTATTCATGGAAATAAACCACTGAGGCGTCGCCCGGAAGATAATCGGCGTCCTGTGCCGCCAGCAATGCGGATAGCTGTGCCGAAGCTGCTCTGCTTTCAGCAGCAGTTGCCGTTTCAGGAGCTCCTGCATTACCACATCGTTTGCTTTCCATACCGACAGGCCCCCCACAAGCGGGATTCGGGGAAAAAACCGGCCGTCATCGTCCACCGGATTGTCTACCGGCAAACCGTACTTCTGGCCCACGATATAGTCATCGACGCCGTGCGCCGGAGCGGTATGGACAGCCCCCGTGCCAGCGTCCATCGTCACATGGACCCCAAGAATGATAGGGACTTGCCGCTCATAAAGCGGGTGCTGCAGCAGAAGATGCTCCAGTGCCCTGCCCTTTTGCCTCGCCGCGATAATGGCTGAATTCACCCCATAGCGTTTCAGCGAGCCCTCCGCCAGGGATTCCGCAAGCAGCAGATATTCGGCGCCTACGTCCATCACTACATAGTCCTCATCCGGATTCAGGCTTACAGCCTGGTTGGCGGGAAGAGTCCATGGCGTGGTGGTCCAGATAACCGCAAAAACCGGCTTATCGGCATGGGGCTGGGATGAACGGGCGTCATTCGGCAAGCCATTACCCGGCAGGCTCGTTACGCGCTTCCAGAATGCATCCGGATCGGCTATTCTGAATTTCACGTCGATAGCGGGTGATGTTCTGTCCTCATATTCCACCTCCGCTTCAGCCAGCGCGGAGCGGCAGTCCAGGCACCAGTTCACAGGCTTCTGCCCTTGATACAGATAGCCGGCCTGATAGATTTTTCCCAGCGCGCGAATGATCCCCGCCTCGGTAGCGTAGTTCATGGTCAGATAAGGATGATCCCAATCGCCGAGCACCCCAAGACGAATGAAATCCGCCTTCTGGCGCTCCACCTGCTGCTGCGCGAAAGCACGGCACAACTCCCGAACTTTATCCGCCGCCAGGTTTTTGCCATGCTTCTTTTCGATCTGGTGTTCTATCGGCAAGCCATGGCAATCCCAGCCCGGTACGTAAGGGGCGTCGAATCCCGCGAGCGTCCTGGACTTCACGACAATGTCCTTGAGGATCTTGTTGACGGCATGGCCGATATGTATATCCCCATTCGCGTAGGGCGGCCCGTCGTGCAGCACGAATTTCGGCCGGCCTTTGCACGCCTCGCGGATCCTCTGGTACAGCTTCTTGTCTTGCCATGCCTTGAGCATGAGAGGTTCGCGCCTGGCAAGGTCGCCGCGCATGGGAAACGGCGTATCAGGAAGATTCAACGTTTTTTTATAGTCGGTCATGGAGAATAAAGGCGTCAGTTCGATCCGGCGGGAAATGGCACGGAAGCGTCAGGAAAATATGACGAGAAGTAGGTTCTCGCGCAAGTTACATCCTTTTCTATTTGCTGGACAAGTGTTTCCAGATCGGCATATTTCTGCTCATCCCGCAGCTTGCGCAGAAAATGCACCCGTAAATGACGGCCGTAGATTTCCTGATTGAAATCCAGCAGGTAAACTTCCAGCACCGGCTCGCCTCCCTCATGCACCGTGGGGCGGACGCCTAGGCTTGCTACCCCCTGAATACGCCTCTGCGAAGCAAGCGGGGCAACGCCCTCCTCCAGCTCGGCCTCCACCACGAAAATGCCCGATAAAGGCGGCCGGTTATGCTTCAACTGAATGTTTGCAGTGGGAAAACCGATCTTTTTCCCCAGTTTATTGCCTGCCACGACCCGGCCGCTGATACTATAGCTTCTACCCAGCAGGCGTCTGACCAGATCCAGATCACCTGCGGCAAGCGCGTCGCGAACCGCGGTACTCGAAATTCTCATGCCATTCAGGGTGTAGCCCGGCATTTCCTCGACTTCGAAGCCGCATTTCAGGGAGAATGCCGACAGCATGGAAAAATCGCCAGCCCGCCGCGCGCCAAAGCGAAAGTCGTCCCCTACCAGAACCCAGCGCGCCGCGAGCCCTTGCTGCAGAATGCGCACGATGAAATCCTCGGCATTGATTCTGGCGAAGTCGAAATTGAAGCGGCATACCTGCACGCGCTCCACTCCAGCCGCCTCCAGCAGTTCGAGCTTCTCCCGCAAGCTGGTAAGCCGCGTGGGCGCGCGGTCCGGCGCGAAAAATTCCCTCGGATGCGGTTCAAAGATCATCACGCAGATGACCAGGCCATGCCGTCTGGCGGCCTCTTTCAGGCGCGCGAGCATGGCCTGATGACCCAGGTGCACCCCATCGAAATTTCCGATAGTGAGCGCTACAGGAGCTTTTGCCTGAACCGGGATACCTCGACAAACGAGCATGGCATGCCGCTAAAATACTGAATTGTAGCGCGTTTCAGGTTACCTGGTCTAGGGAGTATGATCCGTTGTGGAAGCGCCGATTAATCCTCTTTCATAAAGCAAAAAACTTCATCCCGCATTTAATCCCGTTCGCTATGACATTTCCATCCCGGTACGCTTTCCGCAGCATGCGATAACGCATGTTGTCGCCATCGAAGGCGATAAATGCGCCGTATTCCAATGAGTTTGGCCCTGTGCTAGAATCTGGCACGCGCAAGGTCCCGGCTTCCATGTGGCTGTATCGCAGCATAGCGGGTGCTTCAAAATGCCAGGTAGAGCAGAGGACTGGCAACACGCCTCGACATGCATCATGGAGAGGCTTGTGTAGTGAAGGCTAACATGGCCTGAGGGGTTTTGGGCACGTTAAGCCTGGGCGCAAGCCGGGCGGCCGGAGCTAAAATCCTTGTGTCGCAATAGAGTAGTGAAAGCTTCAAAAGGCCAAGTAGCTCAGTCGGTAGAGCAGAGGACTGAAAATCCTTGTGTCGGTGGTTCGATTCCGCCCTTGGCCACCATCTGATTGTTTTACCCCGTCCAAAGAAGTCCACTAAACCCGCGCCAGTCTTCACTGTTATCGGGTTTTTTGTTTTACGCAATTCATTCCCGTCCATTGCAATCCGCCTGCTGTTGTTGGTATATTTCAGCTCCTGATACCAACATTTAGAAGTTGATACCAACAGTGGAATTGCGATGAAGCTTACGGATACCGCGGTAAGGAAATCAAAGGCTGAACCCAAGCCCTTCAAGATGGCAGATGGGGGCGGCTTGTTTCTGTCGGTGCAGCCTAACGGCTCAAAGTATTGGCGGCTCGCTTATCGGTTTGCAGGTAAACAAAAATTGCTAGCCTTGGGCATCTATCCCGATGTGCCCCTAGTTCTTGCTCGCGAGCGTCGCGACGCGGCCCGCAAGCTACTCGCTGCAGGGGTAGACCCGAGCGAAAATCGCAAGGCAGCTAACGCGACGAGGATGGAGCGAGCGGAGAATAGCTTTGAGGTGGTGACACGTGAATGGCTGACCTCTCACATGAAAAGCAAAGCCGCTAGTCACCAGGACAAGGTTATTCGACGTTTCGAGCTCTATCTTTTCCCGTGGCTGGGAGGCAAGCCCATCGCCGACATTACCGCGCGACAAGTATTGGAAGCTGTACAGCGTATAGAAAAACAAGGCAAACTCGAAACGGCACATCGCGCATTGCAGGTTTGTGGACAGGTATTTCGCTACGCGGTACAGACGGGACGCGCCGAGCGTGATGTCACCGCCGATTTGAAAGGTGCGCTACCGCCCGCCACCGTGAAGCACATGGCGACCTTTACCGAGCCAAAAGACGTTGCAGAATTGCTGCGCGCCATAGATGGATTTAAAGGATCCTTTACTGTCCAGTGCGCCCTAAGGATCGCGCCGATGCTGTTTGTTCGTCCAGGTGAGCTGCGGATGGCGAAATGGGTAGATATAAATCTTGATGCGGGCGAATGGCGATACGTGGTGAGCAAAACCAAGACCGACCATCTGGTTCCACTGCCGAAACAGGTTGTAGCGCTCCTTCGCGAACTACATCCATTGTCCGGGCATGGCGAATACGTGTTCCGAGGTGGGCACGATCCGAAAAAAGCCATGAGCGAAGCGGCCGTCAATGCCGCATTAAAACGCATGGGTTACGACACCAAGACGCAAATTACTGGCCATGGTTTCAGGGCAATGGCTCGTACCATTCTCCACGAAAGATTGGGCATAGACCCCCATATCATCGAACACCAGCTAGCACACAAAGTGCCAGATGCTCTCGGGATGGCTTACAACCGCACTAAGTTTATCGAGCAGCGCAAGGCTATGATGCAGGCGTGGGCGGATTATTTAGAAAGGCTCAAAACAGGAGCGGACGTACTACCGTTACGCGCTTGAGGATCGGAAAGAGCATGTTGTGCCTGCCCGCGGGCAGTTCCCATGCTTCTTGCTTTGCACAGTCCCGGCTCATCATACGGACGTTTTCCAAATCAAGACGGCAGAACGAATCTGATGCTAACTGCTTCATTCGTCAAACGCTTCTCGTGTTAGGCTGGTCTGACAGATTCAGACCAAGGAAACCCGCAGGACCGGGTGCACAGGTTAAACGAAATGGGCTTTCTGTCAGACTAGATAGAGAAGCAGCTTGCTCCCGCGGAACCGAACCAAGTATGTCACACGCGTAATCAGGCAGTTGGTTTTTCAGACCGGGTAAAAATGATGCAGGACTGGCTGATGATTCGGATGAATTAAGATTCGGATGAACTAAGGTAAGGGGCTGAAGTGCCGACCTTCAAAAAAGTCGCCTAATAAGCCGCAGGAATTATCTTTTATCTCTTCACGTATCTTTTCTAATGTTGGGGCGTGGTTGGGCAGGTGGGGCAGGACGTCTTTATTAGGTTTCAACTGCTCTAACATTTTATAGCCTTCTTGGGGCTGTTGGGGCGGGTTCTCTCCTATCCAGTCCAATCGCGCCTATTATCCAAAGCGCCGCGCAAGTTATTCCTGGCAAGCCGTCTTTTCCGCCCAAGCCTGTTGAAAATGATAGGTGGTTTTGCAGCTGCGGAAATCTGAATTCACCTGCCGAGTTGCCATTCACAAGTATTAAAAAAAACGGAGCAAGGCGATGGAAATTGGTCCAGAAGGTAAAGAGATAGAAGTAAAAGAGCTCATCGCCGACTGCTAGATCTGGAAGCGGGCGACCTGGCATGCGCGCGATCCCGCCTGGCAGAGATGGCAGTGCTTCCGGAACGTTTGCTGAAGCCCACCACTACTTTTTAACCTGCAGATCAAATGGTTGACCAATACTTGACCGGCTGCACAAAGAAGGCCTATCCGGTGCTGAGCCTGATGGAGAGATCGAGTTTTGTCTTTGGTGCAATGTACGATCGCTGTCCCGTCAAGCCCCCGTGCTCTTATCGAGTCAGCCCGTCGCTTTGCTGAGAATCATCGCTTCCTTCCGTCCATGTCCCGACACTGTACAATGCAGTACATTTGAAGTCACGGTAATTGGCATATGCGTGAAGAGCTGTTGAGTGACACAGAAAGTGAAAACCGTGCGAAGTAAGTGAAAAATGGGTGACACACATAATGAAGCGAGTCCGCGAGGAGCGGACTTTTTTTGCTTCTTAAAGGGATTACCTTGAATAATCCGAGCTAATCTTGTTTTGGGGCTTGCTGATGATTACAACTGAAAATCAGATCGAGCTGGAGCTGATCGCCAAGCTGGGCGATCTCAAATACACCTACCGGCCCGACATTTGCGACCGTGCTGCACTGGAAGCGAACTTCCGAGGGAAGTTTCAGGAGCTTAATCGAGTTACGCTCACCGACAGCGAATTTCAGCGTCTATTAGATGAAATCGTCAGCCCCGACGTCTTCACTGCCGCCCACGCACTTCGTAACCGCAATGCGTTCACACGCGATGACGGCACGCCGCTGAACTACACGCTGGTCAATATCAATGATTGGTGTAAGAACACGTTCGAGGTCGTCAGCCAACTGCGCATCAATACTGACTACAGCCACCACCGGTACGACGTCCTTCTGCTGATCAACGGAGTGCCGGTTGTCCAGATCGAGCTGAAGACGCTTGGCATCAACCCGCGCCGAGCGATCGAGCAGGTCGTTGAATACAAGAACGACTCCGGCAACGGCTACACACGCACACTCCTCTGCTTTGTACAGCTGTTCATAGTCAGCAATCGCGATTCCACCTACTACTTCGCCAACAACAACGCCCGCCATTTCAGCTTCAACGCGGACGAGCGGTTTCTCCCGATTTACCAGCACGCCACTCCGGACAACTCAAAGGTCAACGGAATCGGTCGCTTCGCGGACGCCTTCCTCCCCAAATGCACCCTTGGGCAGATGATCAGCCGCTACACGGTCCTCGTCGCTAGCGAGCAGAAGCTGCTGATGATGCGGCCGTACCAGATCTACGGCGTTAAAAACATCGTCGAGTGCATCGAGGAGAACCTCGGCAACGGTTACATATGGCACACCACCGGCAGTGGCAAGACGCTCACCAGCTTCAAGGCCTCCACGCTCCTGAAGGCCAATCCGAATGTCGAGAAGTGCCTCTTCGTCGTGGATCGCAAAGATCTCGACCGCCAGACCCGTGAGGAATTCAACCGCTTCCAGGAGGGTTGCGTCGAGGAAAACACCAACACTGGCACCCTCGTTCGTCGCCTGCTTTCTGATGAGGCGGCTGACAAGGTCATCGTCTGTACGATCCAGAAGCTCGGTCTCGCCCTCGACGAAAACAGCAAGCGCAATAAGGGCCGGGAGAAAAAAGGACTATCGACCTACACCGACCTTCTCGAACCGCTGCGCGAAAAGCGCATCGTCTTCATCTTCGATGAATGCCACCGCTCGCAATTTGGCGAGAACCATCAGTCCATCAAGGAGTTTTTTCCCAAGGCTCAGCTATTCGGTTTTACCGGCACGCCGATCTTCGACGCCAATGCTAGCTACAAGCGGATCGAGGGCGACGTCCAGACGCTTAAGACCACGGAGGACCTCTTCCAGAAATCGCTGCACGAGTACACGATCACCCACGCTATCGAAGACCGCAACGTCCTGCGCTTCCACGTCGATTACTACAAGCCCGACGGCAAGAATGCTCCCAAGCCCGGTGAGCCGCTCCCCAAGCGGGCCGTCGTCGACGCCATTCTAGCGAAGCACGACGCCGCCACGGGCGGGCGCAAGTTCAACGCCATCCTCGCTACCGGGTCGATCAACGATGCGATCGAGTACTACGACATCTTCGAAAAGATCCAGGCCGAGAAGCAGAAGGCCGACGCTAGTTTCGTTCCGCTCAACATCGCCGCGGTCTTCTCACCACCGGCCGACGTCAGCGCCGACGTGAAGCAGATCCAGGAAGATCTGCCGCAGGAGCAGGAAGACAACAAGTACGAGCTTGAGGCCAAGAAGAAGGCCCTTAAAACCATCATCGCAAGCTACAACGACCGCTTCGGCACCAATCACCGCATGGAGGAGTTCGACCTCTACTACCAGGATGTCCAGAGGCGCATCAAGGACCAGCAATATTCGAATGAGGACTTGCGGAAAGCTGATTCACGAGGGAAGTACGCGCACAAGCTCGACATCACCATCGTCGTCGACATGCTGCTGACCGGCTTCGATTCCAAGTACCTCAATACGCTCTACGTCGACAAGAACCTCAAGCACCACACGCTAATCCAGGCCTTCAGTCGCACCAATCGCGTGCTGAACGACACCAAGCCCTACGGCAACATCCTCGACTTCCGTGGCCAGCAGGAGGCCGTCGACGCCGCGATCTCGGTCTTCTCCGGCGCCAAGGCCGAGAAAGCCCGTGAGATCTGGCTTGTCGACAAAGCCCCTGTTGTCATCGATAAGCTCAAGGCTGCCAAGGAAGAGCTCGAGAGATTTATGAAGTCGCAGGGCCTCTCCGGCAAGCCTGAAGACGTCGCCAACCTCAAGGGCGATGATGCCCGCGTGGCCTTCGTAGACCATTTCAAGAGAGTGCAGAAGCTGCAGACCCAGCTCGACCAGTACACCGACCTCACCAACGAGCAGGAAGAGACGATCCAGAGCGTCCTGCCCAAGGACGAGCTGAACGCATTCCGCGGCGTTTACCTCGAAACAGCCCAGCGGCTTAAGGCTCAGCAGAGCAAACCGGGGGATCAGAAGAGTGAGGAGATCGACCAGCTCGACTTCGAGTTCGTCCTCTTTGCGTCGGCCACCATCGACTATGATTACATCATGAAACTCATCGCCGACTTCTCATCCAAGAAGCCGGGCAAGGCCACGATGAGCCGTGCCGAGCTGATCGGCCTGATCGCAGCCGACTCCAAGTTCCTCGACGAGCGCGATGACATCACCGAGTACGTCCGTAGTCTCAAGGCCGGCGAAGGCCTCGAGGAGTCCGCCATCCGTGCTGGCTATCAGCGGTTCAAGGACGAAAAAGCCGTCCGCGAGTTGTCCGAGCTCTCCACAAGGCACGGCCTGCCCACGGCGTCGCTTCAGGCCTTCGTCACCAACATCCTTAGCCGCAGCATCTTCGACGGCGAACAACTCACCGAATTGCTTGCGCCGCTTGACCTGGGCTGGAAGGCGCGTACGCAGAAGGAACTGGCCCTCATGAGCGATCTCGTCCCGCTGCTGAAGAAGCGCGCCGGCGGCCGCGACATCTCCGGGCTCAAGGCATACGAGGACTAAGCGATGGCGAACGACGACAAATCAACTGCTACGCCAAGGCTGCGGTTTCCGGAGTTTCGAGAAGCGGAGGGCTGGGATCGCATTCCGGGCGACAAGCTTTTCGACTCGATCAATAGTCGGGATGCAACTGCCGGGCTTCCAATTCTCGCAATCACTCAGGAGAACGGCGCAATTCCGCGTGACCAGATCGACTATCACGTCTCGGTCACCGAAAAGAGCATCGAAAGCTATAAGGTTGTTGAACCGGGCGACTTCATCATTAGCCTTCGTTCGTTCCAAGGCGGCATCGAATATTCCAACTATCGCGGCATTTGCAGTCCCGCATACGTGATCCTTCGGCGAAAGGACGAAGGTTCGGACCGGTACTTCAAATGTCTCTTCAAGTCGCCTCGCTTTATCCAACAGCTCACGCGAAATATCGAGGGTCTGCGCGATGGGAAGATGATCAGCTACAAACAATTTTCAGAGCAGCTGATCCCGACGCCCGTTCCTGCCGAGCAACAGAAGATCGCTGACTGCTTGGCGTCGCTAGATGAGGTTATTTCCGCCCAGAGGCGGAAAGTGGAGGGGTTAAAGGCTCATAAACGCGGGTTGATGCAGCAGCTTTTCCCTCGGGCAGGCGAAACCCTCCCGAGGCTCCGCTTCCCCGAGTTCCGCGACGGGCCGGAATGGAGCGAGGAGAAGTTAGGCAATCTGGTGTATATCAGAAGCGGTAATAGTCCATCGCAGTACAAACTTTCAGTAACCGGCGCGCATCCCTTTGTAAAGGTGGAGGATCTGAACAATTGTATGAAGTACCAAACCGCTGCGAGAGAGTACAGCGATGACACCAACGGGTTGGTTCCGAGCCAGTCCCTGATCTTTCCGAAGAGAGGAGCGGCGATCGAGTTGAATAAAGTTAGGCTCAGCGCACGCGAACTGCTCATGGACACAAACATGATGGCTCTAACACCGAGCGGTGAATGTCGAGTAGAGTTTCTGTTCTATTACATTTCACATATAGGTCTGTCCGGGATTGCTGATAGTTCGACGATCCCTCAGATAAACAACAAGCACATCATTCCGTTCAAAGTAGTTGTTCCTCTTCCTGCAGAACAGGAGCGAATGGCCGACTACCTTTCCTCTCTTGATGCCCAAATCGCCGCCGAATCTGAAAAGCTTGATGCCCTGAAGACCGACAAGAGAGGACTTATGCAGCAATTGTTCCCATTGCCGGAGGAGCGCCTGTGACGCTCGACGAGATTGCCAAGTCGCTAAAGGATGACAATGCGCGAATCATTCTTGCCCACGCGTTTAATGCGACCGGAAAGACACAGCTGTGCGTAGCTTTCAAGAATGCGACCAAGCAAGATGACGGCAGCCACTCGGGCGTCTACTACAACGCATTCAGTGAAGACCTTTTTGTGTGGGACAACGATGAAGAGAACGATGGAGCCAACATACGGCTCACCGTTCTTCCCAGCAGTTTGAGCAGGTTTCATGCGTTGCTGAATGAGGACAACATCCGCGACAAGCTGAATGCATATAAGCCTAAGTTCGGCTTCGAGCTCACACTGCACGATGATGACCCCGAAAAAGGGATTGAATCAATCTCATTTTTTATCCCAAATCAGAATCCGGATGTGCCGCAGCCGTCGATCAAGATATCGAGAGGAGAAGAACGCATCTTCGTCTGGTGTTTCTTTCTCGCACTTTTCGAGGTCGAGGGGTGGGCAGATGAGCAGTCGAGCCACTTCTTTATCGATGACCCTGTATCCAGCCTGGACGACCACCACATTTTCATCACGGCCGAGACCCTTTTCGAGCTGATCGAGAAGCATCACAAGAACCGGAAGATTATCATTACCACTCACCACGTCGGGCTTTACTCGATCCTCAGCGGCTGGCTCAGAAAGGGCGACCAGCGACAGAAGTACGAGAAACTGATTAAGATCTCCATTTTGAGTGGCAAGTCTGGGGACTTGTCCCTGGAAAAGGACAAGGACGATGTGCACCTCTACCACTTGAGATTGCTGCAGGTACTGGAAAACGCCAGAAAGGCCAACGACCTACGGTCGTATCACTTCGCGTTGCTGCGACAGGTGCTGGAGAACGTGGCGTCGTTTCTCGGAAAGGGGCAGTTCGGATACGTACTCAGCCAGATCGGCATCGACAACCCGAACGACACGGTAGACATCATCAACACGCTTTCACACAAGAAGGTCTATTACTACGAGTCCGATCGCCTGGTCCCCGACCGACGCCAGATGTTTGAGACCGTTTTGACCAAGCTTCAAGAGAAGTACAACTTCGTATTGCACGCGGAGTGATTCATGACTGAACAAGACCAGAAACAACTTGGCAAGACGCTCTGGAATATCGCCGATCAGTTGCGCGGGGCGATGAATGCGGACGACTTTCGAGACTACATGCTGTCGTTCCTCTTCCTGGGGTATCTCTCAGATAACTACGAGCTGGCCGCGAGGAAGGAGCTGGGATCGGATTATCCGGAGCTGGCGAACGGTGAAGAGAGGCCACCGCTGGCAGTGTGGTACGAGGAGAACCCGAACGACGTGGCCGAGTTCGAGAAGCAAATGCGACGCAAGGTCCACTACGTTATTAAGCACGAGTACCTCTGGGGCAGCGTCGTCCGCCTGGCCAAGACCCAGAACGACGAGCTACTCAACACGTTGCAGAAGGGGTTCAAGTATATCGAGGAAGAATCCTTCCAGAGCAACTTCCAAGGACTATTCTCGGAGATCAACCTTGCCTCCGACAAGCTCGGGCGGAAGTACGCCGATCGCAACGCCAAGCTTTGTTCGATCATCTCGGAAATTGCGCGCGGCATGGCGCTGTTTTCGACCGACACCGATGCTCTCGGCAACGCGTACGAATACCTTATCGGGCAGTTCGCGGCGGGGTCGGGGAAGAAGGCGGGGGAGTTTTACACGCCACAGCAGATCTCTAGCACTCTGTCTGCCATCGTCACGCTCGACAGCCAGGAGCCGAAAACCGGAAAGCGGAACAAGCTGGACAGCGTATTCGATTTCGCGTGCGGGTCGGGCTCGCTCCTGCTCAATGTGCGTCATCGCATGAAGAAGGCGGGCGGGACGATCGGTAAGATCTTCGGGATGGAGAAGAACATCACGACCTACAACCTGGCGCGCATGAACATGCTGTTGCACGGGGTGAAGGACACGGAGTTCGAGATCTACCATGGCGATACGCTCACCAACGACTGGGATTTCCTACGCGAGACGAACCCCGCGAAGAAGCCAAAGTTCGACGCCATTGTAGCCAACCCGCCGTTCAGCTATCGGTGGGAGCCAGGCGAGGCAATGAGCGAAGACATGCGCTTCAAGAACCATGGCGTAGCGCCCAAGAGTGCGGCTGACTTCGCCTTTCTGCTGCACGGGCTGCACTACCTGAAGGATGACGGCGTTATGGCGATCATCCTGCCGCACGGCGTGCTCTTCCGCGGCGGCGGGGAAGAACGCATCCGCCGCAAACTGCTGGACGACGGGCATATCGACACCGTGATCGGGCTGCCGGCGAACCTGTTTTATTCCACGGGTATACCAGTATGCATCCTCGTTCTGAAGAAATGCAAGAAACCGGACGACGTGCTGTTCATCAATGCCGCAGAGCATTTCGAGAAAGGCAAGCGTCAGAACCAGCTGCGGCCCGAGCATATCGACAGGATCATCGACACCTACCAGCACCGGAAGGAAGCGGCACGCTACTCGCGGCGGGTGAGCATGAAAGAAATCGCGCAGAACGATTTTAACCTGAACATCTCGCGCTACGTCAGTACGGCGGTTGCGGGAGAAGAGGTCGATCTAAAGGCGGTGCATCGGCACCTGGTCGATATCGAACAGGAAATCGTTAAGGCGAAGGAAAGGCACAACGCTTTCCGGAAGGAGTTGGGATTGCCCTTGCTGCCCTGACAGGGGCTTATTGAGGGGGCCTATCATTAGCTTTGGACTACATGAGGGACATCCCACGCTTCCAATACGCGAATAACAGCGCCAGCGAGCTGGCGGGGTAAGTCAGCCGGCATCGAGCGTACGCTGCAGCGCCTGATCGAATTCCAGATGGAAGCCTTCCTCCTCGAGGATTTTTTCTATCGGGCAACTACTCGACTAGTTGAGACGCACTACTGTCGCTGCGCGCTCACATATTGGTCTGCCGTCCGCGGGATGTCTGTGTGGCCCTAGTTGGCCAATGCAGTAAAGAAGCTCCCAGCAAAAGGCATTGCTGCGCTTGGGCGCTGAGTTTGTCCCGACTAAACTACCCCAAAATACACAATTGATTCTTGGTTCCGAGATTGATGTGAATTATCCATTCGATCGCAAAACCATTTTGGACCGGCCCTACCAACTCTTGGACGAAATTGCGTTCCAAAAAGCTGAGGCAGAGATTAAGCTATTATTAGCCATGATGTATTCGATCAAAAGTTAAGAAAGTTTACTAGTAGCCCGAAGGGGTATCCTAATCGGCATTTCATAGCATGAGATACGGGTTGCCTGAACCGAGCAGGGGCAATATGTCGTTGGCGCTCACATGGCTGTGACGTATGCGGCTCGTCGGTATTCGCGTTCATGAATAATTCGTCATTGCTGTTGGAAGCCTAGTATTTGCCCGAGGTTAATACAATATATTGTGAGCAAGAGCGGTACGAGCAACAAAACGATAATGGTCTCCCGTGACCCTCTGCCCGAACGGGTGGTAGCACCCTCACGGGGTACCTCTTTTTTTGAACATTTCGGTACGACGAGGTGACCTTGGATCATTGGGATCTCTTACTGATACGCAATTCCGTGCTCCGTGACTTGGCCGATTTTATTCCCGAAAACTATTATCAGGGACTTTCTTCCGATGATGAAAGGATTCACGAAGCTGACTACAGGTTAGGAAAAATGCTTTATTTTTCCCATAATCCCGGAATGACGCTAAGACAGCGCTGTGCGAGCGACTTATTAATGCAGATCGGTATTCATAGAATTTATACCTGGTTAGTCGACAAGAGGGCTCAGTTCATCAGTGAAGGCGAACACAATAATGAGAAACAAATGCTTCTTGTGTTGGGACGGGATTTGGAAGGAGTTATCCGACGATACGCGCTATTTCTGCCTGATAGTGACGCCGAGCCTTTATTGAAATTGTTACCCCCTGTTAGAGCAGCAATACCCGAGTCGGTGCTTCAATCAGCCGAATGGGAAAAGCATCGTACGCCAGAGCTGGATGCAATGAAAATTGTGATTGCGGAATACTGGCTGGATTATGATCCGAACAAGCCCCCTAAAAAAGAAATTATTGTCGCCAGGCTGAAGGAGTTAGGAGTATCGCAAGGAGTGGCAATAGCCCTTGATACTGCCATGAGACCGCTAGCAGTACGCAGGGGCGGAAAGAAAAGGGTCCTACCCAAAACCCCCAATAAATAAGCCATTCTTGAAAGGGTCCTACCCAATTTCATATTACCCTTTGCTGGCATACAAAGCGTTTTTTATGTAGTAAAAAGACATCGCTTCGCATCCGATCGGATGCAGCTAACCTAAAGGAGCTAAAGCGATGTCTAGTCAATCACGTCGAACAACTTTTTCTCGACTGCCTCAAGTTCTCACCCGTTTCGGCTTTAGCCGGTCTACTTGGTATGCCGGTGTTAAATCTGGGAAGTTCCCGCGGGGAATTAAAGCAGGCCCTAATATCAGACTTTATCCGGACGAGGATCTAGACGAGCTCGCGGAAAGGCTGCAGAGTCAGGAAAACAACTTTGAAGTTCTTGCGAATCCTGTAGCGGTGCCGAAGGGCAAAATCAGTACGACGAACGAGATAGAAGTAACCCGGAAAAGTGGGGATGACAATCGAGATTATCCTCTTAAGAGCAAGCGGAGGACCCAGCGCCACAGCATAAATAGGGGGATGAAAAATGACAACCCCTGATCATATGGATCCAAACGACTTTGCCTCAGGAAAGGAGGATTTCGCGTTAGACCTTCTTGGGGACGGCGCTGACGCTGCACGAGTGTTGATATGTAATTTGCCGAAGGCAAATGCTGACGCATTATCTAGGCATCCTATTGTAGCGGTGGGACACGCATTGCTTATCCATTTGGATGCACTTGCGAACCAGCAATATCAGCAAGGCCAAGAATTGATTGGGGAGCTGAAGGCTGTCACGGAAAGTGTGAGACTCTTGGCCAGTCCGCCTGACAGCGGTAATTTGGGCGATAAACATCAACCTGCTACAGAGCGAGCGCTTTCCGATTATTCCCGTCTCAAAGAACTGCTCGGGCTTGCCCAATCCGCATTTAGCGATGCAGACTACCGCGAAGCTTTAACCCGTCTTCGACGGCTCGCAGGCTTTTGACGTGAGCGCCGATTTCAGCCGCGTTAAAGCGGCGGCGCAGGCGCGCATAGAGGATGTGTTGTCCAACTGGATACCAGGGGGAAAGCGGCAAGGGCGTGAGTACCTGCCGCTGAACCCGACACGGTCAGACAGCAAGCCGGGCTCGTTTTCCATCAACCTGGACACTGGCGCATGGTCGGACTTTGCCACCGGTGACAAGGGCGGCGATCTGGTTGCTTTGGTGGCTTATCTCGAAGGGATAAAGCAAGGCGACGCCGCAACGCGCTTAGCCGCCTTTCTTGGCCTGGATCTGAAAAAATCCGACTCGCCAGAAAGCCCTACAAGCCCCGAAAAGCGGTCCCCCTATACCCGAGCCTTAACCACGACTAAAAAAGAACAGTGGTCGCCAATTCTGCCTGTGCCAGGGGACGCTCTAAAGCCCCCGCAATCCCACCATAAGTACGGCAAGCCCGCAAAGATTTTGGAGTACCGCAGCGCTACAGGCGAGTTGCTGTGCCTGGTGTATCGCTTCGAGCCAAAGGCGCCGGGTGAGCGCAAGCAGTTCTACCCGTTGACCTGGTGCAGGAATGCCGAGGGCAAGTGTGAATGGCGCTGGCAGGGTTTACCGGAACCGAGACCCCTGTATCGCGGCGACCAGTTGGCGGCAAGACCCGATGCGCTAGTCATTGTCGCCGAAGGGGAAAAATCGGCTGATGCCGCCGCCGTGCTGTTTCCTGATGCCGTATGCACTACGCCGCTAAACGGCGCCCAGTCGCCTCATAAGACAGATTGGACGCCGCTGGCAGGCCGAACCGTTTGGCTGTGGCCGGATAACGACCCAGCGGGCATGAAGTGCATGGAAGCTGTTGCCGATCTGGTGCGCAAGGCCGGAGCAAGTGAAGTGAGCCTGATCAACATTGCTGCCTTTGCACGAGTGCCGGGACGGGACGGCGAGGGGCAACCAACCTTGAGCGAGGGACCCGCACCATCGGAAAAATGGGATGCAGCGGACGCGCTGGCGGAGGGATGGACCGCAGATCACCTGCACCTGTTACGCAGGACTCCTGACCAGTTGACCATACTTGCGCAACCTAAGTGTACCCACAGCAAGGTGAATGCGGGGACAGGAGCGCCGCATGAGCCGGAACCGCCCGAGAGACGCTTCCATTGCAACGATCAAGGCGTGTGGTACTTCGGCAAGAACGATAGCGGCACGGATGTGCCGCCGCTCTGGATCTGCTCCAGACTGGAAATTACCGCCGTAACACGAGACGCAAAAAACGAATCATGGGGACGGCTGCTGGAATTCGATGACTTGGACGGTGCGCACCATGTTTGGGCCATGCCCATGGAAATGCTCAAGGGGGACGGTTCAGAGTACCGGGGTATTTTGCTTTCTATGGGCCTCCAGATGTCGACCATGCAGAAAGCCCGTAATCTCCTGACGCAATATATTCAAACCGCCCAGGTGGAGGATCGCGCGCGATGTGTGGAGCGCACTGGTTGGCATGGCAACGTATTCGTCATGCCGCAGCGCACCATCGGCCAAACAGACGAGCGCATCCTGTACCAGTCGCCAATGAGTGCCCCTAGCACTTTCAAGTACCGCGGCAGCCTCGCCGACTGGCAGAAGCATATTGCCGCACCATGCGCGGGTAATTCCCGTCTGGTATTTGCGGTATGCGCCGCTTTCGCGGCTCCCCTATTGCATGTTACTGGGATGGAATCAGGCGGTCTGCATTACCGTGGCGATTCCAGCACCGGCAAAACAACAGCGCTAAGGATCGCTGCGTCCGTATGGGGCGGCAGCGAATACCTGCAGCGGTGGCGGGCAACGGATAACGGGCTGGAGGCGTTGGCCTCCCAGCATTCCGATTGCCTGCTAGTTTTGGACGAGCTAAGTCAGGTCGACCCCAGGGCAGCGGGGGAAGTGGCGTACATGCTCGCCAATGGCAGCGGCAAGGCAAGGGCTAACCGTATGGGGGCAATGCGCGACACCGCCAACTGGCGAGTGCTTTTCTTGTCGAGCGGCGAGGCGGGGCTGGCTGAACACATGGCGCAGGCAAACCGCAAGTCCAAGGCGGGACAGGAGGTGCGCTTGCTCGACATTGCCGCCGATGCTGGCAAGGGATTGGGACTGTTCGATACCTTGCACGATTACGAAAGCGGCGCTGCCTTTTCCAAGGTGCTAACAGAAGCGGCAACTCTCTATTATGGAACTGCCGCGCCAGCATTTACTGAGAAGATCGTGGAGCACTTGGACAAGTTGCCCTCAATGATAAAGCAGGCGCAGCGCCAATTTATAGCGCAGCACTTGCCCGGCGATGCAGGAGGACAAGCGCATCGCGCGGCGCTGCGTTTCGCGCTCGTGGGTGCGGCGGGCGAACTTGCCACCGCGTGGGGCATAACTGTGTGGGCTTTGGGCGAGGCGAGTGAAGCAGCAAAAACGTGTTTTGAAGCGTGGCTAGCGCAACGTGGCGGCGGCGGGAATCAGGAAACCGGTGCCATGCTGGCGCAAGTGCGGCAATTCTTCGAACTTCACGGTGACGCCCGCTTCACCGAATGGGATA
>MKVR01000044.1:22968-29609 GCA_001899235.1 Nitrosospira sp. 56-18
ATCCGGGGAAGTGGAATACTACGTGTTGCGGGAAGTGTTCCGGAGTGAGGTATGCAAGGGCTTCGACTATAAGGCCGTATGCCGTCTGTTGACCAACGATGGGGCGCTGCAAATGGGAGGCAGGAGCTTTACCAGAAAGGAGCGATTGCCGGGCATGGGTAACACCAGCTGCTATCGAATCACCGCTAAATTATGGGGCGGCGATCATGAGTAACCTGGAGTGGCTGGACGCGCTAGGACTGGACAGGACGAAGCTGCCCCAACTGCCCGAACGGGAGCCGGAAGAGTTGGGGCAGCTGAAAGCCAATCAGCATGCCATGAACCAACTGCCCCAACTTGTCCCGACACAAACAAGCGACGCACGAGCGGAAAACAATATCTCATCTTCGCTGGAAGGGGTGGGCAGAGAAACAAACCGCGCGGCAGAAAAAGACATGCAAACGGCATGGGCAGAAGGCTTCCTGACCTGCTGGCAACTGCTATTGCAGGCCGGGTTGCTGGTTTACCCAGCACAGCAGGCAGGACAGGATTGCCGAGGTTGTAAGCACATCACCATGTCAACCGAGCATCATGAAGGTAGCCGCCGCAAGTTCTTCTGGCGTTGCGAACGGGGCCACCGGCAGATGGAGATAGGGTTGAATGGCGAGCGCATTATCATTGCCCCACCGGGATGTGGAGATTATGAATCGCCTGAGGAGAAAAAATGGGACTAATAAATGCTGGCGTCAGTTTATTCTCGCTCGACCCCAAGCCGAGGCAGTCCAATCACAATGGCAACTCTACCTACCGGGAGGGCGGGTCAAAACTCAATGCCTTTTGCAAAGGAATCCGATTGCTTAGTAAGATTTTTGCGTGCGCGAAATTGAAGGAGGGGGGTTAACCTAAGAATCGGATAGCAGATGTACTAAGGTCCAATGGGATTCGCTCAGAGATAAAATTAGAATGAAATTTAGGAATATTGTTTATAGATAGGATCAAGTTGTACAACTTATACCTCCGAGTAGAGTGTGAAAAAAACTGATAAATCTTCCAGCGTTATTTTTCTCCTTTTTTCCGTCGCTCTCTTGCTGTTCTTGCATGGGTGCGATAAGCGCGATACTAAGGAAGAGGACCATGCGCCTCTAGTCGAAAGGGTGACAGCGGAAGAAATTTTTGAACGGACGAAAAACAGTGCGGAAGCTGGAAATGCTGAAGCACAATTCCAGCTTGGTGAGATGTACCAGAACCTCAACCCATTTGGGGATGAAAAAGCAGACGCAGTTGTACCTTCCGATAATGCTAAAGCAGCAGGGTGGCATAAGAAAGCCGCAGAGCAAGGATATGCTCGTGCCCAACACAATCTCGGCGTGATGTACGAGGAAGGTCTGGGTGTGCCCAAAGATGCCACAGAAGCGATGAAATGGTTTCAAGAAGCTGCCGAGTTAGGAGATGCGGAAGCTCAATTCAAACTTGGTGAAATCTACCGAAGTGTGGATCATTTTGGGTATAAGCAGGTAGGCGTGGTTGTGCCTAAGGATGATGCTAAAGCAGCAGAGTGGTATCGGAAAGCCGCCGAGCAGGGATTTCGTCACGCGCAAAACAATCTCGGCATGATGTATGAAAAGGGAGAAGGTGTACCTAAAGGTGCTGCCAAAGCTGTAGAGTGGTATCGGAAAGCGGCCGAACAGGGAGACGCTAATGGTCAAAATAATCTTGGTCGAATGTATGACGCGGGTGAAGGCGTGCCCAAGGATGTCGCCAAAGCCGTGGAATGGTACCGAAAAGCCGCCGAGCAGGGGCACGCTCGTGCGCAAAACAACCTTGGTTTTTTGTATCTCTACGGTATGGGAATTCCTCTTGATCGGGTTCTTGCCTACGCTTGGTTGAATTTATCTGCTGCACAGGACTTTGCCCCGGCTATCGCATTCCGATATATGGCTGAGGAAAAAATGACGACCGCACAGATCGCCGAAGGTCAACGTTTGGCCTCCAATTGGAAGAAAGGGGATACGCTACAATCAGCCAGTATATCTGGTTCAGGTAATATCGAAAGCGGTGGAGCGTTTAGCAAGCACGAAACGAGCACTGCGTTCATCGTAAGCCACGAAGGGCACGCGTTAACCAATTATCATGTCATTAAAGCTTGCAAGGAAGTGCGCGTGGCAGGTTACGAAGGTATAACCAAAGTTATCACATCTGATAGCGTAAATGACCTTGCGTTGCTGCAATTACCTAGCAGGAGCATCAAAGTGGCTTCGCTGGATCCTGACCATCCCAATCTCAGACAGGGTGAGGATGTGGTTGTGTTTGGCTATCCGCTCAATTCAGTGTTGTCCTCCGGCGGAAATCTCACGCCGGGCACTCTCAGCGCCTTGACAGGTTTAGGGAACAATACCAGTCAGATACAGATAACGGCTCCAATTCAGCCAGGTTCCAGCGGGAGTCCTGTGCTCAACAAAAAGGGAAGTGTCATTGGAGTGGTAGCAATGAAGTTGGATGACGGGTTTGCAGCGAAAACCACAGGGCAGATTCCGCAAAATGTAAATTTTGCTGTTAATAGTCAAACGACCAAAACGTTCCTTGATACCAACAGGGTCCCCTACAAAACTAGCGGTGGATGGTTCTCGCGCGAAAAAAACAACGCCGATATTGCCGACGAGGCGAGAAAGTGGACGTTAATCGTAGAGTGTTGGAAATAATTACCCAAACTATTGTATGCCTGCTCCTCATCAAGCTTATTCACCGCAAAAAGCAATGGATCGTGCATCTTTTCCGAATATGCGAAAAATATAGCAGGCTAACTACGTATTTTGTATTGTTGGGTAACTTGACAAGCTTGCCATTTTGAACTGAAACATTGCGAAGCCCGCGGTAGGTATCCGGACATCGAAATTGGCAAGTTTTAGTATGTCGATTTGTACTGTGATTTGGTGGACGTGAACGATGCGGTTTGGTGGAAACAGAAATCATAAGAAATGTAATGAGAAGTATGTGCACTGCCGATGAAGCCAGGAAATGCTGGCTTAGGTTTCGCAACTTTATGTAGCGTAGAAAAACTGATAGAGCCATTAATTGCTTCACCTGCTCTACCGTGGCTTCTGGGGTTGTTGACAACGTAGCTCTGACTTATGGGGTAAAGGCTGTCAGTAGAACAGACATCATCGGTTCAGGGATATTCTTCAAAAAGTAGGTAGCTTGCAATGCTACCAGCTGATACAAGCACGCTTAATATGGCTGTTGGTATAATTGTTGGTATGTTAGTTTTTTGAACTATACGAAAGGGCACCTGTAAAGGCATTCAGCAGATTGTTTGGTTGAGCCCTTGCTCCAGCTAACTCTATCTATCTCAGCAAGTCCACGAAAACCCGCATAAAACGGCCTTCAGAGTTTTAGGTGTTTCACCCCCCTATCCCTTCCCATTGCCAAGACTATTGGCTCAAAATTTAACTGTGCCTGACATTAGCGGATTGATTCCAAAAAATTGTGTGAAGCAGTACCTGATCCTCTTGCCTATACGAGGCGGATTTCTTACGTTAGCAGGCTGAGAAACAGCGACAGAATTTTGGCATACAGATAAATATAGGATAAGCGGGAGGAAAGTAACAAATGAAGAATACTGCTGGTGTCCAGTCTGATAAGTTTGTTCGCATCATTGAGGCGTAACGACAAGATGAGGAGCAATCAAACCTACGATGTAATGCTAGAAGCACTCAAAGTTTTTGCGGCCACTATACAATCAAAATTCAATGTGCTCGCAGCAGGACGTGCAGAAGACCAATTGCGTCGGCCTGTGGATACCTTATTGGAAAAAATTGGAAATTCGAGAAATCTGGAGGTTGTAGCGAAAGACGAAAGCATCCTGAACGATCAGTTAGGACGCCCCGATTTTGCCGTGACAGTGAATCGTTTGTTATGCGGCTATATTGAACTGAAGTCGCCGGGTACAGGTGTGGCACCGGACCGTTTCAGGGGACATAACAAAAAACAGTGGGAGCGGTTTAGCCTCTTACCCAATCTGATCTATACCAATGGCAATGAATGGGCGCTGTTTCGTCATGGAGAAAGGATTCGGTATGTACGTTTTGACGATGACTTGACTGTCCTCGGCACGCGCGCGGTTAACAACAAGATCGCTGCCGAACTGCATGTGCTGTTAGCTGATTTCTTTCAATGGGAACCGATAGTTCCCAAGTCGGCCAAGCAGTTGGCAGAACTACTCGCGCCGCTTTGCCGGATGCTGCATGACGATGTGCTCGCGGCACTCAGCAAACGCTCTGAAGCCATGGTGTCCGTCGCGCGTGATTGGCGTCGTTACCTTTTTCCCGAAGCCAGCGATCAGGTGTTTGCCGACTCCTACGCGCAGACAGTAGTTTTTGCTTTGCTCCTTGCTCGTTCGGATGGCAGTGACACGCTTCTGCTTGACCGTGCAATCCAGCAGCTTACTGGCTCAAATAGCCTTTTATCCCGCGCATTGGAGGTGCTGACCGATTCTCAGTTGAGTGATGACATCGGTGCATCCCTCAATCTTCTCCAGCGTGTTATTCAAGCAGTTCCCACGGGTACGATGTCCCGCGGCAGGCGCGACCCGTGGTTGCACTTCTACGAAGATTTTCTCGCCGAATATGACCCAAAGCTACGTAAGGATGTCGGAGCCTACTACACGCCGGTGGAAGTGGTACAGGCTCAGGTACGGCTAGTTGATGAGTTGTTGCGGGAAAAATTCCATAAAAGACTGGGCTTCGCAGATGGAGATGTTGCGACGCTAGATCCGGCTGTAGGCACGGGTACATACTTGCTAGGCATCGTTGAGCATGCTCTACAGCGAGTTCGAAGTGAAGAAGGCGATGGCGCGGTAATCGGACGTGCCGAAAGCATCGCAAAGCAACTCTACGGTTTCGAGATCATGGTAGGCCCATATTCAGTATCTGCACTCCGGCTTACCCGCATGTTCCACGATTATGGTGCGAAAGTGCCGCGCCAGGGTGTTGGTATCTGCCTGAGTAACACGCTGGAATCCCCACATGAGAAAATTCCCGAATTGCCTTTACTTTACAAGCCCATCGGAGACGAGCACAAGCGCGCCCGCTCCATCAAGGATATCCAGCCGGTGCTGGTATGCATTGGTAATCCACCCTATGACCGGCACGAAGCGGCTAATGAAGAAAACCGCATGATGACTGGTGCATGGGTCCGCTGGGGTGAGAGCAAGCACGGCAAGGACGCTATCCTCAATGACTTCATCGAGTCGGTGAAAAAGGCCGGTAAGGGCGGACAGCTCAAGAATCTTTACAATCTATACGTTTATTTTTGGCGCTGGGCACTGTGGAAAGTGTTCGAGCACGAGCACCCTGGTGTTATGCCGGGCCCCGGCATCGTGACCTACATCACCGCCTCATCCTATCTAGACGGCGACGCTTTCCTTGGCATGCGGGAGCACATGCGGCGGCTGTGCGACGAAATCTGGATCATAGACCTGGGCGGCGAAGGCCGCGGCACTTGCCAGGATGAGAACGTATTCAACATCCAGACCCCGGTAGCCATCACCATAGCCGTGCGCTATGGTGCGCCGAACCCGAAAATTCCGGCGCAAGCGTATTACTGCCGGATTGAAGGCAACCGAACGGCCAAGCTGGAAAAGCTTGAAAGCATTGATGGTTTCCGGAACCTGCAATTCGAGATTTGTCCCACCGAATGGCAGGCGCCACTCCGACCACAAGGCACCGCGACTTTTTTTGACTGGCCTCAGATTACTGACTTGATGCCGTGGCAGCATTCCGGCGTGCAAGGGAAACGAATTTGGCCGATAGGTTTAACCCGTGAAGTACTACAAAACCGTTGGAAAAGTTTGCTCATATCGGTGGATCGCGCGGCGCTATTCAAGGAAAGCACAGACAGAAAGATAAAGGGGAAATACAAGGCGCTTTGGACTGACCCTGAATCGACCGTGCCCATTGCCGACTTGAATTTCAATTCTCCTTGTCCTAGGGTTTGTGGCTATGGATATCGCTCCTTCGATCGGCAGTTCATTATCGCAGATACAAGGTTGTTGTCACGGCCACGAGAGTCGCTCTGGACCAACCACTCGGACACGCAACTTTATTTCGCCAGCCTGTTATCGAGCCCGCTTGGAACTGGGCCAGCTTTGAGCATCAGTGCCAACGTGCCCGATCTCCATTATTTCCGGGGCTCATTCGGCGCCAAGGAAATTCTGCCTCTTTACCGCGATGCGCAAGCCCAGTATCCCAATTTGCACCCGGCTTTGCCCGTTGCGTTGAAGCAGATTTTTGAACGGGCAGTCACCGCAGAAGAAATCGCAGCCTATCTCTACGCGGTGCTCGCCCATCCCGGTTATACGGCACGCTTCCATGAAGAACTGAAGAACCGCGAGGTGCGCGTTCCTATCACGCTGAACAAGGAACTGTTTGCAACTGCCACTGCCATTGGACAGCGGCTCATTTACTTACATAGTTATGGCGAACGTTTTGCGCAAGGCCAAACATGGCCCCATGGCCGCGCACGTTGCGCCAAGGCCATAGCCACCGAAAGCTTACCGGAGAAATTCAGCTACGACGAGGCAACGCAGACACTGCATGTCGGCGATGGCCTGTTCAAGCCGGTGGCACCGGCGGTGTGGGAGTTCGAAGTCTCGGGACTTAGAATTT
>MKVR01000045.1 GCA_001899235.1 Nitrosospira sp. 56-18
TGAAGGCGGCAGAACCGTCGGCGCCGGCGTCGTGGCCAAAATTATAGAGTAACGACAGGACCAGGATGGGATTTGGGATGAGTGCCCTGCACTGAATCGCCAATTCAAAATCCAGATCCTCAACCTGAGGTTTAAGCATGCAAAGCCAGAAAATCCGGATTCGTTTGAAAGCGTTTGACTATCGGTTGATAGATAAATCCGCCATGGAAATCGTTGAAACGGCAAAGCGTACAGGCGCGGTGGTAAAGGGTCCGGTGCCGCTGCCGACGCGTATCGAACGGTTCGATGTCCTGCGGTCCCCTCATGTAAACAAGACTTCGCGCGACCAGTTCGAGATCCGGACTCATCTGCGACTCATGGATATCATGGATCCCACCGACAAAACCGTGGATGCCTTGATGAAACTGGATTTGCCCGCGGGCGTGGATGTGGAAATCAAGTTGTAAGCATTGCGTTTTATCTGGCTGGGTTCCATTGAAATAATCATGGGCTCAGGATTCGCTTCAAAGAACATATAAAATCGCCGGTCAATTGCAATCGGCACCTTTTAAGAAGGGTAATTAAAATGAGTTTAGGACTTGTCGGCCGGAAGGTTGGCATGACCCGCATTTTTACGGAGGATGGCGATAGCCAGCCCGTAACCGTGCTGGATGTGTCCAACAATCGTGTTACACAACTCAAATCCGCGGAAACCGATGGTTATACCGCCGCCCAGGTAACCTTTGGCAAGCGCCGCCCCAGCCGGGTCAATAAACCCGCCGCCGGACATTTCGCAAAAGCTGCGGTGGAAGCTGGCCATATTCTGAAAGAATTCCGCGTGACGCCGGAAGTGCTTGCCGGCCTTGCTCCCGGAACAAGCATAGCCGTCGATATTTTTAAAACCGGTCAAAAAGTGGATGTGACCGGGATCTCGATTGGCAAGGGATATGCCGGGGTAATCAAACGCCATAATTTTGCCTCGAACCGGGCCAGTCACGGTAATTCCAGGTCGCATAACGTTCCGGGTTCCATTGGCATGGCACAGGATCCCGGGCGCGTGTTTCCGGGCAAACGCATGTCCGGGCACCTGGGGAGCGTGCGGTGTACTACCCAGAATCTGGAAATATTGCGTATTGATACCGAGCGCAGCCTGTTGCTCATCAAAGGCGCGATTCCCGGGTCGAGAGGGAGTGATGTGCTCGTGCGTCCAAGCGTAAAAATTACCAGGATTACGGCAAAGCCCCCCGTCAAATCTGAAGGCAAAGGGGTGGCAAAAAGTGGCACGAAGGCCGGCAAAAAGGCGGGAGCATGATGGAACTTAAACTCATCAGTGAGAAAGATGGGCAGCCGGACGCGAGCATTCCGGTTTCCGACGCGCTATTTGGCCGTGAATATAATGAAGCCCTGGTGCATCAGGTAGTGACGGCTTATCTGGCCAACGCCCGCAGCGCCAACCGGGCTCAAAAAGGACGTTCGGACGTCGCCAAATCCACTCGTAAGCCATGGCGCCAGAAAGGAACCGGCCGGGCGCGCTCGGGAATGGCATCCAGCCCGTTATGGCGGGGTGGCGGAAAAATCTTTCCCAATAGTCCCGACGAAAATTTTACACACAAGGTCAATCGCAAGATGTATCGCGCCGGCATCGTTTCCATTCTGTCTCAACTGGTACGGGAGGATCGCTTGTCGATAGTGGAAAGTTTCAGCATAGATGCGCCGAAGACCAAAGTGCTGGCGACAAAGCTGAAGGACATGGGGTTGGACGAGGTCATGATTATTACTGACAGTATCGATGAGAACCTCTATCTTTCTTCCCGCAATCTAGCTCGTGTGAGAGTAGTGGAAGCAGGTCACGCCGATCCGGTCAGTCTCATGCGTTTTGCCAAGGTACTGGTGACACGAGGGGCCTTGACTAAAATGGAGGAGATGCTTGCATGAAAACGCAAACATTCAACCAGGAACGTCTTATGCAGGTGATATTGGCACCCCAAGTTTCCGAGAAGGCGACCTATGTGGCTGAAAAGCACAACCATATCATCTTTCGTGTTCTCCGGGACGCTACCAAGAACGAGGTTAAAGCGGCTGTCGAATTGATCTGGAAAGCGCAAAACATTCAGGTGGAAAGAGTGCAAGTCGCAAATGTTAAAGGAAAGGAAAAGCGCTTTGGCCGCTTCATGGGGAAGCGCAGCAACTGGAAGAAGGCTTTCGTTAGCATTAAGGCTGGCCAGGAAATAAATTTCTCGGAAGTTGCTCAGGGAGAGGTCAAGTAAATGGCGCTCGTGAAAGTCAAACCTACTTCCCCGGGACGGCGGGCAGTCGTCAAGGTCGTCAATTCCGAACTGCATAAGGGCGCTCCCCATGCGAAACTTCTGGAAAGGCAGAATCGTACCGCGGGGCGCAACAACCATGGCCATATTACCACCCGCCACATAGGCGGAGGCCATAAGCAGCACTACCGAATCGTTGATTTTCGCCGGAACAAGGATGGCATCAATGCCAGGGTCGAGCGGCTGGAATATGACCCGAATCGCAGCGCGAATCTTGCACTGCTTTGCTATGCGGATGGGGAGCGCCGCTATATCATCGCGCCGCGCGGCATTACTGCCGGGAATGTGTTGATGAGCGGGGTGGATGCGCCTATCAAGGACGGTAACACGCTTCCTTTGCGCAATATCCCGGTAGGAAGCACCATACATTGTGTGGAAATGATGCCTGGCAAGGGTGCGCAGCTGGCCCGTTCGGCTGGTGCTTCGGTTCAGCTTCTGGCGCGCGAGGGGGATTACGCCCAGTTGAGGTTGCGTTCGGGGGAAATACGAAAGGTTCATGTAAATTGCCGAGCCACCATCGGAGAGGTGGGTAACGAGGAACACAATCTACGTTCGATTGGCAAGGCGGGCGCGCAACGCTGGCGCGGCATCCGGCCTACCGTGCGCGGCGTTGTGATGAACCCTATCGATCATCCTCATGGTGGCGGCGAAGGAAAGACCGCGGCGGGCCGCCACCCGGTCAGTCCTTGGGGAACGCCTGCGAAGGGGTTTCGTACACGCACAAACAAGCGTACTGACGGCATGATAGTACGGCGCCGTTATTCAAACAAAGGATGATGAGTCATGGCACGTTCCGTTAAAAAAGGACCTTTTGTCGATCTGCATCTGATCTCGAAGGTGGAGGTTGCGCGCGCAACCAACGACAAGCGGCCGATCAAGACATGGTCCCGCCGTTCGACAATTCTTCCCGATTTTATCGGCCTGACCATTGCCGTGCACAATGGCAAGCAGCATATCCCCATATATGTCACGGAGAACATGGTAGGGCACAAGCTGGGGGAATTTTCGCATACCCGGGTTTTCAAGGGCCATTCGGGCGACAAGAAGGCGGGCGCGGGATCAAAGAAATAGGAACATAAATGCAAACAACTGCCGTATTACGTGGAGTGAGATTGTCCGAGCAGAAAGGGCGGCTGGTGGCCGATCAGATTCGCGGGCTGCCGGTGGACCGGGCACTTAATCTGCTCGCTTTCAGCCCGAAAAAGGGAGCAGCGATCATACGCAAGCTGCTGGAATCGGCCATTGCCAACGCTGAGCATAATGAAGGTGCGGATATAGATGAATTGAAGGTGTCGACAATATATGTGGATCGGGGACCTTCCATGATGCGAACCAGCGCTCGCGCCAAAGGGCGCGGCAACCGCATTGTCAAGCCGACTTGCCATATCTTTCTTACCGTTGGCGACAAAGTCGGCAACAAAAAATAGGCGCACAAAGACATATGGGACAAAAAATAAATCCGACGGGCTTCAGGCTTTCCGTATTGAAGAACTGGTCGTCGAAGTGGTACGCCAATGGAAAAAATTTCCCTGGGATGCTCAACGAGGATATCAAGGTACGGGAATATCTCAGGAAAAAATTGGCTCATGCCTCGGTAGGAAAGGTCGTCATCGAGCGGCCTTCCAAGAATGCCCGTATTACGATTTATAGCTCACGCCCTGGTGTAGTCATCGGCAAGAAAGGTGAGGATATAGAGGTGCTCCGCGGAGCGCTCCAAGCCCTCATGGGTGTGCCCGTTCACGTGAATATCGAAGAAATCCGGAAGCCGGAAA
Source organism: Nitrosospira sp. 56-18 (assembly GCA_001899235.1). Taxonomy (GTDB): domain Bacteria; phylum Pseudomonadota; class Gammaproteobacteria; order Burkholderiales; family Nitrosomonadaceae; genus Nitrosospira. The sequence continues at coordinate 4,076 of MKVR01000045.1, forward strand.
TCGATGCGCAGTTGATCGCGGACAATATCGCGCAGCAATTGGAAAAACGCATCATGTTTCGTCGCGCGATGAAGCGTGCCATGCAGAATGCCATGCGGCTTGGCGCTCAGGGAATCAAGATAATGAGCGCGGGCAGATTGAACGGCATTGAAATCGCTCGTACTGAATGGTACCGGGAAGGTCGCGTGCCACTGCATACCTTGCGTGCCGATCTGGATTACGGCACTTCTGAAGCAAAAACGACCTATGGCGTGATTGGAATCAAAGTATGGGTTTTCAAGGGCGAAGTAATCGGAAGAGGTGATCAGTCTACGGGGACAGGCGCGCAACTTCCCAACCAAGCGTCCGCTCCGGGCGGAGAGCCCGAAGGAAAGCGGCCGCCCAGGAAGCCGGCATCCGCTCCCGGCAGAACTGGAGCAGGACCAAGGTCAGCCGCCAGAGCGGAATCGAAAAACGAATCCAAATCCGAAATCAGGTCAACTGATAAGAAAGCGGAAAAAAGGACGGATGGTGCTGGCGAAGACTCTAGCGCCACCTCTGCAGTTGGAAAGACAGTAAAGCCAGGAGCAAGAGATGCAGCAGCCAGCTAGAACCAAGTACCGCAAACAGCAAAAAGGCCGTAATACCGGGGTAGCGACCCGCGGTGCAAAGGTCAGCTTTGGCGAATATGGGCTTAAGGCGATAGGTCGCGGCCGGTTGACGGCGCGCCAGATAGAAGCCGCCCGCCGTGCCATGACCCGGCACATCAAGCGGGGCGGACGCATCTGGATACGGATTTTTCCCGATAAACCCATTTCACACAAGCCTGCTGAGGTTCGGATGGGAAATGGCAAGGGAAGCCCCGAGTATTTTGTCGCCGAAATTCAACCGGGGAAAATGTTGTATGAAATGGATGGCGTCGATGAAGTCCTGGCACGCCAGGCCTTTCGCCTGGCTGCCGCAAAGCTGCCAATCCAGACTACGTTCGTTATAAGACAGGTGGGTGGCTAATATGAAGGCAAAGGAATTGCGCTCCAAAGATCCGGCAGCGCTGGAACAGGAGTTACTGGAACTGTTGAGGGCGCAATTCGGCTTGCGCATGCAAAAAGCTACCCAGCAGCTAAGCAATACCAATCAATTGCGGAAAATGCGCCGCGACATTGCGCGCACCAAAACCATACTCAGCCAAAAAGTGAAGCTGTCATGAGCGAAGAAGCCAAGTTAAATCGTACCCTTTCGGGAAAGGTGGTGAGCGACAAGATGGACAAAACCATTACCGTCTTGGTTGAACGTAAGGTAAAGCATCCGCTCTACGGAAAAATTATGGTTCGCTCAAAAAAGTATCACGTTCATGACGAAAACAATGAGTTTCATGCCGGGGACACTGTTGTAATCGAAGAATGCCGGCCGTTTTCCAAAACAAAAGCCTGGCGTGTAGTCAAGTTGATGGAGAAAGCCGCGCAATTCAGCTGACCGGGTTCGAGGCTGAATGAAACGAGTCCTCACTTGTTTTTCCAAAGGGAAGGCCGTATAATTCCGCCTCTTCGATTTTCCGGTTTTCAGATCTTAAATTTTGTGCGGCCGATGTACTGGCGCCGCTACACCCCCGAACGGGATCCAATACTGTCCGCGCCGGATTGGGCGGGAAAAGTTGGAAAGAGCGAGTAAATAATGATCCAAATGCAATCGACTCTGCAAGTTGCAGATAATACCGGTGCACGTTCAATCATGTGCATAAAGGTGCTGGGGGGCTCCAAGCGGCGATATGCCGGCATAGGGGACATAATAAAAGTCAGCGTCAAAGACGTGGCGCCGCGCGGACGCGTCAAGAAAGGCGAGATATACAATGCGGTGGTGGTGCGTACTTCCAAAGGCGTCCGTCGTGCCGACGGCTCATTGATCAAGTTCGACAATAACGCCGCGGTATTGCTGAATTCGAAGCTGGAGCCTATCGGCACCCGCATTTTTGGTCCGGTTACCCGGGAATTGCGGAATGCGCGCTTCATGAAAATCGTGTCGCTTGCGCCGGAAGTTCTGTAGCGCGTCAGGGAGTCAGTATGCGGAAAATAAAAAAGGGTGATGATGTTGTTGTCATCAGCGGCAGGGATAAAGGCAAGCGGGGCACCGTATTGCGTGTGGTAAGCGCTGACCTCGTAGTTGTCGAGGGGGCCAATAAGGTCAAGAAGCACCAGCGGCCGAACCCGAATAAAGGTACCACCGGCGGAATTGTCGAAATGGAGAAACCTGTCCAGATTTCCAACGTGGCAATATTCAATCCCGCTACGCAAAAGCCGGATCGCGTGGGTATCAGAATTCTTGAAGATAAACGCAAAGTCCGCTATTTCAAATCGAACGGCGAGTTGCTTGACGCGTAGGGGTGAAGAGGACATATGGCTCGTTTACAGGAATATTATCGCAATACCGTCGTAAAGCAGCTGATGGAGCAATTCGGCTACAAGTCGGTAATGGAGGTTCCGCGGATCCGCAAGATTACGCTCAATATGGGCGTGGGCGAGGCGGTGGCCGATAAAAAGGTGATGGACAGCGCTGTAGGGGATATGCAAAAAATAGCTGGTCAGAAACCGGTGGTCACCAAGGCGAAGAAGTCCATTGCAACCTTCAAGGTGCGGGAGGCGTACCCGGTTGGGTGCATGGTGACATTGCGGCGTATTCGCATGTACGAGTTCCTCGATCGGTTGGTCAATGTGGCCATTCCACGCATTCGCGATTTTCGGGGTATTTCGGGCAGGTCCTTCGATGGACGGGGTAATTACAACATGGGAATCAAGGAGCAGATCATCTTTCCCGAAATCGAATACGACAAAATCGATATGTTGAGGGGCATGAATATCACCATCACTACCACGGCGAAAACAGATGCGGAGGCCAAGGCGTTGCTGGCGGCATTCAAATTCCCATTCAAGAACTGAGACGATATGGCCAAAGTAGCTATCATTAACCGCGATTTGAAGCGTAGGGAAACCGTAAAAAAGTTTGCTGCACGGCGTGCAGAGCTATTAGCCGTGATCAACGATTTCAATTTAAGTGAGGAAGAGCGCCATTCAGCGCGAATCAAGCTCCAAATGCTTCCCAGGAATGCGAGTCCGGTTCGGCTGAGAAACCGTTGTTCCCTGACGGGCCGCCCCCGGGGCGTCTATCGCAAGTTTGGCCTCGGCCGCAATAAATTGCGCGATATCGCCATGAGCGGGGAAATACCCGGGTTGACCAAGGCCAGCTGGTAATCGAAGCATGCCTGCATCAAATTATCCGGCCGCCACGTTTGCTCGGGGCGCCGAATCTGTCGAGGGTTTGATCGTTACGGTCTGCCCCGGTATCTTAACAATATATGTATTGGCCCCTTGCCAAAAACGGATTTCTAGAGGTATCCCCGGATGAGCATGAGTGACCCCATCGCTGATATGCTGACGCGCATCAGAAACGCGCAGCTTTCTGAAAAGGCCTCGGTAGCAATGCCTGCTTCGAAGCTCAAGGCCGCCATTGCAGGAGTGTTGAAAGAAGAAGGGTATGTTGAGGATTTCGCGGTGCATGAAGCCGATGGCAAGTCCGTGCTGGACATCAGTTTGAAATATTATGCCGGGCGTCCCGTGATTGAAAAGATCGAGCGGATCAGCCGCCCCGGCCTGCGCATATATAAAGCAAGCGATAAGCTCCCGAACGTGATGAACGGGCTGGGGGTGGCGATAGTGTCGACATCGAAAGGCGTCATGACCGAAAGAAAGGCGAGGGCCAATGGCGTGGGCGGTGAAGTTTTATGTATAGTTGCCTAGAGGTATAGAAATGTCTCGAGTGGGAAAAAATCCTATTCCGGTTCCGGCGAATGTGGAGGTAACCTTGTCGGATTCCGAAGTGGCGGTAAAGGGACCGCTGGGTACATTGCGCCGCGATATCGGATCCGATATCGCTGTCGAGCGCGAAGGGGATAGCTTGCTGATAAAAGTCTCCAACGATACCAAGCACGCCAACGCCATGTCCGGAACGATGCGCGCCTTGCTGGCGAATATGGTGAAAGGCGTAACCAGCGGCTTCGAGAAGAAACTGACATTGGTGGGAGTGGGATATCGCGCTCAAGCGGCTGGTGACGTCCTGAATTTGACGCTGGGATTCTCTCATCCGGTCGCGCATAAAATGCCCGAGGGAATAAAGGTCGAAACGCCGACCCAGACAGAAGTCATCATAAAAGGCATAGATAAGCAGCAGGTTGGCCAGGTTGCCGCCGAGGTGCGTGCCTACCGTATCCCGGAACCGTACAAGGGCAAGGGTGTACGATATGCCGACGAGGTAATCGTCATGAAAGAAACCAAGAAGAAATAATCAGGATATATATGCCGAATCCAACAGAATCCCGGTTGCGCCGGGCGCGTCAAACCCGCGCCAAGATCGCCGAATTGAAGATGATACGGTTGGCCGTGCACCGCAGCAACTGCCACATCTATGCTCAACTCATAGATGGCGCTGGCGGCAGAGTATTGACCAGCGCATCTACCCTGGAACCAGAGGTGAAAAAAGAGATTCCCAATGGCGGCACCATCGGCGCTGCCGCAGCCGTGGGCAAACGTGTCGCAGAAAAAGCGAAAGGACTGGGTATCGAAACTGTTGCATTCGACCGTTCAGGTTTCAAGTACCACGGGCGTGTGAAGGCCTTGGCCGATGCCGCGCGTGAATATGGCCTCAAATTCTGAGTGAGGACTAAATAATGGCTAAGATGCAGGGACGGATGCAGGGAAAGATTCCAGCCGGCGACGATCGCGGCGATGGACTCAAGGAAAAAATGGTGGCGATCAATCGGGTCACCAAGGTAGTGAAAGGCGGGCGCATATTGGGTTTTGCGGCATTGACCGTGGTTGGAAACGGGGATGGCAGCGTTGGAATGGGCAAGGGCAAGTCACGTGAAGTGCCTGTGGCAGTGCAGAAAGCGATGGATGAAGCGCGCCGCAAGATGATCAAGGTGAGTCTCAAGAATGGAACGCTTCATCATCCGGTTATCGGCAGGCATGGGGCTGCCACTGTATATATGCAGCCGGCTTCCGAAGGAACGGGCATTATCGCGGGTGGCCCGATGCGGGCAATATTCGAGGTCATGGGCATACATAACATTCTGGCTAAATGCATAGGCTCAACCAACCCCTACAATGTCGTGCGCGCGACGCTGCAAGGACTGCAAGACATGAATACGCCTGCGGAAATTGCCGCCAAGCGGGGTAAAAGCGTGGAAGAGATCATGGGGTTGTCCAAATGACAGAGAGCCGGAAAAAAATAAAGGTCACGCTGGTCAGGAGCCTGATCGGCACCAAGCGGTCTCATCGCGCCACTGTGCGCGGGTTGGGGTTGAGTAGAATCAACAGCAGCGCCGAATTGGAGGATACGCCAGCGGTGCGCGGTATGATCAATAATGTTTATTACCTCGTCAAGAGTGAGGCATAGATGCGGTTAAATTCCATCAAACCGGCTACCGGAGCAAAGCATGCCCGCCGGCGCGTGGGGCGCGGGATAGGCTCGGGCCTGGGTAAAACCGCGGGACGTGGCCATAAGGGACAGAAATCCCGAGCGGGGGGGTTTCATAAGGTAGGATTCGAAGGCGGGCAGATGCCTATGCAGCGGCGTCTTCCGAAACGGGGCTTTATATCGCGCGGCGGAAAAAATGTTGCGGAGATCCGATTGTCCACCCTGGGAAAAATGAACGGTGATGACATCGACATTCTCGCGCTGAAACAGGCCGGAATTATTCCCGATTCTGTGATAGCAGCCAGGGTAATACTCTCCGGGAATATCGAGCGGGCGGTGAAGCTCAAGGGCCTCGCCGTCACCAAGGGTGCAAGGATGGCTATAGAAGCAGCGGGTGGAAGCGTTGAATAAACTCATTGGGATAGACATTGGCTGCTAGCGACTCCTTTCGGGGACTCTCCGGAAAGCTCGGCGACTTGAAGCGCCGCCTCTGGTTTCTGCTCTTCGCGCTGATCGTCTACCGGATTGGCGCGCATGTTCCTGTTCCTGGCATTGATCCCGTCGTGCTGAAGGATTTGTTCGAGTCCCAGCAAGGGGGCATCCTGGGAATGTTCAACATGTTTTCAGGCGGCGCGCTTTCCCGTTTCTCGATTTTCGCTCTCGGCATCATGCCGTATATCTCGGCGTCGATCATCATGCAACTGGGAACGGTAGCCTTTCCTTACCTTGAAGCATTGAAAAAGGAAGGGGAGTCGGGCCGCAGAAAAATCACCCAGTACACCCGGTATGGAACCCTGTGTCTGGCGCTTGTTCAGGGATATGGCATATCCATTGCGCTGCAGTCCCAGGCTGGCCTGGTAATCGAGCCCGGCCCCATGTTTCTTTTGACCACGGTGATCACGCTGGTCACGGGCACCATATTCCTGATGTGGCTGGGAGAGCAGATAACGGAGCGCGGAATCGGCAATGGCATATCGCTAATCATTTTTGCCGGCATTGCAGCCGGATTGCCGAGCGCCATCGGCGGCACGCTCGAACTGGTTCGGACGGGTGCAATGCATTTCCTGGTCGCCCTGGGGATTTTTATCGCTGCGACGCTGGTAACCGCTTTCGTGGTTTTCGTGGAGCGCGGCCAGCGCAAGATACTCGTGAATTATGCGAAACGCCAGGTCGGGCGCAAGGTATATGGAGGCCAGAGCTCTCATCTCCCGTTGAAGCTCAATATGGCAGGAGTCATTCCTCCCATTTTTGCTTCCAGTATCATATTATTTCCCGCGACGTTGGCGGGGTGGTTTGCCGACGGTGAATCCATGAGCTGGTTGAAGGAAATAAGCGGTGCGTTATCGCCGGGGCAGCCCATCTATGTGATTTTGTATGCTGCCATGATCATATTTTTCTGCTTCTTTTATACGGCCCTGGTATTCAATCCGAAAGAAACGGCTGAAAACCTGAAGAAGAGCGGTGCCTTCATACCGGGTATACGGCCCGGCGACCAGACTGCCCGATATATCGAGCGCATCATGTTGAGATTGACGCTGGCTGGTGCGATTTATGTGACGCTTGTATGCTTGCTGCCCGAATTCCTGATTTTGAAATGGAATGTTCCATTTTATTTTGGTGGTACGTCTTTGCTGATCATCGTGGTGGTTACAATGGATTTCATGGCGCAGGTGCAGGCTTACATCATGTCCCATCAATACGAAAGTCTATTGAAGAAAACGAATTTCAAAGGTGGCGGCGGACTGCCCGCGCGATAGTCTACAGGGACGGGATGGCAAAGGAAGAAACAATACAGATGCAGGGGGAGATCCTGGAAACGTTGCCCAATGCGACGTTTCGGGTCAAACTGGAAAATGGGCACGTAGTATTAGGGCATATTTCCGGCAAAATGCGCATGCATTACATCCGTATTTTGCCTGGCGACAAGGTTACGGTGGACCTGACGCCATACGACTTGAGCAGAGCGCGTATCACGTTTCGCGCCAAATAGGAAGAGAGGATCTGAGCATGAAAGTACTCGCATCAGTAAAAAAAATATGCCGCAATTGTAAAATCATTCGGCGCAATCGCATCGTGCGCGTTATCTGCACGGATCCACGGCATAAGCAGCGGCAGGGCTGAAAGCGCTGCGAAGATCGGAGTAATCTTATTACAACATTCTGCAGGAATAACGTATGGCCCGTATCGCTGGAGTAAACATTCCCAATCATCAGCATGCCGAGATCGCGCTGACTTCGATATATGGCATCGGCCGCACCCGAGCCCGTGAGATTTGCGTGGCTACGGGCATAGAAACCACGACCAAGATCAAAGACGTGACCGATGCCCAGATGGACAAATTACGGGACCACGTGGCTAAGTTCGTCGTGGAAGGCGATTTGCGAAGAGAAGTGTCGATGAACATAAAACGCCTGATGGATCTCGGTTGCTATCGTGGCCTGCGCCATCGTCGCGGCTTGCCCGTGCGAGGGCAGCGTACGCGTACCAATGCCAGGACGCGCAAGGGACCCCGCAAGGCGGTTCGTTCTTCCAGCGCAAAGGCGGCAACACGCTAATTTGACCATTAACCGGGCGCCAGAAAAGGGAATCATTACATGGTAAAAGCATCAACGCGGGTACGCAAGAAAGTCAAGAAGAACGTGGCGGAGGGAATTGCACATGTTCACGCCTCGTTCAACAACACCATCGTCACGATCACGGACCGGCAGGGGAATGCATTGTCCTGGGCGACCTCTGGCGGAGCAGGTTTCAAGGGATCACGCAAAAGCACGCCATTTGCTGCACAGGTTGCGGCGGAGCAGGCAAGCAGGGTTGCACAGGAGTGCGGGGTAAAAAACCTGGAGGTGCGTATCAAAGGCCCCGGCCCCGGACGAGAGTCGGCGGTGCGCGCATTGAATGCGGCGGGATTCAAAATTACCAGTATTTCGGATGTGACGCCGGTTCCGCATAATGGTTGCCGGCCACCGAAGAAACGTCGTATTTAAGGAGTTGCCGTGGCTAGAAATCTAGATCCCAAGTGCCGTCAGTGTCGCCGCGAAGGAGAGAAGCTGTTTTTGAAAGGCGAAAAATGCTTCACTGAAAAGTGCGCAATCGAACGCCGGAATTATGCGCCAGGCCAGCATGGCCAGAAAAGCGGACGGTTGTCTGATTATGGCGTGCAGTTGCGGGAAAAACAGAAACTGCGCCGTATATATGGAATCCTGGAGCGCCAGTTTCGTAATAACTATGAGCTGGCCGACCAGCAGCGCGGCATCACCGGGGAGAATCTGCTTCAGTTGCTGGAATGCCGCCTCGATTCGGTTTCCTATCGGATGGGTTTCGGGGCGTCCCGATCGGAAGCACGGCAGATTGTACGGCACAACGGAGTGCTGGTGAATGGCCGCAGGGTTAATATTCCTTCTTATCAGGTAAAGCCGGGCGACGTGATAGAGGTTGCGGAGAAAGCAAAAGGCCACCTGCGTATCAAGGCTGCGGTGGAAGCTGCGGAACATCGTACTTTTCCCGAGTGGATAGAGATGGATGTCAAAGCAATGAAGGGAACATTCAAGGCCAAGCCCGAACGTTCGGATCTGCCTGCGAGCATCAATGAATCGCTAGTAATAGAACTGTACTCGAAGTAATCAATCATCGAGCTTTCCGCAAAAGGATCAGGCTATGCCAAGTAACACTTTTCTTACGCCGCGCATTATTGACGTTCAGAATGTTTCTCCATTGCATGCGAAAATTACAATGGAGCCATTCGAACGTGGTTATGGGCATACGTTGGGAAATGCATTGCGCCGTATTCTTCTTTCTTCGATGCCGGGATTTGCGCCAACCGAGGTTCAAATCAGCGGGGTGGTGCATGAGTACTCTGCCCTGGACGGCGTGCAGGAGGATGTGGTCGATATCCTGCTGAACTTGAAGGGTATCGTTTTAAAGTTGCATAACAGGAGCGAAGCCGTACTGGTTCTCAAGAAGAAAGGCGAGGGTACGGTTACAGCCGGCGATATCGAAGCCTCGCACGATGTGGAAATCATTAATCCCGACCACGTCATTGCGCATCTTACCGCGGGTGGAAAGCTTGATATGCAAATAAAGGTGGAGCTGGGCCGGGGCTATGTACCCGGGACTGTTCGCCAGCCAGGAAACGAAGGCCGCACCATCGGCAGTATTCTGCTCGATGCGTCCTTTAGCCCGGTGCGGCGCGTGAGTTATGCGGTGGAAAGCGCGCGCGTGGAGCAACGCACCGATCTGGATAAGCTTGTGATGGATATTGAAACCAACGGTGTTGTGGATCCGGAAGAGGCAATCCGGTACGCGGCAAAAGTCCTTGTGGAGCAACTCTCCGTATTTGCCGACCTCAAGGGCACGCCAATGCCTGTGGAGCAGCCTAAGCTGCCTCAGGTGGACCCGGTCCTTCTTCGGCCTGTCGATGATCTCGAGCTTACCGTTCGTTCGGCCAATTGCCTCAAGGCCGAAAACATCTATTATATCGGCGACCTGATCCAGCGTACTGAGACCGAGCTACTGAAAACCCCCAATCTGGGGAGAAAGTCGTTGAACGAAATCAAGGAGGTATTGGCCTCTCGCGGATTGACGCTCGGTATGAAGCTCGAAAGTTGGCCTCCAGCCAATCTTGATAAAAGTAAAAAGGAAGCAAGCCATGCGTCATCATAACGGACTTCGGAAGCTGAATCGCACCAGCAGTCATCGTCTTGCCATGCTGCGAAATATGACCAATTCGTTATTGCGGCATGAGGTCATCAAAACTACATTGCCCAAGGCCAAAGAGTTGCGCCGTGTCATTGAGCCGGTAATAACCTTGGGCAAGAAGCCCTCCCTGGCTAACAGGCGGCTTGCATTTGATCGTTTGCGGGATCGGGATATGGTTGGAAAGTTGTTTTCTGAGTTTGGGCCTCGTTATCAGGCTCGCCATGGTGGGTACGTGCGGATCCTTAAATACGGGTTTCGTAAAGGCGACAATGCGCCGATGGCGCTGGTGGAGTTGATGGATCGTCCTCAACCGGTCACGGAGGCAACGCCAGCAAAGACCGCTGATTGAGCGTTGCGATCACGCTTGTAATTACATTCGCAAATGGAGCATAAAAAAGCCGGGAATACCCGGCTTTTTTCATTGAGCTTCACCCATGCTGGCTCATAGAATAAATACCGGAGGCGCGGGATAGCAAGTCAGCGCATCAGCTCGTGCCTGTTCTTATATGGTTGAGTTTTTTTTCCTGGGCATGGACTTGGTTCCGAAGCATCGTTAAAATAAATAATTTTGATCGGGAGAACCCTTTTTGATGGATTTGACGGACTGGACAAACGAAGAAATTATTTCAGTGCATGAAAAGCTTGTTGATTGGCGCTGCCGGCGCCAGGCGCCCACATGGGGAAATAAATTTCTGAACTGGACGGGATTTACCGGAGCGTTTGCCTTTCTCACGGGGCTGATGGATATGTTCTTTGGCGGCCCCGGTCCGGCAAACGTCATCCTGGTTTTGCTTGGTGCGCTTGCCTGTTTTTCCTGGTACAAGGGGGATAAGCAATTGAAGAAAAATATCGATTTCCTCGGCGAGCTGGATCAGGAAATTATCCGCCGTGGGATAAAAATCAAATAGCCTCTCCAAATTCCCTATCTCTATGGGAACCTTCAATTTTTATAATCGGACTACCATCTGATTTTAATGCTTCCCCATGATTGTGTTCTAAATGCTTCTCGATAAAGAGACTGGTGCGCATGTCGACGATAGAGACGTATCGCTTTTCACGCCGCTCTGCCAGTTTATTTGGATTCAAGGAAACCCTCTGCCCCTGATTTATGGCCTGAAGCCCGAGGTATACAGGGAGCAGGGTATCGACCTGCCGTTACTGAAGCATCTGGAAGCGGCTGATCTGATCTCTCTCGCGGCTGCGGGATACGTCAAGAAAAAGCTGGGCAAACATACCCGTTTATTTTATTTTGGCCAACCGACCAAGATCCAATTTCCCGGTGATGCAAACAATCAACTGGATCTTGGACATGTACTTTTAACCGACAAGGGAAAAATGTTGGCTCGCTTTTGTGAGACGAGACGGAATCAGGCTTTTTACGAGTATGTTGTCGAGAGATGGCTGCGGCAGGGAATGGCCGTTTCATCCATCCTCAAGCGGCGCTGAATCGGATAATTAGCCCTGCCATATCTGCTTTATCCATGAATGTGTTTGGGATCTGGTACACGGACTTGTCATAGAAGATAAGAGTTGATTCCTTCCAGCAGTAAATCGTATTGCGCCTCCACCACTTCTTTTATCACCAGTGCCGGCATGCCGGTAATGACGTTACCCTCCGATGCCAGCCATCCCACCGCATCCTCCGGCCCCAGGCTGATGACATAACCCAGGTCACGGTGCAGATAAGGTTCAAGCAGTTTCAACGAGCCGGAGTGACGCAGCATATTTCGAGCTGCAAGTATTCCTTTACGCACGGCGGATTGAGCGGTGCAGGTGTTCGAACCAAAAGCCTCAAAGCTCGAACAATCTCCCGCCGCAAAGATATTTTGCAGTGTTTTTTGCCCAGCCAGGACTTGCCCAAATGCGTTTGTGGAAAGCAAAGGGGAGCGGGTTTTACCCACGAATAGAAACGAGAAAGTGGAAGGTAATGCATATTGCCGGCCACTTTCCATCTCCTCCAGCACAACTTCATGCCTTTGCTGCTCCCGATAGAGCGTGCGCGGGTAAAAATCGATGCCCATTTCGGACATCCGGTCCTGCGCATAGGTGGAAAAACCTGCCGGAAATGGGCTGAGTACTCGGGTATCGCCATGAATCAGGCGTAGTTTTCGCCGAATTTTCCGGCGCTTGAGGAAATGAGCAATTTCAAAAAGAAACTGGATCCCTGTTGCTCCGCCCCCAATTACAGTAATCGGCCCTTCCGCGATGCCATCGCTATCATGACCAACCCGGGCGTCCCACAGGTCGGATCCCGCGATATCCATGAAGTCATGCAGGCCCGCCACAATTTCAGATTCGAGGATGGGCGCGGGATCGGAACCGGATGCAATCAGCGCATAGTCGAATTCCAGGATTTCGCCGTTGACAAGAATTGATTTGTCGTTCTGCCATTGCAGGAGCGCATCTGCCTGCCACGCCAGTCCAGCACAAATATGGCGGCAGCCGTATCGATTTTCCAGCATCGAAAACGGTATCTGAAAATCTTCAAGCGGGTATCTGAAGGTTTCGTGCAGGTGGGTGATCTTCAAATGATGCGGCCGGGGATCGATGATGGTGACAAGCGCTCGTGGCATATGCCGAAAAACCGTCACCAAGGCGGCTATTCCCGCATACCCCGCACCGATGATCAAAATTCTAAGTTGCGCATGCCTGGGTATATAAAAAGGCAGAAAAGACACAGTATCTCCTTTCAAAATACGGGAAAAGATTCTATTTTCATTTACTATACTTGTTTTGAACCTTATTCCCCGAGTCCACCATCATCGGCAAGATCACCAACGTTTCCTATTTTTATCCGGACTCGGGAACGGTGCCTTCGGTGTCATGGCCGATATTCATGCGCAGCGTGATGGCTTCCGGTTTCCAACTGCTTATCGCCCATTCCCAAAGCGTTTTTACATTTGCCCGAACCAGCTCTGCCGGTGGCATTTGACCCAGGAAGCGCAATGCTTCCATCAGCTGGGGTATCGGGCGAGAAGCATCCAGCGGCGCAGCCCCGGTCTGTTTGCTGAGCTTTTCGCCCCGGGCATTGGTGACGACGGGAAGATGCATATATAGCGGCGTGGAGTAGCCCAGTAATCTCTGGAGATAAATCTGGCGGGGAGTGGAATTCAGCAAATCCTCTCCACGCACCACGTGCGTAACCCCTTGTGCAGCATCATCCACCACAACCGCCAACTGATACGCAAAGACTCCATCGGCACGGCGCAACACGAAGTCGCCAACATCGCTTTCAAGCCGTTGTTGCATTCGGCCATGCAACGCATCAGTAAATTCGATCGGGTTGTTATCCGTTTTTAAGCGTCGAGCGCCAGTTTGTCCTTTATCGGAACCAGCACGGCAAGTACCGGGATAGATCGGCCCCTCAATTCCCCTGATGCTGGAGTCAGCGATTTCCTTGCGGCTGCAGAGGCAGGGGTAAACCAGGCCGCAGTTTTCAAGTGCGCAGAGCGCGGCTCGGTACGCTGCATCATGCTGGTTCTGATACATCAGTTTGCCATCCCATTCCATACCCAGCGCTTCAATCATGCGCAGTATTTCTTCCGATGCGCCCGGAGCTTCACGGGCGGCGTCCAGGTTTTCCATCCTGACCAGCCACTTGCCATGCCGTGACCTTGCCTCCAGGTAACTTCCCACGGCGGTGACGAGCGATCCAAAATGCATCGGCCCCGTAGGCGATGGAGCAAAACGACCAATGTAGGCGGGATCTTGAGGGTTGTTGATGGGCACAGGTGAAGGCAATATTCTGACCTAACGGCAACAACAGGCAACAACACCTGAATGGTGGCGGGTAGTATACCGAATAACACCACAGCGGGTATTTTCTGCTGGTTTTTCCATGGCATCCATATGCAGGGCAGTCACAATCGCTGCTGCAGCTTCACGCTTTACGACTGGGCTGGAAGAAAACCTCGTTCTCCACGTTCTACCGTATCATCGCCTTTCACGCATCCATCCGCGAAGCCCCTGTTTGCGGCGGAGGCGACATTGGGAGGGCGCGCTGGCAAGTTGGCGCTGGCGGCGGGAGACAAACTGCTTGACTTGGAAGAT
>MKVR01000046.1 GCA_001899235.1 Nitrosospira sp. 56-18
TTTGCCATTCGTGAAGGCGGCAGAACCGTCGGCGCCGGCGTCGTGGCCAAAATTATAGAGTAACGCGGAGGTGGTCGTTACGCCTCCTTGCTTTCCTGAGTCCATATGCAAGTGAACTTGCTGATTTTTATCTTTGCTTTCGAAGGAAATACAGGCCAGTAGCTCAATTGGCAGAGCGTCGGTCTCCAAAACCGAAGGTTGGGGGTTCGATGCCCTCCTGGCCTGCCAAAATAAGATAAGAAGAATTAATCATAACGTGTTTCGATGAAAGCAATATTTCATAATGCCCACCCAGTTGAATCGTTATCCATCCGCCAGATCGGACGTTTGCGTAAACGCAGCCCTGGCGTCGTTTTTTCACTGGCGGGGCATAAGGGCAGAGTGAGATAGTGGTGGACAAGATCAAATTAGGCCTGGCTTTTCTGTTACTGGTTGCAGGAATCGCCGGTTTCTACTATCTACGCGATAGTGCCATGGTTATTCGCGTGATATCGGTATTGGCAGGCCTCGCACTGGCAGCTGCAGTAGTCTCGTTTACTGCGGCAGGCAAGCAGTTTTATGCGTTCAGCAGGGAGTCTTCGGAAGAAACCCGCAAGGTGGTATGGCCGAGCCGGAAGGAAACGCTCCAGACCACTGCCGTCGTTTTCGCGTTTGTGCTGATAATGGCCATATTCCTGTGGCTGGTGGACGCGGGCTTGTTGTTGGCGGTGAAATATCTCATGGGCCAGGAGGGGTAGTGGATAAGAAATGGTTTGTGGTTCATGCCTACTCCGGATTCGAAAAAAGTGTGCAGCGCGCATTGAAGGAGCGAATCCATCGCGCGGAGATGGAGGACAAGTTTGGCCAGATACTGGTTCCGGTGGAAGAAGTGGTTGAAATGAAGGGGGGGCAGAAGAACCTCAGCGAGCGCAAATTTTTCCCCGGCTACGTACTGGTCGAGATGGAAATGACGGATGAGACGTGGCATCTGGTCAAAAATACCGCCAAGGTTACCGGTTTCATCGGTGGCTCCGCTATGAAGCCCACACCGATCAGCGAGAAGGAGGTTCAGAATATCCTTCATCAGATTCAGGAAGGTGTGGAAAAGCCCAAGCCCAAGGTGCTTTTTGAAGTGGGAGAGGCCGTGCGTGTCAAGGAGGGTCCCTTCACTGATTTTCACGGCAACGTGGAAGATGTTAATTACGATAAAAGCAAGCTGAGGGTATCCGTGTCGATTTTTGGCCGGCCTACACCGGTCGAGCTGGATTTCAGCCAGGTCGAGAAGGCTTGACGGCCAGAGGCAGGTACGGAAGGAATCGGTTCGGTTTTGTTAATTTTGTTTATCGGGGAGAGCGCTATCGCGTTCGCTTGCACCCAACGGGAGGCTTATCGTGGCAAAGAAGATAGTGGGTTATATCAAGCTGCAGGTGGCAGCAGGCAAGGCTAATCCCAGTCCGCCGATCGGGCCTGCGCTCGGTCAGCGAGGGCTTAACATCATGGAATTCTGCAAGGCGTTCAACGCCGCAACGCAGAAAATGGAAGTTGGTCTGCCGGTTCCTGTCGTCATTACCGCATATGCCGACAAGAGCTTCACCTTTATCATGAAAACCACGCCGGCGACCGTGCTGATCAAGAAGGCTGCGGGTGTGGGCAAGGGGAGTCCCAAGCCGCATACGGATAAAGTGGGCCGATTGACACGAAAACAGGCCGAAGAAATTGCTCAGGCAAAAATGCCTGACCTGACTGCAGCTGACCTGGATGCAGCGGTGCGCACTGTCGCCGGTAGCGCCAGAAGCATGGGCGTGGAAGTGGAGGGCGTATAAGCATGAGCAATATTTCCAAACGCTACAGGGCAATCAAGGAAAGGGCCGATCGCAGCAAATCCTATCCGTTGCCGGACGCGCTCAACATCATAAAGGAAACCGCGACCGCGAAATTCGATGAGTCGATCGACGTGGCGGTGAATCTCGGTATCGATGCAAAAAAATCGGATCAGGCGGTGCGCGGTTCGGTTGTGCTTCCAGCGGGCATAGGCAAAACGGTGCGGATCGCAGTATTTGCACAAGGTGACAAGGCCAGAGACGCGCTGGCAGCGGGCGCCGACATCGTCGGGTTCGAAGACCTGGCCGAACAGATCAAGGCAGGGAATATCGATTTCGATGTGGCGATTGCCAGTCCGGATGCGATGCGCATCGTTGGCCAATTGGGGCAGATACTCGGTCCCCGCGGATTGATGCCCAATCCGAAGGTTGGGACGGTAACGCCGGATGTGGTGGCCGCGGTAAAAAATGCAAAGGCGGGGCAAGTGCAATACCGGGCCGACAAGGGTGGCATCGTGCAGTGCACCGTTGGCCGTGCCTCGTTCAGTGTGGACGCCTTGACGCAAAATATACTGGCGCTGGTGGATGCGCTCAACAAATCCAAGCCGGCCACGTCCAAAGGCGTCTACCTCAGGAAAATTTCGGTCTCCAGCACGATGGGCATTGGAGTTCGAGTGGACCAGACCACCGTAAGGTAACAGGGTAAACGGGTAACAGGCAGCTTCCGGAGATCGCCTGGATTTGCCCGGACGAGTTGGAATGGCAGTGTCGAATGTGGCTGTTTGCCCGCGGAAATGCGGGTGCTTTTCACATCGTCGTGCCGGATATGAAGTATTTGCAAGACTTTGGGCTGCCGGACGATGTCATAGCGATCCGGCAGGTTATCAAAGACCGTCGGGGTTGAAAGCCGATGGACTTTGGCGGGGGTTAAGCTGGAAAAGCAATTCGGTTGCGAACTGCTTGTTTGGCTGCCAGGCTGGTCGAAGACTGTCGCTCGAAACTTAATTGTAAAACGGAAAGGATCGAACAGAGTTAAATATATTGGCTATATGGATCTCTCGTTTCTTTTTCGATTGAACGCCCAACGTAGATGGCGTGCCCCAAAACAGGAACAGATCCTGATCGAAGGTCGCCGGTTCGTGGGATCGGGTGTGGGTTGGCGAATTCGCATCAGTCCAAAACTCGATATCACATTTAACTGATGGGGAATGTATCTTGAGTCTAAATCTAGAGGAAAAGAAGGCGGTAGTCGCCGAAATCAATGCCCAGGTGGCAAGCGCCCAAGCCATTATCATTGCGGAATATCGCGGGCTTGGGGTGGGGCATATGACTCAGCTACGTGCGAAAGCGCGCCAGTCGGGAATATATTTTCGTGTTCTCAAAAACACGCTGGCGCGCCGTGCCGTTATGGATACGCCATTCGCAGCGCTATCGGAGCATATGGTGGGCCCTCTTGCCTACGGCATCGGGAGCGATCCCGTGGCTGCGGCAAAAGTGCTGTATGAGTTTTCCAAGGGTAACGACAAATTTGTGATCAAGGCAGGCGCGATGGCGAACCTTGTGATGAACGGCAAGGAGATTGCGAGTCTTGCCGCGCTTCCGGGGCGGGATGAGTTGCTTGGCAAGTTGCTGGGCACGATGCAGGCTCCGGTTGCCAATTTCGTCCGGACGCTGAACGAAGTGCCTGCACGTTTCGTTCGCGGCCTGGCAGCCGTTCGCGATCAGAAGCAGGCTGCCTGACCCCGGTCTGGTCACGCAATCCCCGGCATATCCATATTAGAACGCTTTATATCAGGAGAAAATCATGGCTGTAGGCAAGGCAGAAATTCTGGATTCAATTGCAAACATGACGGTGTTGGAGCTATCCCAGCTCATCAAGGAAATGGAGGAAAAATTTGGTGTTTCGGCTGCTGCAGTGGCTGTTGCAAGCGCAGCGCCCGCAGGCGGAGCCGCAGCCCCGGCGGTGGAGGAGCAGACCGAGTTTTCCGTGATTCTGAAGACCGTAGGCGAAAGCAAGGTCAACGTCATCAAGGTAGTACGGGCGATCACCGGTCTTGGACTGAAAGAAGCGAAGGATCTGGTGGATGGAGCGCCAAAGGCGGTTAAGGAGGGCGTTTCAAAAGCTGATGCCGAAGCAATACAGAAACAACTCACCGAAGCCGGTGCCACCAGCGAGATCAAGTAAGCTTCGTGAATCAAGGCCAGCTGACGGTGTTTTCGAAACACCGTCAGGTTCTGGCGTTTTTAACGTTTGGTTTGCCACAATCTGCGTCACAGATACTTGGCACGGTAGCTGAAACAGGTACTCTGCTCTTCCATTTTCTGTCACTGTCTTCTGACCCTTCCGGAGATTCCATGAGCTATTCGTTTACCGAGAAAAAACGTATCCGTAAAAGCTTCGCCAAGCGCGCCAGCGTCTTGCCGATTCCTTTTCTTCTCGCGACACAAATCGAATCTTACGCAGCATTTCTGCAAGCTCAAGTTGAGCCCGATCAGCGGGTTAATCAAGGATTACAGGCAGCGTTCCTCTCGATTTTTCCTATCGAGAGCCATTCCAAGAATGCCCGGCTGGATTTTGTCAATTATGTCCTCGGCGCTCCTCCGTTCGACGTCAAGGAATGCCAGCAGCGCGGCCTTACTTACGCGTCTCCACTGAGAGCCAAGGTGCGGCTGACGATAATGGACAAGGAAGCGTCCAAGCCGACCGTACGGGAAGTGAAGGAGCAGGAAGTATACATGGGTGAAATTCCGCTCATGACGAATACCGGTTCCTTTGTCATAAACGGCACCGAACGAGTGATCGTCTCCCAGTTGCATCGCTCCCCCGGCGTTTTCTTCGAACATGATCGCGGCAAAACGCACTCGTCCGGGAAACTGCTTTTTTCCGCGCGCATCATCCCCTATCGCGGCTCCTGGCTCGATTTCGAGTTCGACCCCAAAGACTACCTCTATTTTCGGGTGGATCGCCGGCGCAAGATGCCCATCACGGTGCTGCTCAAGGCGATAGACTACACGCCTGAGCAAATCCTCGCGACTTTTTTTTCATTCGACACGTTTCATCTGTCCGGGCAGGGGGTTCTGTTTGAACTGATACCGGAACGACTGCGTGGCGATATGGCGCGTTTCGACATTACCACGAAAACCGGAAAAGTCATTGTCCAGAAAGACAAGCGCATTACCGTCAAGCATGTCCGGGAAATGCAGCAGTCTGGCCTGGATAGACTGGCGGTGCCGGAAGATTTTCTTCTGGGACGGGTGTTGGCGCACAATGTGATAGACAAGGAAACCGGGGAAGTCCTTGCGCAGGCAAACGATGAGATTACGGAATTGATGCTTGCCAGGCTTCGCGAGGCGAACATAGAAAAAATCCAGACTATTTACACCAATGATCTGGATCAGGGCGCGTACATCTCGCAAACCCTGAAAATAGATGAGACCACCGATCAGATGGCTGCCCAGGTATCGATTTATCGGATGATGCGCCCAGGCGAGCCGCCAACCGAGGAAGCGGTCAAAGCGCTGTTCAACGGTTTGTTTTATGCGCCGGAGCGCTACGATCTTTCCGTTGTCGGCCGCATGAAGTTCAATCGGCGCGTGGGCAAGACGGAGTTGAGCGGCCCGACGACCCTCTCGAACGAGGATGTGATCGCCGTCATCCGGATTCTGGTGGAGCTGCGCAACGGCCGTGGCGAAATCGATGACATCGATCATCTGGGCAATCGCCGGGTCAGGTCGGTGGGCGAATTGGCGGAAAACCAGTTCCGCTCCGGGCTGGTAAGAGTCGAAAGAGCGGTCAAGGAACGCCTTAGCCAGGCGGAATCGGACAACCTGATGCCGCATGACCTGATCAATGCGAAACCCGTATCGGCAGCCGTGCGCGAGTTTTTTGGCTCCAGCCAGCTATCCCAGTTCATGGATCAAACGAATCCGCTCTCCGAGATTACTCATAAGCGGCGTGTCTCTGCACTGGGTCCCGGCGGCCTGACGCGCGAGCGCGCGGGTTTTGAGGTGCGAGACGTGCATCCCACCCATTATGGCCGTGTATGCCCGATCGAGACTCCGGAAGGGCCGAATATCGGATTGATCAATTCACTGGCATTGTATGCCCGCACCAATGAGTATGGTTTTATGGAGACGCCATACCGCAAGGTGAAAAGCGGAAGCGTAACCGATGACATCGATTATCTGTCAGCCATCGAGGAAGGCCAGTATGTGATCGCTCAGGCGAATGCGGAGCTGGCCCGTGACGGCCAATTTACCAATGATATCGTTTCCTGCCGCCACAAGAACGAATTTACGCTGGCAACGCCGGATCGGATCGAATACATGGATGTTGCGCCGGCGCAGATCGTTTCCGTAGCGGCGTCATTGATCCCGTTTCTGGAGCACGACGATGCCAACCGCGCGCTGATGGGCTCGAACATGCAGCGACAGGCGGTGCCTTGCCTGCGTGCGGAGAAATCTCTGGTCGGAACGGGGATTGAACGCGTGGTTGCGGTCGATTCGGGGACCGCGGTACAGGCGGTGCGTGGCGGCGTAGTGGATTATGTGGATGCAAGCCGCATCGTTGTTCGGGTACACGATACGGAAACACGTGCCGGCGAAGTCGGGGTGGATATCTATAACCTGACCAAATATACCCGATCCAATCAGAACACCAATATCAATCAGCGTCCTCTGGTCAAAGTGGGTAACGTGATTGCCCGCGGCGATGTGGTGGCGGATGGCGCATCGACTGACAAGGGAGAGCTCGCGCTGGGGCAGAACATGCTGGTGGCATTCATGCCCTGGAATGGCTTCAACTTCGAGGATTCCATACTCATTTCCGAACGTATCGTCGCGGATGACCGCTTCACGTCCATCCACATCGAAGAGCTATCGGTGGTCAGCCGTGATACCAAGCTGGGAACAGAGGAAATCACCGGAGATATCTCGAATCTGTCCGAGGTTCAGCTTGGGCGGCTGGATGCTTCCGGAATAGTCCATATTGGCGCGGAAGTGGAAGCGGGCGATGTGCTGGTGGGAAAGGTCACGCCAAAAGGCGAGACTCAACTGACTCCCGAAGAAAAACTGCTGCGTGCCATTTTCGGCGAGAAAGCATCGGACGTGAAGGATACCTCGCTGCGCGTGCCGTCGGGTATCTCGGGGACAGTGATAGACGTGCAGGTGTTTACCCGGGAGGGAATAGAGCGGGATAAGCGTGCCCAGCAGATCATCGACGATGAGCTCAAACGCTACAAGAAAGACCTCGCCGACCAGATGCGGATTGTGGAAGCCGACGCGTTTGAACGCATCGAGCGTCTGCTCAAGGGTAAAGTGGCGACAGGGGGGCCGAAAAAACTTGCGAAGGGAACCCAGATAACAAAGGAATACCTGGATGGCGTCGATCCGCATCACTGGTTCGACATTCGTCTCGCGGATGAGGAGACAAGCCTTCAGCTTGAACAGATCGAGGATGGCCTTGCGCAGAAGCGCAAGGCATTCGATGCCGCTTTCGAGGAGAAGAAGAAGAAGCTTACACAGGGCGACGAACTGCCGCCGGGCGTTCAGAAAATGGTCAAGGTTTATGTGGCTGTCAAGCGGCGCCTGCAACCGGGCGACAAAATGGCGGGACGGCATGGCAACAAGGGAGTGATTTCCAAGATCGTTCCGATAGAAGATATGCCTTACATGGCAGACGGTACGCCAGTGGATGTCGTGTTGAATCCTCTCGGGGTGCCATCGCGCATGAACGTGGGCCAGATCCTGGAAACCCATCTCGGATGGGCCGCGAAGGGGTTGGGTAAGAAAATTGGCGACCTGCTGCAAGCACGCAGCAAGATAGCCGAGATCCGTGATTTGCTGGACAAGATCTATAACACGAGCGGCAAGCAGGAGGATATCGCTTCACTTAGCGATGCGGAGATTCTCGACCTGGCGGAGAATCTCAAGGATGGGGTGCCCTTCGCAACCCCCGTATTCGATGGGGCGACCGAACAGGAAATCAAGAATATGCTGGAGCTTGCCGGTCTCCCCAGATCTGGCCAGGTGACCCTGCTCGATGGAAGAACCGGGGAGGCTTTCGACCGCCCGGTATCGGTGGGGTACATGCACGTGCTGAAGCTTCACCATCTGGTGGACGACAAGATGCATGCGCGTTCCACCGGGCCTTATAGCCTCGTGACCCAGCAGCCTCTTGGGGGCAAGGCGCAATTCGGTGGACAGCGCTTTGGCGAGATGGAAGTATGGGCGCTGGAAGCGTATGGCGCTGCGTATACGCTGCAGGAAATGTTGACGGTGAAATCCGATGACGTAAATGGCCGTACCAAAGTATATGAGAGTATTGTTAAGGGTGACCACAAGATTGACGCAGGAATGCCTGAATCCTTTAACGTGCTTGTGAAGGAAATTCGCTCGCTGGCTATGGATATCGATCTGGATCGGCATTGACGCTTTATTAGCGATTTTATTATGGGCGGGACCGATACGGAATTCTATGCGCCGGTCCCGCGCTTTTCGCCATTATTTTTGTATCGGCGCCTGATCAACAGGAGTGACAAATGAAAGCACTGCTTGATTTATTCAAACAGGTTACCCAGAAGGAAGAATTCGACTCGATCAAGATCGGACTGGCTTCTCCCGAAAAAATACGTTCCTGGTCTTATGGCGAGGTGAAGAAACCGGAAACCATCAATTACCGCACGTTCAAGCCGGAGCGGGATGGCCTGTTCTGCGCCAAGATTTTTGGCCCCGTCAAGGATTACGAGTGCCTGTGCGGGAAGTATAAACGCCTGAAGCACCGTGGCGTGATCTGCGAGAAATGCGGCGTCGAGGTAACACTGGCCAAGGTTCGACGCGAGCGCATGGGCCATATAGAACTCGCATCCCCCGTAGCGCATATCTGGTTCCTCAAGTCCCTGCCATCGCGTCTTGGCATGGTGCTGGACATGACGCTCCGGGACATCGAACGCGTGCTCTATTTCGAGGCCTACGTGGTTACCGACCCGGGCATGACGCCGCTCAACCGGTGCCAACTGCTTACAGACGACGATTATCGCGCCAAAACGGAGGAGTACGGAGATGATTTTCGCGCCAGCATGGGAGCGGAAGGAATTCGTGACTTGCTGGCAAACCTGAACATTCGCGTCGAAATCGATAATCTTCGGCGAGAAATGGGAACGACAGGTTCGGAAACCAAGATGAAGAAGATCTCCAAGCGCCTGAAGGTGCTGGAGGCGTTCAATAAATCCGGCATCAAGCCGGAATGGATGGTGTTGGCGGTCTTGCCGGTCCTGCCACCCGAATTACGCCCGCTGGTTCCCCTGGATGGAGGACGTTTCGCCACCTCGGACCTGAACGACCTGTACCGCCGCGTCATCAATCGCAACAACCGGCTGAAGCGTCTGCTCGAGTTGAAGGCTCCAGAAATCATTGTGCGCAATGAAAAGCGCATGTTGCAGGAAGCGGTCGATTCGTTGCTGGATAACGGCCGCCGGGGCAAGGCCATGACGGGCGCCAACAAGCGGCCGCTGAAATCCCTGGCCGACATGATCAAGGGCAAGGGAGGGCGGTTCCGTCAAAATCTGCTCGGGAAACGCGTCGATTACTCCGGCCGGTCCGTGATCGTGGTTGGGCCGCAGCTCAAATTGCATCAATGCGGCCTGCCAAAGAAAATGGCGCTGGAATTGTTCAAGCCGTTCATTTTCAACAAGCTCGAAATCATGGGTATTGCCAGCACCATAAAGGCTGCGAAGCGCGAGGTGGAGAATGAAAGCCCTGTAGTGTGGGATATTCTCGAGGATGTGATTCGCGAACACCCGGTGATGCTGAACCGCGCGCCTACGCTGCATCGGCTTGGCATCCAGGCATTCGAGCCGGTTTTGATAGAAGGCAAGGCCATTCAGCTTCATCCTCTGGTATGCGCAGCTTTCAATGCCGACTTTGACGGTGACCAGATGGCAGTCCATGTCCCGCTCTCGCTGGAAGCGCAAATGGAATGCCGTACGTTGATGATGTCAACCAATAACGTGCTGTCGCCGGCCAACGGCGAGCCGATCATCGTGCCATCGCAGGATATCGTTCTTGGCTTGTACTACACCACGCGCGAGAAGGTCAATGCGCGCGGCGAAGGCATGATTTTCTCCAACATCGGCGAAGTATCGAGAGCTTACGAAAGCCGCATAATCGAATTGAACGCCCGGATTACCGTGCGCATCAAGGAGTATGAGATAGACCGCGATGGCGAGCGCAGCGAAAAGACGACTCGTTACGAGACGACGGTGGGGCGGGCTTTGCTCTCCGAAATCCTTCCAACCGGGCTGCCATTCCCATTGATCAACAAGGTACTCAAGAAGAAGGAAATTTCCAAGCTTATCAATGCCAGTTTCCGGCGCTGCGGGCTGCGCGAGACGGTCATTTTTGCCGACAAGCTGATGTACTCCGGCTTCAGCTATGCCACGCGTGCCGGCATTTCGATCTGTCTGGACGACATGCTCACCCCTGCGCAGAAAGATGCCATCATCAATGCGTCGGAGAAGGAAGTGCAGGAGATCGAGGTCCAGTATACCTCGGGGCTCGTCACGCAAGGGGAGCGCTACAACAAAGTGGTGGACATCTGGGGCCGGGCCGGTGATCAGGTTGCGAAGGCCATGATGGATCAGCTCGGTGTCGAGCCGATAGTTGATCCGGCCACGCGGGAGGTCAAGACGGATAACAAAGGCGAGCCGCTGACGCAGGAGTCCTTTAATTCCATCTACATGATGGCGGACTCGGGCGCGCGCGGGTCCGCCGCCCAGATTCGGCAGTTGGCAGGGATGCGCGGTCTGATGGCAAAGCCCGATGGCTCGATCATCGAGACGCCTATCACCGCGAATTTCCGTGAAGGGTTGAACGTGCTTCAGTATTTTATTTCCACCCACGGCGCCCGCAAGGGTCTTGCCGATACGGCATTGAAAACGGCAAATTCCGGTTATCTTACCCGCCGTCTGGTCGATGTCACCCAGGATCTCGTGGTAACCCAGGAAGACTGCGGCACCAGTAACGGCGTTGTCATGAAAGCTCTGGTTGAAGGCGGTGAAGTCATTGAAGCCCTGCGAGAGCGGATACTCGGGCGGGTAGTGGCCAACGACATCGTCAATCCCGAGCATCAGGCAGTGATTTATCCTGCGGGCATCCTCCTGGATGAAAACGCGGTGGATACCATTGAATCTCTGGGAATCGATGAAGTCAAGGTAAGGACTCCCCTTACCTGCGAAACGCGCTATGGCCTTTGCGCCAAGTGCTATGGAAGGGATCTGGGGCGTGGAACGCCGGTGAATGTGGGTGAGGCCGTGGGCGTCATAGCTGCTCAATCCATTGGCGAGCCCGGCACCCAACTTACGATGAGAACATTCCACATCGGAGGCGCCGCTTCCCGAACGGCGGTGGCCAGCCAGGTGGAAAGCAAATCCAACGGTGTCGTGCACTATTCTCCTACCATGCGCTATGTGACCAACGCCCGCAATGAACTGGTCGCGATTTCCCGTAGCGGC
The DNA here is from genome assembly GCA_001899235.1 of Nitrosospira sp. 56-18. Classification (GTDB taxonomy): domain Bacteria; phylum Pseudomonadota; class Gammaproteobacteria; order Burkholderiales; family Nitrosomonadaceae; genus Nitrosospira. The sequence goes on from MKVR01000046.1 coordinate 11,309, forward strand.
GAGGTAGTGATACATGATGACAACGGCCGGGAGCGGGAGCGTCACAAGGCGCCTTATGGAGCAACCCTGCTGATACGCGATGGCGAGGTTGTCCGGGCAGGGCAGGTGCTGGCCGCCTGGGACCCGCATACTCGTCCCATTATCACCGAGTACGCGGGCAAGGTTCGCTTCGAGAACGTGGAAGAAGGCGTTACCGTGGCCAAGCAGATAGACGAGGTGACTGGCTTGTCCACGCTTGTGGTAATCGATCCGAAACGGCGCGGCGTGGCTCAAACCAAGGGCCTGCGTCCGATGGTGAAGCTGCTGGACGAGGATGACAAGGAAGTAAGGCTGGCCGGCGGTACCTTGCCCGTCAACATCACTTTTCAGGTCGGCTCGGTTATCACCGTTCGGGACGGCCAGCAGGTAAGCGTGGGCGAGGTGCTGGCGCGTATTCCGCAAGAGAGTTCAAAAACCAGGGATATTACGGGGGGGTTGCCGCGGGTTGCGGAATTGTTTGAGGCGCGATCGCCCAAAGATGCCGGAGTCTTGGCGGAGGTGACCGGAATTGTATCTTTTGGTAAGGATACCAAGGGCAAGCAGCGGCTGGTCATTACCGATCTGGACGGGATTTCTCATGAATATCTGATCCCCAAAGACAAACATGTCACTGCACATGACGGCCAGGTGGTGAACAAGGGTGAAAGTATCGTCGATGGGCCAGCCGATCCCCACGACATTTTACGGCTGCTAGGCGTAGAGGCCTTGGCCCGCTACATCACCGACGAGGTCCAGGATGTTTATCGCCTGCAGGGTGTCAAGATCAATGACAAGCACATCGAGGTGATCGTGCGCCAGATGTTGCGCCGTGTGCAGATCACGGATGCCGGAGACACGCGTTTCATACCTGGCGAGCAGGTGGAGCGTGCAGACATGCTGGCGGAAAATGAGGCGGTAATGGCCGAGGACAAGAAACTCGCGCAATATGAGTTCATGCTGCTGGGTATTACCAAGGCTTCCCTATCCACGGATTCGTTCATTTCGGCCGCTTCCTTCCAGGAGACTACACGCGTGCTGACGGAAGCAGCCATCATGGGCAAGAAGGATGATCTGCGTGGCCTGAAGGAAAATGTGATCGTCGGGCGACTCATTCCCGCGGGTACCGGTCTTACCTTCCATAACACGCGCAAGAAGCAGAGGTTGCTGCTGGATGCGGGGGAAAGTCTGGATCTGGGCGAAATCGAGACCGAAGAAATGCGCGACAGCGGATATACGGTCTAGCAATACATACATGGGGAAGCGGGGTTATCATAAATTTCATTGGATCGCCCTTGCCGAATAGGAAGAGCGATTCACATGCGATTCACATGCTTTGAGACCGAAATCCGCGCCTGCCTGCCGCCTATACCGGTATGCGAGGAAGAATATTGAGAAAGGATAGCTTGGCTCATATTTAAGGATGGAAACAATGTCTGGTGGAAACAGGGGGGACAGGTTAAGAGCGCTAGGTCGTCCTGAAATGGATCATCATGGTTATCGCCTGAACGGTGCGGACGCAGGGGCGGATCATGCCGATTGATATCAACGGGATAATCAACGAGACACGTGGCAGGAACTTCGAGCTTTTCGAGGAGCATATCAATCCGGTTTTCGTAAAGGTATTGCGCACGCTGGGCTTCAATCGATCATGGGTTCGCGGTGAAGGGCCGTATCTTTGGGATGAAACGGGAACGCGCTATCTGGATTTTTTGACAAACTGGGGCGTTTTCAATTTTGGCCGACGCCATCCAGCTATAAGGAATGCGCTGCAGCAGGTGCTGGATTCCGATTTTCCGGGATGGGTGGGGTTTGACGCGCCTCCGCTTGCCGCCACCCTGGCTCGCGAACTCGTAAAGCGTATGCCGCCCGGGTTGGACACAGTCTATTTCAGTAATTCGGGGACTGAAGCGATCGAGGCGGCAATCAAGTTCGCGCGCGCATACACTGGCCGGCCTCGTACCATTCATCTCGCCAAAGCCTTTCACGGGCTGACGATGGGGTCGCTTTCCCTCAATGGAGAAGCAAGTTTTCGCCGGGGTTTCGACCCCATGCTTCCCGATAGTTCCGAAGTCAAACTGAACGATCTGGCCAGCCTGGGCGCGCAACTCGCCAAGGGCGACGTAGCTGCCTTCGTATTCGAGCCTATTCAGGGCAAGGGTGTCAATATTGCCAGCGACGAATATCTGCTCGGCGCTCAGGATCTGTGCCGGAAGTACGGCACACTCATGGTGTGTGATGAAGTTCAGACAGGCATGGGACGCACAGGCCGGTTTTTGGCAACGCAATGGGTCGACAACTTGCGTCCGGATATCATTTGCCTTTCCAAGGCATTGTCGGGAGGATATATACCGGTAGGCGCGACGATTACGCGCCGCGCGGTTTACGACAGCGTTTACGATACGATGCACCGCGCGATCGTGCACGCTTCGACTTTTGGCATGGGGAATATGGCGATGGCCGCAGCCCTTGCATCATTGAGCGTTCTTGATGACGAGAATCTGATGGAGCGCGCAAATGAACTGGGAGCCCGTTTTCGCCGTGGAATCGAGGAAATGGTGCCGCGTTTCGAATTTTTGAAGGGAGTGCGACAGCGCGGACTAATGATTGCCGTCGAGTTTGGCCAGCCGGAGTCCATGTCGTTAAGGGCTGCCTGGGCCATGGTCAACAAAATGGACGAGAATCTTTTCGCTCAGGCCATCGTTCTGCCGTTGCTGGACGATCATCATATCCTGACGCAGGTTGCCGGTCATGCCATGCCCATCATAAAGCTTCTGCCCCCCTTGAATATCGATGAAAGCGATGTCGATTGGTTTCTGGCTGCGCTCGAGGATGTCATGGTGAATCTGCACAGGTTTCCAGGACCGGCCTGGGAGGTACTGAAGAAGCTGGGCAGCCACGCTCTCACGGCAAAACGGCGGGAGGGCCGGGTTACGGCCGGCTGACGCTGACGCATTTGCTTGGACATGCGAGACGAACCGCCGAAATCCGCCCCGCAGCGAACTTACCATATGAGTGAATGTTGGGTATCGCAGAAAGTCTTTGTGGATCACGGCCCTAAACTGGAATTGCGCGGTCAACTGCCGGATTCAGGCTCGATTCCCACGTTCTCTTGCCCGACAAAGACTTGAGCTTGACATGTCGCGATAATGTCCATAAAATGCGCAGTCTTTTCAGCCGCCTTAGGTCCTTTCAGATTCTCTTAGGTTTGGGGTTCTCTCAAGGTAAGGGAAAGTAAGGAAAATACTTCGCAAGGGCGGAATCCACACTTCACTTGTATCGGATAGCGGGCGGACGGCTTCTGCCGTCATCCTGCTTTATTAGGAATTGAAATGCCGACAATTAGTCAGTTAGTAAGGAAGCCTCGTGCGGCCAGGAGGGTCAAGAGCAAGGTCCCTGCGCTGGGAAACAGTCCGCAGAAGCGCGGCGTTTGCACTCGGGTTTATACCACGACGCCCAAAAAACCGAATTCCGCATTGCGCAAGGTAGCACGGGTCCGGCTGACTAATGGATTTGAAGTATCGAGCTATATAGGTGGAGAAGGGCACAATCTCCAGGAACACTCGGTAGTTTTGATTCGCGGCGGGCGTGTCAAAGACTTGCCAGGCGTTCGTTACCATACTGTGCGCGGAAGCCTGGATACTGCCGGAGTCAAGGACCGTAAGCAAAGCCGTTCCAAGTATGGCGCCAAAAGACCGAAAGCAGCATAGATTAGTGCGAGGTGAAGCCGGAATCCATTTCCGGTCATCTCTGCTGAATTCTCAAGAGAACCGGGGTTAGAAAATGCCAAGAAGGCGGGAAGTTCCAAAGCGGGAAATTTTGCCCGATCCAAAATACCATAATGCCGAAGTTGCCAAGTTTGTCAATGTACTGATGACGCGCGGCAAAAAATCGGTGGCGGAGCGAATCATTTATGGCGCCATGGATCACATTCATAAAAAAACGGGTAAAGATCCTGTAGAAGTTTTCACGCAGGCATTATCGAACGTGCGTCCGATGGTGGAAGTGAAGAGCCGACGTGTTGGAGGGGCAAACTATCAGGTGCCTGTCGAGGTGCGCTCGGTTCGGCGCAACGCCCTGGCGATGCGCTGGCTGCGCGATGCTGCGCGCAAGCGGGCAGAAAAGTCCATGGGCGCACGCCTGGCCGGCGAGCTGTCGGAGGCGGCGGAGGGGCGGGGCGGCGCTGTCAAGAAACGTGAAGAAGTCCACCGCATGGCGGATGCGAACAAGGCATTTGCACATTATCGCTTCTAGCCAATCTGGAAGAGCAGAATTGCCTGCCGAGCGGATCTTTTTGCCTGAAAGACTGAATACCTGTTTTCAACGTTTTGTCCTGATATAAATTTAAGGTCTAAACACCGTGCCAAGAAAGACACCTATCGAACGTTATCGGAATATCGGCATCATGGCGCACATCGATGCGGGTAAGACCACGACCACCGAACGCATTCTCTTTTACACGGGTGTATCGCACAAACTCGGAGAGGTCCATGATGGCGCGGCCACCATGGACTGGATGGAGCAGGAGCAGGAGCGGGGCATTACCATAACTTCCGCTGCCACAACCTGTTTCTGGCGGGGGATGGAAGGCAATTATCCCGACCATCGCATCAACATCATCGATACGCCCGGTCACGTCGATTTCACTATCGAGGTCGAGCGTTCGTTGCGCGTTCTGGATGGCGCGTGCACCGTATTCTGTGCGGTTGGCGGAGTTCAGCCCCAGACCGAAACGGTATGGCGCCAGGCAAATAAATACAAGGTTCCGCGCCTTGCGTTCGTCAACAAGATGGACCGTGCGGGTGCCAATTTCATGCGCGTGTACGAACAGATCCAGTCCCGGCTTAAAGCTCATCCGGTGCCGGTTCAGCTGCCTATCGGCTCGGAAGAGAAATTCGAAGGAGTCGTGGATCTGGTCAAGATGAAGGCCATCTATTGGGATGACTCGAGCCAGGGTACGAGATTCGAGGAGAGGGATATTCCCGGCGGAATGGTGGAAGACGCCAGAAAATGGCGCGAAAAAATGGTGGAAACCGCTGCCGAGGCAAGTGAAGAATTGATGAACAAGTACCTGGAAGAGGGAGACTTGTCCATTGACGATATCAAGCAGGGTTTGCGTCTTCGCACCCTGGGTAACGAGATCGTGCCGATGCTCTGCGGTTCGGCCTTCAAGAACAAGGGAGTCCAGGCCATGCTGGACGCCGTGCTCGACTATCTGCCGTCGCCAGCCGACATTCAGGCCATAGATGGAGAGAAAGAAAACGGCGAGCACGGCGAGCGTCATGCCAATGATGAGGAACCCTTTGCAGGGTTGGCTTTCAAGATTGCAACGGATCCCTACGTCGGCCAGTTGATTTTTTTTCGCGTCTATAGCGGCGTGGTCGCCTCCGGCGATACGGTATATAACCCGGTGAAGGGGCGCAAGGAACGCATCGGAAGATTGCTGCAGATGCATGCCAATCAGCGCGAAGAAATCAAGGAAGTTCGTGCGGGCGATATCGCTGCTGCCGTTGGCCTGAAGGAAGCGGTGACCGGGGATACCCTGTGCGACCCCGGTGACGTCATTACCCTCGAGCGAATGACCTTTCCCGAGCCGGTCATTCATGTTGCGGTGGAACCGAAGACAAAGCTCGACCAGGAAAAGATGGGCATAGCGCTGAATCGCCTGGCTCAGGAGGATCCGTCCTTCCGGGTTCGTACCGATGAGGAATCTGGTCAAACCATCATTTCCGGAATGGGTGAATTGCACCTGGAGATTATTGTAGACCGGATGAAGCGGGAATTTGGAGTGGAGGCCAATGTCGGCGCGCCCCAGGTTGCCTATCGCGAAGCCATCAAAAAACCGGTGGAGATCGAGGGCAAGTTCATCAAGCAATCGGGTGGACGGGGGCAGTATGGCCACGTCTGGCTCAAGATGGAGCCCAATGAAGCGGGCAAGGGCTATGAATTCGTGGATGCCATCAAGGGTGGCACCGTGCCTCGGGAATATATCCCCGCAGTGGATAAAGGACTTCAGGAAACGCTTCCCAATGGCGTATTGGCGGGTTTTCCCGTGGTGGACGTCAGAGTCACGCTATTCGATGGGTCCTACCATGATGTCGATTCCAACGAGAATGCGTTCAAGATGGCCGCATCCATCGCGTTCAAGGACGGCATGCGCAAAGCCAATCCGGTGCTGCTGGAGCCGATGATGTCAGTGGAAGTCGAAACGCCAGCCGATTTTATGGGCAACGTGGTCGGGGATCTGTCTTCGCGGCGCGGCATGATTCAGGGAATGGACGATATGCCTGGGCTCAAGGTGATACGGGCCGAGGTCCCATTGGCGGAGATGTTCGGCTATTCGACTTCACTGCGGTCAGCGACCCAGGGGCGAGCGACCTATACGATGGAATTCAAGCATTACTCCGAGGCTCCGAAAAACGTAGCGGAAGCAATCATAAACAAGAAATAATCGTCATCAAGTAAAGGGAATCTCATGTCGAAGAGTAAATTTGAGCGGACGAAGCCGCACGTGAATGTTGGGACGATAGGTCATGTGGA
>MKVR01000047.1 GCA_001899235.1 Nitrosospira sp. 56-18
AAGCTTCTGCGGAGCAAAGGCTCGCCAACTATACAGCTTTACTTTAATGCTGTCCATGGCGACGGGAACCCGGAAATGGCCATCCGCAAGAGATCTTTCCGATACGTTCATTCCATATATAACGCGAATTTATACGCCGCTCCCGGCGGCTCGCGAGACATCCAGCGGTCATCAGATGGGTATCCCAATTAGGGAAAATCGCTTTAAAATGGCTGGCCCTGAATTGGAAACCCCTCCGAGGCCTGGGTATACTCTGTTTCCTATTCCAGGGTGGTTTGTTATACAATTTGTTTTTTTGGAACCTTGAAGGAATTCTCCTCTAGGAAGAGGATGTGGCGCGTCTGCAAAGTAGACTCGCCAGAATTGTCATTCAGGATTCCATCGTTCATCAAAATGATGAGCTCAAGATTAATTGCGGATGTAAACCGGAGAGATTATGAAGAGAATGCTTGACTTGATCATAGAGTTGGCGGGAGTTGCGCTGGTATTACTCGTCGCATTGCCGGCACATGCGCAGTTGATGCTCGCTCACGAAGGTCATCATTCCGGAGACTGCGCAATAAAGAACGGGGCTTTTCCCGTGGCATTCAGCGCTTATGAAAAGCCAAAGGGAGACCTTCCTCCCACCCATGCATATTGCGACCATGTTCCCGAGACCGGGGAATTGTACTTTTCGGTGGATTTGACGGATCTCGAATCTCGTGAGATTCCCATTGCGATACGGCTGGTAATGGAAGGGCATGGAGAAGGGGGGCACGAGATCATGTCCATCCCGGCCAAGCAGTATCCTTCCGGAAGTATCGCTTTTACCGCTAACCTGGAGGATTTGGGCCAGTATGCGGTGCTGCTGGAAACCGAGAAGGGCGGCAAGATGACCACCGCCGTGCGTATTCCGGTACATGTCGGAGGAGGGGGAGGACACGGGGGGCATGGCTCAGGTATCGGCGCGACAGAAATTGCGCTGCTGGTGGGTGCAGCCGGGATTGGCGCATTCTTCTGGTTCCGGCGCCGCGCAAGCCCCAAGGCATCCTGATCACGTTCGCTAAAGTTTAACTATTGATCTGGCGAAAAAATACTATGAATCCCGTCATTCCGGGCTTGACCCGGAATCCAGCTCCCAGGCAGTAAATACGACGTTACGAACGCTACTGGATACCGGCTTCTGCCGGTATGACGTTTATACTGTTGCTCACCGGATCAATAGGGGCTTCCCGGCTTCCAGACGTATTCCGGGAGTCCCGAGGAAGCTTCCGGACAAGTTCTTACTTTGGTCCCCTGCAGTTTCCCCATAAATACACAAAAAATGCGAGTGCGGCGTTGCATAGCTTGGTAATAGGCCGGCTACGCCCTGCGCTTCAAAAACCGCACACTCCACCCTATCCAACTACCGGATTCAGGGTTATTTCGAAAGAACCTCCCGGACCTTCGCAAAGGCTTGGCCGACGAAATTCATCTGCTCTCTGGTATGGACTGCACTGACGCTGCATCGTACCAGAGAGCTGCCTTCAGGCGCGGCAGGCGGGAGGATCAGATTCACATAAATACCATTTTCAAGAAGGCCCTTCCATAAAGCGAGGGCTTGTTGCGGGCTGTCCAGTATGGTTGCGATAACAGGGCTGGGTTCTGGTCCCAGGCGATAGCCAAGCTGCTGCAGATCGGAATACAGCTGATGAACGTTATCCCAGAGTTGGCTGCGAAGCTGGGTGCCGTCCCGCAACAGCTTTAAGGCTGCCCGTGTTGAAGCAATGGTGGCTGGGGTAGGGGATGCAGTGAATATATACGGCCGGCTGATATATCGCAACTGGTCAAGTTGAGGGTGATTGCTGACACAATAACCCCCGATACCGCCGAGGCTTTTGCTGAAAGTGCCGGTAATGAAATCAACCTCATCGATAAGCCCTGTCTCTTCCACCAGTCCTTGGCCGGTATGGCCCAGAACGCCCAGAGAATGAGCTTCATCTAATAAAAGAATACTGTTGTGGGCATTTTTTAATTCCACAATTTCAGCCAGGGGCGCCTTGTCACCCAGCATGCTGTAGATACCTTCCGCAATGATCAGGGTGGATCGTGAACGTTCTCCCAGACGTCGCAGGCGTTTATCCAGATCAGCCATGTCATTATGGCGAAACCGGATGATCTCCGCGCCGCTTAGCCTGCATCCATCATAAATGCTCGCATGCGAGTCGCCATCGATCAGGACAACATCGCCCGGTCCCGCCAGACCGGAAATTGTTGCGAGGTTTGCCTGATAGCCAGTTGTAAAGACGATGCATGAGTGGCAGTGATAAAAATCCGCGAGCTCGTGCTCGAGAGCGCGATGCCCGATATAACTCCCGTTTGCCATGCGTGAACCCGTGGTTCCCGTGCCTTCGCTTTCTATGGCTTCATGTGCAGCCTGCTTGCATTCCGGTGCAAAGGTGAGACCCAGGTAATTGTTTGTACCCAGAAACAGTATGCGGTGGTCGCCTATTTTCGCTTCTGTCGAGGAATAAATCTCGTCGATGGGCATGCCAAAAACTTCCACGCCTTCTGGCAACAAGGCTTTTCGCGCAGCCGCAACGGCGTCGAGCTTATCGAGCAAACTCATTGCCTAGCCACCTTGATCCGCTGAATCAGATTGACGAGCTCATGCACGGTTTGCACATCCGCAAGGGCATTGATCGGCACGGAGATATCGAATTCATCCTCGATCTCCATTATCAGGTTCAGCAACTTGACAGAATCGATCGCAAGTTCATTGATAAGATCGGTCTGCGCTGTAATCTCCACATCAGGGCCGGTAAATTGCCTCAAATGGAAGCGGAGTCTCTCCAGGATATCGTTGTAAGTGCTTGCCATGCTCGGTTCCATGAATTTTTTATCGCGGGAATTATATCGCTTGAGATAACGCGTCGTTCAACCGTATGCGAGGTTGCCAATGGGGGAGTGCCTGGGTTAAAGGGGTGATATCGCAAACCCAGTTCTCATGCCTTAGTTCCCGGACCTTTCCAGGCGTTAGCATGGGCGAATAGCCGAGTAGCCGGGCGCTCCACAAATTGATATTTGCAATCACTGAAATCAGGGGTGTTGGTAAAAATACGCAATGCACCCGCCGCTTCCAGACCTGCTGCGCGATAAAGGCAACGGACTGGCAATCGTAGCCACCGGGTTTGCCGTCATCGAGTTCATAAATCCCTCTTATGGGGATACCGGTCGATAGCCAGCAGAGCATGGCAGCTACCAGGTCACTGACATGCAGCAAACCAAATCGCATTGCCGCTTGGCCCACCATGGGTAATATTCCGCGACGGGTAGCCCTGAAAAGAGGGCTCATTTCCTTATCCCCCGGTCCATAGACTGCGGTTGGACGAAAAACTGCGCAAGGCATGACATGAGAGTGGTCAATCAGCAGCTGTTCCGCAATGTGCTTGCTTGTTGCGTACCATGAGAGCTCGGGCTGTCTGGCGGCCAGGGAGGATATCAAAAGAAAGCGCGGCGGCGAATCCCGCTGTATCGATGCACGTACAAGATTGCGCGTGCCTTCTACGTTAGTATGAAGGAAATCCTCGAGCGATCTGCCACGGACCTGGCCAGCGCAATGCACAACGGCGGAAACATCCTTGACGAGATTTTGTAGCGCCTCAGGATTATCCAAATCCCCTTCGATCCAACGGGTGGATTCATCGTCAGGCCGTGGCCGCCTGGTCAATGCCCGGACTTTCCAGCCTTCCTTGATCAAAGCCCTTACCAGCGCGCCACCGATGAATCCGGTGGCGCCGGTAACTGCTACTGATTCAGGCATGGACTTCTTATTTGTCTCGAGACTCGGCAGCAGATAACTGGTCTGTCAATTGCGTCCGCTGCAAGAACCCCTGACGGGCGGCAAAGCGAGATAACTTGCCCGATGACGTGCGGGGCAAGGTGTGAGGTGGAACCAATTCAACCAGACAGTTTACGCCAAAAGCCATATATACGAGGCGCTGCAATCGAGTGGTGAGAGACTGCCGGTCCGTTATCGAAGTCAAACGACATTCTATTACCAGAACGATCGTAGTTACATCGTTAGCATCCGTTATGCCGAAGGCTGAAGCTTCCCGCGTTCTTACCTCGGGCTGCTGTTCCGCGAGTTCCTCTATATCCTGGGCACGGATATTGCGGCCATTAACGATAATGACGTCGGTGCGGCGTCCGGTGACATAGAGATCGCCTTCGAAAAGGAATCCAAGGTCCCCCGTGTCAAGCCAGTTCCCGGGCCGGAGCGTTTTGCTGGTATCCTCTGGATTATTAAAATAGCCAGTCATGATACTGCTGCCCTGGACGAGCACACTCCCCACCCTCAGATCCGGCAGGCTTTCTCCCGTATCGCCAACGACTTTAACGGTATGCTCAGGCAATGGCCGGCCGCAATTCACAAACTCGCTGAATTTCCTGCCTTCGGCTTGCAATCGGACCGCAATTTTTTTGTCAACCAATGTTCCAGCGTCGACACACAAGCTTTGAAAGCCTTGTCCAATCTGGGAAAAGGTGACAGCCAGCGTGGATTCGGCCAATCCATAGCATGGCAGGAAGGCTCTCGCATCAAAACCCGCGGGAGCAAATTTTTCCGCAAAATTTCTCAAGGTGTCTGGACGTATCATCTCTGCGCCTACACCCGCGGCGCGCCAACTGCTCAGATCGAGATCCTCCAGATCAGAATCCCTTACCCTTAACGTGCACAGCTTGAGGCCAAAGGGTTGGCTGAAAGCAACCGTGGCGCGATTACGGCTGATCAGCCTCAACCATTGCAGAGGTCTGATGGCAAAATCGCGAGTAGCCAGGTAGTCCACCGAAACTTGAGCTACCATCGGCGCCATTACCATGCCAACCAGACCCATGTCATGGTAGAAGGGCAGCCATGAGGCGCAGCGGTCTCCCGGGCGTATTTCTAGCCCGTTACGCACGATCCCCCTCAGATTGCTCATCAATGACCGCTCCGTGATAATCACGCCACGCGGTCCGCGTGTGCTGCCGGAAGTGAATTGAAGGTAGGCAATTTCGTCTGGATGATTCGGTTTAAGCTCCAGATCGGAAACAGGAAGTTTTCCCAGTTGATCCGGCGTACCGACCCAACGCAACCGCCGTGACCCTTCGGCAGCTTCCTGAAGGAAATTTATATAGTCGATGTTGGCCAGCGCGGCGCTCGCTTGGCCGCTTTCAAGCATCCCCCTCAGTTGCTGCACATATATGGCGTGGCTGCCCAGATTGACAGGAACCGGCATTGCAAAAGGGACCAGGCCAGCATAACGGCACGCAAAGAATAATTCGATGAATTCGGGAGTGGTGTCGGCGATGATTGCCACCCGCTCGCCATATGTCAATCCGAGTCCCGCCAGCTTCTGAGCGCTGGCGCAGGCGTTTCTCCTCAGCGTTTGATAGGGCAGCACCGAGCGCAGATTACCCTTGGCATCGTAAAAGTTATATCCCGCATTTCCGGCTGCCGCGTATTCCAGGGCTCCAGTCAAAGTCTCAAAGTCAGCCAGTCGCTGAGACTGGGTATTGGACGTTGGCGTGGGGATTGTTGCCATTGGCGACTCGCCTGATAGTCGAGGATCAAACGCTTGCGTTAGCGGAGCGTTCAACTTTGCTATTGTTGAACTCAAGGCTTTCCCCTCCAAATTAATGGTACTGGTCATCTTTTTATGTATAGGTACGGTCAGACATGCTTCTCTTGCTTATAAAATCTGCACTTCAGCTTGCAAAAGCGCTCAAGTGACATCCAATTCCCGATAAACCGATTGTAACGGTATTGCAATCAAAAAGGCTTATCGAGCGGGTAGTGCTTTAATTTAAATAATTATGCCATTTCGCATTGCGGTGTGCCGATTGCCGTCAATAATGGATCGAACACGTAAAAACCCGGGCCTCAAGGTATTTTTCGAGCCTGCAATGCTATTGAAATAATTTTTCAAACCCATCCGGGCTCGCAAGAGAGCGAAGGTTGCATTTTGTACGAGTTGCGAACCAATATAAAGAAATTTTGGAGAATCGAAGAGGAAGGTGTGTCTTTTTTGCAACAACATGAGGATCGAAAAAACATGGCAGAATGGAATTGAGGATTTCAGCTTTCTACCCATTTTCTCGCATCGGCGTAGTTGCTGAAGACCCGTATGTCCGCGGTGATGAAAAGATTGGATACCCATGCGCTCCAGGTCTGCCACTGATCCTGGGTAACGATGGCGACGCGGTTAAATTCGCTGCCGTGTTCCCGTATGAACTTGATGTCTTCCCATGCGACATCGATGGTATAACTCAGCATGTCGCGCCAGTCGAACAACACGTTCATCTTGCGCAGAGAACGGGATTTGGCCATTACCTGGTCTTCAAACTGCTTGTAATCCGCCAAGGTAAACTCACCGAAAACAGCAATGTTTATAAGATTATCGGATTCTTCGATGGCGATCATGATTTGCTACCCAATTTAATTTAATGGCTGGGGCCTCAATGGCATGGGGCCGGTGCTAGGGAAGCGCTGAACAAGCTATATTCAGCGGTTTCCCAAGTGCTAAATACCTGCCTTGAAGGCACGGCTCATGTGCGATTCAAGTTTTCGCTGCAAAAAACCATGAAAATGCGCCATTCCATCTTCCATAGGCGACTGGTAGGGCCCGGCTTCATTGATACCTTGCCCATATAGGGCGCGCCGTCCGGCGGTCATGAGCTTGCAAATTTCGTCATCTTCCAGCGCGGTTTCGTGATAGGCGGCCTGCTCGGCTTCGATGAATTCCCGTTCGAATAAAACCAGCTCTTCCGGATAATAAAATTCGACTACGTTTCTGCAACGTTCTGCCCCTAGCGGGAGCAAAGTACTGATTATCAATGCATGAGGGTACCATTCAAGCATTATATTCGGATAGTAGAGCATCCAGATGGCTCCATGTGCCGGCACTTCACCTCCCGTTTGCCGCAATATCTGCTCCTGCCACCGGGCGTAGACGGGTGTGCCGGGACGCGTAAGACCGCGGTTGATTCCCACGGTTTGTACGTTGTACCAGTCACCAAATTCCCAGGTGAGCTCACCCGTATTCACGAAATTGCTCAAGCCCGGATGATACGTTTCGACATGATAGTCTTCCAGATATACTTCGATGAAGGTTTTCCAGTTGCATTCGTAATCCTCTATCTGCACCCTATCCAGTACATGGCCCGAAAAATCGAACTGGTTCATGACCTGAAGCCGCGCCAGATCGCGAGCCACATTCCGCTTGCCCGCAAACAGGAGTCCGTTCCAGTTTTGTAACGGCGTGCTGCCAAGATTCAGGCAGGGCTTTTCCGAAAAATGCGGAGCACCCAGCAGCGTTCCGTTCATATCGTAGGTCCACCGGTGTATAGGGCAAACGATATTTCTTGCATTGCCGCGGCCCTTGAGCAACAGGGATTGACGATGACGGCAGACATTGGACAATAATTCGATCCCTTCCCTGTTGCGCACTAAAACCTGAGCCCCCCCATGCATCCATTCCAGTACATGATAATCCCCTGTATGGGGCAACATGGCTTCATGGCCCACATAGCCTGCTCCCTGATCGAAGATGAGGCGTTTTTCCAACTCCAGAACATGGGGATCAAAATACCAATCGACCGGCAATTGCGGAGAAGCTATCTGCTCGACATCAACAAAGTTTGACATATCTAGTTCCCTACACCTCCAGGAAGTAAGAAAAGATGAAATAACACACTAAAAACAAGAATAAACGCTGGACTGCAGGTATAAGAGTCGCGATGTCGCAAAAAAATCCTTTTCAAGGCAGGTTTTGCGTGGTTAATTGACCTTATAATTGACCTTACCCTGCTTGATGCGTTATTTTTATAGCATTCTCGGTATTGCGCACCCTTTGCGTGCACTGCGCTTATCATGACAAAGCCTGTTAAACCCGTCAAATTTTCCCGCCCTGAAAGTTTTGAGAGCGCGTTGACTGAACTCGAAGCCATCGTGGTTGAGATGGAAGCGGGACAGTTGCCGCTAGAGGCATCGCTCGTGGCCCATAAACGTGGGACAGAGTTGCTGCAGTACTGTCAGTCGCGGCTGCAGGATGCGCAACAGCAGGTACGTCTATTTGAGGCCGACGCACTGAAAAATTTCCCCCCGTCCGGTATCGATGATCGCTGATTTCCAGGACTGGGCGAAAAGTCGCCAGGCGAATATAGAATCTGTCCTGCAAACCTTCCTTCCCGCCGCAGACATTGCTCCAGAGCGCTTGCATGATGCCATGCGCTATGCTGTCCTGGGAGGAGGAAAGCGCGTTCGTCCGCTGCTGGCTTTTGCCGCGGGTGAGCTGACCGGCGCCAGCGAAGAGAGAGTGGGCATCGCGGCGGCCGCAGTCGAATTGATACATGTCTATTCATTGGTGCATGATGACCTGCCCTGCATGGATGATGACGTGCTGCGGCGGGGAAAGCCGACTTGTCATATCCAGTATGATGAAGCCATTGCTCTGCTGACGGGAGACAGCCTGCAGAGCCTGGCATTTCAATTGCTTGCGGAGCATCGCCTGGCTGATGATGCGCAAACGCAACTTGAAATGATCAGGCGGCTGGCTCAGGCCGCCGGCTCGCGAGGCATGGCAGGCGGACAGGCCGTGGATCTCGACAGTGTTGGGAAGGCATTGAGTTTGCCGGAGCTGGAATTTATGCATATCCATAAAACCGGCGCACTCATCCGTGCAGCAGTTATGTTGGGAGCATATTGCGGAGCATCGCTCGGCGAGAGCGAAGCGGTAAATCTCGATCATTTTGCCAAATGCATCGGCCTGGCTTTCCAGGTGGTCGACGATGTGCTCGATGCGGAGGCCACGACGGCGACCCTGGGAAAAACCGCGGGAAAAGATGCGGAAAATAACAAGCCGACGTATATAAGCCTTCTGGGCGCGAGGCAAGCCCGTGAGCTGGCTGAAGGATTGCGTCGCGATGCCTGCCAGTCACTGGAGATTTTCGGTGCGAAGGCGGAACGGTTGCGTCAGGTAACGGATTTCATCATTCAGCGAAATTTCTGAACAGTATTTTTATCAGAAAAATATTTTATCTTTCAGGATTTAAATGTATCCACTGCTTGACACCATCATCACCCCTTCAAAATTGCGGGCGCTGGAACGCAGGATGTTGCCGCAGCTTGCCGACGAGTTGCGCCAGTTCCTGGTTGAATCGGTTGCCAGGACAGGTGGCCACCTGTCTTCGAACCTGGGCACCGTAGAGCTGACGATCGCGTTGCACTATGTATTCAACACGCCCCATGATCGCCTGGTATGGGACGTCGGACATCAGACCTATGCGCACAAAATATTGACCGGGCGCCGCGAAGGCATGAAAAAATTGCGCATGCATGGCGGAATCGCTGGATTTCCGCGGCGCGATGAAAGCGAATACGATGCTTTCGGCACGGCGCATTCCAGTACTTCCATCAGTGCCGCTCTCGGGATGGCTGTCGCCTCGCAGCAGGAAGGAAAGAGCAGACGCGTGGTGGCCGTGATCGGCGATGGCGCGATGAGTGCGGGGATGGCGTTCGAGGCATTGAACAACGCCGGAGCGATGACCACCGATCTGTTGGTGATCCTGAATGATAACGACATGTCCATCTCGCGCCCCGTTGGCGCTCTCAACAATTACCTCGCAAGACTCATGTCCGGGCAATTCTACGCCACCGCACGCCGTGCCGGAGAAAAGATGCTGGGAGTCGTGCCCCCTGTGCTGGAACTGGCCAAGCGCGCCGAAGAGCATGTCAAAGGCATGGTGACGCCCAGCACGATGTTCGAGGAGTTCGGATTTAATTATATCGGGCCTATCGATGGCCATGACCTCGATGTGCTGGTAAGCACACTCAACAATATCAAACACCTGGATGGTCCGCAATTCCTTCACGTGGTGACGCGCAAGGGCGCTGGCTACAAAGCCGCGGAGGACGATCCCATTCTTTATCACGGCGTGGCCAAGTTTAACCCCGATGCCGGCATTCTGCCCAAAGGCGGCGGCAAGCCGTCATATACCCAGATTTTTGGCGACTGGTTATGCGACATGGCGGCATTGGACCAGCGCTTGGTCGGGATCACCCCGGCAATGCGGGAGGGCTCGGGACTCGTGAAATTCTCCGAAGAGTACCCTGATCGATATTTCGACGTAGGTATCGCCGAGCAGCATGCCGTAACTTTTGCCGCGGGCCTTGCTTGCGACGGCATCAAGCCGGTTGTCGCCATTTATTCCACTTTCCTGCAACGGGCCTACGATCAGTTGATTCATGATGTCGCAATACAGAATCTTCCGGTCGTGTTCGCCATCGATCGGGCGGGGTTGGTGGGAGCGGACGGTCCTACCCATGCAGGCAGCTTTGATTTGACTTACCTGCGATGCATACCGAATATGACCGTTCTGGTTCCTGCCGATGAAAATGAATGCCGCCAGATGCTTTATACCGCATTCCAGCTGGATACACCGACGGCCGTGCGGTATCCGCGCGGTGCGGGTACCGGCGTTGCCCCGGAAAAGCAGATGCATATGCTGCCTGTCGGGCGGGGCGAAGTTCGCCGGACCGGCGAAAAAATAGCGTTACTGGCTTTTGGCAGCATGCTCAAACCGTGTCTTGAAGCAGCGGAGGAATTGAATGCCACCGTCGTCAATATGCGTTTTGTCAAGCCACTGGATGGTGATCTGGTTGCGTCCCTCGCGCAGAAATATGAATTATTGGTAACCGTGGAAGAAAATACGATCATGGGCGGAGCAGGCAGCGCAGTGCTCGAATCGCTTTCAAGCCGGGGATTTACCGTTCCCGTGCTGCAGCTTGGCCTGCCGGATACTTTCATCGACCAGGGCGATCCAGCCCAGATGCTGGCTGATTGCGGGCTGGATAGCACGGGGATTATCACATCAGTCCGGGCCAGGCTCTTCGACTAGGCTACCCGGTCTTTGCTGGTTCATCTCCGACGAATACACTCCCTTCCCGGGAAGCAAACTCATGAACGACATGCATTGCCCTATTGCGGATGTGCAGGGCGCGCCTGATACCCGGCTTATAGCCGTCAACGAGGCGGGCATCAGGGCCCTTAGACACCCGGTCAGGATAGCGGACAAGCATGGCCGTGAACAGCATACGGTCGCTTTATTCAATATGCGTGTCAATTTGAAGCCCCACTTCAAGGGTGTGCATATGTCCCGCTTTGTAGAGATGCTCAACGGCCACGATTCCGAAATTTCGGTGGAGTCGTTCCAGAGCCTGCTGCGGTCAATGGTATCCCGGCTGGAAACGGAATCAGGGGTCATAGAAATGAGCTTTCCTTATTTCATGAATAAAGCCGCGCCGGTGTCCCAGGTGAAAAGCCTGATGGACTACCAGGTGACTTTTATCGGCAAAATCGAAGAGGGGAACTATACGTTTACCTTGAAGGTGGTTGTGCCTGTCACCAGCCTGTGCCCCTGCTCCAAGCAAATTTCCGCCTATGGTGCGCATAACCAGCGTTCCCATATAACCGTATCCGTCCGTATCAATGCGCCTGTATGGATTGAGGATGTCGTGGAGATGGCGGAAAGCCAGGCTTCGTGCGAGCTCTACGGATTGCTGAAACGTTCCGATGAGAAACACGTTACCGAGAAGGCTTATGGAAATCCAAAATTCGTGGAGGACGTAGTACGTGATGTAGCAACGATATTGAATCAGGACGGGCGCATAGACGCTTACGTGGTCGAGTCGGAAAATTTCGAGTCCATCCACAATCATTCCGCTTATGCAATGATCGAGCGGGGCAAGCGTCCTTGCCCGATATCGGACATATAGCAACGGCTATGAAGAAAGGTGGCGCGCCATAGTCTGCCTTATGAATACTTCACTGATAAAAAGGGCCAAATTGACCTTTTCTGGCGGGACAGGTATATTACAAGGTTTTCCGGGGTGTAGCGTAGCCTGGTAGCGCGCCTGGTTTGGGACCAGGATGTCGGGAGTTCAAATCTCTCCACCCCGACCATTCACGCAGTCTGGAGTGAAGTCCGGCTTGAGAGGTGCCCGTAGCTCAACCGGATAGAGCACCAGCCTTCTAAGCTGGGGGTTACAGGTTCGATTCCTGTCGGGCACGCCACAAGATCCTGCGGCGGAAGAGGTATAAAAAATTAAAGCAAGGCAATGATTTTCCGGTGGTGGCTGTAGCTCAGCGGTAGAGTCCCGGATTGTGATTCCGGTTGTCGTGGGTTCGATCCCCATCAGCCACCCCATATAATCAGCGGCTTAGGTACGGATACTCCTTCCCCGTTTTTGTTCGAGCCTGTTCTGTAGGGCGGATGTAGGATTTTTAGGCGTTCGCGCCACCCCTCCATCATGATTCGCAAGCGTAAGGCCTTACTTATGGCCTAGCTGGTTTTCTGGTTTCTGTTACTTTTTTTGGTTTCTCCAAAAGCGCCCAACGGCGCGGCCAGCTTTCACCGCGTGATTTCTGATCCTTTCCTGCCTGCCCAAATCTTGATCCTGTTCTAATTGAATGAGGGCGGCTTGTTCTAATGCTTGCTCTGCTTTTATTCTGGCGCTTGCTTCTTTTTCCTTCTCTCGTTCCTCTCTTGTGGAGCCTTCGCCAAATGCTACAAACCATCCGAACCAAGCCAAGTAGTAGGCCAACGTGCAATAAAAAATAACAGAAAAAATTGCAATAATCGTTAATGCTACTAGAGGTCTTGAAGCTATTTCATACGCTTCTGAACCAGAAGTAAAAGCGAAAAAGAAGCAAACCATGCCTACCAACACTCTCAAAGAGCGTGTTAAAAACCTCTCTACGAAATACTCAACCTTTTCCAGCATAGCAGTTGTTGTTGTAGGAATAATCAACGCCACAATTGGCATCCGATAAGAAAAGGCTCTTAATGGACACGGAAAAAAACAGAATGGTAAATATAGTTTGCCCGCTTTTCTCATCCTCAGCAATTGATTCTCCATGTCTTGATCTTCTCCGAGAAATGAGAATTGAATCCCATTCAGAACCTCAGTGAGAGATTATTTTGCGACCAATACGCGCGTGTAGGGAGACGCGATATTTGTCAACACCACCCCACGGTGAGAATGGGCTCGCTGTTTTTCCGCTGTTACCAGTGGCACAATGGCTGAGTCTCTGTCCTTACAGAGGGGAAGAGATGACAGCAGATAGATTGGTAGTTCTAGAAAGGTGTACGCCAGGCGGGTCAATCGGTTTTAAAAAAGGGCTTTGACTGGTACGCCCGGCGGGTCAATTTCTGAAATCATAAAAATGATTGATACGCCCGGCGGGTCAATCACCGAATAATTAACCCGTCAGGCGGGGCACCACTTTTAATTTTGGCATTGGTGGTAATGGCTCGTTTCCCTTCCATGTACCCCTTGGGCTGCTGGTCGCTCGTACATCCAGTTTTCCCTTGCAATCGTCTATTGCGTAAAACGTTAAGCCGTAAAGCGTTGCCTTGTGTCTGCCACCTTGCCGGGTTACCTCTAGCCACTCTCTGGCTAGCAACTCTTTAAGAGCCTTATTAAGCGTGTCTTTTGACTTCCATCCCCTTGGCTGCATTAAAGTCCACGCTGCGCTTAAATCACCGTTATTGTTGCCTCTATACTGAGCTAGCAGATCATTTAACAGCTTGACGGCATGGGCTGAAAGCAAGGTAAAGCTATAGCTCCGTATCACGACGAAAGGCAGGGGTACGAAGCCGCCGCCCTCCCGTTTAGCTTGGGCTTCCTTAAAACGGTTTTTCGCCATAGCTAACCATCCACTAGGCGAGAGAGAAAGCGACATAAGCCCCAGAAGTCGATTAAAAATAGCCCGGCTATATCTGAACTCGTGCCAAGGTAAGAAAATCGAACTAAGCGGAATTGCAACCATTCCAGCCGTCCTTTCCCGGTTATTGCGCTGTCCGGGTTCGTCATTGCCCACTCCTGATGCTGGCTCTACGGAGGGGCGGCTTGGTGCTCATCCTTGAGCCACTCTTTGCAGCCTTCGCTAGGGCGATTTTAATGGTGCTCCACCGATTTGATATTTCCGGCGTAGCCTCTACCATTAACCTATAAAGGTACCCCCGTCCTACACTATCAAATATCGCTCCCGCACCATCTTTTTGCGCTTCGCAGAGGTAGAAGCAGACGCGTTCACCCGGAAGATGTCGAGTGTCTCTCCAGTGGGAGTTTAGCGGGCATATTGGCGCACTACAGGTTTCATATTTGGGACAAAATGCTGTATCGCTCACTTTCTGAATGGACGCGCTCATTTCGTACCCCCATTCAATAGCGCACGGATTTGGGCAACAGGCCATGCGAGGCGGCCATTTATGCGAATAGGGCAAATTGCGCCATTTTCGAAGCACGCCCAAGTGCGCAAGGTTTGCGCCTTACGGTTGAGATAGTATGCGGCTTCTCTTGTTGTAATGACTGAGCGTGTTACTTGCTCAAGAGGTGGGAATAATGGTTCTAGATGATATGTAGCAGATGTGGCGGGTAGGCCGGTGAATTGAACAGTTTCGGTTTGCATCTCGAACCCTTTATAAATGTTGAGGGTTCTAATTTGCTCTTCCTAGAAGTTAATACATAGGGTATGAATTATTGTGGATTTGCTACCCACCCTTGTCTTTCTTATCGTGGTTATCAAGCCTGTCAGTTAGTTCTTGTGCTATTACTTGCTCCCTAAACTCACCATAAATCCGGCGCAATTGCCGTTCATCGTGGGTTAGAAACTTATTTGATATTTCTGTCCATGAGTTACCACACAACCGCATCTTTAAGATTTCCATTGCTAAATCTTTCCTTCTACGGGGAAACCCTGGAACTCCTCTTTTAGGTGTTAGGCCAAAAGCCGCGTCGAGAGATTTTGTTTTGCCTTCTAGGTATTTTTCGATTGCTGATGAGACAAACTCCGCGAGGTCGGCTGAAATAGTAGAGGTTGGAAAGGTTTGTTTCTTTAACTCATCGACAAAACCGGCTAATTTTTCCAACGTTTTTGTCTTTTCTTCATCCACCTCAAAAATCCTAAAAGAGCTTCCAAATAAAGGCAGCTATGCGACTACTCGCAAACTCGCGTGCATTGGAACAAATTGAATATCCGCCTCCTCCAGTATCCACGCTTCTATTTTCACGTGCCACATCCGCAAGAGGTCGAGCGGACGCCGGATATAGTGTTTTTCGCGCACCCCTTGGGGAGCGTGCCCCTGTATCTGAGCCGCGATCCCTGTAGGCATCTCTATCCATTCGCACAAACTGGCGAAGCTACGGCGAAGTCCATGTAACGTCACATCCACACCAGCAGTAGCGCAAACCCTATAATTTGCATCGTGCGGGTCAGTTAAATGCCCGGACGCTGCCGACGGACTTGAGAATACGAACTCATTCCGCCGAGGCAGGGCTGCTAGCAAGTGCCCCAAGTAAGGCGGCAAGGGAATAACGCGCAACCCTTGCATCTTGTCTCGTATGGTCATATTGCCCCACTGAAAATCCACGTCTGCCCACCGCACGCCGGTTATCTCGTTAGGGCGCGAACCGGTTAATAGCAAGGCTTGCAAGTAGGCAGAAATAACAGGGTTTTCGATTTGCTTTACTGCACTGAACCACGCCGACAATTGCTCACGCTGAAGCGCGTCATTCTTCTTCTGGGGTTTACCTAGTATTTCCCGAAGAGATTTGTTTTGCGCGGGGTTACTTTTTACTATTTCCCGGTAAGCCGGATGTTGTGCGCACCATGTTAGAAAAACTGTTAGCAGGCGGCTCGCTAGGCGGGCACGTCCGGGGCGTTTCTTGCCTTCCACCTTTGCCCATTCGTTAACTCGCTCCGGGTTCAGGTCAACAAGGCGAACAGGTGCGAGTGATGAAAGTGGGCCGGGTTCGGTCAGCTTTTGGCTTCGCGTTCTTCTCTCGCCCCCAGCCTGCATAACCTCAACGTGATCGTGATAGTGGCGTGTCCCCCAATAAGGTTTCCGAGAGGTTAAATACTCATTCCATGCCATTACTAGAGTCACCGATTTCCGAGCTTCCTGCATTGCCTGCGCGGCAGCTTTTGCTTCCTTTGCGGCAGTTTTATCGGCTTCTACTTGGCGCGGGTCTACGCCTTGATCGGTCATCACCTTCAGGCGAGCCGCTTCAGTCTGTGCATCTGCTATTTTCCAAGCACGGGTGTCTCCAATGGTCGTGCGGATAGTTCTGCCGTGCAAGGTGGTTTCAAATATAAAGGACTTGGCACCAGTTACGGTAACGCGCAATCCTAATCCGGGTGTTTTACCATCCCAGTAGATGCTTTGCTGTTTACCTTGTTTGCATTTGAATCCTGCAACTCGCTCTGCTGTAAAGTTTTCCCACTTCATACCGTCCACCTTTTGTGTAGGGATCATGTAGGAAAATTATATCAACACATCGCGATACTCATCAATAAAATCATACGCAACCAATCTATAACCTATTGCTAATGAATGCTTTCATCGTCATATTAGGATATGGATCAACATAGAAAAACACCAAAACCTGCGGATTGTGATTCCGGTTGTCGTGGGTTCGATCCCCATCAGCCACCCCATCTTATCCCCATCATCAGATTTTTTCTGCTCCTAAATATTTATCTTTTATACCCAATGGGTTAGGCTTTGCTCGGATATGAGCTGAGCATAGGTCCCGCTCCAGGGATTTTACTTTCCTGGCGTTGTTGGTCTCTCGGTGGAAACTGTATCCACGCCGTAATATTTTCGTTCCCGCTCAATCGTCGCTTTTTAGCGACAACAAATATTCAGTAATTACAATAGCTTGGAATCAGACTAGCGATAGTCACCAGGCTTTGCGACAGTTCTCGGCTGCACATTCCGCGCAAGCTATTGATTTTCAGGTTTTAAATATCAGGCATGAATTATGCTTAAAAGTATTGGTACAGCGGGTGCGCCAGGTTTCCTGACCTTCTTTATTGGAAAGACTGAAAGTAAGGATCGAATACAGCCTGCAAGTGTTTGGGTAGTTCAATGTGAGTTACCGTACAGACATATTGTTTTAATGCGTCTATATTAAATTGCCCCAATTCCAGCCTACCGGAATAGAAGGCTCTTACCGATTCGGGGCGGGAAAAAGTCCTTTCAGGCATTCAATCTGCTCAAAGTCGATTCAGGTCTATCCAATGGGTAAGTGAGTGTTATTGCCAGAGGAAAAAGCCGATATTGCCGCTCGGACACGTCGTTCGTCCGCGCAGGATGGGTCGGAGCCTGAAAGAACCTTTTTTACTGATATTCAACTGACGAGCTAATCCAGCATGGCTTTCTTCACCTCACTTTCGATAGATCAATTACAGCGGTA
>MKVR01000048.1 GCA_001899235.1 Nitrosospira sp. 56-18
TAGCCTATCCTCTCCATCCCAGACTGTCAAGAATGTTACTCAACGGCTGTATCGATATTGCAACTAAGGAAGCGCTGAATAAATCTCCGACAAGCCCTTTTGCACGATACCTGAAAATCCGTAAAACCATTCATCAGCGCCTTTCATTGCCTGGTTGGCCCAGTCTGGAATAATGCACTTTAACCTATCATCCCAAACCGCAGTTGACCGCTTATTTCCAGTTCATGGCCATGATCCACAACGGCTTTCCGCGGTATTTGACGTTCACCTGCATGGTGAGTTCGCTACAGGGGCGGATTGCGCGATTTTCGCGGCACATGGCTGCGTTGCAACTCCCTGGAATGGAATGGCCATTCCGCGTCGAGGCACCTTGCCCTGCACTCCAAAAACCATATGCTCCACCCTGTCCAACTGCCGGATTCAGGATCATGCACGCGTTAACAGCCAGAAAACCAGTCCGGCCAATATGCCCAGCAATATGAAGGAGGTAACGAGAACAATCTTCAGCCGCATGCGAAATATCTCGACCGCCTCCACGATCAGCGCATTTTGTTCAGCCAGCGATTTGATCAGCTCGGCGGAGGATTGCTGCTCCTGGCGCAACTCGGCAATTCTCTCCTCCATCAACCTGATCCGGCTGTCCAGGTTGGCAAGGCCCTCGCGCCGCCCCGGATCCGAGCCTGATGCATAATCGTTCTCAGCGGCCTTTGCCGCAGAAAACAGATGTTTTGCCGCTTTGACGATATGCGGCGCGGATTCCAGGACATTTCCCCAAGGAATGATCTTTAATGCGGTCATCCAGCTGATAGGCATGTTAAGGAACCTCCGACTCCGAATAAATCCCCTGCAAGCACCCCCTGATTTTCCTGAAACCCTGGCAGCCTGTCAGACTTGAAGGAGGAACCCGACAAGCTGCTGATCCCCGATACAAGCCTGGCAAAACCCGAATTGCAATCCGGTTGATTTATTTCCCCGCCAGCACGGCTGCAACCGTTTCACCTATTGCCGAGGGCGTCGGGCAAATGGTGACCCCCAGATCTCTCAGTGCCGCCACTTTTTCTGCGGCGCTCTCTCCAGCTGATGAAATAATCGCGCCGGCATGGCCCATGCGGCGGCCTTCGGGAGCTGTCAGGCCTGCTATGTAGGCAATAACCGGTTTACTCATGTTTTCTTTGGCGAAAATACCCGCTTCAATCTCCTGCGGCCCGCCGATTTCGCCGATCATCACCACCATCTTCGTTTCCGTATCC
This sequence comes from Nitrosospira sp. 56-18, assembly GCA_001899235.1. Lineage (GTDB taxonomy): Bacteria > Pseudomonadota > Gammaproteobacteria > Burkholderiales > Nitrosomonadaceae > Nitrosospira. The sequence continues at coordinate 1,251 of MKVR01000048.1, forward strand.
TCTTCGAAACGTTCCAGAATATCACGATGAGAGCTTCCGATGATGGGATCGCCTCCAATTCCAACCGACGTCGATATGCCGATGCCCAATATTCGCATCTGGTCCGCGGCTTCGTATCCCAGCGTGCCGGAGCGGCCCACGATTCCCACGTCTCCGCGGGAATAGATGTGCCCCGGCATGATTCCCAGCATTGCGCGTCCCGGACTGATGGTGCCGGCACAGTTGGGACCGGTCAGCACCATTCTTTTTTCCTTCGGGAAGCGGCGCAAAAAATTTTTAACGGTCATCATATCCTGCGTCGGGATGCCATCGGTAATGGCAACACAATATTTAATCCCGGCATCGGCCGCTTCCATGATTGAATCCGCCGCGAAAGCCGGAGGCACAAATACGATACTTGCATCTGCCTCCACTTTTTCCATGGCCTCTTTTACCGTATTGAAAACAGGCAGGCCCAAGTGTTGCGAACCCCCTTTGCCCGGTGTCACGCCACCCACGATATTCGATCCGTAGTTGATCATGTCCTGCGCATGGAACGTGCCGATCTTGCCGGTAAAACCCTGGACGATGATGCGCGTTTTTTCGTCGATTAGAATGGCCATTATTTTCCTTTGCCTTCCGCCGCAACGACTTCGTTCCGTGCCTGAACAACCTTGTAAGCCGCTTCGGCCAGCGTATTCGCGTTAACGATAGGCAAACCGCTTTCCTCGATGATCCTCCGGCCCTCTTCCACATTGGTGCCGGACAAGCGCACTACCAGGGGAACCTGCATGTCAATATTTTTTACCGCATGCACCACGCCCTCCGCGATCCAGTCACAACGATTGATCCCCGCGAATATGTTTACAAGCATCGCCTTTACCCCTTTGTCCGCCAATACCAGCCGAAATGCCTTTTCCGTGCGCTCCGCGGATGCGCCGCCCCCCACATCCAGAAAATTTGCAGGCTCTCCGCCCGCCAGCTTGATCATATCCATCGTCGCCATCGCCAGGCCGGCGCCGTTGATCATGCACCCGATGTCGCCGTCAAGCCCGATATAGCTCAGACCATGCTCCGCCGCCGCGACCTCGCGCGGGTCTCCCTGGGTTTGGTCCCGCAATTCGGCAATTTCGTGGCGCCGAAACAACGCGTTCTCATCGAAGCTCATCTTTGCATCCAGCGCGATCAATTCACCGCTGGCTGTCACGACAAGCGGATTGATTTCCAGCATGCTCGCGTCAAGATCCCGGAACGCGCGGTAACAGCCTTTGATGGTTCTGACGGCATGAATGAGCTGCGAGGTATCCAGCTGTAATGCGAATGCCATTTCACGCGCCTGGAAATCCTGCAGGCCTACGCTGGGCTCGACGAAAATTCTTTTAATGGCGCCGGGATTGGTTTCCGCCAATTCCTCGATTTCCATGCCACCTTCGGCCGAGCCAATCATCACAATACGCTCCGAACTGCGGTCGATCAGGAAGCAGAGATATATTTCCTTGGAAATGAGCGTGCCAGCTTCGACATAGACTCTTGAACAGATCTTGCCTTCCGGTCCGGTCTGGCGGGTCACCAGATTCTTTCCCAGCAACTCCTCCGCTGCCGACTCCACTTCATCATGGGTCCCGCAAATCTTGATGCCCCCCGCTTTGCCGCGTGCCCCCGAGTGGATTTGCGCTTTCACGACCCATACATTGCCATCTATTTCCCTGGCGCGCTGCACGCTCTCTTCCGGGCTGTAGGCCAGCCCCCCTTCAGCTATCTTGACACCGCATCTCGCAAGAATCTCTTTTGCCTGATACTCGTGAATATCCAATACGTCACCTTATTTTAATTAGATGGAAAAATATGCTTCCGCGCCATGAGCCGCTTCGCAGCGGGAACGGAATGAAATTTGCTGAAAAGGAAAAACAATAATTTTATCCGGATTCCCGGCTTTGGCAGTGGAGTCCCACCGTATCGCAAATAGCTCCACGTCATAATGACATAATGGCAGCTCATTATTGGCCGCGTCATGGGAATCCGCGTGGAGAAACAAAGTGTGGAGCAGGTATGCGCCATCACCGCGCACGACTCCATTCTCTCCTGTCTATGCACTTCTTGCGCCAATCGCCTCCGCCATTTTTACTACATTATTGGCCATCCTTGCCGAAGCCGCATCGATCAGCCTGCCGTCCAGCGCGGCCGCTCCCTTCCCTTGCGCCGCCGCTTCCTCCAGGGCGGCCAGAATACGTCTGGCCCTTTCGAGTTCTGTATCGGGAGGAGTAAAGATTTCATTGGCCAAGGCAATTTGAGACGGGTGTATGGCCCATTTACCCTCGCAGCCTAAGGCAGCCGCTCTTCTTGCCGCCATCTTATAGCCTTCGGGATCCTTGATATCTCCAAACGGGCCATCTATAGGCCGCAAGCCATAGGCACGGCAGGCAACCGTCATGCGGCTGATGGCTGCGTGCCATTGATCGCCGGGATAGTCGGGATTGAGTCCGCCAATATTGGTTGTCCTGGCACGATTGCTGGCGGCGTAATCGGCCACGCCGAAATGCAGCGCCTCCAGGCGCCCCGGCGCACCGTTACGGGCGATGTCTTCCACATTCGCCATGCCCAGCGCGGTCTCGATCAATGCCTCGATGCCTATCCTGTTTTTCAGACCCTCCTGCATTTCCAGCTGGCTTATCATGGCTTCCACCATGTAGACATCCGAGTAAAGGCCAACTTTGGGAATCAGGATGGTATCCAGCCGGCTGCCCGCCTGTTCCACCACATCCACCACATCCCTCACCATGAATTGCGTATCCAGCCCATTTATGCGCACCGAAACGGTTATGCCATGGCCCTTCCAGTCCAGGTCGTTCAGCGCCTCGATGACATTCTTGCGCGCTCGCAGCTTGTCGTCCGGCGCGACCGCATCCTCGAGATCCAGGAAGATAAAATCAGCCCCGCTTTTCAAGGCTTTTTCAAACATTCCGGGATTGGAACCGGGGACTGCCAGTTCGCAGCGCTGTACACGGACAACGGAAGCTTCGTATAAGGTGTGGCTCATTTTTCTTTTCCTGTTGGATATCATTGAACCGGCATGCGCCGGGGCTTCCTTGAACCTAAATCCGGTAGTTGACCGCTCTTTTTTTTAGAATCATGATCCGCAAAGATTTTCGCGATACTCGACATTCACCTGCGTGGTGAGTTCGCTACAAGGCGAATTGCACGATTTTTTGCGGCACATGGCTGCGTTGCAACTCCCTGGAATGGAATGGCCATTGCGCGTTGTCGCGCCTTGCCCTGCACTCCAAAAACCGCACGCCCCACCCTGTCCAACTGCCGGATTTAGGTTGAGTAACCCGCCATTTTACGTTTGAAGACGGGAATGTTCAAATTTTACATGCGCTCGAATCTGCTCTCGAAAAACGTGCCGGCCGCCCCAATATGACATGAAGGAAGCCCTGAACAAGTCTTCGCTGGCGCGGCGATGGCTTTGCGGGATGGGATGCGCGAAAGGCGACGACGCATGACAACTCTGGTACCTTAGTGTTTTCATGGCGCATCGCCGGAAACCGGTGGTCCCCGCCTCCTATCCGCTCAATGCGTAATGGTCCTGACAGACGGTGCAGCAGGAAGCGGCAACAATTGGCATGATATCGCGCCAGACCTGGGCCGAAATGATGTAAAGGCGGCATAAATGAACGATAAGGGAGCAACTGGAAATGCCCAATGATCCATCTGGAGATCGGCTCAGGCCGGGCCTCGGCGAAGTGCTTCGGCCCGCATTGACCGGCGCCTTGAAAGGTATCGAAAAAGAAAGCCTGAGAATAACCGTTGATGGATCGATATCGCGGCGCCCGCATCCCGTTCGACTGGGATCGGCGCTGACTCACCCGTACATCACCACCGATTATTCCGAAGCGCTGCTGGAGCTGATTACGCCAGCGTTATCGGATGGACAGCAGATGCTGGATTTCCTGGGTGGTCTGCATCAATACGTTTGCAGCAGCATAGAGGATGAATTGCTGCTCGCAACGAGCATGCCGATGGGAGACCTGCGCGACGGCGCGGTGCCGATAGCGCGCTATGGTTCATCCAATCCCGGATCCATGAAGCATATCTACCGGCAGGGGCTGGAATACCGTTATGGCAGCTGCATGCAGGTAATCGCGGGAATTCATTTCAACTATTCGCTTCCTGTGGAGTTCTGGTCGCAATACCGGGATTTCATGGCGTACACGGGCGATCTGCAATCATTTACGGCAGATGCATATATGGGCCTGATCAGGAATTTGCAGCGCTATGGGTGGCTCATCCTTTACCTGCTCGGCTCCTCACCCGTGGTAAGCAAGAGCTTCGTCGACAGCCGGAATTCGGCTTTCTGCCATACCCTGGAGAAATTGGATGAAACGTCTTACTACAGACCGTACGCAACCTCCCTGAGGATGAGCGAGATCGGTTATGTAAATCCGGTTCAGGCAACATTTCACGTTTCCTTCAACAGCCTGGATGAATATATAAGGGATTTGACCAGGGCGACATCGGTATCCTATGCGGGCTATGAAAGAATTGGCGTAAAGGATCAAAACGGCCGGTACAAGCAACTCAATACTTATCTCCTCCAGATCGAGAACGAGTACTACACCTCGGTGCGGCCAAAGCAGCCCACCGGGCCAAACGAACGACCGCTTCGGGCATTGAGAAGCAGGGGTGTTCAATATATCGAAATGCGGTCCCTGGACGTCGATGTTTTTGAACCGCTTGGGATCTCGCTCGAAAGCACGCGGTTTCTCGAAGCCTTTATCCTTTTCTGCCTGTTCGAGAAAAGTCCGAAACACGACCTGGATAAATGCGCCGAAATCACTAGCAATGCGTTGGCGGTAGCAAACAACGGGCGTGAGCCCGGGCTTAAACTATCAAACGGAAAAAATCAGATTTCACTTCGGCATTGGGCATCGATGCTGTGTGAACAAATGGCGGAAGTCTGCGACGTTCTGGACGGAGGCGATCACGAGAAACCCTACCATAAGGCACTGCAGAAGCAGATAGAACTGATTCGGTATCCCGATATGACTTCCTCAGCCCGGATGCTCTCCGAGATGCGGGAGCAGAAAATGTCGGTAGATGACTTCTCGCTGCAGAAATCAGGCGAATATACGCAGCACTTCAGGAATCAGCCGCCAAGCATGCCGCTCAGGCAGGAGCTGGAGTCAGGTATCGCCAGGTCCCGGATAGACCAGAGCCATCTGGAATCAGGCGGGAAAATCCTTTTCGAAGACTACCTGGAAAATTATTTCAGGCTATCCTGAATCCGGCAGTTGGACAGGATGGAATGTGCGGTTTCCGGGGTGCAGGGCAAAGCGCGACGACGCGGAATGGCCATTCCATTCCAGGGAGTTGCAACGCAGCCATGTGCTCCAAAAACCGCGTAATCCGCCCTGTAGCAAACTCACCATGTAGATGAATGTCGAGAACCGCGGAAAGTCTTTCTGGATCATAACTCTAAACCGGAAATGAGCGGTTAATCGCCGGATTTGGGATTATAGGAGCGACAGGATCCTTATCGCGCCCCTCTCTTCTGATACTTCAAGACCGCCTGATTGTGTTCCGCCAGGCTGCTGGAAAAATGGGATTCGCCGTTTCCCTTCGAGACAAAATAGAGCGAATCGGTTTTTGCAGGATGGAGTGCGGCCTGGATCGACGCGAGTCCCGGCATCGCAATGGGAGTAGGCGGCAAGCCCCCGCGGGTATAAGTATTGTATGCGTGATCGGCCAGCAGATCTTTCTTTCGCAGGTTGCCATCGAATTTTTTTCCGAGGCCGTAGATAACGGTGGGATCGGTTTGCAACAGCATGCCTGTTCGCAACCGGTTGACGAACACGCCAGCCACCATGGCGCGATCACTTTCTCTGCCGGTTTCCTTTTCGACTATGGAGGCCAGAATCAGCGCCTGGTAAGGATCGGAAAGAGGCAGATCAGCCGATCGTTTCGTCCAGGCCGCATCGAGACGGTGCTGCATCGCCCGATAGGCACGCTTCAATATCGCGACGTCGCTGCTGCCTTTTGGAAAAAAATAAGTGTCGGGGAAAAACAATCCTTCCGCCGCTGTCTGCGAAGCGCCGATCAGCTTCAGAATCTCTTCCTGGGATAAGCGGGCCGTGTCGTGACGCAGCGCCGGATGATCATCCAGGGTTTGCCGAACCTGGGCGAAAGTCCAACCTTCGATGAATTTGATATCGCTCTGATTGATGTCTCCCTTTGTGATGCGCTTCAGCAACTCCAGGGGGGATGTGCTTTCGCTGATTTCATAGTCGCCAGCCTTGAGAGACGCGGCAACACCCATGGCGCGCGAAAGCAGCACAAATGTCCACGGATCAGGCAAAACCCCTTCGCCGGTCAATTGCCTGGCAACACTTGTCAAGCTGCTGCCGGGTTGAATCGAGAATTCGTAGGGAACTTCGGGGAGATGAACGGGAGCGTTTATCCGATAGGCGAACCAGGCCGTAAACAGGATAACGCCAATCAGGATAATGAAGACGAGCCGTTTTAAAATACGCATGCGCCATGAAACATCTGAACAAATTCCCGAGAGAGGACTTGTTTACCGGCGAATTCGGATACAGAAGAACAGTATCCTCACCTCACGCCCGGCCAATTTCCATACTCATGCTCAAATTTTAGAGAAGATCAGCGTGCCGTTCGTTCCACCAAAGCCAAAGGAGTTCGACATGGCCACATCGATCTTCATTTCACGCGCGGTGTTGGGAACATAATCCAGATCGCACTCGGGATCCTGTTCAAATATATTGATGGTAGGAGGAGAAACCTGATGATGTACCGCCAGGGTGGAAAATATCGCCTCCACGCCGCCCGCCGCACCCAACAGATGCCCGGTCATCGATTTTGTCGAATTCACCACGAGCCTGGCCGCATGTTCACCGAAACAGCGTTTTACCGCGATGGTTTCCGCTATGTCTCCCAGTGGAGTGGATGTTCCATGCGCGTTGATATAGTCCACCTCGGCCGCATTGATCCCGGCATTCCTCAACGCGTTGGCCATGCAACGCGCCGCGCCCTCTCCATCCTCGCAAGGCGCAGTCATGTGGTAGGCGTCGGCGCTCATTCCATACCCCGACAATTCCGCGTAAATCCGGGCTCCGCGGCGTTTCGCATGCTCCATTTCTTCCAGAACCAACACTCCGGCGCCTTCACCCAGAACAAAGCCGTCACGGCCCCGGTCCCACGGCCGGCTCGCTGTAACGGGATCGTCGTTGCGTGTTGAAAGAGCACGTGCCGAGGCAAACCCGCCGACGGCGAGCGGCGTGACGCAGGATTCCGCACCACCCGCAACCATGATATCGACATCGCCATATTCAATCAGGCGAGCCGAATCGCCGATGCAATGGGTCGCAGTGCTGCATGCCGTGACGATCGCCAGATTCGGTCCTTTGAAGCCAAACATGATGGACAGATTTCCCGCAATCATATTAATGATCGTGCTCGGAATAAAAAACGGCGATATCTTGCGCGGACCGTGCTCCTGGTAAGCAATATGGGTGTTTTCGATCATCGACAAGCCGCCGATGCCGGAACCGATATTGACTCCGATGCGCTCACCTTCCAGCCGGGAACCGTTTATATCGTCAATGCCCGCGTCTTTGACCGCCTGGATCCCCGCAGCCATTCCGTAATGGATAAAAATATCCATGCGCCGCGCTTCCTTGGCGGAAAGATAGTGATTGACGTCAAAATCCTTGACTTCCCCCGCGATTTGCGAAGCAATGGCCGAGGAATCGAAACGGGAAATCCGGGTGATGCCGGACTTGCCTGAGAGAACATTGCCCCACGCGTCCGGAACTGAATTGCCGACGGGCGAGATCATGCCCAACCCCGTAATGACTACCCTACGTCTGGACAAGATGACTCCGGAAAAAGAGGTGCTCGAAGCAAGAGATCAGGAAATGTTGGTATTGATGTAATCGATGGCCTGTTGAACAGTGTTTATTTTTTCCGCCTGCTCATCAGGAATTTCACATTCGAATTCCTCTTCCAGCGCCATGACCAACTCCACGGTATCGAGTGAATCCGCGCCGAGATCATCCACAAAAGAAGATTCGTTTTTAACCTCAGCCTCATTCACTCCCAGTTGCTCAGCCACGATTTTTTTTATACGCTGTTCCACATTTTCCATCTAAAGACCTCTTCTCCGTAAGAAAACGCCGTCATTCTAGCAAGTTTTCAATATTAGTAAAATTACTACCTTGGCGGAACCTCAAGGCTCCCTGGGGCTCGCGGTATCCTTCCGAAAGACCGAATTCGACAACCGGCAGCTGTTCGTCAATCCATATACATTCCACCGTTGACATGAAATGTCGAGCCGGTAATATAGCTCGCGGCCGGCGAGGCGACGAAGGCGACGACCGAAGCAACCTCCTCGGGGGTCCCAAGCCTGCCCAACGGTACCTGCTGCAACAGCACCTGCCGTTGTTTTTCCGTAAGCGAACGCGTCATGTCTGTCTCGATGAAACCCGGTGCAATGCAGTTCACCGTAATGTTGCGGCTGGCCACCTCGCGCGACAGGGATTTGCTGAAGCCGAATACGCCGGCCTTGGCGGCCGCATAATTGCTCTGTCCGATATTGCCGGTAGTCCCGACGATCGAGGAGATATTGATAATACGGCCGTAACGCATCCTCATCATTTGGCGCAAAACGGCACGGCTTAACCGGAACACGGATTTGAGGTCAGTCTCGATGATATTGTCCCATTCCTCATCTTTCATCCGCGCAAGCAGATTATCCCTGGTTATTCCTGCATTATTCACCAGGATCGCGATATCGCCGAATTTATCGTTTGTCGTTTTAAGAACGCTCTCGATTTGCGCGGCGTTATTCACATTCAACACGGCTCCAAACCCATTGACACCTGCGTCGCGCAAATAGTGGTCGATAGCCTGGGAACCACTTTCGGCGGTGGCGGTCCCGATCACGGTCGCCCCCTGCCTGCCCAATTCAAGCGCGATGGCACGTCCTATGCCTCTGCTCGCCCCGGTCACGACAGCTACACTATTCTGTAACATTATCCTCCATTACCGTATCAGGGAATTCGTTCGCAGATTCGTCCGCTCAAAGCTCGCGGAAGTTGGCTGCTTATGTTATTAGGCTTAAAGCATGCCGAAGAGCCTGGCCATCAATCAAGGGCAGGCTCTGCAGGTTTTTGTCGATGCGTTTATTCAATCCTGACAGCACCTTCCCCGGGCCGCACTCCACGACAATATTCACGCCCGCGGCAGCAAAAGCGCGAATAGTCTCCGTCCAGCGCACCGGTTTGAACAATTGCTCCACCAGAATTTCTTTTATGCCGCCTGGATCGCCATGCCCCTGGACGTCCACGTTATGCAGCAGTGGAATTTGCGGAGCCCCAAGCTTCACTATTTCCATTTGCCGCCGCATTCTTTCCGCCGCGCCTTTCATCAATGAACAATGGGAAGGAATGCTCATAGGCAACATTACGGCGCCTTTTGCGCCATTCGCTTTCGCAAGCTCCATGCCCCGCAGCACGGCATTCCTATGTCCAGCTACGACGACTTGTCCAGGAGAGTTGAAGTTCGCCGGTTCCAGCGACTCCCCATCGGAAGAACTGGCAACTGTCTGGCATAAAGAGCGTACCGCTTCATCGTCGAGCCCAAGAATGGCTGCCATGGCGCCGGTATTTCCGGGAACCGCCTCCTGCATGGCTTCGGCGCGGAAACGCACGAGCGGCAAGGCGTCGGCAAAAAGCAATGCGCCCGAGGCAACCAGTGCGGTATATTCGCCCAGGCTATGGCCAGCCATGAATGCCGGAACAGAATTCGTACAGCTCTGCCATGCGCGGTAGACCGCAACGCCGGCGGTCAACATCACCGGTTGCGTATTGACAGTTAAATTGAGCTCATCAATCGGGCCCTCGTTAACCATCTTCCAGAAATCCTGCCCCAGGATATCCGCCGCTTCCGCGAAAGTTTCGCGCACTTCTGGAAAATCCGCATATCCCCCCATCATTCCTATGGATTGAGAACCTTGTCCGGGAAACACGCATGCAACTTGTGTGAGCAATTTCATATGAACGCTTTCTGCGGAAAACCGGACGGGCCGCGCTCCGATTGCCGTGGCCGAATGACTGGCGCCCTGCCCGATGGCAAGCGGAACAGGAAGAACCCAGGAGTGGACATCACCATCTGATGAGCGCCGACCCCCAGGTGAATCCTCCACCGACGCCCTCCAGCAAAACATGCTGGCCAGGCTTTATACGGCCATCGCGGACCGCGATATCCAACGCCAGAGGAATCGAGGCGGCGGAAGTATTGCCGTGCTTGTCCAGCGTAACCACTACTTTTTCCATCGGTATGCCCAGCTTTTTCGCCGTGGACTGAATGATCCGGATATTTGCCTGATGCGGGATCAGCCAGTCGATATCGGACGCTCGCAAGTCATTTTCCGCCAGTGCTTCCTCTACCGCTTCTTCCAGGACCTGAATCGCAAATTTGAAAACGGCATTGCCTTCCATCATGACGAACGGCGTGCCTCTAAGTTTGCCCCCGGCGATGTTCGCTGGCACAGCGAGCGTCTCCCTGTGGCTGCCATCGGCATGCAGATGAGTGGAAAGTATTCCCGCCTGATCACTTTGCGTCAGCACGACTGCCCCCGCGCCATCGCCAAACAACACGCAAGTGCTGCGGTCGCTCCAGTCGAGTATTCGGGAGTAGATCTCGGCGCCCACAACCAGCGCATTCCGGCACCTTCCACCCCGAACGAACATATCCGCTGTGGCAAGCGCGTAGACGAAGCCGCTGCATACCGCCTGCACGTCGAATGCGGGGCACCCTCCCACGCCAAGCTTATCTTGAAGGATGCATGCAGTGCTGGGAAAAATAACATCAGGTGTCGTCGTTGCGAGAATGATGAGGTCGATCTCCGCGGCCTGAATGCCGGCAGCGGCAAGCGCGCTGCGGCTGGCATTGAGCGCGAGATCGCTTGCCATTTCGTTATCCGCCGCTATATGGCGCTCAACGATACCGGTGCGGGTCCGTATCCATTCGTCGCTGGTATCCACCATGCGCTCGAGTTCATCGTTTGTGAGAATTCTTTCCGGCAGGTAGCTACCCGTTCCGCTTATTCTGGAATAGGTCATGGAAGAAGGCTTTCCGGCAAAGGCTGGGAATGAGAAGGCGTTTTTCTGGAATGATGCTGCAATTGCGCCACGCGTTCGCTGATATGACGCAGCATTCCGCCGCTGACTTCATCCACTGCGCGGCCGATGGCGCACCCGAATGCATAGCTGTCGGCGGACCCATGGCTTTTGATGACGATACCGCGCAGTCCGAGCAGGCTCGCGCCATTATATTGGCGATGGTCCACGCGCCGCTTGAATGCCTTGATAACTGGCAAAGCCACTACTCCCGCAAGTCTCGTCAACAGGTTGCGCTTGAATTCCTGGCGCAGGTAAGTGGAAAGCATTTGCGCCACGCCCTCGGAGGTTTTCAGCGCCACGTTCCCGACAAACCCATCGCAGACCACGACATCGGTCGTTCCTTTATAAATATCGTCTCCTTCGATATTGCCGAAAAAATTGAGTCCGCTATCGCGCAACAATTCCGCAGCCTGCTTGACCACTTCGTTGCCTTTTATTTCTTCTTCGCCTATATTGAGCAAGCCCACGCTGGGCCTCGTCTTGTTTTCAACGGAAGAAACCAGCGTAGCGCCCATTACCCCAAACTGAAGAAGATGCTCCGCGGTGCAATCCACGTTGGCGCCCAGATCAAGTACATAAGTGTGTCCTTGCATGGTGGGCAGCACCACCGCCAGAGCCGGACGATCGATGCCTGGAAGCATTTTCAATACAAAGCGGGAAGTGGCGATCAACGCTCCGGTATTACCCGCGCTGACACATGCCTGAGCCTCGCCGCTTTTAACCAGATTGATCGCCACCCGCATCGAGGAATCTTTTTTTCCTCGTAGCGCCAGGGCAGGCGACTCGTCCATACCGACAACCTCGCTTGCCGGCCGAAGCCTCAGCCTTGGACCAAGCGCCGTTCCTCTGGCCCGCAATTCCGATTCGATAACGTCGGGCAATCCTACCAGAACAATATCCACATCGGAATTGCGATCGAGATAATTGGTGACTGCAGGAACCGTCACATGAGGGCCATGATCACCACCCATGCAGTCTACTGCTACGGTAATATTCAATTTCGACGCCACAAGGCCGGCTAGGCCACGGTTAGGCCGGGGTTCTCAGTATCCCCACGGCTTCGGGACGATCAATCCCCTTTTGTCTTGATGACTTTTTTGCCGCGATAATAACCATTGGGGCTGATATGGTGGCGCAGATGGACTTCTCCGGTGCTGGGCTCCACCGTCAGCGATGGATTACTCAAAAAGTCATGCGAGCGATGCATACCTCGCTTGGATGGAGATTTCTTGTTTTGCTGGACTGCCATAGCGTTTAACTCCGTAAAATAAATTTCAATGCAGCTTTTTTAGCGCTGCCAGCGCGGAAAAGGCACTTCTCCCCTCTTCCGTATTGCCACTCTCCTGCTTATCGATGGCGCACTCATCTTCTCCATGGCGAGGAGAAGCCGGCAGGCTCAGGATTACCTCATCCTCGACAAGAGCAGCAATGTCCAGTTCCGGCGTTGCCAGGATACAGTCAACCGACGCGTCCGCGTCAAGGCGGGCGAGTTCGCTTTTGTCCCTCGCCAGCAGGAGGTCCGTCCGCAAGTCCAGCATATGCCCGATTGTTCCGAGGCAGCGCTGGCACTTCAGGCTTATCTGCCCCTGGATGCGTATTTGCAAGCTGGGCTCGGTTCCCGCTCCCGAGCCCCCAACAATGGAATATTGTAATTCGCCGCGATCATCGGTCAGATAATCCCGCAAGCGCTCGAATCCGGAAACCACCATTTTACCACGGAGCACCTCCGCGTTACGGGCAAAATCAAGGGGGTCTATAACGATAGGGGCCGACATGGCATCGAAACCTCACGCGAAAAGGGAATGCTTTCCTTCATTACGCTGCTGCGCTTTATATTCTTGCCCGGGCATTCGCACCGGCCCGGCCACTTCCTCATCGATTTACGTCCTCGATTGATAGAAGCGGCGTTTGGCATTAGAATCCAGCAGGCATGGCGCACGGCGCGCATCATATAATTTTTGACAGTGGGTGTCAAAAATCAACTCAGCCAGACTTTGGAAACACAACAAATCGATCAAAGACTTATCCTGGGATCCAGTTCCATTTACCGCCAGGAATTGCTGCACCGCCTTCGAATTCCGTTCGATGTATGCAGCCCGCAAATAGATGAAACGCCCCTGCCGCGGGAGAAGGCGGAAATGACCGCCATTCGCCTGGCCGAAGCCAAATCGCGAGCAGTCGCCGCGGGATCCGGAGATGCCATTGTCATTGGCGCTGATCAGGTCGCCGTATTGGAGGGTGTTCAGCTGGGTAAGCCATTGAACTATGCAAACGCGGTGAAGCAGCTTCAGGCCGCCCGGGGAAAGGAGATGATCTTTCACACTGCGCTCTGCCTCTTCAATAGCCGGAACGGGAACATTCAAACGCGACTTGTTCCGTCGCGCGTCAAATTCCGCAATTTGAGCGATCGGCAAATAGAAAATTATCTGGATAAGGAACAGCCCTACCACTGCGCGGGCAGCGCCAAGGCCGAAGGACTGGGTATCGCATTGCTCGAATCCATCCTGAGCGACGACCCCACTGCCTTGATTGGACTGCCGCTCCTGACGCTTGTGGATATGCTATCGCGCGAAGGCATAGAGATAGTGTGACAGCGTGGCCGGTGTGGCTATAGGCACCCTCTATCTCATTCCCACCCCCTTGGGCGACGGGGAACTTGCCTGGATCATACCGGATGCGGTTCGGCAACGTGCTGCAAAGCTCGAGCACTATATCGTCGAGCATCCAAAAACCGCCCGGCGCTTCCTGAGACAGGCAGGTTGCGTCCAGCCGCTGCAAAAAATCAGCATGAGCATACTGGATGAGCATACGCCGGACAGCCAGCTTCCGGCCCTGTTGGCCCCGCTGCTCGAAGGCGCCGACGTCGGACTGCTATCCGAAGCGGGATGCCCGGCAATCGCCGACCCGGGTGCAGCGTTGGTGCGGCTCGCGCATCAGAGAAACCTCCGTGTCGTGCCTCTGGTCGGGCCATCTTCGATATTGCTGGCGCTGATGGCTTCCGGATTGAACGGCCAGTGCTTTGCCTTCCAGGGATACCTCCCCATCGAGGCCAGCAAGCGCGTAAAAAAAATCGCGGAACTGGAAAAAGAATCGATCCTTCGCAGTCAGACACAGATTTTTATCGAAACCCCCTACCGCAATCAAAAACTCATGGAGCTTCTTGTCTCGATGTGCCGCCCGGATACCAGGCTGTGCATTGCCTGCAATCTCACGCTGCCGGATGAGCATGTCGCCACCAGAACAATCGGGCAATGGAAAGATTATTCCCCGGACCTCGATAAAAAGCCTTCCATTTTTTTGCTTCAGGGTGATACGGGCCTAAGAAACCCCTGAACCTCTGAACAAGTATCGGATGAGTTCAGTGCTTCAATCATAATAGCCTCTCTTGCGCGGAAGCTGACAATACCTCACCCGCTGTTACTCCCGAAGCAACAAGCTCTCCGCCCCCTCAATATGCGGGGAATGCCGGATTGCACAACGGAAGAGAGAAGAAAAGAGATAGCTATCTATTTAAGCGATTGATATAAATAATAAACCTTCTAATCCAATTAGACCGGCTTGCCCATCTTCGCAAGTAATAAAAAATTAATTAAGGAGAAGCTGAAACGGGAGTATACTGAAGCTCTACAGTAAGGATTTTTTGAGGAGAATAACAATAATGTTTCCCAAAATCGCTTTAGCTGTGCTGCTGTTCTCCCAGATTTCCCTTGCTTTTGCTGCCATCGTCAATTTCGATGATCTCGATACCTCCGGCGGCGATCTCAGCCTCGATTCCCTGAATCCCTATCAGGGCTTCACCTGAACCAACTTCTCGGCCTATACGAGCGTCCCCGGCTTTCCCGGCTTCAACAATGGAATCGTCTCGCCCGACAATGCGGCCTATAGCGGTGGCGAATCGTTCGGCGCAATCGTCACGCCCATCATCGGCAGGATCGAGGCGAATGATCCCTTCGATTTCATCAGCGCCTATCTAGGCTCCGGCTACTACGACGATCTGAGCCTTACCGTGCAGGGCAGGCTGAACGGGGCCTTGCTGTTCACCCGCACCCTGACCCTCGATACCGCCGCTCCCCTGTTCGTCAGTTTCGGCTTCACCAGCATCGATGAGCTGGATTTCTTCGCGGGCACAACTCGCTTCACGGCCTCATTTGGCTCTTGGTGAAATATGCGGGTTAGCGCATTGTCGTAAGCGCGGCGGGTTGCATCATTCGGAAGATTGGCGAACCATTCAATTTCGGGGAGAACGTCGGCGAGACGCTGGTAAGCAACGGCAGTAAGCCGCCGATTAGGAGCGGGCAGGCATTTTGGGAATCGGGGTTTTGGGTTGTCATGGGGCAAATCTACTATTGATAAAATATGTTATCAATAGTAAATCTCTGGCCTATTTGTAATCCGGTCTTGTCAAATCAAAACATCAAGGTTTCACTCAGCGGTAACCTCAAAAGCTGTGGCGAGCTACCCTCCCTTAATATAAGATTTATTACAGCACTGATGAGATTAAAAATGACAACCCTTAATAAAATTCTACTGGGAAAATAAATGAAAAAAAATTTACTTGGCATGATCATGGGGGCAATACTTGGCATCAGCACAGCTTCGCACGCAGAACTGTTCAATCGGGGAGGGGGGTTGATTTATGATAGCGCCAACAATATTACCTGGT
>MKVR01000049.1 GCA_001899235.1 Nitrosospira sp. 56-18
GGAGATGGATGTGGTGGTGCTGATTTCGAACTGCCCGCAGCTGAACAATCCATGCAATGCCTACAACCCTACTCCGATCCGCTTGCTGGTATGGGGTTAGTCAGTCTGAGTCAGATGGAAGAAGGGTGTTCTGTTTAATTTTAATGGCTCGAAACCAGGGCATGGAAATAGCGGAACAAAGATGATTGGCAGGATTGCCTGCCTTAACCTGGCGGAATGTTCTGCCAAAACTGGGGACAAAAATGTTTGAAAGAGAAGTGGTCACGGATGAAAATGCAGCACCAGCGAATAAAAATGTCGCACTTACCATTGATGTGCTCGATCCCGCGGGAGTACAAACCACCATACAGGATTATCCTGGACGGTTAGGTTACTGGAATATCGGCGTGCCTCCGTCCGGACCCATGGATGGCCTGGCATTCCGCGTGGCAAATCGTCTCGTGGGCAATGCGGAAGGGCTGCCCGCCATGGAAATCACTTTTAGCGGCCCGGTTCTACGCATCAATTGCAATAGCGTCATTGCAGTGACCGGCGCGCCGATCCAGGTGAGCCTGAACGGAAAGCCGCTGGCGCAATGGCAGTCACATGAAGTTGCAGCCGGCGCGTTGCTTCAGTTCGGCGATATTCTGGACGTCGGCGCTCGCGCTTATCTGGCGGTTCAAGGTGGTTTCCAGCTATCCGCTTACCTCGGCAGCAAATCCACTTTCATACTGGGCCAGTTCGGCGGTGCCGGACGTGCCCTGCATGCCGGCGATGTGTTGCATATTGTCGAGGCTCGCGTTCATAACCCTCGCGTCCTGCCACAGGAATTGATTCCGGGATATACCAATACCTGGAACATCGGTGTGCTATATGGTCCCCATGGTGCACCCGATTTTTTTACCGATGAAGATGTCAGCACTTTTTTTGCTTCCGAATGGAAAGTACACCATAATTCCGACCGCACAGGCGTACGCCTGATCGGTCCCAAACCGAAATGGGCGCGAACCGACGGCGGTGAAGCGGGACTGCATCCCTCCAACATCCACGACGTGGCGTACTCTATCGGAGCGGTCGATTTTACCGGCGATCTGCCTGTCATACTTGGGCCGGATGGTCCAAGCCTGGGAGGTTTTGTGTGCCTGGCCACCATGGCTCATGCCGAGCTATGGAAGATGGGCCAGCTCAGGCCCGGCGATACGGTGCGCTTTCATCAAATATCCATCACCGAGGCACAAGCGCTCGAAGCATCGCAGGATGCATTGATACGAGACCTGCGCCAACCCAAAGAGTCGCCGGCAACGCCAATAAAAGAAAGAGGAAGCCCCATCCTCCATACCATTCCCGAGAGTGCCCAGCAGATACGGGTGCTATATCGGCAGGGTGGCGACAAGAATATGCTGGTTGAGTATGGCCCGCTGGTACTCGATCTCAACCTGCGCTTTCGCGTTCACGCTTTGATGGAATGGCTCCAGCGCGCCATCGATTCAGGCCGTCTCGAGGGCATGGTGGATATGACCCCTGGCATTCGCTCCCTGCATATCCATTTCGATTCCAAGTTACTGCCACGCGACAAGCTGCTGGCCACGCTCATTGCGGCGGAAAAGGAACTGCCCGCCATCGAGGACATGGAAGTGCCCACGCGTATCGTGCACTTGCCACTGTCATGGAATGATCCATCGGTTCAACTGGCGATGAGAAAGTACATGCAGTCCGTGCGCAAAGATGCCCCGTGGAATCCGGATAACATCGAATTTATACGGCGTATCAATGGCCTGGATAGCATCGAAGAGGTGAAGCGCATCATATTCGAGGCGAGCTACCTGATAATGGGGCTGGGCGATGTCTATCTCGGTGCGCCGCTCGGAGTGCCCCTGGATCCACGGCATCGCCTGGTTACCACCAAATATAATCCGGCGCGCACCTGGACGCCCGAGAACGCGGTAGGTATCGGCGGTGCCTACATGTGCGTATACGGCATGGAAAGTCCTGGGGGTTATCAACTCGTCGGACGCACGGTTCAAATGTGGAACAGCTTTAACCAGACGAAAGATTTCAAGGATGGCAAACCATGGCTGCTGCGTTTTTTCGATCAGGTTCGCTTCTATCCCGTGACCGAGCGGGAACTGCACGCATTGAGGGAAGATTTTCTCCATGGGCGTTTCAACCTCCGTATCCAGGAAACCAGTTTCAGTTTGAAGCAATACAACACTTTCCTGCAGGAGAATGCGCCAGCAATCGATGCCTTCAGGGTCAAGCAGAAAGCCGCGTATGTCGCCGAGCGTGAACGCTGGAAGGCGGGGGGGCAGGCCAATTACACAAGCAGCGATGGTTCGCAGGACAACGCGAGCGCTCCGCCAAGGGAAATGCAATTGCCGGAAGGGACGCATGCCATTCGCACCCACGTAACTGGCACCGTATGGAAACTCCTGGTCAAGGAAGGGCAACGCGTGACGGCAGGAAGTCCGGCAGCAGTAGTCGAATCAATGAAGATGGAGTTTACGGTGGAGATACCGATCGACGGTACCGTCCAGCAATTGTTTTGTAAAGAGGGCGGTCGCGTATCCGCGAGGCAGGTTCTCCTGGTAATCAAGGAGGATTGAGCGGATGCGGGTTGTCCGGACGAAGAACAGCCCGCACCGCCATGAGCGATGTCTTCCAGTCAAGGCAAATGTCATGCATGTCATGAACCTGGCCGCCCCAGGAGAAATGGCGGATGCAGTGACTGGAATCCGCCAATAGTCGCGCCCATGATAAACGGCTTTTAAACAATACAGAGATAGAGGATGCTATGAACCAGCTAACTTCCGACATGATTGCTACTCCCGATATCAATGCCGCCCCCATGCAAAATCAACCAGGCACTCTCAGCGATGCCATCGCTGTCGAGCTCATTGACGATGCGCCCGGATCGAAGCGCTGGAGCGTAGCGGCAATCCAGGCTCTACTGGATCTGCCATTCAATGACTTGATGCATCGGGCTCAATTGATCCACCGTCAGCATCACGATCCGAATGCCGTGCAGCTTTCCACATTGATTTCCGTCAAGACGGGAGGGTGCCCCGAAGATTGCGGATATTGCCCCCAGGCCGCACGCTATCACACCAATGTCGAGAACCAGGGCATGTTGCAGCTCGAGGAGGTCGTGGCATCGGCGGCCGCAGCCAAGGCCCAGGGCGCGACACGTTTCTGCATGGGTGCGGCATGGAGGGGGCCCAAGCAGCGTGACATCGAGAAAATGGTGGAGATGGTAGGCGCGGTGAAAGCACTGGGACTGGAAACATGCGCCACGTTAGGCATGCTGAAGCCGGGGCAGGCAGAGCAGCTTCACGATGCGGGACTCGATTACTACAATCATAACCTCGACACATCGCCGGAATTTTATGGCGAAATCATCACGACCCGGGGTTACCAGGATCGGCTGGACACTTTACAGAAAGTGCGTGGAGCGGGGATCAACGTATGCTGCGGAGGCATCGTCGGCATGGGTGAGTCGCGCCATGCCCGGGCCGGCCTGCTTGCCCAACTGGCAAATCTCGACCCTTATCCCGAGTCCGTCCCTATCAATCATCTGGTACAGGTGGAAGGCACGCCCCTGTACGGCACCGAAACCATGGATCCTCTGGAGTTCGTGCGGACCATTGCAGCGGCGCGCATCACCATGCCGAAAGCCATGGTGAGGCTGTCCGCTGGCAGGCGCGAGATGCCGGATGCCGTGCAGGCACTGTGTTTTCTTGCCGGCGCCAACTCGATCTTTTACGGAGACAAATTGCTTACTACCGGCAATCCGGAAGCGGAAAGGGACAAGGCATTATTCGATAAGCTAGGGTTGCGCTCGATGTAGCAGCCGTCGTGATTCCCTATATCCCAGGTTTCCGTCGAATTATGGTTAGCGGAATGAAAAACGATCTCATCGAGCAGCTAAGCGAGCAATTGCGGGGCCGCGAGAAAAAAAATCTGCTCCGGCGGCGCCTGGCTTTGGAAAGTCCGCAGCAGACCCATGTTTTCATAGACGGATGGGAATACCTCGGGTTTTGCAGCAATGACTACCTTGGCCTTGCGAACCACCCGCGGCTGATCACGGCAGCGTGCGAGGGCGCACAGCGATATGGGATTGGCTCGGGTGCTTCGCATCTCATCAGCGGACACTCTTCAGCGCATCATCTACTGGAAGAAGCGTTGGCCCGCTTTGTCGGGCTGCCTCGCGCACTATTGTTTTCCACGGGATACATGGCGAACACGGGGGTGGTTACGGCGCTGATGGGTCCCGGCGACGCGGTATTTTGCGACAAGCTCAACCATGCGTCGCTCAATGACGGCGTGCTGCTGTCACGCGCGAGGTTCCATCGCTATCCGCACCTTGTTCTGGCTGTGCTGGAACGCCAACTGGCAGCATCGCGCGCCGAGCGCAAACTCGTATTGACCGACGCCGTATTCAGCATGGATGGGGATATAGCGCCCGTACCTGGTCTGCTGGAACTGTGCGAGAAATACAACGCGTGGCTGATGCTGGATGATGCCCACGGCTTTGGCGTACTCGGGCCGGGGGGGCGGGGAACGATGGCCCATTTCAATATCCGCTCGCCTCGCATTATCTATATGGCGACGCTGGGCAAGGCCGCGGGTGTATACGGTGCTTTCGTCGCCGCACAGCCGGCGATCATCGAAACGCTGGTCCAGCGTGCCCGAAGCTATATTTACACCACTGCGTCTCCGCCTCTGCTTGCCCATACCTTATCCAAAAGTCTGGGGTTGATAGAGAGAGAGCAATGGCGGCGCGATAAACTGGTCCAGCTTGTCGCAGCGCTCAGGCAGGAGTTGCAATCGCTGCGCTGGCGGTTATTGCCCTCGACCACGCCTATTCAGCCCCTGATTATCGGTGATAACGATCAGGCCGTGGAAATCAGCAAGGCATTGCGTTCAAGGGGAATTCTCGTCCCCGCGATTCGCGAGCCTACCGTCCCGCAGGGATCTGCAAGGCTGCGCATTTCATTGTGCGCGTCACACACGATGGAAGATGTCGCCCGGCTGGGAACAGCGTTGAGAGAACTGGATCAACGTGCGTCGAGAAAACTATGCTCGAAAATTTGCTGAGTGAGTCCGAACATGTTAATGACAATGGATTGCGAACATATCGTTGATAAGCGCCTGGTACGGAGGGCATTTGACCGGGCTGCCGCAAGTTACGACCAGGCCGCGGTGTTGCAACGGGATGTGTGCGATCGAATGCTCGCGCGTCTCGATTCCGTAAAATATGTTCCGGAGGTCATTCTGGATGCTGGCAGCGGTACGGGCTATGGCACGCGCAAGCTGCTCATGCGCTACCCTGCCGCAAGGATACTGGCGCTCGATATCGCAACGGCAATGCACGCCCAGGCGCATCCCGGGATTTTGCGGCAAGGGCAATCATTGGCGCAAGGCGGGAATCGCGGTCAAATCAGCTATGTGGGAGGTGATGCGGAGAAGATGCCGCTCAAATATTCCTGCGTGGAGCTGGTGTGGTCGAATCTGATGCTCCAATGGTGCAATGACCTCAACCCGGCATTTGCCGAGGCGTTCCGCGTGCTGCGGAATGGAGGTTTGTTCATGTTCAGCACTTTCGGTCCGGATACTTTGAAGGAGTTGCGCCAGGCTTTCCGTGGCGCAGATGAATACAGGCACGTCAACCGCTTCACCGAAATACATGACATTCGAGATAAGCTGGCGCGTGCCGGATTTACGGTCGCGGTCATGGATAGGGAATATATCACCATTTGTTATGACGACGTAATTGGTGTTATGCGAGACCTGAAAGCGATCGGCGCCCATAATGTCAGCCAGGGAAGGCGGCGCGGGCTGATGGGTAAAACAGCATGGCAAAAAGCGATGAATTGCTATGAGATGTTGCGTGCGAGAGGAAAGCTCCCGGCAACTTTCGAGGTGATCTATGGCTATGCCCGGAAGCCGGATGAGAAGCGGGCAACCGGCTCGAGAGTCGCATGTGAAACCATGCCTGGAATGTTAGCAGAGGTATTTTAATAGACGTCCTGAAGGATAATAAGCTCAGCAGTTTAATCGACACCTTTTCAAACAAATATATAGAATGTGGGTTGAGGGATGTAGCGCTCCCGAAATCGACCGCAATTGAAACGATCCCCTTATGTCTACAAATCCTACACCTTCTGTTAGTCTAAGACGATCCAGTCGCGAATATGGCGACGACTTTGGCGGGTTACCGGTTTGTCAAAGCAATCCCAGGAAAAAAGGGCAGAGCATGTTTGAGAAGGTATTGATTGCCAATCGCGGCGCCATTGCCATGCGCATCATCCGCACGCTGCGTCGCATGGGTGTCAAAAGCGTGGGGGTATATACGGAAGCCGATGCATTGTCGAGGCATGTGGCAGCGGCGGATGAAGCGTACTGCATCGGCAGCGGTGCCGCCGCGGAAAGCTACCTGCGGGCCGACAAAATCCTCGAGGTGGCGAGGCGCACGGGTGCACAGGCCATTCATCCGGGATATGGCTTCCTAAGCGAAAAAGCGGAGTTCGCCGAGCAGTGCATCGCGGAGAATATCCGTTTTATCGGCCCAACCCCGCAACAGATGCGGGCATTCGGCTTGAAGCATACGGCGCGCGCGCTTGCCTTGGAAAATGCGCTGCCCCTGCTGCCGGGAACGGGTCTGCTGGAAAACATGGAAGACGCCCTCCACAGCGCCGGGCATATCGGCTACCCCGTCATGCTGAAAAGCACCGCTGGAGGAGGCGGCATCGGTATGCGCCTGTGCTGGAACAGGGATGAGCTAGCCAGCGCGTATGAGTCGGTTAAATATCTCGCGCAGAATAACTTCAAGGATGCGGGCTTGTTTCTGGAAAAATACGTACAGGATGCCCGCCATATCGAAGTGCAGATTTTTGGCGACGGTGCGGGTGGCGTCGTCGCCTTGGGCGAGCGCGATTGCAGCATGCAGCGACGCAATCAAAAAGTAATCGAGGAGACGCCTGCGCCCGGACTCAAGCCGCATCTGCGCAAAGCGCTGCTGGATGCGGCCGCGAGATTGGGCAGTGCGGTCAACTATCAGTCCGCGGGCACCGTGGAATACATTTTTGATGCCGCTACGGGTGAGTTTTATTTTCTCGAGGTCAATACTCGCCTGCAGGTCGAGCATGGCGTGACCGAGGAAGTGACCGGCATCGATCTGGTGGAATGGATGGTCCTGCAGGCTGCCGGCGAGCTGCCGCCACTCGATTCCTTCGTCATCCGACCCCGTGGAAGCGCGATCCAGGTGCGCCTGTACGCCGAAGACCCTGCCAAGAATTTCCAGCCATCTTCCGGCACGCTTACCGCAGCCGAGTTCCCATCCGGAGTGCGCGTGGAGACCTGGGTGGAGCGTGGCGTCGAGGTCCCGGCTTTTTATGACCCCATGCTCGCGAAAATAATCGTTCATGAGAAGGACCGCGAGCAGGCGATCCAGACATTATTGGGAGCACTGAACAATACCGTAGTGAGCGGCATCGAAACCAACCTGGATTATCTGAAGCAGATTCTGCAGACGGCGGCATTCCGCGAAGCACGTCACACCACGGGCTTCCTGAACAATTTCCGCTATGCGGCGAGCACCATCGATGTCGTCAGCCCTGGCGTGCAGACCACCGTGCAGGATTATCCGGGCAGGGTGGGTTACTGGAGTATCGGCGTACCGCCTTCCGGCCCGATGGACAGTCTCGCATTTCGCCTTGCGAATCGTTTGGTGGATAATGTGGAAAGCGCAGCCGGGCTCGAGATTACCCTTGCCGGTCCGACGCTGCGCTTCAATTGCGACAGCGTCATCGCGCTATGCGGCGCCCTTATCGATGCGCGGCTGGATGGCGAGCCTTTGGCGCAATGGCGTTCCTGCCGGGTCAAGTCGGGCGCGCTGTTGCAACTCGGCAAGATAGCGGGTCCCGGTTGCCGCGCCTATCTTGCGGTTCAGGGAGGGGTCCAGGTTCCGGCCTATCTGGGCAGCAAGGCAACCTTTACCCTCGGAAAGTTTGGTGGACATGCCGGACGGGCCCTGCTCAGCGCGGATGTGCTGCACATTGTCCCGCTCCGGCTTCATGCCCGCTCTCCTGACCGCGTGCTCCCCACGGAGTTGATTCCCCATTACAGCAACCGATGGGAGATCGGCGTGCTCTCCGGGCCCCATGGAGCCCCCGACTTCTTTACCGATGACGATATACGCACTTTTTTTGCTTCCGAATGGACAGTGCATTACAACTCCAGCCGCAGCGGGGTGCGCCTGATCGGTCCCAAGCCGGAGTGGGCGCGAAGTGATGGCGGCGAGGCGGGATTGCACCCTTCCAACATTCATGACAATGCCTATGCGGTAGGTTCGGTCGATTTCACCGGCGACATGCCGGTGATACTCGGTCCGGATGGGCCGAGCCTCGGCGGCTTTGTCTGCCCGGCTACCGTCATCCAGGCGGAATTATGGAAGATGGGCCAACTCAAGCCGGGAGATAGCGTGCGTTTCCGTCCCATGTCGATGGAACAGGCGCTTGAACTCGAAAAATTGCAGGATGCGACGCTTCGAAATCTGGCTGTGCCGAAGGTTATTCCGCCAGTATTCAAAAGGAAAAACCGTACAGCTTCAGCCCTTGAGGTTGAATCCGCCATATTGCATCGGCTTCCGGAAGGTCCAGCGCAAGTCCAGGTAGTGTACCGGCAGTCGGGGGATAAAAATATTCTTGTCGAGTATGGTCCCCCGGAGCTCGACCTCAATCTCCGCTTCAGGGCTCACGCCTTGATGGAATGGGTGGAGCATGCAGTCAGTGCAGCGCGGCTGCGAGGCGTTCTGGATCTGACTCCGGGCATACGTTCGCTGCAAATCCATTATGATTCGCGCCTGTTGCCGCGGGACAAGCTGCTGGATTTCCTGATCGCAGCTGAAAAGGAACTGCCTGCCATCGAAGATATGCAGGTGCCAACGCGGATCGTGCATTTGCCTTTGTCATGGGCCGATGGGGCGACCCGGCTCGCGATAGAAAAATATATTCAGTCCGTCAGGCGGGATGCGCCCTGGTGCCCCAGCAATATTGAGTTCATCCGGCGCATCAACGGGTTGGAAAGCATCGAAGCAGTCCGTCAGATCGTATTTGAGGCAAGCTATCTGGTAATGGGCCTCGGGGACGTGTACCTGGGCGCGCCGGTGGCCACGCCGGTGGACCCGCGCCATCGGCTGGTTACCACCAAGTACAACCCCGCGCGCACCTGGACTCCGGAGAATGCGGTAGGCATCGGTGGGGCTTATCTGTGCGTATACGGCATGGAAGGCCCCGGCGGATACCAGTTCGTCGGGCGGACAGTGCAGATGTGGAATCGTTATCGCCAGACAGTCGACTTCAAGGATGGCAAACCCTGGCTATTGCGTTTTTTTGATCAGATCCGGTTCTACCCGGTCAGCGAAAGCGAACTGCTCCAGCTCCGGCAGGATTTTATCTCCGGACGCTTTCAACTTCGGGTGGAAGAGTCCAGGTTCAGTTTAAGAGAATACAACGCCTTCCTGCAAAAGAACGACGTGGCGATCAAGGCGTTCAAGGCAACGCAGCAGGCCGCGTTCGAGGCGGAGCGCGCGCGCTGGAAGGCGGAAGGCAAGGCGGAGTATGTGAGCGAGATCGTCCTCGAGGATGCTGACGCCCAAAGCGAACTGGACCTGCCGGAAGGGGCGCATGCGGTCAGCGCGCATGTCACCGGCACAGTATGGAAATTACTGGTCGAGGAAGGGGAGCGCGTCACGGTGGGAAAACCTTTGGCGGTGCTGGAATCCATGAAAATGGAATTCGTGGTCGAAGCCCACGTTGGCGGAACAGTGGGGCAATTGTTTTGTAGCAAGGGTGGGCATGTATCCGCAGGGCAGATGCTGCTGGTCATACAGGAGGGTGAAGATTGAACAAACCGCTTCTATCCAAAAACATCGAGGCCCGCAGCCTGGAATTCGTCTGGCACCCCTGCACGCAGATGAAGCAGCATGAAACGTTGCCCCTGATTCCTATCGCTCGTGGCGAAGGTGCGTGGCTTCTCGGGTTCGAAGGGGAGCGCTATCTCGATGCCATCGGTTCCTGGTGGGTCAATCTCTTTGGCCACAGTAATCCGCGCATCAATGCCGCGGTTCACGAGCAATTGGATAAGCTGGAGCATGTCATGCTGGCGGGATTTACGCATGAGCCGGTGGTGGAGTTATCGGAACGCCTGAGCAGTCTCGTATCCGGCAGGCTCGGGCATTGCTTCTATGGCAGCGATGGTGCGTCCGCAATAGAAATTGCGCTGAAGATGAGCTATCACTACTGGCACAACAGCGGCCATCCGGAAAAGAATGGCTTTGTCAGCCTGCAAAACGGCTATCACGGTGAGACGCTGGGAACGCTGTCGGTAACCGATGTGGCGCTGTTCAAGGATACGTACGCGCCGCTATTGCGTGCGAGTGCGCACGTTCCCACCCCCGATTGGCGATATGCTGCCGAGGGGGTATCGCCCGAAGAGCATGCGCAGCAAGCAGCCGCTGGGCTGGAAGCGTATCTCGTGCAACATCATGGAGAAACCGCCGCATTCATTATCGAACCGCTGGTGCAGGGCGCGGCGGGGATGGGCATGTATCATCCCCGTTACCTCAAGCTTGCGAGGGATTTGTGCAATAAGTATGGAGTGCATCTCATCGCTGACGAGATCGCGGTCGGTTTTGGCAGGACCGGTACCCTGTTTGCCTGTGAGCAGGGCAATATCACGCCCGATTTCCTGTGCCTCGCCAAGGGACTGAGCGGCGGCTATCTGCCGTTGGCCGTGGTGATGACTACCGATACGGTATACCAGGGTTTTTACCACGATGACACGACGTTCGGTTTCCTGCATTCCCATACTCATTCGGGTAACGCACTCGCATGCCGCGCCGCGCTAGCCACGCTCGATATTTTCGAGCAGGACGATATCATCGAAACCAATCGGGCGAAGGCAGCCTACCTCAATCACATCGCAAAACCTCTCGCTTTCCACCGCAAGGTCAGGAATTTTCGCAACTGCGGAATGATTTGGGCGTTCGAGGTGGAAACCGGTGATCCCGCATTTTCGGGAAAATTTTTTCAGGCCGCACTTGCTCAAGGACTGGTGCTGCGCCCATTGGGAAATACGGTATATTTTATGCCTCCCTACATTATCAGTGAGCAGGAGCTGGACCAGCTGGTGGCGGGAACCATGCGAGCCCTCGATGCGTTCTGAACCTCTGGCATTGATAAGGGACGAGTTGACCCGCATTGCTTTTTAGAGCGGGAGTCTGTATGATTTATACAGCTAATATCGCATTATTAACGCATTAGCGCAGCAAATAGTAATGCAGTAGATGCAAATAGAAACTAGGGTTCCGGTTTCCTCGATAGGAAATGCCTGGTCCGAGAGTTTCTGGCTTCGTCATGACGAGGCTCCACGGAGGGATAAAAGCCCGGGAGATCATGTAGTGATACATTGACTCTTGGGTTATGCCACCGATAGAAGGAGACTTGTCGTGCGCGTTTCTTCCGGATTTTTCCTTTCCCCCGTTTCAATCATTGGCAGTTGCCGAAAGCCTCGCCTGGTTTTCAAGGCAGCTTCTGCCTTCAATACGGATTTTAGTCATCTGGCGGAGGGATGCAACCCGGCCGGAGGGGCATCATGTCAATAGATTCGGGGCAGAATGGCTGTCCCATTCCTGATCCTGCAGGTTCCCATACGCTCAAGCGGACGTTGAGCGTATGGAACTGTTTCACTTTGGGATTTTCGGTGGTATCGCCGGTGGTGGGGCTTT
>MKVR01000050.1:0-22856 GCA_001899235.1 Nitrosospira sp. 56-18
TCCGCCGCAAACAGGGGGTTTTTGCATGGGAGAGCATATCTTATGCCAGGAGAGTATATAGGCCTTAATCAATAGCTTGGAGCCGAAACCAGAGTCCGGGAGGAAGAGATGTAAAAAAAATCGACTACTGAAAAATCCGGATCAGAAGTGTCCGAATCAGGGCTTTCAAGATGTGGCGCAAGCAAGTTCAAAGCCCTTCATCTCGTTTAAATCCTATCCTTACACGAAATACCACGCGTTCCCCTGCCATATGACATGATCTGCAACGACAAACAGAGGAACGATAGCAGCGCCGGCAGATAGAACGCCCGTAGAGCAGGCAACCCAAAACGATAATGTGCAAAAAATTGGGATATCGCTGGGTCTTCGGGAGATAATGCGTTGGAATTTGAGCAGCGCCACTATGCTTTAATGTTCATCATACGCGTTGCAATCGATGTGCCCGTGGATACGTTATTCGACTATCTTGTGCCGGAAATCGGACTGCAGGATATCGGGGTTCGCGTGCGGGTACCATTTGGCAAAAAAGCGGTTACGGGAGTGGTCATGGAAATCATTCCCTATTCTTCCGGTTCCCGCATTCCCTCCATTAAGCTCAAATACGCTATCGAAATATTCCGGGACATCGCTCCGCTACCCGAACCGCTGCTCGATCTGTTTCGCTTCTGCAATGCGTACTACCATCATCCAATAGGACAAGTGGTGATGAACGGATTGCCCGGCAGGCTGCGGGAAGGCAAGCCATTGGTGAAAAATTCCCCTGCCGGCCTTCGGTATCGGCTGACCGATGCCGGCCGCAGCGTGGATGTATCTTCCATTCCAGCTCGCAGTATTGTGAAACGCCGGCTGCTGGCAAGACTTGGAGAGGGAATGCCGCTTTGCCGGGAGGAGATAAAGCAATCCTCGGTGCGCGCCCTCCACACGTTAAAGGAGTTTCTGGCGCTGGGCTGGGTCGAGGAGGAAGCTGTCTCACCACCTGCCGCCCCTGCCGCATTTCCAGTCAGTACTTCCTATGACGCGAATGGCGCAAAGCGCGCGGCAATAATCGATGAGGCAACTGTTCCAACTCTTACCAGGGAACAGCAATGTGCCTTCGATGCAATTGGCGCGCAAACAGGCCGGTTCAAGCCATGGTTGCTGCATGGCATAACCGGCAGCGGCAAGACAGAGGTGTATCTGAGGCTGATTTCCTTATTGTTGCGGCAGGGACGCCAAACGCTGGTGCTCGTTCCCGAAATCAATCTGACGCCGCAGCTGGAAGCGATCTTTCGCTCGCGCTTTCCGGCGGCGCGGCTGATAAGCCTCCACAGCGGACTCAACGCTTCCGCCCGAGCCGCGGGATGGGTACAGGCGCAGCAGGGAAATGCGGAAATAATACTTGGCACCCGGCTTGCGGTATTCACCCCCATGCCAGGGCTGGGCCTGATCATCGTGGACGAGGAACAGGATACCTCGTTCAAGCAGCAGGAAGGCTTGCGCTATTCGGCGCGGGACGTAGCGATCTTTCGCGCCAAGCGCGCAGGTATTCCGATAATACTGGGCTCGGCCACGCCTTCACTTGAAAGTTACTACAACTCCATTACCGGCCGCTATTCGAGATTGCGGCTGGCATCCCGTGCAGTGAGCAATGCCGTGCCGCCGGTCGTGCGTTGCATCGACGCACGCACTGCAAAAATCACCGAAGGCCTTTCCGAGCCTCTGGTCGCCGCACTGGAAAAAC
This sequence comes from Nitrosospira sp. 56-18, assembly GCA_001899235.1. Classification (GTDB taxonomy): domain Bacteria; phylum Pseudomonadota; class Gammaproteobacteria; order Burkholderiales; family Nitrosomonadaceae; genus Nitrosospira. The sequence goes on from MKVR01000050.1 coordinate 1,721, forward strand.
GTCTTGCTTCGGGCGAACAAAGCCTGGTTTTCATAAACCGGCGCGGTTATGCACCTGTGCTATGGTGCGGAGCATGCGGCTGGATAGCGCCATGCCACCGATGCAGCAGCCGCCTGGTAGTCCATCTGCGAGAAGAAAAATTATGCTGCCATCATTGCGGCCACGAGGAGCGCTTTCCCGGCGCCTGCCCGGAATGCGGCAATCAGGATCTCGCGCCATACGGCCACGGAACGCAGCGGGTTGAAACGGCGCTGGAGCAACGCTTCCCGAAAGCGAGAATCGTGCGCATAGACCGTGACAGCATTCGCCGAAAGGATGCCTGGCAACACATGCTGAAAAACATCCAGGAACAGCGCGTCGATATTCTCGTGGGAACACAGATTCTTGCGAAGGGGCACGATTTCCCGAATCTTTCCCTTGTCGCCATACTGAATTCCGACGCATCGCTTTTCAGCACCGATTTCCGTGCATCCGAGCGGGCATTCGCGCAGTTGATGCAGGTAGCTGGCCGCGCCGGGCGGGCGAGCATCCCTGGAGAAGTGCTGGTCCAAACCGGGTTTCCTGCTCATCCGTTGTATGAAGCACTGAAGAAGCACGATTATGACTCGCTCGCGCAGACACTGCTGGCTGAAAGAAAAACCGCCGGATTTCCGCCGTTCGTCCATCAGGCGTTACTGCGGGTGGAAGCGCAGCGGATGGAAATCGCCCTCGATTACCTTGCCAGAGCAGCAGCAATCCTGAATCCTCCCCGGCAGGTTAATGTATTCGATCCTGTTCCCGCGCAAATGGCGCGTCTCAGGGGAATGGAGCGTGCCTACCTGCTGATACAGTCCGGCTCGCGCAGAAAATTGCAGGAATTCCTTGCTGCATGGCGGGTAAAGCTGGCGGAGCTTCCGGGACGAAAGGTGCGCTGGAGCCTGGATGTCGATCCGGTGGAGTTCTGAAAAGAAATACCCGATTCATGCCGCCGTTGCCGGGTACCCGTCGTTGAAGTCTCCGCTGGTGCGATCTCCCTGAAACCGGCCGAGGACTTTGGCTCACCCTCAGCAGTCAGCGTATCTCTGCCAGCAGTCTGCTCATCATTTGCTCTGCCTGGCCGCGGTAGCCCCCACCGAACAAATTAAGATGATTCAATACGTGATAAAGGTTATAAAGCGTCTTGCGAACGCTGTAGCCCGCATCGAGCGGATAGGCTTCCCGGTAAGCGGCATAAAAGGCTGTGGAGAATCCGCCAAAAAGCTCCGTCATGGCGATGTCCGTCTCCCGGTCGCCGTAATAGGTAGCCGGATCAAACACCACCGGCTGCCCCGAAACATCAAAACTGTAATTGCCACTCCACAAGTCACCATGCAGCAATGCGGGAGCTGGCTGTTGTCCGGGAAAAAAAGCTTGCAGATGCATCATGAGCCGCTCACCCAATGCCTGTAATTTTCCCGCATATCCATTGGCCCTGGCCAATTCCAGCTGATAACCCAGACGGTGCTTGCGCCAGAATTGGAGCCAGTCCGAAGAAGGTGTGTTGATCTGTGGCGTAGCGCCAATGGTGTTTTCGCGTTTCCAGCCGAATGTCTGCGAAACCGCTCTGTGCATGGCGGCAAGCCCCGATCCCAGAGCCGCCGCGCCCCGATCTGAACCGGAAACCATCTTTATATACTCCAGCACGAGCCAGGATCGGGCATCATTCCTTCCCCAACATAAGGGGAAGGGAACCCGCAAGGTGCCGGAAGCCTGGATTTCCATCAGGCTGGCGGCTTCTGCTTCGAACATCGCCAAACTTTCGGTATTGTTCAGCTTCACAAAAAACTGCTGTCCATTTCCTTCGACCAGGTGTGCCTGGTTGATGCAGCCTCCACCAATGGACGAAACCCTATTTACAGCAAATGGAATTTTTGTCGCGGTGGAAATTTGCGCACCGATGTTTTCCCAAGGGTACGCCGGGTTCCGATCTTGCATGGGGATTACTTGGAATTATTTAGCGATGGGGGCGTTTCGGGACAACCACTCGCGCGCCTGCCGAATGGCACGTGTTACCTGTGACGGAGCCGTACCTCCGACATGATCCCGGCTGCTTGCAGAGCCTTCCAGGGTGAGGATCTGAAAAATATCGCTGTCTATCAGATCCGAGAAATTTTTTAATTCGGATAACTCGAGCGCGCCAAGATCCCGGTGTCCACTATCCGCGAAACGTACTGCCCGGGCCACGATTTCATGGGCTTCGCGAAATGGCAAGCCCTTTTTTACCAGGTAATCGGCCAGATCGGTAGCCGTCGCATAACCGCGCATCGCCGCATTGCGCATGGCCTCCTTCCTGACGCGAATCCCCGCCAGCATGTCAGCATAAATGCGCAGGGTATCGGTAAGCGTATCGACCGTATCGAATAATGGCTCCTTGTCTTCCTGGTTATCCTTGTTATAAGCAAGCGGCTGGCCTTTCATCAGGGTGAGCAGGGCAACGAGATGTCCATTGATCCGTCCGGTCTTCCCACGCACCAGCTCCGGCACATCCGGGTTCTTCTTTTGCGGCATGATGGATGACCCGGTACAAAAGCGGTCGGCAAGATCGATAAAACCAAACGAAGGATTCATCCATAAAATCAGCTCTTCCGACAATCGGGACAGGTGGGTCATGATGAGCGCCCCGGCCGCGCAAAATTCGATGGCGAAATCCCGATCGGAAACGGCATCCATGGAATTGCCGCAAACACCGTCAAATCCCAGCAGCTTCGCCACCATTTCACGATCGATGGGATAGCTGGTCCCCGCAAGCGCTGCTGCCCCCAGGGGGAGGAGATTTACCCGCTTGCGGCAATCGGCCAGCCGTTCGACATCGCGTTTCAGCATTTCGAAATACGCCATGAGATGGTGGCCAAAAACAATTGGCTGCGCCACCTGCAGATGCGTGAAGCCGGGCATCACCGTATCCGCGTGCTTCTCAGCCAGATCGAGCAATGCTTTCTGCATGGCCTGGACGAGCCCTATAATGTCGTCGATCGACGCGCGCAGATAGAGCCGAATGTCGGTAGCCACCTGATCATTGCGCGATCGCGCAGTATGCAGGCGTTTACCGGCATCCCCCACCAGACTGGTGAGCCGCTTTTCAATATTGAGATGCACGTCTTCCAGCTCCAGCGACCAGGCGAATTCCCCGCGATCGATTTCTTCGCTTATCTGGCGCAGGCCCGACTCGATCGCAACCAGATCATCTGCTCCAATGATGCCCGTTGCCGCAAGCATGCTTGCGTGTGCAAGCGACCCCTCGATATCATGACCTGCCAGCCTCCGGTCGAAACTGACTGACGCCGTATAACGTTGCACCAGCGCGGATACCGGCTCATCAAATCGGCCTGACCAGGTTTTGGTGTTCTTTTCTATTAGCCTATCCCCCTTGCGTTATTGTTTTTTTCAATTGCCATGGATATGAAGCGTAAAACCCTGCGACTGATGGTAGGAGCTCGCCTGCGTTTCCGCAGCCGCCTTGCATGCCATTGCGCTACCCGGTGAAATAATTACAATGAAACAAATCCCGAGACGAGTATAAAACAAAATATCGGGACATGCCTTTGCATACTCCAAATGCTTGCAAAATCTCAGACTTCCGCATGCTCCTGGAATACCAGGCCCGCGTGCTCCCGCATCCGGTGAAACCGGATGGATTTCCAGCTCTCTTCGGCAACGCTTAGTTCCGCCGCAAAGGAAGCCAGAAAGGTGGGAGCGTTGACAGCGTCGTAGGCAATCCGGTGGGCATTCGTGTCGATGAAACGTTTCAGTTCTCTGGAATCCTCCGCGGTAACCCATCGCGCCAACTGATATTTTGCGGGGATGAGACGCGCTTCCACGCCATATTCGTGCTTGAGCCGGTGAGCCACGACCTCGAACTGTAGAGTGCCAACCGCGCCAAGCAACAGAGAGCCGCCGCCATGTGGCCGGAAAACCTGGATGGCGCCTTCTTCGCCTAATTGGGCCAGTCCCAGCTTGAGCTGCTTGCTGCGCATCGGGTCGGCCAGCTCCACAGACTGGAATATTTCCGGCGCGAAAAATGGCAGGCCGGTGTATTGCAGACGCTCGCCTTCTGTCAGCGTATCTCCCAGCTGGATCGTCCCGTGATTGGGAATGCCTACGATATCTCCGGGATAAGCGGTTTCAAGCAGTTCGCGCCGCTGCGAAAGAAAAGACACGACGCCGTTGGTGCGAATATCCTTTTCGTTACGCACGATTCTCAGGTTCATTCCGCGGTCGAAGCGGCCGGAACAGATTCGCACGAAGGCGATGCGATCCCTGTGGGCTGGATTCATGTTGGCCTGGATCTTGAAGACGACGCCGGTCAACCTGGGTTCATCCGGCTGCACCTCCCGTTGCAACGCCTTGTGGGAGGCCGGCGAGGGCGCAAGATCAACCAGCGCATCCAGTATCTCGCGCACGCCAAAATTGTTGATGGCGGAACCGAAGAATATTGGCGTCTGGCGCCCGGCAAGAAAAGCTGCGCGATCGAATTCCTGGGAGGCGCCTCGTATCAATTCGATTTCCTGGCGCAGGATGTCAGCTTTATTCCCGAAACGCGCGCCCATTTCCGGATTGTCCAGGCTCTCGATCATTTCATCGGCATCATCCAGCCTGTCAGCTCCAGGGTGAAAAACGCGCATCCGGTCGCTTCGCAGGTCGAACACCCCACCGAAACCCCTGCCCATGCCCATCGGCCAGGTAAAGGGTATAGCGGCCATTCTGAGCGTGCGTTCAATTTCATCGATGAGATCAAGGGGCTCGCGCACTTCCCTGTCCATTTTGTTCACGAACGTGAGGATGGGAGTATTGCGGGCGCGGCAAACCTCGAGCAGCCGCAATGTTTGCGCTTCCACTCCATTTGCCGCATCGATCACCATCAGCGCAGCGTCCACCGCTGTCAGCACCCGGTAGGTATCCTCGGAAAAATCCTGGTGCCCCGGTGTATCCAGCAAATTGATCACGCAGTCCCTATACTCCATCTGCATAACAGAGCTGGCCACCGAAATGCCCCGCTGCTTTTCGATTTCCATCCAGTCCGAAGTGGCATGGCGGGTCGCCTTGCGCGCCTTGACGCTGCCGGCGATATGGATCGCTCCCGCAAAGAGCAGCAGCTTTTCCGTCAGTGTCGTTTTCCCCGCGTCAGGGTGAGAAATAATGGCAAACGTGCGGCGTCGCGCAACTTCCTGGGCAACTGTCATGATATTCCTATGTATTTCTATGCTTGCGCTTGTACTTCTGCTTGCGCTTCTCCCGATGCCGAGGCATCCTGGGGATACAGATAGCAGCGCGTCGTGTGTGTCGAGTTGAAAATGCTGATGCCAGGATAGCTTTCGCGGCATACCTGCATCACGTGGGGGCAACGTGGGTGAAAATGGCAGCCTCGGGGAGGGTTGGCAGGTGAAGGAAGATCTCCATGCAGCGGCATGACATGACGTCTGGATTCAGGCTCGACCACGGGAACCGCTGATAGCAGCGCCTGAGTATAGGGATGCCTGGCATTTTCCAGGATATCGTCCACGCTCCCGCGCTCCACGATCCGCCCCAGATACATCACTGCGACTTCATCCGCAACATACTCGACGACGGATATGTTATGTGTGATGAATAGATACGCCAATCCCAGCCGATTTTGCAGATTTTTCAACAGGTTCAGAATCTGGGCCTGGACCGATACGTCCAGCGCACTCGTCGGTTCATCGCAAATGATCAGCTTGGGGTTGACGGCCAGGGCACGGGCGATGGCAATACGCTGGCGCTGCCCTCCCGAAAATTCGTGAGGATAGCGCCATTTTGCTTCCGGCGGCAGTCCAACGCTTTCCAGAAGCGCATCCACTCTGGCTGCTTTTGTCATTTCCGCCATGGCGGGCCCATCGCCAGCTATTCCCACATCCTCCTTTTGCCCTGCTGCCAGCGCATTCATGCCCTCCTCGATGATATCGACGATACGCATCCTGGGATTAAGTGATGAGTAGGGATCCTGGAATATGAGCTGAAATTCCGCGCGCATTTTACGCAAGCGGTCGCGCTCCAGCCGGACAAGCTCGATACCCTTGTACTGCACGCTACCCGCGGATGGGGGGATCAGTTGCAGGATGCCTTTTCCCACAGTCGTTTTGCCGCAGCCCGACTCTCCTACCAGTGCCAGGGTCTTGCCCCGATATATCGCCAATGATACGCCATCCACCGCTTTTACGTATCCCGTCACGCGTTTCATCAAACCCTTGCGTATGGGAAAGTAAACCTTCAGGGCGCTGACGGATAATAGACACGCTTCGTGGATCAGGTGATTCGGGCTCAGGAGCCTGCTCTTCGTACTGGATTCCTGCGGCGCGTCCGTGGCTCCCTTTTCCAGCCACCCGGCCGGAGCTTCCAGTTTGGCGCTTTCACTGAAAAGATGGCATCTTACCTTATGACCAGCGGAAACTTCGACCCAGCCGGGTGCGGCGTCATGGCACAATCCCCACGCCTGGTCACAGCGTTTTGCAAAACGGCAGCCGGTAAATTCGCTTGACAAAGGCGGCACGTTTCCCCTGATGACCGCCAACGGCAGGCCCTGCCGGCGGCGCGCCTTCCCCGGCAGCGAGGCAAACAGTTTCCGCGAATACGGGTGCACCGGATTCTGGAAGAATTGCGCACGGTTCGCCGTTTCCACGATCTCCCCGGCGTACATCACCGCCACCTTGTGGGCCATCTCCGCTGCTACGCCCAGATCATGGGTAATGAGCAGGATCGCCATGCCATCTCTCTGCTGCAATGTACGCAGCAGATCGAGTACCTGTGCCTGGATGGTGACATCCAGGGCAGTGGTAGGCTCATCGGCGATGAGAAGCTCGGGCTCCCCAGCCAGGGCCATGGCTATCATCATTCGCTGCTTCATGCCCCCGGAGAACTGGAATGGATACTCCTCCATGCGCCTCGCGGCGTCGGGAATCCCTACTTGGTTCAATATTTCCAGTATGCGTTTTTGCGTTGCCGCAACCCCCAGGTTGAAGTGGCGCTTCAACACTTCGCCTATCTGCGCCGCTACTGTCATTACCGGATTCAGGCTCAGCATGGGCTCCTGAAAAATCATGCTGATACGTTTGCCGCGAATGGTGCGCATGGCGATTTCCGGCTGGAGAAGCAAATCGACACCACCCAGCCGGACCGATCCCCCCACAATTTCTCCGACCTCCGGCAATAGACGCATGACCGAAAGGGCTGTCATGGACTTTCCGCAGCCGGATTCCCCGATCAACACAAAGGTTTCGCCCTTCGAAATTTCCAGCGTGATTCCATCCACTGCCCAAACCGGACCGGCCGGCGTATGCAGCACGGTTTCAAGATTATTGATCTGCAGTATGGTACTCATCGAAAGGAAGGTTCTATGGCGTCTCTGAATAAGTCCTTGCCGGTTCGCCTCCCGATTTCTTCCGACGCAATGCTCCGGTTTTTATCGATAAGATTCTTATCCTTGGATCAAATGCGCTTTGCACTGCATCAGCAAAAAGATTGGCGCTCAAAACCAGTGCAAACATGAAAGTGAATGCTGCAAGCAATGCCCACCACACCATGGGCTCACGCGCCATTTCGAGCCTCGCTGCATTGATCATGGTGCCAAAACTGATCATCGAAGGATCCACCCCTACGCCGACGTACGACAAAACCGCTTCCGCCAGAACCAGTCCACTGAAATCCATTACCGTGCTGATCAGTACAATATGCATGACGTTGGGGAGTATATGGCGGGTGATGATCCGCCAATGGGAAACACCGAATGCGTGAGCAGCCTGTATGTACTCCATCTCGCGAAGCTTCAGGGCTTCGCCTCGCAGAAGGCGGCACAAGCCAGTCCAGCTGGTAACGCCAAGTATGAGGCAAAGAAACAGCAGACGCAGATCGGCACGGGCCGCGATGGTATCGAACAACTCGGGGTGGGTCTCCATATATACCTGCATCATCAACACGGCTGCCGCAATCAGCAGCACGCCTGGAATCGAACTCAGTGTGGTATACAGGTACTGGATTATATCGTCCGCCCATCCCCGGAAGTATCCGGCGGTAATTCCGAGCAGCAGCGCGAATGGAAGCATCATCAGTGTGGTAAGCGTCCCTATCACCAGACCGGTGCGGACGCCTTTCAATGACTGGTAAAAGACATCCTGCCCGACCTTGTCGGTACCGAATATATGGTAATAACCACACAGCGCCAAGGCGGCGCCGGAGAACAAAAGCATCAACGCCAGGGTGATGCATATCGCCCTCCAGGGAACCGCCGTGCTGCCGCAAAAAACAGCAGAAAGCGCACAACGCCATCCTTTGCCATCGCCGCGCCCCAATAATATGCCTAACGAGACTATCGCGAAACCCCAGATAACCAGCCCCATGGCTGCTCCCGCCGCGGATCTCCTTATCACATCGGCCATGCGTTCCGTCTCCGGGTCTTGCAAATGAGCTCCCCCATATTTAAGGCGAGGAAACTCACGCACCTGCCCCCCATCCGGGAGTTCCACCGTTTCCTTGGCATAGAGATGCGCGGCAAAGGGAGCGGAATAGGTTTTTTCCACACGGGTTCTCAAAGGGGCGGCCACCAGGTCAAGCAGGCTCAAAACTTCGACGCTGTAGGCAGTTTCCCCCATGCCACCACCGCCATTCTCTATCGCCGGGCGAAAATGCATGGTATCGAGCATTCCGACAGAGATAAAGAATACCAGCACGGTAAGCGCCGACATGCCGCTTGCGCTATGCGCCACACGCCGCCATGGCACAAGCAGATGCTCATTACGCCATACGTACCAGGCGAAAACGAACAGTCCCGCGACAAGCAGGTAGACGAGGGCATCGGTCCAGAGGATTACGGGCTTGAAAGACATGCGTCTAATCGGAAGGCATCATTCCAGCCTTATCCGGGGATCAACCAGCGTGTAGGAAATGTCGGTTAATATCAGTCCGACGATATAAAGCAGCGATCCCAGAAAAACCATGGCGCGAACCACCGCAAAATCCTGGGAATTGATCGCGTCGATAGTGTAGCTGCCCAACCCGGGAATGCCAAAAAAGGATTCCGCAATAAGGCTGCCCAGGAACAGCAACGGGATGACTACCACCGCCCCGGTAAGTATGGGGATCAACGCGTTCCTAAGCACATGCCGAAACAGCACGATACTTTCCGCCAGACCCTTGGCCCGTGCGGTGCGCACGTAGTCCTTCCCCATCTCCTCCAGAAACAGGGTGCGATACCAGCGTGTATTGGCACCTGCGCTGCTCGCCACGCCGATGATTACGGGCAAGACGAGGAATTTGGCCACGTCCATGTGCTGTCCATATCCGGAAATGGGCACCAGATGCCATAACTTGCTGATCAGGAACTGCCCCGCGATGATATAAAACAGGCTGGAGATGGACATCAACGCGACGCACAGCACCACTCCCCAGAAATCGACATAAGTTGCCCGGAAAAATACCATGGTCAGCGCAAAAACGACATAGACACCCAGCCCCAGTACAAAAACCGGCAAAGCAATCGCGAGGCTGGGCATCATGCGGGATTTGATTTCGTATGCGATGTCACGGCCATCGTCGGCCCGTCCGAAACGAAAAGCGAACATTGCGACGGACTTCTCGAAAAAAATGGTGCGCGTAAGCTGGGCAAGCCCCTGTTCCCCTTCATTGAACAGCAGCGGCTTGTCATAGCCGCGTTCCTGCTTCCACTTGATGATGGCATCGGGCGTGACGCGCTTGATTCCCAGTTGCATCCTCGCCATGTCATCCGGCGTGTTGACCACGAAAAACAAGGTAAAGGTAATCAGATTTACGCCGATGAGAATGGGGATCGCGTAGAACAAACGCCGGATAATATAGTTAAGCATTCAAATTTCCGAACTCGTTTGCGCCTGGGACACTGCCCTGAATCCCCATCCCCCGTTCCTTGCGGCGATAAACCACCAGCGCGGGGAACAGGCCTGCCACGAGCACGATCAATGCCAGGCCGACGGGCCACAGCACCGGTTTGTTCCATTCGCGCCGCTTTTGCTCGCGCAGGCTTGCATCTATGCGCCAATACTTGACGTTATTATTCGATAGCCTGTTGGGTTTGACGTTCCCGTACCAGGCGTGGTACAGCCCATAATCCCTCGGATGATACCCCCACAGCCAGGGCGCATCGTGGCGCAGGATGCTTACCATGCTGTCGATGATTTTCTGGCGCTGCGGACCATTTTCCATATTCTTCATCCGTTCGAACAGACGATCGTATTCCGGATTAGAATAGTTGGAAGCATTTTCCCCCTCTTCACCGACCTTTTGCTGCGGGCCATGCAGGAGGAATAAAAAATTCTCCGGGTCGGGATAATCGGCATTCCATCCCCATTCGAATATTTGCGCGTTACCCTTGCGAATCTTGTCCTGGAAACGGTTATAGTCGGTACTTCGAACAACCAGTTGTATGTTGAGCTTCTGAAACTGCTTTCGCATCCAGTCCAGGCTCGCCTTGTCTTCCGCGCCGCGGGCGGTGACATCGAAATACAGCACCAGCGGCGCGCCTGTCTTCACATCCATGCCGCCAGGATAGCCTGCCTCAGCGAGCAGCGCGCGCGCAGCCTCGATCGGCTTGCGCTGCGGCCGCCCGTTTTCCCAATCGTACACCACCGGATTGATCCCTTCCTTGCCCTCGCGGTGGCCGGCAATGCCCGGAGCAATAGGCCCTTGCGCCGGAACGCCGCGGCCATTGGCGAATATCGATACGTACTCTTCGTAATCGACCGCGATGGAAATCGCCTGACGCAGCTTGCGGGCGGCCTCCCGGCCGTGCTTTCCCACTCCTCCCACCACTGGATCAAGCATGTTGAAGCCCATGTAATTGGTGGACGTCGCTACCGCCGTCTCCAGGCGTATGCCCTGCTCCTTCATCTCATCACTTACCGTTGCTTCTCCCTGGCCGCTCAGTTGCACGGCTTGATCAAAACTGTCGGATCCGATGTTGGATGCGTCGTAATAACCTTGCAGGAACTTGTTCCATCGCGGAATACTTTCTCTTTCACGGCTGTATATGACTTTGTCGATGAAGGGAAGGGGCTTCCCGGCATCCGCGAGCAATCCTTCCTCTATATCATCGGGCATGCCTTCCGACGGATAGGTTTCACCGTGATAATTGGGATTCTTCTCCAGAATCATCACGCGATTTGGATCGTTCTCGCTCAACATATAAGGACCGGTGCCTACCGGATACCAATCCAGCGTAATATTTTTTTCCGCCAATCCCTTCTGGCTGTAAAACCGCTCCACCTCCCAGGGTATGGGAGCAAAGAAAGGCATGGCCAGCCAATACATGAACTGGGGATATTTCCCCTTGATCTTGACGCGGTAAGTATAGGTATCCACGACCTCCGCGCCTTCGAGCGGAAAATTTTTCAAATCCAGGTAGGTATCCACACGCTGTTCGTCCAGTCGCGCGGCGGCCGCCGTCTGCAAAATCATGGAATATTCCTTCAAGCCCACGATGTAATCGGACATAAGTCCGAAAATTGGTGAATGAAGTCGTGGATGAGCCAGCCGTTTGATTTGAAAGACATAATCTTCAGCAGCCAATTCCCGTGAACCGGTGTGCGCGAAGTCGTTCAGCTTATGAATCTTGGCCAGCTCTTCCTCGGGCAGATGGTGGTAGCGGAATTCGCCCTGCTCGTCCCTGGCGAAAGCGGGATGCGGCTGATATCGGATTCCCTGCTTGATAGGGATCTCGTAAATCGTGTAGGCGATTTGTTCGGCGTCGGCATTCTGGGGAAGGCGAGTTCCATTCCGGTCGAGATATATGGTCTCGGGCATCCGTGCCGCCGCGAACGGGATCAGCGTAAAGGGACGCTTCAGATAGTGATACTGCAACGGGGGCTCATAGATCTGTGCGGTAAACAGGATTTCATTCGAACTGTATGACTGGACCGGATCAAGATGCTTCGGCCTTTCGGCAAAAGCGCTGTAAAGGATGTTCCCACCCGCGTCTTTCGCGGGATACGGATTATTCCACGGATTGCCGCTGCAGGCGCAAACGAAGATGGCGAGCAGCAGCATCAGATACTTGAATTGTGTTTTCAAAACCATGGGTTGGCGGAAATACCGGGGAATGGATTTGGCGGCGAAAAGATGCGGGAAGCGGGATTCCTCATGATTCTACAAGTCTCCCGCGCTTGCGGCTATAATTCCCAGGATTTCTCCAATCTGCAGGGATATGACATGGCACTTCTCGCGAATAAACGCATTCTCATCACCGGGCTGCTCAGTAATCGCTCCATAGCCTACGGCATTGCCAAAGCCATGCATCGGGAAGGTGCCGAGCTCGCCTTTACCTACCAGGGAGAAGGTATAAAAGCGCGCGTGGAAAAAATTATCACCGAATTCGAAAGTAATTTGCTGTTTCCTTGCGACGTATCGAAGGATGACGAGATCACCCGTTGCTTTGAAGACCTGGGAAAGCATTGGGATAGCCTTGATGGCATCGTCCACTCTATCGCCTTTGCCCCACGCGAATCCTTAAGCGGGGACTATCTCGATACCGTGAACCGCGAAGCCTTTCGCATTGCCCACGACGTCAGTTCCTATAGTTTCGCGGCGCTGGCAAAAGCCGGAGAGCCGCTGATGCAGGGCAGGAATGGATCGCTTTTGACGCTGACCTACCTGGGAGCGATGCGCGTAATGCCCAATTACAACGTAATGGGTGTCGCAAAGGCAAGCCTGGAAGCAAACGTGCGCTTCATGGCATCCAGTCTCGGCCCCAAGGGCATCCGGGTAAACGCGATTTCCGCAGGTCCTATCAAAACCCTTGCAGCAGCGGGCATAGGAAATTTCGGTAAACTGTTGAGCTACACGGAGAAAGTCGCGCCATTGCGGCGCAATGTTTCCATTATGGAAGTGGGCAATACCGCTGCTTTTCTCTGCAGCGATCTGGCTAGCGGCATCACCGGTGAAATCACGCATGTCGACGCCGGATTCAATATTGTCGCATTCGATATGGCGGAATCCTGATCTGACCTGTTATTTCCTATCGAAAACGCCACTCTTCACCGATACGTCGTATCGTTTCCTGACCCCGCCAAGGTAAGCGGAAAGCTCCTCCTGGCTTAACACCTGCTGAAACTGTCGGGCAAAAATCTTCTGTTGCTCGAGTCCAGGCTGGGTCGGTTCGAACACCCGGGTCACGCGAATCAAGGTGTATCCACCTTCAGGACTGGCCACGCCGGCATACGCGGGCAAATGTCTCGTCTCTACCTTGAATACCGCGCGCAAGGTCTCATGGTCGAGACCCTTTGGCTCTATCCTCGATATCTGCTCAGCTCCTTCCCACTTGACCGATCCCGTATTGCCCGCTTGCAGTTGCGAAAGCTTTTCCTTTCCTTCTTTCGAGACAGCATCTTCGGCTGCTTTGCGCGCGATGATCCCGCTGATCTTTTCCCTTGCCGCCGCAAGGGAAGGCGCCGATGCAGGCCGGTGCTCGATGACCCTGGCTGAAACGAGCGTATTTGGCGATACCTCGATCGCTTCCGTATTTTGCTTATTCTTGATGGCCTCTTCAGAAAAAATCGCTTGCATCAGCCTGGCATTCGAAAAATAAGGAGACGTTGTATCGTTTCTGGTCAGCCAGCCGCTCTGTTGAACCTGCAAATTAAACTTTGCAGCGGCTGGTTGCAGGCTATCGCTCTGCTCGTACACCATGTTGCTGAAATTTTCGGCCATTTCAGCGAAGCTTTTCGCGGATTTCTGGTTTTTCAATTCTTCCTCGACCCGATTTTTCACCTCGCTGAAATCGATGGCCTTGGCATCCTTTATCCCGGTGAGCTTGATGATATGAAAACCAAAGTCCGTCTCAACCACATCGCTGATCTCATCCATCTTCATCTGAAAGACGACATCTTCGAAAGGCTTGACCAGCGAGTTGCGCACAAAAAAGCCGAGGTCGCCCCCTTGTACGGCCGACCCGGGATCCTGCGAATTCTGCTTTGCCAGTTCCACGAATTTCTGTGGCGCCTGCCTTACCTGAGCAAGCAATTGCTCCGCCCTGGCGCGTGCCGCCGATTTTTCCTCGTTCGACGCGGATGAGGGCGCACTGATCAGGATGTGGCTTGCGCGGCGCTCCTCCGTTCCCCCGAATTCACTTTTATGCTCGTCAAAGTATTTTCTAGCCTCATCCTCGCTTACACCAATTTGCTTGGCCAGCTCATCCTGGGACAACACCGCGTACTCCACCCGAACCTGTTCGGGCAATTGGAGCTCCTGCTGGTGACCGTCGTAATAAGCCTTGATGGCAGAATCATCGGGTTTGACCTGGGAAAGGAATTGCTCGGGTAATAACCGGGCCAGATTCACCTCACGCTTTTCGTCACTCAGGCGCATCACGCCCATCGCCACTGATGTCGGAACAAATCCGTGCTCGCCGTAAGGAGCGATCAGCTCCTGGCGCATCAGTTCCTGCCGCACGCGCGCCTCGAAGGTTCGCGGACTCATACCCTGGGCACGCAGCAATTCCTCGTAGCGTTGTTTGGAAAACTGTCCGCCCTCCTGGAATGCAGAAATATTCTGTATCATTTCGATAAGCTGCAAGTCTGGCACCGCGAGTCCCACGCGTGCAGCTTCGTGCTTCAACAATCTCTGCTGAATCAGCCCTTCCAGGACCGCACCTTTGACCTCGGGGTTCTCGAGCAGGCTGTCATTGAATCTCTCCCCCATGGTAGCTCGCATGCTTTCCTGTTGATTGCGCATGGCCTGATCAAACTCCTGGCGCTGAATCTTTTCACCGGCCGCCAAGGCAAGATAATCGTCCCCTTCACCGCTGCTGCGGTAGGATTCGATACCCCAGAAAAGGAATGGCAATGCGGCAAGTGCCAGAATAATCTGAACTATACGTCTTTTTTGGTGAACGAAATCGAACATTATGGATACACAACGAATAAAAAAGGCGAACTCGCGTTCGCCTGGCTTGGCATAATAATCTGGCGGAGTGGACGGGACTCGAACCCGCGACCCCCGGCGTGACAGGCCGGTATTCTAACCAACTGAACTACCACTCCCAATATTCTGCGATACCCTGCTGGTGGGTGCTGACGGGGTCGAACCGCCGACATTCGCCTTGTAAGGGCGACGCTCTACCAACTGAGCTAAGCACCCTATCGAAAGCGCTAGTTTACTGCATCCTTGAGTGCCTTGCCAGCGGTGAATTTCGGCACCTTGGCGGCTTTAATCTTGATCGCAGCTCCGGTGCGTGGATTGCGGCCAGTACGGGCAGCGCGCTTTCCCACCCGAAAGGTCCCGAATCCGACAAGCGTCACGCTCTGGCCTTTTTTAAGGGCGGCTTTAATTGCATTGAGTGCCCCGTCCAGCGCGCTACCGGCAGAGGCTTTTGAAATATCGGAAGACTTGGCGATGGCGTCGATCAGTTCAGATTTATTCACGTGATTTCCCCTTTCATTATTGTTAAAAGAGTTACAAAAAAACCCTGCACACGTTTTATATCAAGCCGTTTGGGCTTGGTCAAGCAATTGTGGAAATATTTCGATAAACCCATCTTGCCCTAATTTACTGCAGGAACGCCACCTTCCACCTGATGAATGGCATTTTCACGAGGGCTGGATAGTCCTAAATCCGGCAGTTGGGCAGGACGGAGTGTGCGGTTTTTGCAGTGCAGTGAAAGGCGCAACGACGCACAATGATCATTCCATTCCAAGGAGTTGCAACATAGCCCCCTGTGCCGCAAAACCGCAAATCCACCCTGTAGTGGGCTCGCCATACAGGTAACGTCGATTACCATGGATAGTCTTTGTGGATCATGCCTCTAAACTGGAAACGAGCGGTCGATTGCCGGATTCAGGATAATCATGCCCAACGAATATCCAGGCGTTATTTTTGGCATGCCTGAACGGAACAGATCCGCTTTCCCGAAGGCTTTTGAATAAGCCCCTCCACAACACATCGCGCACATCGCCAGCGGCATGGCGATAATCACGAAAGCAGGGATTCAGCGGCACGACAAAGTGCACGTGCTCGATGTGCTTCCGGGAAGCATCACACCCGGAATGCTACAGATGCATCCCAGCAGTCTGTCGGACTTAAAGGAAAACGGCTGCAAAAGCGCTTGGCTGGCCTATATTTCGCCGCTTTTTCGATCAACAGAACAACTATTGGTCTTCAAAATCGTCAAAATCTATCCTTACCCTATCACATTTTCGCTTCGATTCTTCAGGTTAGACAGACTGTTAGTGCTTTATCAGCGTGCTCGATGCTCCATCCTCTTCGACCGCGACCGGCGCCGGAACGGGAGACTTGGGAACGGGAAGCCCTTCCGGCTTGCGTTCCAGCGCCAGATCGAGCACCTGATCGATCCATTTAACCGGATGAATATCCAGCCGGTTCTTGATGTTCTCGGGAATCTCTGTCAGGTCCTTGACGTTGTCCTCGGGAATCAGGACTATTTTTATTCCCCCCCGGTTAGCCGCCAGAAGTTTCTCCTTCAGCCCCCCTATGGGCAAAACCTCGCCGCGCAACGTGATTTCTCCAGTCATTGCCACGTTCGCGCGGGCCGCGATACCAGTCAACGCTGAGACCATGGCGATACAGATACCGATGCCGGCGCTGGGACCGTCCTTGGGCGTGGCTCCCTCGGGAAGATGGATATGTATATCATTCTTCTGATAGAAATCGTCGGCGATACCCAGCGTTCTCGAACGGCTCCGCACCACGGATAGCGCAGCCTGGACCGACTCCTGCATCACCTCTCCGAGCTTGCCCGTCGTGATCGTCTTCCCTTTTCCGGGCAGCACGACGGCTTCGATAGTCAATAACTCCCCGCCGACTTCTGTCCATGCGAGACCCGTAACCTGTCCAATCTGGTTTTTTTCCTCGGCAACGCCGTAGGTATAACGCCTCACCCCGAGGTACTTGTCCAGATTACGGCCGCTTATCGTAATCTTTTTCTGATCGCCTTTGAGCAGCAGCGCCTTGACCACTTTCCGGCATATTTTGGAAATTTCCCTCTCCATCGCCCGTACCCCGGCTTCCCGTGTGTAGTAGCGGGTGATATCGCGCAACGCGGATTCGGATACGGTGAGCTCTTCTTCCTTCAGCCCATGATTTTTCATCTGCTTGGGCAGGAGGTAGCGCGTAGCGATATTGAGCTTCTCATCCTCGGTATAACCTGACAACCTGATCACTTCCATCCGATCCAGCAAAGCGGGCGGTATGTTCAGGGTATTCGCCGTCGCCACGAACATTACGTCGGACAAATCGTATTCAACCTCGACATAATGATCCACGAAGGAATTGTTCTGCTCCGGATCGAGCACTTCCAGAAGGGCCGACGACGGGTCGCCCCGGAAATCCATGCCCATCTTGTCCACCTCATCGAGCAGGAACAAGGGATTCTTGACGCCTACCTTTGTCATGTTTTGCAGGATTTTGCCCGGCATGGACCCGATATAGGTGCGCCGATGACCCCGTATCTCCGCCTCGTCCCGCACGCCCCCCAGCGACATGCGGACGAATTTCCGGTTGGTAGCGCGAGCAACGGATTGCCCGAGAGATGTCTTGCCTACACCGGGCGGCCCTACCAGGCACAGAATGGGGGCTTTCAGTTTGTCCACCCGTTGCTGCACGGCGAGATATTCGACAATCCGTTCCTTGACTTTGTCGAGTCCATAGTGGTCCTGCTCCAGAATCTCTTCGGCAACGCTCAGATTCTTGCTGATCTTGCTCTTTTTCCTCCATGGAAGCGCCACCAACGAGTCGATATAGTTCCTGACCACTGTAGCTTCCGCCGACATGGGGGACATGAGACGCAGCTTCTTCAACTCCGCTTCGGCCTTGGCGCGGCCTTCCTTCGACATCTGCGCGGCTTTGATCTTTTTATCGATCTCTTCCAGATCGGCGCCATCCTCCCCTTCGCCCAGTTCCTTCTGAATCGCTTTTACCTGCTCGTTGAGATAATAGTCGCGCTGGCTTTTCTCCATCTGGCGCTTCACTCTGCCACGAATGCGTTTTTCCACCTGAAGAATATCGAGTTCAGTCTCCAGCAGACCCAGCAGGTGTTCCAGACGCTTCGGCACATCGAAAATTTCCAGCACTTCCTGTTTTTGCTCCAGCTTCAAAGGCAGATGCGCGGCAATGGTATCCGCAAGGCGTCCCGCCTCATCGATGCCGCTCAGCGAGGTAAGAATTTCCGGCGGAATCTTCTTGTTGAGTTTTACGTACTGATCAAACTGGGCAAGCATCGCGCGGCGCATTGCCTCGACCTCATGGTTATCGGCAGCGTCCGGGGGCAATAGCACGGCCTGGCCGGCAAAATAGGTACTGTCATCGATGATCTTCGCGATGCGGGCGCGGCGGCTGCCTTCGACCAGAACCTTGACCGTGCCATCCGGCAATTTAAGCATCTGCAGCAGGTTCGCAACGCTGCAAACACTGTAGAGATCGTCCGGCGCGGGCTCATCCTTGGCGGCGAATTTCTGCGCGACAAGAAGGATGCTCTTGCCGGACTCCATGGCAATCTCGAGAGCCTTGATGGATTTGGGCCGTCCGACAAAGAGAGGAATCACCATGTGCGGAAACACCACGACATCGCGCAAGGGTAATAACGGCAATGACATTTGCTGGGAATCGGTAACTGGAGAAGACATTTCGGTTCACCTATAGAAGACGAACAAGGATAATGGGGATCCCGCGGGAAAATTCAAGGCGAGGCGATCGCATGCAGAGCCGGTCAAAAGCTCTTTGCTACTTTCGGCTTATCCGAATAGATCAGAATAGGCTTGATATCTCCGCCTACAGAGCCGTGATCAATCACAACCTTGGCGACATTTTCGAGTGACGGGAGATCGAACATCGTATCCAGCAGCGTGCTTTCCAGGATGGAACGCAAGCCGCGCGCTCCCGTTTTACGTGCCAGCGCTTTTTTTGCAATTGCCTTGAGAGCCTGTTCACGAAATTCGAGATCGACACCGCCCTCCATATTGAACATTTTCTGATACTGCTTGATAAGTGCGTTTTTCGGCTCGGTCAGAATCTGAATCAGGGCCGATTCATCCAGTTCTTCCAATGTTGCAACTACCGGCAACCGCCCGACGAATTCCGGAATCAGTCCATACTTGACGAGGTCTTCCGGTTCCACGCTACGCAACAAGCTGCCAAAGTCCTTCCGGCTATCGCTGTTTCTCACGTTTGCGCTGAAACCAATGCCACCTTTTTCCGACCGGGCGCGTATCACTTTATCCAAACCATCGAAAGCGCCACCGCAAATAAAAAGGATGTTCGTCGTATCGACCTGGACAAATTCCTGGTTCGGATGCTTTCTGCCCCCCTGTGGCGGGACCGACGCAATGGTACCCTCTATCAGTTTCAGCAGCGCCTGCTGGACCCCTTCGCCGGATACGTCGCGGGTAATCGAAGGATTGTCCGATTTGCGCGAAATCTTGTCTATTTCATCTATGTAAACGATGCCTTGCTGGGCTTTCTCCGCATCGTAATTGCATTTCTGCAGCAATTTCTGGATGATGTTTTCGACATCCTCTCCCACATAGCCCGCTTCGGTAAGGGTAGTGGCATCCGCCATGACGAAAGGCACATCCAGAAGACGCGCAAGCGTCTGCGCCAGCAGCGTCTTGCCCGAACCCGTCGGCCCTATAAGCAGGATATTGCTTTTGCTCAGCTCGATATCGTCCGCTTCTCCAACCTTTACCAGGTTCCGCAAGCGTTTGTAGTGGTTATAAACCGCTACCGAAAGAATTTTTTTTGCCTGCTCCTGCCCGATGACGTATTGATCCAGGATTTGACGGATCTCGTGCGGAACCGGCAAATCCGACTTGGCCAGCTTGGCGGATTCCGCTCCCTGTATTTCCTCCCGGATGATATCGTTGCAAAGCTCGATGCATTCGTCGCAAATGAATACCGATGGACCGGCGATAAGCTTCTTCACTTCATGCTGGCTCTTGCCGCAAAAGGAGCAATAAAGGAGCTTCTCACCAGTAGTTTTTTCTGACATAGTATTATCCCGCGTTCTTCGAGCCGTCACGCTCGTAGGAAATAAGCAAGCCTGCCATGGTTTTGATCACCTCAACCAGCGGCCTCATCCCTGGAAGTGAGAACCGCGTCCACCAAACCGTATTTTACTGCTTCCTCCGCACTGAGAAAATTATCTCTGTCCGTGTCCCTTTCTATCGTCTGTATGCTTTGGCCGGTATGCTTCGCCATAAGTTCATTCAGGCGGCTTTTAAGAAACAGGATTTCTTTGGCATGTATTTCAATGTCCGACGCCTGTCCCTGAAAACCGCCCATCGGCTGATGGATCATGACACGGGAATTGGCAAGACAAAAGCGTTTCCCCTTCGCGCCGGCCGTCAGCAACAGCGATCCCATGCTTGCCGCCTGCCCTATGCAAAGCGTGCTGACGTCAGGCTTAATATACTGCATCGTGTCGTAAACCGCCATTCCCGCTGAAACGAGGCCTCCGGGAGAGTTGATGTAGAAATAAATGTCCTTGTCCGAATTCTCGGATTCGAGAAACAGCAGTTGCGCCACCACCAGGTTCGCTGATGCCTCCGTCACAGGCCCCACCAGGAATATCACCCTCTCCCTGAGCAGCCGGGAATAAATATCGTAGGCACGCTCTCCTCTCCCGCTCGTTTCTATCACCATCGGGATAAGGCCCAACCCCGTCGGATCAATTCCCCCCTGTTTCCAGTCAAGTCGATGCGTCATGTCATGTTTTTCCCATCAATTCATCCACCGTTACTGGCTTGTCCTCCACCGCAACCCGGTCCAGCACCCATACCACCACATTATCCTCCAAAACAGCCGATTCCACGTCATGCAGGCGATCAGGCTCGGCGTAGTGCCACTTGACCACCTCGGCCGGATTTTCGTAGCTTTGCGACAAATCCTCGACAACCGCACGCACCTGCTCCGCTTTGGGATGCAGCCCATGCGCCTTGACCAGTTCCCCCAGAATCAATCCCAGGCTCACCCTGCGCTGGGCCCGCTCCCGAAACAAGTCAGGAGGCAGCGCCATGTTTTTTGCGCTCATCCCTCGGGATGCAAGATCTTTGCGCGCATCCTGCATCAGGCGCTCGGTTTCCATTTCCACCAAGGCCCTGGGCGCCAGAATCTCGGTGGAATCGAGTAACGCCTG
>MKVR01000050.1:22870-99838 GCA_001899235.1 Nitrosospira sp. 56-18
GGTTTGCCTCGATCTCCCGGCGCATTTTTTGCACATCTCCATCAGCCACGCCCAACAATCGGGCGAATTCCTCGTCAACGTCCGGCAACCTGGGCGATTCGACACCATTCAGCCTTACTTCAAATGTCACCGCTTTTCCCGCGATCTCCTTCCCATGATAGTCTGCAGGGAAAACAACTTCAAACGTTTTGCTCTGGCCGGCGCCCATGCCGGCCAGCGGTGCTTCGAAGTCCTTGAGAAGCCTGCCCTCGCCCAGCACGAGGGTAAAATTCTCTGCCTTGCCGCCCGCAAATTCCGCTCCGTCCACCAAGCCCTGGTAATCGATATTGATACGGTCTCCCGCCGCCGCCGGCCGGTTCGCCGGTTCGTACTGAACCCGCTGCTTGCGCAATGTTTCCACTGTCTGGTCGACATCGCTCTCCGTAACCTTTACTACGGGTTTTTCTATCCGAACATGAGCCAGATCACCCAACACCACCTCGGGATAGACTTCAAATGTTGCACTAAATTCAAGATCCGAAGTTTTGCCTTCAGCCTGCTTTGGCTCAAAGCGAGGATAACCCGCCACCCGGAGATTCCCCTCACGCACTGCCTCGCTGAAATTGCTTTTCAGCACATCGCCGAGCACCTCCTGCCGCACCTGGGATCCATACTGCTGAGCAACGATTTTCAATGGGACTTTTCCCGGGCGAAAACCGTGTATTCTTGCCGTATGCGCCAATTTCTTCAGGCGATTTTCGACTTCTGCCTCGATTTTCTCCTGAGGGATCGAAACGCTAAGGCGACGCTCAAGCGCGCCAAGGTCTTCGATATTCGATTGCATTGCATTTCCCTGATTGATTGAGTGTTATTCCGCTTCCGCGCTTAATCCCAACGGCCTTGTCTTCGACGCGCCAGCCATATCATTGGCGATATGCGCCCGCCAGTGCCGCGATTCCGTTGGTGCGAAAGGGGGGACTCGAACCCCCACACCTTTCGGCGCCAGAACCTAAATCTGGTGCGTCTACCAATTCCGCCACTTTCGCTCGCCGCTTTCCTGCTGGTGCCTCAGCAACCTCTGAACGACAACTGAACTGCATGGGAGGGTTTTCGAATGATTCCAAGATTCCCTGATCGATTATACCTTTTTCTCCGGGCTGCCGCAGCCACACCGGAAAGCGCTAACAAAACACTGTTCTGCCGCTGACAGCTCTACTATCGGGACCGATGAGATACAGGTAAAGCGAGGTCAGGTCCTGAGGATCTCGCATCGTCTGCTTTATTTCCCCCGGATGGGTGCGCGCCCGTTGCGGACTGCGGACAGGGCCGGGAATCAATGTATTGATCCGTAGATGCGGAACCATTTCCCATTCCTGGGCCTGGATCTTCACGAGCGCCTCCACGCCGGCCTTGGCAACGGCAAAAGCACCCCAGTATGCGGCCGGAGTATGTCCGTGAGTATCGGAGGTCATGACGACGCTGGCGTCCGCCGACGCTTTTAACAGTGGAAAACACGCGCGAGTAAGCGCAAATGGCGAAATCAGATTGACACGCAGAGATACATGCCATTGCTCGAACGTCTGATTATTCAAGGGACTCAAGCCAGGCAACAACGCGGCATTATGCAGAATGCCATCCAGCCTGCCCAACTGGAGCTTGATCGCCTGGGCAAGCGCGTCAAAATCCTTCGTGCCGGCATTCTCCAAATCAAGCGGAAAAATTGCGGGCTGTATTCCGCCGGCCTGCTCGATATCATCATACACCTGCTCCAGTTTTCCGACATTGCGTCCATGAAGGATGACGGTAGCTCCATGCACCGCAAATGCGAGGGCGGCCGCGCGGCCCAGCCCCTGTCCCGCCCCGGTGACGAGAATAACGCGGTCCCTGAGCAAGTCCCTGGATGGTCGATAATCGGTCAAATCCGGAATGGGTGGAGATTCACTCATGAACAGACGCCCCATCCATAGCATTTCCGGACGAGATGCCGCCCATATGGAAAACGAATCCTGGATCTCATCCTCGATTTATCCTATTTATCCTATTTATCCCATTTATCCCTTGAGCCAGGTAGCCCATGCTATCCAGAGCTTGCGCACAGGCGTAAGACTCATACGCTGCCGCATGACATGACAACCGTCTTCCCTGATCTCTTTCAGCAGCGTCCGATAAATGGCCGCCATGATGATTCCCGCCCGCTGGTTTTTACGGTCTTCCGCAGGCAGCGCATCGAAAGCGCTGATGTAATAGCTCTCCGCCCGCTCGATCTGGAATTCCATCATTCGCCGGAAGCCGTCGGTCTCTCGTGAATGAAGTATGTCCTCATCGGTCACGCCAAATCGCGCCAATTCGTCCTGCGGCAGATAAATACGATCCCGGCGGGCATCTTCTCCGACGTCACGTATGATATTGGTAAGCTGAAAAGCCAGGCCCAGATCCTGCGCATATTTCAAGGTTTCGGGATTGCTATATCCGAATATTTCGGCGGAGCATAAGCCGACCACGCTCGCCACATGGTAGCAGTAAAGCCTCAGGGTCTCGAAATCGGCATAGCGGTTGTAATCGAGATCCATTTCCATTCCATCAATGATCTGATTCAACCGTTCCGCTGTCAGATTGAACGAGCCCGCCACTTCCGCCAAAGCCCTGGCCACCGGATGGCTGGGCTTGTTTCCTGCGGTGGCATCAAATATGGCGGCGGTTTCCTGTCGCCACCAGGCGAGCTTCGCCCGCGCTACCGACACATCGGTGCACTCATCCACCACGTCATCCACCTCTCGGCAAAAAGCGTAGAGCGCCGTAATGGCGCGACGCTTTTCCGAGGGCAGATAAAGAAAACTGTAGTAGAAACTGGAACCGCTCTGGATCGCCTTTTCCTGGCAATACTGATCTGGAGTCATATAAATAAAGATGCCCGATAGCCCCGTTCCGACGTGGGGTGGCTTATGTTCGGCCGCTGCCGGCGGCCTGCAGCGGAGGAGCGATGTCCGTCAGTAGTCGCGGCTGGCCAGGGCCTGTTGACACCTGTTTCGCGAAGATTGCCGGATTTACTCAAAATTTCCCGGTGGCAGCTCTCATGAACCCCTGATGGGATTTCTGATGACTTCGGATTATAAGGATTATAAGTGAGCAGGCGAATATTCGTAAATTCTCCCCTGGATGAACTGAAGTCATGAAGTCCGTATATACATACCAGGCATGCCTATTTCAAAAAAAACCCCGCCGCAGCGGGGTTTCCTGCATATCGAGCAAGATGGAATGCGCGAAATTACATGTCCATACCGCCCATGCCGCCCATGCCGCCCATGCCACCCATGCCACCGCCCATGCCGCCACCGGCTTCTTCCTTCGGCAGCTCTGCGACCAGAGCATCCGTGGTCAGCATGAGGCTTGCGACAGAAGCGGCGTGCTGCAGGGCGTAACGGGTAACCTTGGTCGGATCGAGCACGCCCATTTCCACCATATCGCCATATTCACTGGTGGCAGCGTTGTAACCGAAGTTACCGGAACCCTCCAGCACCTTGTTAATGACCACGGAGGGCTCGTCGCCGCAATTCGCGACGATCTGGCGCAGCGGCTCCTCCAGCGCCCTGAGGACGATCTTGATGCCGGCGTCCTGGTCGTGGTTGTCACCCTTGACGTTGTTCACCGTAGCGCGAGTACGCAATAACGCCACGCCACCGCCAGGAACGATGCCTTCTTCCACCGCGGCGCGGGTCGCATGCAGCGCATCTTCGACGCGTGCTTTTTTCTCTTTCATTTCAACTTCAGTAGCGGCGCCCACCTTGATCAGCGCTACCCCGCCCGCCAGTTTCGCGACACGCTCCTGCAGCTTCTCTTTGTCATAGTCGCTGGTTGCCTCTTCTATCTGGGCGCGGATCTGCTTGACGCGACCCTGGATGTTTTGAGCATCCCCCGCACCATCGATAACCGTGGTTTCTTCCTTGCCGACTTCGATGCGCTTGGCCTGGCCCAGCTCCTTCAGCGTTGCTTTCTCCAGGGACAAACCCACTTCCTCGGCGATAACGGTACCCCCTGTCAGGATAGCGATATCTTCCAGCATGGCCTTGCGCCGATCTCCAAAACCCGGCGCCTTGACCGCGCAGGTCTTGAGAATGCCGCGCATGTTGTTCACCACCAGCGTTGCCAGCGCTTCGCCATCCACGTCCTCGGCAATGATGAGAAGCGGCTTGCCAGCCTTGGCGACCAATTCCAGTACCGGCAGCAATTCCCGGATATTCGAAATTTTCTTGTCATGCAGCAAAACAAACGGATTTTCGAGCAGCGCGATCTGCCTTTCCGCATTATTGATGAAATAAGGCGAAAGATAGCCGCGGTCGAACTGCATCCCCTCCACGACCTCCAGCTCGTTTTGCAGCCCGGAGCCGTCTTCCACCGTTATCACGCCTTCCTTGCCCACCTTATCCATCGCATCCGCGATGATCTTGCCGATTTCCAGATCGGAATTGGCGGAAATACTTCCAACCTGTGCGATTTCCTTGCCGGTCGTACAGGGTTTGGATAGCTTCTTCAATTCATCCACCGTGGCGCTGACGGCTTTATCGATACCACGCTTCAGATCCATCGGATTCATGCCGGCGGCTACATACTTCATGCCCTCCTTGATAATCGACTGCGCAAGCACCGTCGCCGTGGTCGTGCCATCGCCGGCCACGTCGGAGGTCTTGCTCGCGACTTCCTTCACCATTTGTGCGCCCATATTCTCGAACTTGTCTTTCAGTTCGATTTCCTTCGCTACGGAAACGCCATCCTTGGTGATCGTGGGGGCGCCGTACGAACGCTCCAATACCACATTGCGGCCTTTGGGCCCCAGGGTAACCTTGACCGCATCAGCAAGAATATTCACTCCGGCAACCATTTTGTGGCGGGCCGGATCGCCAAATTTCACTTCTTTCGCTGCCATAATCTTTTTCTCCTAATTTCCAGAAAATGTTGTGTAAGTCGCCGCTGGCCAATCAGCCTTCGATTACGCCCATGATGTCTTCTTCCCGCATCACCAGGAGTTCATCGCCCGACACCTTGACCGTCTGCCCCGAATATTTGCCAAAGAGCACTCTATCTCCTACCTTCACTTCCAGTGGACGAACGCTGCCATCATCACCGACCTTGCCTTTGCCCACTGCGACGATTTCGCCTTGATCAGGCTTCTCCGCGGCACTATCGGGTATGACGATGCCAGAAGCAGTTTTACGTTCTTCTTCCAGCCGCTTGACAATAACGCGGTCATGCAAGGGACGAATTTGCATATTTCTTTCTCCTGTTGTTTAAGATGGGATTAACGATGAAAAGCTGCCGGAAAAGCTGATATTCTATAAAGCAAGCTTCCGGCGGGAGCTTGACTATTATTAGCACTCACACTTGCCGAGTGCTAATAATAGGGTTTCTCATGCTGAATTTCAAGTAGATGGACAATAAATACCTCTACGGCCATAGCCGGAAGGCGACTTGGCGCTCTTACATCCGGATGAGTCAGTGGTAAATGCCCCATAGGAATTACCGTGAGCAAACCCATGCGCCGCATTATTCCTGTTGCAAAGGAGCAGGTCACCGGCTCATGCCTGTCAGGTTCGAACATGTGAGACAAGTACTGAAATTGCTCAAACTGGCGATTTCGCTGCTTGTAGCGTTTCTTCTCCCGCCTCTGCACGCTTTTTCCAGCGAATTGCCGCCATCCGTCAGCCAGGCGCTACGGCGGGCAGCCATTCCTGAATCCGCGACAGGAGTATATGTTCATGAAATCGGCGCGGGCAGGCCGCTGATTGCCTTGAATGCCGGCAGGGCAATGAATCCTGCATCCGTAATGAAGCTCCTCACGACTTTCGCGGGACTCGAAATGCTGGGACCGGCTTATACGTGGAAAACCGAGCTGTACGCGAACGGCATCATGAATGGCGACACTCTGCAGGGCGACCTGGTCATCAAGGGGTATGGCGACCCCAAGCTCAATCTCGAAAATTTCTGGCTCCTCACGCGGCGCCTGAGGCAAACGGGGTTGAGGGAGATCACGGGAGATCTGATAGTCGATAACAGCTACTTCGATATTCCCCCCGGCGACCCGGCAGCGTTCGACGGAAAGCCCTACCGTGTCTACAACGTATTTCCAGAAGCGGTGATGGTCAATTACAAAACTCTTGCGCTGCGTCTCGTTCCGCAATCTGAAAGCAAGGCGGTTCGGGTCGTCATCGACCCCCTTCCCGACCTGCTCGATCTAACCAATAACCTGAAGCTCACCAGTGGTAAATGCGACGCGTGGCGAGATGCGCTTGGCGCTGAAATCCAGGGAAATTTCACGAACGGCAACCGTGCTTCGATCGCGCTCAACGGCACCTATTCCTCCGACTGCGGGGAAAAAAACCTGCATCTCAGCCTGCACGACAGCCTTTCATATACTTTCGGTCTTTTCAAGCAATTCTGGATTGAACAAGGAGGGCTGTTTCGTGGAAAAGTACGGCCCGGCACCGCACCCCAGGGGCAATTCCCGCTGGAGACGCACGAATCTCCGCCGCTATCCGAAATCGTCCGCGACATCAATAAATTCAGCAATAATATCGCCGCGCGGCAACTCTATCTTGCTTTGGGGTCCAGGCGGCAGGAGGGAACGGAACTCCCGTCCGGTCCGGACAGCGGCCAGTCCAGCGGCACACCCGCCACTTTGGCCAGATCGGAAACGGCAATCAGGCAATGGCTCGCGTCGAGGGATTTGAATTTTCCGGAACTGGTAATAGAGAACGGATCGGGGTTGTCGCGCAACGAGCGCATCAGCGCGGGCCACATCGGCAAGCTCCTGCTTCGGGCGTTCCAGAGTCCGGTGATGCCGGAATTCATTTCATCCCTGCCCATCACGGGAATCGACGGCACCATGAAAAAACGGCTGGAAGGCACAGCCGCGGCCCGGCAGGCTCACATCAAGACGGGGTTGCTGGAGGGCGCAAGAACCATGGCCGGCTACATGCTGGACAAGGCTGGGAGACGGGTTGTGGTCGTGTTCTTCGTAAACCATCCCAGATCCGGCGACGCCCAGACCGCCATGGATGCATTACTGCAATGGGTTTACGAAAGCGGAAGATAGGAGATCAGGACATCAGCCGTCATCGTTGCCATGGATGAGCCCACTCGATTCATCGAAGAGGCCCTTGCCGGGCTGAAAAGCACGGCCTCTTTTAGCCGATTTTCGTATCCAGGCCCATCTCCGCTATTTCGGCGGCCCGAAGCAGCGCCTTGGCCTTATTTTGCGTCTCGACCCACTCGTTTATCGGGACCGAATCGGCAACGATACCTGCCCCGGCCTGTACATGCAGCTTTCCATCCTTGATTATGCCGGTACGAATCGCAATGGCGAGATCCATGTCTCCGTTGAATCCGAGATACCCTACCGCACCCGCGTAAATCCCCCGTTTGGAAACTTCCAGTTCGTCGATGATCTGCATGGCGCGCACCTTCGGCGCGCCGCTTACCGTGCCTGCGGGAAAGGTGGCGCGCAGCACGTCCATCGCACCAAGCCTCGGTTTCAGCTTTCCATCCACGTTGGAAACGATGTGCATCACATGCGAGTAATGCTCGATTTTCATGTTTTCCGTCACCTTCACCGTACCCACTTGCGCAACGCGCCCGATATCATTTCGCCCGAGATCCATCAGCATCACATGCTCGGCTCGCTCTTTAGGGTCCGCCAGTAAATCCTCGGATAGCGCCGCATCCTCCTGCAAAGTCTTGCCGCGCGGGCGGGTTCCGGCAATGGGCCGAACCGTGATGCTGTCTCCCTCGAGCCGCACCAGGATTTCCGGGGAAGCGCCGACCACCTGGCAGTCGCCGAAATCATAATAGAACATGTAAGGAGAAGGATTGAGGCTGCGCAGGGCACGGTACATCGCGAGCGGCGAGGCACTGTAAGCCCTACTCGTGCGCTGCGACAACACGACCTGCATGATGTCACCGTCAAAAATATAGCGCTTCGCGCGTTCCACCGCCTGGATGAAGTTCCCCTCGCTGAACTCCGAAGCTGTCTCCCCTGGCTCAGATGGCGCCTCGACCGGAATCTCCACAGGCTTGCGCAAATCGGCCAGCAATTGCTTGAGGCGGACCATTGCACTCCGGTATGCCTCCGACGGTCCTGTTTCCTGCGGGGCCGCATAGACGATGAGATAGAGTTTGCCTGCGAGATTGTCGACCACTGCGAGTTCTTCCGACAGCAATAGCAGTATGTCCGGGGAATCGATGGTATCGGGCCGGGCCTGGCCCGCGAGTTTTTTCTCGATATAGCGCACGGCGTCATAACCGAAATAACCGACCAGGCCACCGCAAAAACGCGGCAGTGCGCCGTGCGGCGCAACCTTGAAACATGAAAGATAAGTCTCGATAAACGCCAGCGGGTCGGCGGCCTCGATTTCCTTTATCTTTGCGCCATCCATGATGCGGATCAGGGTTCCACGCACCTCGATACGTGTCGACGCGGGAAGCCCCACAAACGAATAACGCCCAAAGCGCTCTCCTCCATGCACGGACTCGAGCAAATAGGAATATGGCTTGTTGGCTAATTTCAGATAAACGGACAGCGGCGTGTCGAGATCAGCGAAGGTCTCGAGCACGAGTGGAATGCGATTATAGCCTTGTGCCGCAAGGCTGTTGAATTCTGATTCAGTCATGGCGACTCCAGGAAACGGGAAAAGAAGATGGCAGGGCCAGGATTAAACGGGGGAGCGCCGCCAATGCAGAAAACGGCGCAGCCGGAAAATGGCGGCAACTCTGTAAGCTTCGATTCCGGTCTCAGAACTCATGACAGCGTATTAGGAAGGTTTCCGGATCAATCTCGCAGCATCAAGGATGGATAGGACAACAGCATCACAATCCAGCTCGCGCACGTCGCGGCCTTCATTGTATCCGTAGGGTACGCAGAAGATATGGCAGCCGGCGGCGCGCGCAGCCTCGGCATCGTTCAGGGAATCTCCGATCAGCAGCATTTCGGAGGGCAGAATGGCAAAATGGGTACACGCATGCAATAAGGGCATGGGATCCGGCTTCTTTCTGGGCAAGCTATCGCCAGAGAGAGTGAGTTCGAAGTATTCGGCGAGGCCGGCAGCCCGGAGTAGCGGCAGGGTAAAAACTTCTGCCTTGTTGGTGACACAGGCAAGGTGAAAACCAGCCTCGCGCAAGATGTTCAGCCCATCGAGCACACCGGGATAAGGCCGGGTATTCACATATAGCGTTTTTGCGTATTCACGCTCATATATCGGCATGGCCCGCTCAAATAATTCTACGTTGGGCTCCTCATCGAAACTTCCGGTAAGCGCACGCTTCACCAGTTTTTGTACACCCTTGCCGATGTAGGATTGGATGGTCTCGAGTGGCAGTTCGCTTTTTCCCAATTCCCGCAGCATGCTATTGGCTGCCGCGGCCAGATCGGCTGCGGTGTCGAGCAGCGTGCCGTCCAGATCGATCATCACCGCTTTGACAGGCAATGAAAATTCCCCCGCAACCGCAGGTATATCCGCGATTGCGGAAAAGCTCTTGTTCACTTGGTATGTCCTCAGGTCAAATACTGATAGCCGAATAAAAAAATTTTACCGCTTCATGCAATGCGGAAATGTATCTCTGAAAATGATGTCCTTTCTCTTCCTGGCTGGAACCGGATCAAACCTTTGCCAGCTCCGCCCGGAAAGCCGCCAGAACCGAGTCATAGCGATGTGGGTCGCTATCCTTCCCCGCACCGTAGATGGCGGAACCCGCAACAAAAGTATCGGCGCCCGCCCGCGCGATCTTCGCAATATTGTCTACCTTGACCCCGCCATCGATTTCCAAAAGAATATCCCTGCCCGAGTCATCGATGCGCTTGCGGACTGCAGCTAGTTTTCGCAGGGCTTCGGGAATGAACTGTTGTCCTCCAAAACCGGGGTTGACGGACATTATCAGCACCAGGTCCAGCTTATCCAGCACGTGATCGAGGTAATCCAGGGGGGTTGCGGGATTGAATACCAGCCCGGCCTTGCATCCCTGCTCCTTGATAAGCCCGATGGTACGATCTATATGCCTTGTCGCTTCGGGATGAAAGGAAATGATATTTGCGCCAGCCTTGGCAAAATCGGGAACGATGCGATCTACCGGCTCGACCATCAGGTGCACATCGATAATCGCGTCGGTTACGGGACGGATCGCTTCGCAAACAAGAGGGCCGATGGTGAGATTGGGCACATAATGGTTATCCATCACGTCAAAATGGATGAAATCGGCTCCGGAAGCGATAACGGCTGTAATTTCATCGCCCAATTTGGCAAAGTTTGCGGAAAGAATACTTGGAGCAATGCGATAATTAGCCATGGACAGCTTCCTTTATGGTCAAAGATGGGTCAAAGGCTCCATTTTAACCATAAATGAATGGCGTCGCATGCCAACAGGTTGAAAGGCTGTACTTTATCTGCCTGGGGAGTTTTACCTTCCTTTTTCCGCTTCTCTGGATGGATCGGAAAACCTTGGCCTTGCCCCCGCTCTTGCCGTCAGGCAAAAAATAGTGTGCAATGTAATCATGTCAGAAAGCAAAAAATATGAAATTGCAGTGAAGGTTCATACAGCCTACCTTCCGGAACAGTCGGACGAAGCGCTCGACCGTTACGTATTCGCCTATACCATCGTGCTTGCGAATACGGGAACGGTTGCAGCGCAGCTCATCAGCCGGCACTGGATAATAGCCGATGGGGGCGGAGGCGTTCAGGAAGTACGCGGATTAGGCGTAGTCGGCGAACAGCCGCTCCTGAAGCCTGGCGACAGTTTCGAATATACCAGCGGCACTGCCATCTCAACGCCCGTAGGCTCGATGAAGGGCAGCTATCAGATGGTGGCTGAAGACGGCCTGCGCTTCGATGCACCCATACCCGAATTCATTCTAAGCGTTCCGAGGATACTGCATTAAGAAGTCAGTCCAGGAGGCAAGTCTTTCACCCAGCCCTGGCGGCGCTCCTCTGGATCTTCCTTCGAACTGCGGCAATCAGCCATATCGCTTTCGGCCGTATCGTCGGCGCCGATGAGCGCGTTTTGCCTCCGCCTCGCTGAGAGGAGCCGGAGTCCTGTTGGCATAAGGGTTGCGGCCAGTCCTGAACTCCACCCGCAACGGCGTACCCGCCAACCGGAATGCTTCGCGAAATGTGTTTTCAAGATAGCGCTGATAGGATTGCGAAATCTCGTCGAGGGCATTCCCATGTATCACGATGAGAGGAGGATTGGAACCACCCTGATGAGCATAGCGGAGCTTGGGCCGGGATATTCCTGCACGGGGTGGCGGCTGCTTCTCTACCGCGGCAATCAGGGCACGGGTAAGCTTGGGAGTGGAAAGATCCGCCATTGCGGCGGCATAGGCTGCATCAACGGAAGGAAGCAGGCCTTTCAGCCCGTTTCCATGCAGTGCCGAAATATAGTGCACTTGCGCAAAATCGAGCACGAACGAAAGCTTCCGGGCGATCTCCGCCTTGATCGTATGGCGCGCATAATCGCTCAGGCCATCCCATTTGTTGACGGCCAGCACCAGAGCCCGGCCAGCCTCCCGAATAAATCCAGCGATATGCGCATCCTGATCGGAGATTTCGTTTTGCGCATCCAGCATCAGTATGACCACATTGGCGTCCTCTATCGCCTGCAGGGTTTTTACCACCGAAAACTTCTCCACGGTTTCGAACACCCTTCCCCGCCGGCGCAGGCCGGCCGTATCGATCAGTGTATAGGTCCTGCCCTTGTGGCTGAAATCGATATAGATGCTGTCCCGCGTGGTGCCAGGTTGATCGAATGCGATAACGCGCTCCTCACCGAGCAAAGCATTCACGAGGGTGGATTTTCCAGCGTTGGGCCGGCCCACGATGGCGACTTTAGGATGCCTCCCTTCACTCTCGCCGTCATCCGATTGCGGAAAATCCAGCAGGATCAGTTCCATCAATTCATTCACATTGTCGCCGTGGATGGCTGAAATAGCGTAAGGCTCGCCCAGGCCCAGCTCATGAAACTCCGCGGTGACTACAGCGGCCGGCATGCCCTCGGTTTTATTTACCGCCAGCACGATCCTGCGGCCGGTGCGCCGTAACTGGTCTGCAATGATTCGGTCGTGCGAGGTAACGCCTTGCCTTCCATCCACCAGAAAAAGGACCTTATCCGCCTCATCCACCGCCTGCCGTGTCTGCCTGGCCATCTCGCTCAGAATACCCTCCTCGGATGTCGGCTCGAGGCCGCCAGTGTCCACTACCAGATAGGGTTTATGGCCCAACCTGCCGTGGCCATAATGGCGATCTCTGGTCAATCCGGGTATGTCGGCAACAATCGCGTCACGGCTGCGGGTCAGGCGGTTGAACAAGGCCGACTTGCCCACATTGGGCCGGCCGACCAGTACGAGGGTAGGCTTCATCATAAAAAAAATTCTGCTGTCGGGAAAATCGGATACTGATGAAGGACAAGCAACAGCGGGGGTATCGCTGACGGTAAGCAAGCGGCTATCAGCCGGTCACACCGAAGGCGTAAAGGCCGCCGTTTTTCGTTTGCACTACGAAACCGTTGGGTAGCGACGCCGGACGCGCAACTATGGCGCTTCCATCGGTACTGGAGCGTGCCACGATCGAGCCATTGTCTCTTCTGATGAGACTGACATTTCCCAGGGTGTCAGCCACGACGATGTAAGGGCCCTGGATAAGTGGAGGAGACAACCGGAAACCGCTAAGCATGTCCTGTTTCCATACGCTCGCGCCATCTCTTTTATCATATGCAATCAGTTCACCCTTGTTCTCGCTTACATAGACGTAGTATTCATCCATGGCAAGACCGGCGTTACTTGATACGTCTCGTGCCCAGAGCTGATTTCCGCTTGCGGTGTCGAAGCAGGCAACCCGCCCCTGATAGGCAACCGCACATACCTGCTGCCCGTCCGTGACCGGCAAACTGGTGATATCCGTGATTCTCTCAAGTTCAGTAGCGCCTTTTGGCCGCGCCACTACCGCTTCCCACGCCAGGCTGCCGCTGGACAGATTGAGCGCAACCAGTTTTCCTCCAGCAAAACCGGCGAAAACCATGTTGTTCGACATGGCTACTCCTGCGAAACTCCTGACGGTCAGCGCTGGAGTCGCACCCTGGTAAATCCACTTGCGTTTGCCGCTACCGGCTTCCAGGCAAAAAATCCTTCCATCTCCCGTGCGAACGATTACCATGCCATTCCCCGCGTATGGCGGGCTCAGTACTTCGGTCGAGACATGAGTGCTCCACAAAAGCTTGCCATTTCGTTCGTCATAGGCCAGAACTTGCCCCTTGAAACTCCCAACCAGAATCATGCCCTCGCCAGCACCCACTCCTCCGGACAATTGACTCTTGGTCTGTGTGCCTCCCGACTGTTTTCCCGAGATGGGATCGAAGCGCAACAGTTCTCCGTTAGTGCTGGCTGCGTAGACTGAACCATTTTCGAAAAGAGGCGAAAATACCGTCACCTTGCTTTCCTCCAGCGTGACTTGCCATAGAGAAGGGATGCGGGGAAGTTTGGTCAGCCTGGTCATCTGTTCCTGGCTCACCATAAGCGGTTCTCCGCCGAGCAGTCCTCCGCTCATGGCCTCCAGATCGATATCCGACAGATCGCGCACCAGATCGCGCGCCATTTCCGTCATACCGGAGCATCCGGAGAAACTTGCGATTGCCGCCAGCGCCAGAAGGCGCCACACCACCGCAGCGCGCAATCGCGACAGTTGCCAGCCCAGCGTTTCCTGCCAGCCGATATCGAGCAAATCCGGATCGCCGAGTAGCAAGCTTCGATCGCCTTGAAATGCTCTTTCGTGCGAAGGCGAGCGGCCCGTTTCGTTGGAACCCGCGCTGAACTGGCGTAAGGACTTCGGGAAGGCGGGTTTGCCCACAGACATTGTCGGGTACTCAACAACCAGCAGCTAAAGCTGGTGGGTTAGTGTTACGGACTGAAAGTCCGGATACGCGTCGCCTGAACGATACGTTCCTATCGGGTTTCATTTTGAATGCAACTGTAACAACTGTGGCAACGGTAGGATGGGTGGAGTGAAACGCGACCCATCAAAAAACATCTACCCAGCACCAGGAAAATGATGGGCTACGCTTTGCTCCACTCATCTTACCCAAACTAAAGCTGTCCGGCTAAAGCCCGTGGTGTTAAACCTTGGAATGGGAACTAAATAAAAGTAAGCGTGATTTGTTCAGCGCTTCCCTTGCTCTTCCTGCTTGGCCTGCTGCAAGGAATCGAGCTTCATTTGGACGATATTGTAATAAGTGCTGTTCTTCGCCATCTTGTCCAGCCCCGATTGATAGGCTATACGCGCCTCGGCCGGTTTGCCGGCGGCTGAGAGGATATCCCCCTTGAGATCAGCGTAAAGCCCGTCGAAGGATTCACCGTGCTTGACCTCCAGTAACTGCAAAGCTTCGTTGTGTTTTCTCTCGTCCAGCAATATGCCGGCCAGTCGCAGCCGCACAAGGTCTTTCAGTTCGTCTTCCTTGCTGTTATCCAGTACCCACTGCAGCCGGCTCCTGGTGGTTTGCATATCGCCCGCGTCAAAACTCGCGCGAGCAGAGATCAAAGCAGCGCGCGACGCGTAGCCGCTGCCGGGAAAACCTTGCATGAGCAGGCCGGCAGCAGCATCGATCTTCCTGGTATCGTCACTCCCTTTGACTTGCAGCAGCGAAGCGTACAGCTCGGCTGCCTGCTCGACCTGCTGCCTCTGATAATAATTCCATGCCTGCATGCCGGCAATGCCGGCTATGAAAACAGCGATAGCCACAATGACCAGCGTGCCATACGTTTTCCACCAGGACTTCAGACTGTCTAATTTTTCCTGCTCTTCCAGATCGTATACGGCCATTTGACTTCCTGAATATTTTCCGTTTCAAATCATCCTTGGAGAAGCGCCAAGCAAATCCACGGCTTCCGCCAGTCCCACTCTTACCTGTTCCGCCGCCTCCCGCAGCGGCTTGACACTGATCTCGCCGGCCTGTGCTTCGTCATCGCCGACGATCACCGCAAACCGCGCCCCGCTCGCATCCGCTTTTTTCATTTGAGCCTTGAAGCTGCCATCGCCGCAATGCAGGATCGCCTTCAGTCCGCCATCCCGCAGGCGCCTTACGACTTTCCAGGCAAATCCGTCCGCCACTTCGCCGCGATGTATCACATAGGCGTCGGGCGCACTGCCGGCAACCTTTGCACCCGATTCGAGCATGAGTGCGAGCGTTCGCTCTATCCCCATGGCAAATCCGCACGCCGGAGCCGCCTTCCCTCCTATCTGCTCCACCAGCCCGTCATATC
Source organism: Nitrosospira sp. 56-18 (assembly GCA_001899235.1). Taxonomy (GTDB): domain Bacteria; phylum Pseudomonadota; class Gammaproteobacteria; order Burkholderiales; family Nitrosomonadaceae; genus Nitrosospira. Next base: position 38,136 of record MKVR01000050.1, read on the forward strand.
GTCCGCCTGCGCAGATGGTGCCCTGGGCGCCGAGCCTGGAGGTGATCCACTCGAATACGGTTCGATTGTAATAATCCAGCCCCCTTACCAGGCGGGGATTGATCTCGAAATCCACTCCCTGTTCCCGCAAGATACCCTGCAACGCCTCGAAATGCGCGAGCGAATCCTCATCGAGATCGTCCAGCAGCCGGGGCGCGCCCTCGATGATCTCTTTCATCTCAGCGTTCTTGCTGTCGAGTATCCGCAACGGATTACTGTGCAGCCGCCGGGAGGCATCCTCGTCCAGCCTGCCCAGGTGCCGCTCCAGATAGCGTATCAATCGGCCCCGATGCAGCGCGCGGGATTCTGCGCTGCCCAGCGTGCCGATTTCCAGCCTGACATCGGAGATACCCAGCTTCTTCCACAATTCTCCGCACAGGATGATGAGTTCCGCATCGATATCCGGTCCGGCATAACCCAGCGCTTCCGCGCCCACCTGATGAAACTGGCGATAACGTCCCTTTTGGGGACGTTCATGACGGAACATGGGCCCCGAGTAATACAGTCTTTGAGGTCCGGCATAGAGAAGATTGTGCTCCAGTGCCGCGCGCACACACGAGGCCGTGCCTTCCGGGCGCAGTGTCAGGCTATCGCCGTTGAGGCTGTCTGAAAAAGAATACATTTCCTTTTCGACGATATCGGTTACCGATCCGATGGAACGGACGAACAGATCGGTTTGCTCCACGATCGGCATGCGTATGTTGCGATAGCCGTAAGCCGCCATGCATTCACGGATGGCCTGTTCAAAGAATTCCCAGAGATATACCTGGTCGGGCAGGATGTCATTCATCCCGCGAATGGCCTGAATGGTTCTCGCCATGCTAGCCGGCGGCCGTTTTCTTCGGATATTTCATCTGCACATAGTCATCGACGATCTGGCGAAATTCACCTGCGATATTGTCGCCCTTCAAGGTAACGGATTTGCGACCATCCACGTAAACGGGCGCCACAGGCCGTTCCCCCGAACCGGGAAGGCTGATGCCGATATTGGCGTGCTTGCTTTCACCGGGGCCATTGACAACGCAGCCCATCACCGCCAGGGTCATGTTCTCTACGCCATCATATTCTTCACGCCATACCAGCATCTGTTCACGAACATATCCTTGTATGCTTTCCGCCAGCTCCTGAAAATAAGTGCTGGTTGTACGCCCGCATCCGGGGCAGGCCGCCACCAGAGGTACGAAAGCCCGCAAGCCCGTGGTCTGCAGGATTTCCTGGGCAACGACCACCTCGCGGGAACGATCCCCGCCGGGCTCCGGCGTAAGCGATATCCGGATGGTATCGCCTATGCCCTCCAGCAGCAGTACCGATAGCGCGGCAGTGGAAGCCACGATGCCTTTGGAACCCATTCCTGCCTCGGTCAATCCAAGATGCAGGGCATAGTTGCAATCCGCCGCCAGTTCCCGGTAAACACTGATCAAGTCCCGGACACCGCTTACCTTGCAGGACAATATGATGCGATCCCGTCCAAGGCCTATCTCTTCCGCACGCCTGGCGCTCTCCAGCGCCGAAGTGATGAGCGCCTTTCGCATCACCACCCCCGCATCCTGGGGATCGGCGGAGGAGGCATTCTCATCCATCATGCGCGCAAGCAATTCCGGGTCCAGGCTGCCCCAGTTCACGCCGATGCGCACCGGCTTCTCGTACTTGCATGCGGCTTCAATCAGAATGGAAAATTGCTCATCGCGTTTCTTTCCGTGCCCTACATTGCCAGGGTTGATACGGTACTTGGCCAATGCCCTCGCACAATCCGGAAATTCGGTCACGAGCTTGTGGCCATTGAAATGGAAGTCGCCAATGAGCGGAACATGACAATCCATGGCATCGAGGCGGGCGCGGATACCGGGCACCGCTTTGGCAGCCGCGGCGGTATTGACCGTGATGCGGACCAGTTCCGATCCGGCGCGCGCGAGCTGGGCGACTTGCAATGCCGTGGCAACCTCATTTTCGGTATCGGTATTGGTCATCGATTGCACGACAATGGGCGCTCCCCCCCCGACGGTGATATTTCCGATGCGTACCCCCACACTATTGCGGCGCGGCGGAAAGCCATTCTGAGACATAGTCATAATAGGTGTGAGATCCTTGTAAAGATGAAAATTATTCTAAATCCGGCAGTTGGACAGGGTGGTGTGTGCGGTTTTTGGAGTGCAGGGCAAGGTGCTGCGATGCGTAATGGCCATTCCATTCCAGGGAGCGGCAACGCAGCGCCCCTGTGCCGCAAAACTACAAAAATCACGTAATCCGCCCTGCAGCGAACCCGCCATATAGCTGAACGTCAGATGCCGCGGAAAGTCTTTGTGGATCATGGCTCCAAACTGGAAATGAACTGGAAATGAGCGGTCAACTGCCGGATTCGGGACTATTGAAGCAACAGCCTGGCCGTTCCGCCATAACGATTGATATAGGGCGAGAGATCGACTGACTTGCCATTGTAGACCAGGCGGACAGTCGCAGCATTGCCGATTGCAAGGGAAAACGGCGGCTCTCCACGCAGAAGCTGCTCTGTTCCCGGAGGATTGACCCTCGAAAGAAGCAACCTCCCGCGACCATCCTTCACCTCGGTCCATGACTCCCCCCCGAAAACAAGATGAAGAGTGTCTTTCCATTCGCGAATGACTTCGGGCGCATCCCCTGCTGGCAGCCGCTGCTGAACATTGCCGCCTTGTACGGAGCCATCGCCTTCATTCTGCACGCCGGCAGCCGGCGCGATTTGCTGAACCGGGCCAGCTACCGACACAGGAACCGGACCGGAAATGGGCGCGGAATCGGATCCAGGAGGCAAAACGATGCTTTTCTGCTCAATTGCTCCCCGGTCCCCAGAGAGAGATTCGGTCTTCCCCTCGTTTCCGTCATTCCCCGGCGGCATTGACAAAGGCGTTGGCAAGGGAAGGGGTTCTGTCACCTCGGGCGCGGCTCCGGCTTGAGATTCGGTCTTCGATGCCGGCTTTTGACTATCCATCGTGGCCTCATTCCCGCGATAAATTTCATAAATCAGCAGCGCCAGCGCCAGAATTGCTCCACTGACAATGAGGAAGCTGCGCACCCCCTGTTTCCGGTTCGAAGGGAACGGGATTCCCTCGGTCTGAGGGATAATGGTCGGAGCAGGATCGGGGGGCAGCGATTGCTCCAGCAGCCGCAACAATGGCAAAGCATCGATCTCCACGACCTTGGCATAATTGCGGACAAACCCGCGCAAAAAGGTATTATTGCTTGCCAGCTTGCTGTAGTCATCTTCCTCAAGGGCAGTAATCTGCCGCACCGACAACCGCAACCGTCTTGCGACATCTTGCACGCTCAAACCACGACTCGTCCTGGCGGCGCGCAATAGCTGCCCGACCCTTTCCCTGGACTGGAACGGTCCCCGCTCGAGCTCATGATTCCTGTTATCCGGATCTGGCGTATTTATCATTCGAATCCAGTAAGGAAACTTCTTGGATTGCGTTGCGCTTCATGCGAAACCATCGATGAACGAAAACGGCAGCAAGCGTGGCAAACGCAAGATGCCTTCCGCAGTTTCCTGGTTCCTCTCATTTTGTCATTTCCATCGCCTTGCGGCTTGTCCGCTGGCTTTTGTCATGCACCTTCCCGGCAAGCTGGCCGCAGGCGGCAGAAATATCGTCGCCGCGAGTTTTGCGGACGGTAGTCACCAGCCCAGCCTGTTGCAGCACGTCGCGAAACCGCGCTATCGCTTGTGAAGAGGAGCGTCGATAGCTGGAATGCGGAAATGGATTGAATGGAATCAGATTGAACTTGCATGGCGTATCCTGCACCAGCCGGACCAGCTCGCGCGCATGCAATAGACTGTCATTGACGCCATCCAGCATGACATACTCAAAGGTAATGAAATCCCGGGGCGCGGATGCAAGATAACGCCGGCAAGCCGCCAGCAGTTCGCTGATCGGATATTTTCTGTTAATAGGCACCAGTTGGTTCCGCAGAGTATCATTAGGTGCATGCAAAGACACGGCGAGCGCCACCGGACACCGCTCGCGCAACCGGTCCATGGCAGGAATCAGGCCGGAAGTGCTCACCGTCACCCGCCGGCGGGACAGTCCGTATGCATTGTCATCCAGCATCAGATCAAGAGCGGTCACCACGTTTTCGAAGTTGGCCAATGGTTCGCCCATGCCCATCATCACCACATTGGTGACAGGACGGCTCGCAACAGCGTGGCGAACGGAAAGTGCCGCTCCATTCCCGCCAACCCCGGCAACCGGCGCTTCCCCTGCAGAACATTCCGCCGGATTGCTCATCAGTGTGGCGTTAGCCCACCATAACTGGCCGATAATCTCCGCCACAGTCAGATTGCGATTGAAGCCCTGCGCTCCGGTGGAACAGAAAGTGCAGGCCAGCGCACAGCCAACCTGGCTGGATATGCAGAGCGTACCCCGGTTGGCTTCCGGTATGAAGACTGTTTCGATACCGTTGCCCGCCCCCACCGACAACAGCCATTTGCGGGTGCCATCGCTCGCGGCATGGTCGCTCATGAGACCCGGTGGCTCAATGACGGCCATTGTGGCAAGCCGCTCCCGCAACGGCTTTGCCAAATCGCTCATCGATGCAAAATCCGCGGCTCCGGATTGATGTATCCAGCGCAGCAACTGCCTGGCGCGAAATGGCTTCTCTCCGATCTGCGCACAGAATTCGGAAAGGCCTCCGTAATTGAAATCAAGGAGATTAACGCTCATGACGTGGGGCAGCAATCCATTCTCATTCTTATCGGGAATGAATATCGAGGGCTGAGAAATAATAAGCTACTTCAATCGCGGCGGTTTCAGGCGAATCGGAACCGTGCACGGCGTTGGCATCGATACTGTCCGCGAAATCCGCCCGGATCGTGCCTTTCTCCGCCGCTTTCGGATCGGTCGCGCCCATCAGCTCCCGGTTTTTTTTGATTGCGCCTTCCCCTTCGAGTACCTGCACCATCACCGGGCCGGAAATCATGAATTTCACCAGGTCATTAAAAAATGGACGATGGCGATGCACGGCGTAAAAACCTTCGGCCTCCGCCCGGGAGAGATGCAGCATGCGCGCCGCAATGATTTTCAACCCATTGCTTTCGAAACGTGAATAGATTTCACCGATGACATTTTTTTCAACGGCATCCGGTTTGATGATAGACAAGGTTCTTTCAACGGCCATCGAATACTCCACTCATAAAGAAGCTCTGAACAAACCCACACTGGCGCAACGGCGGCCTTGCGGGATGGAATACGCGAAGGTCGACTGCACGAATGGTTGATCCCTTCGCTTCCTTAAGGAAATCAAGGGAGTATTTTAACAAAAAACCCCGCCGGAGTCCGAAAAAAACCGAAGATCCGCCCTGGCTGTGCCTGGAGAGGGAAATGCGAAATCGATTGCTTCCGGAATATGCATGCATTCCAGGGATACCACGCCTCACTCCAGCCTGACCGTTTGCACGCGGGTTGGCCAGGCTCCTCGGCCGATGACCTTGGCTCCCTGGAACATCACGTAACTCTGGCGGCCATAATGCGGCAGCGGCCGTATCAGCGCTCCAAGCGCCGCTGTATCCTGTGCGGACACCACCGCAAGCGTGAAGCCGTCCGGACGGCGGACGGTCCAGGCCTGCGCCGAGCCCTTGCCTCGCACGTTGTCCGGCCGTGCGGGCAGTTTTTTGCTGGCCAGCCAGGAATCGACCTGCTCTTCCAGGCCAATCACCAGGGCCGGGACCGGGGGCAGATCATCCTTCCCCGAAACGAGGCTTGGGGAACGATTTTGAAGCTTCGATGCCAGCGTTTCGGCGGCACTCCGCAATTCGCCGCCCTCCGGCAGGAGAATGGCTACCGTGGTGCGATCCACCATGACCTGGCGCAGGATGGGGGGAGCTTCGTCGGGCGCCAGGCGGCGGAACAACCTAAGGTCGGGATCAAGCGTCACTTCGAGCGGCCGCGCCTGAATATCGAGCGTAAACGCCTGGCGTTCATTCTGCAGGTCCAGCAGGCGAACCTGCTCTCCCCCCTCGGTCCGAACCAAGACCGGCACACGCAGGCGGTATGCCGGCGGATCCTGCTCAATGGTCAGGGTAACTGAATAACCCGGTGTGGACCGTGCTTTCCTGGCTTCTGCGATACGCAGCACGGGTGCCCCTGCCCGCGTCAGCCACTGATCGAAAAACACATCCAGATTCCCTGATGACTGAGCCTGGAAAGCATTTTGCAAATCCTTCCAGGAAGCAATATGAAAGCGCTCCTTGCGCCAGAAACTCTGGAGCGAGCGATCAAAAATTTCCTGACCCAGCAGGTCGCGCAACATCAGAAACATCATTGCCGCCTTGTTATAGCCGACAATCTGAGAGGCGCCATGGGTACGCGAAGTAAATGTTGTGAGCGGGGAGTCCTGGCCCGGCGCCAGCGCCGCAAAATCGCGCAGCCACCCCCGGCGCATTTCCCGCGCGGCGTCGTCACTCTCGCGTTCCTTGTAAGTGTAGTCCGCCATGAACGTCGTCAGGCCTTCCGACCAGTTGCCGTGCGCGTAATCGGGATAGACGCCATTTCCCCACCAGTTATGCAGCACTTCGTGCCCCAGAGAGGTGGAGCGGATGAAGGGCAGCCGAAGCACCTCGATACCGAGATAGGTTAATGTGGGCATGCCGAACCCTGTAGGCGTCGGACTCGACACTACGCTGAATTCCGAGAAGGGATACGCACCTATCCAGGATTCATAAAACTGGATGAAATGCCTGACTGAATCCAGATATCCCGGGGCCAGATCAGCGATCTGGGAATGAAAATATGTGCGCAACTGTATGGGTTTGCCACCCGCCCCCGTCATCTTGCGGGTTTCGATGGCATAGGGACCGGCCATCAGGTCGATACCCCCTGTGGGAGCCATGAATTCAAAACGCGCGTGATACCCTTCGTTGGTGTCGGATTCTTCGATCAAGCGTCCCGGAACGATGCCGCGTTGCCCTGCGGGAAGGCCGATGCTCACCCGGTAGCTGGCGAGCTTCCCGGCGATGTAGGGATACCACGCGCTCGAATCCGGAAGAAAGGTCCCCATTTCGCCGGTTGCCGGCTCATTCCTTCCCAGGGTCTGGGGGTGATCGAGGGACGTATCGAGCGCCGACAACTCCCCACGCCACTCGACTTCGATCCGGCGCGGCGTCTGCTCGCTGCCGGGAATGCTCCAGGCGCGCAGATTTCCGGAACTGGCGGCTGGCCCGAGCGCAACGCCATCGATGCGGGCGCTGAGCACGCCGAAGCGGCGGCCGAGCACCAGGGTCAGCTCTTCTCCTTTCTTTACTGTGATGATGCTGTTCCCCTGGATGCTGCGTTGCGCGGGATCGATACGCACCGTGATATCGTATTCGATATCCGCCGGCTCCTGCGCCGCTGGTGCCTGGGGCGCCACGGAAGCTCCGGAATCAGCCGAAGCGGCGGAAGCAATGCCCGCCGCGGAAAAAATTCCGAGGATCGAAAGCGCAATGCAGGCTTGCAGCCACTGGGTCATTACCTTCATGCTCCGGACCTCGCCAACGCGGGAAACTTCGCGACAATGTCGATCGTCTCATCCCCCCGCTTCAATTTCAGCGGCAGCCATGTGCCGGGAGCCTGGTGCTTGACTATTTCCACGATATCATCCATGCGGGTGATGGCGACACCTGCCGCTTCCCTTATCACATCGCTATCCCGGATCCCGGCCTGCTCAGCGATACTGCCTTTTTCCACCTGCAACACCCGCGCGCCACCGTCCTGCGCCATTTCAAAGCGGATGCCCAGGCGCTGCCGCGGGGGTGATTCCGGCGAAGCAAACGAGAATGGAGCAACCCCGAACACCGCGTCGGCCAGACCGGCGACAACTTGCGCGCAGGCGCTGCCCGCAGTCCAGGGCAGCAGGGCGGCAACATCGGGAATTCGCAAATCTTTCAACTGATGAGGCACGCCATAGCCGTGCTTGATATGGCCCGAGCCCATGATCCCCACGACGAGGGGGTGATCAGGCCGATTCACTGCTGTCTGTATTCCTTGCGCCATGGCCCGGTCCCAAAGCTGCTGGCTCTCGACAAAACGGCGGAAATCGGGATCGTCGCGGCTCAAAACCCCTTTCTTCTTGCCACTCCGTTCGTGTTCGCCGTAAATGGGCAGGAGATAATCGAGATAGGATGAACTGGGCAGCGCGGGCGCGCTGACTCCTTCGCGCTCTTCTTCGGGAACCCCGCTGAAGCCCTTGGCTGACACCGCCCTTCTCAATCGCGTGTCGATATTGAGCGCCACCATTGGAATGCGATTCATGCGCGCAAAATGGAACAGTGGCAGGTATAGGTTGAAATCCGTGCTCCAGACGTGGTTCCAATCCGATGCCGCGAGAAATTGCGCTTCCGAAAGCTCCCCTGCTATCCACTGGTCCAGGGCCTTTTGCACCCTCCGCGGAAACATCTCGAACCCGATGACCATGCCGGGGCGAACGGCATGCAGCGCCGCCAATGTCTGCAATTGCCAGCGGTGATGGTCCGGGTTATCGTGCATCTCCCCCAATAAAACCACGGATTGTTTTGCAGCCTGTGCGATCACCGCGCTCTCGGCCAGCTTTCCGCCGCCCGGAACGCTCCAGCTGGCTGACGGCGCGCAGTCCAGGCTTTCCTTTTCCTTCAAACCGGTTTTGGTTTGTCCACTTGCGGTATTCGCGGCATTCATTGCCAGCAATAACAGTATGGCAGCAAGCGTATCACAGAGACCGTTTCGGACACTTCGGCAACCGCTCAAATTGGATACTCCCCATGGTGATGTTTCATGCCCTTCTGTCTTTCCGGCTGGCCGCTTCTGTATCCGTCCGGAACATCCATCCCTCGGCCTGCTTCATCCCACCCATTTTCGCGCATTCGCGAACATTCTCATCCAGGGCGAATCCCCCGACCATCCGGGATGCCAGGATTGCTGAACTGCGAGAAAACTTCGCTCGGGATGAGGCATGAGTATGGTGAAGCGGCCATTCGGAGTGGTCAAACCGGTAATCCCCAGCGGCGAACCGCTCGGATTGAGAGGATAGACCTCCGTCGGATTGCCGCGGTTATCCACAAAAAGCAGGGGAACCTGCGGCAGGGCAGCCTTCATTCTGTTTTCATCCGGAAATTCCGCATAACCTTCGCCATGTGAAACAACCACCGGCAATCTGCTTCCAGCCATGCCCTCGAAGAATATCGAAGGACTGCGCTGAACCTCTACCATAACAAAACGCGCCTCGAATTGCGCCGATTTATTGTGGACGAAATCCGGCCACAGCGCGGCGCCCGGAATGATTTCGCGAAGATGGCTCATCATCTGGCAGCCGTTGCAAACACCCAGCGCAAAAGTGTCGTCCCGCCGGAAAAAGTCTTCGAATTCCGTGCGGGCGCGAAGGTTGAACAGGATGGAACCAGCCCATCCCTTCCCCGCGCCCAGGACATCACCGTATGAAAACCCGCCACACGCCGCGAAACCCCTGTAATCCCTCAAGGACACACGTCCCTCGATAATATCGCTCATATGCACGTCAACCGCGGCGAAGCCGGCGCGATCAAAGGCGGCAGCCATTTCCACGTGGCCGTTGACTCCCTGCTCGCGCAGGATCGCGATCCGCGGTTTCTCCCGTCCATGGATGGGAAGGAAAGGCGCCTCGGCGGCCATATCGAAGCTTACGTGCGCATGCAGGCCGGGGTCATCGGTGTCCAGGATCCGATCATATTCCTGCCGGGCGCATTCCGGATTGTCCCGCCGCTGCTGCATGTTGCAGGTGGTCTCCGACCAGGCGCGGTGCAGGTCGATGCGCTTCTCGGCCAGGACCGGCCGATTATTGCGCAGAAACCGGATTTCGTCCGTCCCGTTGAGTCCGCCAATAACAAAACCTGCCTCGCGCAAACCCTCCTGTGACAGCGCATCAAGCACTTCGGCCCGCTGTGCCGTTCGCACCTGGATCACGGCGCCGAGTTCCTCATTGAACAGAGCGGAAGCGATGCGCTCCCGGAACCTGCCATTCAGTACTTCCGGCCGCAATTCGTAACCGTCTATATCATTGGAAAGCTCATCGAAACACAACTGGTCCAGGTTTACTGTCACCCCCACCCGGCCCGCGAACGCCATTTCGCACAAGGTGGCAAACAAACCTCCATCGGACCGGTCGTGATAGGCAAGTATCCTCCCTTCCTGGTTCATTCGCTGTATGGCAGCAAAAAAACTCTTTAGTTTCTGAGGACCCTCCGGACCCTCGATATCCGGCGCCTCGTTCCCGACCCGCTTGTAGATCTGCGCCAGCGCCGAGCCGCCCAGGCGATTTCTGCCCGAGCCCAGATCGATCAGGATGAGTTCTGTCTCTCCTTCGTCTGTTCTCAGCTGAGGGGTAAGTGTGCCGCGCACATCCACTACCCTTGCAAATGCGGAAACAACCAGGGAAAGCGGAGCGATGACCTCTTTGGCTTCCATCACCCTCTCCCCGGCCTCCTCCTTTGCTTCGTTCCACGCTGTCTTCATCGACATGGAATCTTTGCCCACGGGGATGCTGATCCCCAACGCGGGACAGAACTCCATACCCACCGCGCGTACAGCATCATATAATGCCGCGTCTTCACCAGGATGGCCCGCTGCAGTCATCCAGTTTGCCGAGAGCTTGATCTCTTCGATATTCCGTATCCGCGCTGCCGCGATATTCGTTATCGCCTCGCCTATCGCCATGCGTGCCGAGGCAGCAGGATCAATCAAAGCCAGAGGCGCTCTCTCGCCCATGGCAAAGGCTTCGCCCTGATAACCCTGGTAGCTCATCAAGATCACTGCCACATCCGCTACCGGCACCTGCCATGGTCCAACCATTTGATCACGCGCTGTCATGCCTCCGATAGTGCGGTCCCCGATGCTGACGAGAAAGGTCTTGTCCGCTACCACAGGCAATCTGAGTATGCGGTACGCGGCTTCCTGCAGGTTCCATTCCGCCGCATCGAATGACTCTGGCAGGTTCTTCCGGCGCGTGGCCTCCCGAACCATCCTGGGCGGCTTGCCCAGAAGCACCGAGAGATCCATATCGACCGGCCGATTGTGAAAGAACGGATCAGCCACTATTAACTGCTCCCGGGACGTCGCTCTGCCTACCACCGCAAACGGGCATCGTTCCCGCTTGCAAATCGCCTCGAATAGTTCCAGGGATTCCGGCATGATCGCGAGCACGTAGCGCTCCTGCGCCTCGTTGCTCCATATCTGCATGGGCGACATTCCCTGTTCTTCCGACGGAATATCGCGGAGATCGAAAACCCCGCCCTGCCCGGCTCCATGCAGCAATTCAGGCAGCGCATTCGACAAGCCGCCTGCGCCCACGTCGTGAATCGAGAGTATGGGATTGGCGCCACCCTGGCGCTCCATCTGCCAGCAATGGTCGATCACCTCCTGCGCGCGCCGTTCCATTTCCGCATTGCCCCGTTGCACCGAGTCGAAATCAAGCCCTTCGGCATTTTCCCCGGTACCCATGCTCGAAGCGGCGCCACCGCCCAGGCCGATCAGCATTCCCGGCCCACCCAGCTGGATCAGCAGCGCATCCTCCGCAAACCGCTCCTTGAACGAATGCAGGGCGGCCACATGCCCCATGCCGCCGGCGAGCATGATGGGTTTGTGATATCCGCGCATCTGGCCGGCCACAAGTTCCTCGAAAGTCCGGAAATACCCTGCGAGATTGGGCCGTCCAAATTCGTTGTTGAATGCCGCGGCGCCGATAGGCGCTTCCAGCATGATCTGCAAGGCCGATGCAATCCGCGCGGGCCTGCCATAGGATCGATCCTCCGCCTCTGCTTCCCGGTATACTTCCCATGGCTGGATAAACCCGGGAATATTCAGGTTCGATACCGAAAAACCGCTGAGCCCCGCTCTCGGCCTCGCGCCTCGTCCAGTGGCCCCTTCGTCGCGAATCTCGCCGCCCACCCCGGTCGCGGCCCCCGGATAAGGAGAAATGGCGGTAGGATGATTATGCGTTTCCACTTTCATCGCAATATGCGTTTCCTCGTCGGCATAACCATAGACGCCTGCCGGTCCTGGATAAAAGCGCGAGATCACTGCGCCTTCGATAATGGCCGAGTTATCCGCGTATGCCACCACGGTTCCCTGGGGATGGGCATGATGCGTATTGCGGATCATCGAAAACAAGGATTTCGCCTGCGCCTCGCCATCTATTATCCAGTCGGCGTTGAATATCTTGTGGCGGCAATGCTCGGAATTGGCTTGAGCGAACATCATCAGTTCCGTGTCCGAGGGATTGCGGTGGATACGCAGGAAGTAGCTGGCGAAATACGCCATCTCTTCAGGCGACAGGGCCAGCCCCATGGTCTGGTTGGCCTGCTGCAAGGCAGCGGTTCCGCCGGCCAGCACATCGACGGTTGTGAATGCCGCGGGCTCGAATTGCCTGAACAGCCTGTTTTCCGCCTCAGCGAAGGACCCGAATACCGCCTCCGTCATCCGGTCATGAAGCAGTCCGGGCAGCCTGTTCGGACTATTTCCGCTATCCCCGGGACGGATGAATTCGATATTCCGATCATCCTCGCCGCTGATATAAAAGACAACGCCCCGTTCCAGCCGGTCCACCGCATCCAGTCCGCAATGACGGGCGATATCGGTGGCTTTCGTCGACCAGGGTGATATCGTACCCGGGCGAGGCAGCACCAGCAGCAATCCCTCTTCGGGATCGGGCTGGTTCAGGCCCGCCTTATCTGTATCACATCCGAGCAGCGTGTGCAAAATGCGAAGTTGCCGCTTATCCAGGTCACCTGCCGTATTGCAAAAATACCAATACTCGGCGCGAATATGGGAAACTTGCGGAACCAGCGCTTTAACGGCGGCCAGCAGTTTTTCAAGACGAAAAGGAGAAAGCGCGTTGCCGCCACGAAATCGAAGCATCCGGGAAGGGAACCGATAAGGCCGATAAGTTGAAGGCGCGATTTTACACGAGAAGGCAGGCGGCCCGAAAACTGATGAATATCTGAAGGGGATTGCATGGACCTCGCCAGGCAGAATACCTCCAACCAGAATACCTCCAACGCAATTTTTACAGCTGCGGAAATCCGGAACATCGAACAGCTTGTGGCTGCGGCACCTGGCCGCCCCGCCCTGATGGAGAAGGCGGGACTGGCAACCGCCGAGGTTGCGCGCGACAGGCTGCTGACGGGTGAAAAGCACAAGGTGCTGGTGCTCGCCGGACCGGGAAATAATGGCGGCGATGCTTTTGTCGCTGCCCGCCACTTGCGGATGTGGGGATTCGATGTGACGCTGATATTCACCGGTGAGCGCGCCAGCCTGCCGATGGATGCGCGGCACGCGCTGGATGCATGGCTTGCCCAGGGAGGGGAAATCCTGGTCGAATTACCAGAAAACGAATGTTGGGATGGCGTCGTGGATGGCCTGTTTGGCATCGGACTGGATCAAAAGGGGGGGCGGGATCTCGCAGGGAAAGCTCTCGATCTGGTCCGCGCGGTAAACCGCATGAAACTGCCGGTCCTGGCGATCGATGTTCCAAGCGGCCTGGGCGGCGACACGGGCAATATACGCGGAGAAGCCATTCATGCTCTGCTGACCGTCACATTCATTGGGCTCAAGCCTGGCCTGCTCACGGCTCGGGGCCCGGAATATTGCGGAGAAATCATCCTGCGCGACCTGGGTCTCGATGTACCTTCCCTTCTTGAGCCCAACTGCTGGATGATGGACCACGCGCATGCCGATGAACTGCTACCGCCACCCCGGCCCGCAAGCAGCCATAAGGGCATGTTTGGCAGCGTTGGCATCATTGGCGGCGCGACGGGCATGGTTGGCGCCGCGCTTCTGGCAGGAACCGCAGCGCTGAAACTGGGCGCGGGCCGCGTTTATCTCGGCCTGCTTGCGGATAACGCGCCGCAAGTGGATACCGCGCAGCCGGAATTGATGCTGCGACCGGTCGCCGAAGTGCTTGATCTCGATAACCTGAATTGCCTTGTGATCGGCCCGGGATTGGGGATGGCAGTCGAAGCCGGCGCCTGGCTTCGCTGTGCCCTCGAAACCAGCCTGCCGCTGGTGCTGGATGCGGATGCATTGAACCTCATTGCCTTGCAACCCCGGCTCGCCAGCCTGCTGCGGGAACGCTCCCGGAAAAGAAAAGCTCCCTCCATTCTCACGCCACACCCCGCCGAGGCCGCGCGGCTGCTGGACAGCGATATTCCCGCGATCGAAAGCGACCGCTTGAATGCCGCAACAAGTCTCGCGAAGCGATATGATTGCCAGGCGTTATTGAAAGGCGCGGGCAGTATATCGGCCATGCCGTCCGGTAAATGCTATATCAACACCAGCGGCAATCCGGGGTTGAGCAGCGCGGGAACCGGCGACATATTGTCCGGCATGATGGGCGCGCTGCTCGCGCAGGGATTGGACCCGGAAAAAGCCTTGCCGCTGTCGGTCCACCTCCACGGCGCGGCGGCGGATGTGCTGCGGGAAGATCATGGAGGTCCGGTGGGAATGGCTGCTTCGGAAATTCCCGATGCGGCGCGCCGCCTGTTGAATCAGTGGATCTACTCTCCCCGTAACCCCCGCAACTTCTGAAAGCAATGCATGTTGGCCGCCAGCCACGCCGTTCCTGTGAGGTGCGGCGCACAGACGCGTTTATGAAAACAGGCGAGAATAAAGAAAGTAATGCCCCGAACGTCTTGGGCGTCAATCCTGAATGGATCGGAAGACAGGGGCGAGGCCGGATTGGCCGGCCTCGCGCAGAAAAACACGGGATTTTCGCACTTCAAATTTACCCAACTCTCATTGACCAGGAGGTTGTGAATGTCTGTGCTCGTCACGCATCTTGCGCCTGATTTTACCAAGCCCGCCGTTCTCGCGGATGGCACCTTCAACGATGCTTTCAACTTTCATAATGAAATTTCCGGAAAGTATGCCGTCCTGTTTTTTTATCCTCTCGACTTTACTTTCGTCTGCCCATCGGAAATCCTCGCCCATTCCCACCGCGCGGAAGAGTTTCGCAAACGGGATGTGGTAGTCATTGGCGTATCCGTAGACTCGCGATTCACCCACTATGCCTGGCGTAACACCGGAGTCGACAAAGGTGGTATCGGCCCTGTGGAGATTACCCTGGTATCCGACCTGGGAGGGGAAATCATGCAGGCCTACGGCGTGGTTCATCCCGATCACGTGGCGTTGCGGGCTTCCTTCCTGATCGACAAGCAATGCATCGTGCGGCATCAGGTGGTCAATGACCTGCCGCTCGGCCGCGATGTCGATGAAATGCTGCGCATGGTGGATGCCTTGCAGTTTCATGAAAGCCACGGCGAGGTCTGTCCTGCCGGATGGAGAAGCGGCGAACCAGGCATGAAACCCAGTCCGGAAGGCGTAGCCGAATACCTGAGCAGCCATGCCGAGGCCCTATAAATTATAGATTCTGGAAACACTACCGGCCTATCGCCGCGAAGTGAATTTTAGGCTTGGACTTTACCTGAATTGTGCAACACAACGGAGGAACGCATGGACGACAACTTTGATAAAGACAAGGCAATCGCATTGTTGAACAGGATCCTGGAAATGGAGCTCGCGGGGGTGGTGAGGTACACCCACTATTCATTGATGGTTTACGGCTACAATCGCATTCCTATAGTGGAGTGGCTGAAGAAGGAAGCGGAGGAAGGGTTGCTGCATGCGCATAAGGCGGGTGAAATGATCACTTTGCTGGGTGGATATCCTTCACTCGGTATTGGACCATTGCTGGAAAAACATCATGAAGATATCGGGGATATACTCAGGGAATCGCTTGCGCACGAGAGCGAGGCGTGTACGGCATATTATCAACTGCTGGAATTGACCCAGGGAAAATCGGTGGTGCTGGAAGAGTACGCGCGGGCGCTCATTGTCCAGGAAGAAATGCATGCCGACGAAGTGAACAAGATGCTGCGCAAGACAGGAAAGACCGGGGTGTTCGTGCGCAGCTCCTGATGCCTTCCGGGCTTTCGCACCGCATCCGAATTGAGTGAAGCCGCGTTGGTCCGGGTTTGCTCGCCGGTCCGGCTAACAGCCGCTGCTTCATCCGGAAACCGGCTCGGTAAACTCCGGGTCTTCCATCCGCCAATCGTGGTTGACCATGCCGCTCAATTGCACCATGAGATCAACCTCGGCTTCCTCCTCATCCTGGGTTTGACTGGCTTCATAAAACTCGATCAAGGCTTGAAGCACCGTGCCTTTTTTTTGAACGGGGAGAGATTCGACCGGCTGTTCGGCTTCTCCGGAATTCCTGCATGCCTCGGCTACGCGGATTATCATTCGGGGCTCCCTGGGAGGTTCGGATTGAGCGCTACCCGGTTCACTTCGTCCGGGGTAAACAATTCGGGGCAATGGCTATCCAAAGCGTTTTTTTCCTTTGGAATAGCGCGGCATCTCCCTGAATAACCGAACAGGGGTGGAATTTCGGGATCGCCAGGGAAATCCGCAATTCAGGTCTTCTTGCTCGATGAGATCCGCACGCCTGCTGCCGATCTCCGCCCTGTCGATTCGGCCCGGCATGAGGGCCGAGCCCTGCGCGCGCCGTTCACTGGTGGAAACGGGAGTGTTTGATTCCCTGGCGGCAGTCCGCAGGTGTGGTAGCGCCTTCATTGTTATCTCCTGTTATGAACCGGCTGAAGCCAGTCTGAGGTCTTGGCGGTATCAGACTAACCGGAGCAAATGGCATTCGAATGAAGGTTTTTTTAAAATTTCATGACTTGCTGAAATGGTCGGGGCCTATTGACCCTATTGACACTTGTTTCGCGCCCGCCTTGCTGTGCGAAAAAGCGTGAGGGCAAGGCGCGAAGCGCAGGACATAGCCGGCCTATGGCCAAGCGCCTTGGTCAGCTCTGCTTCTTTGACATCGGGATGATGCTGCATTTTGGTCCCGAGTATTCAAAAGTGACGGGGTCGAGCGGAGTTCGCGCATAATCGTCGCGCATCAATGCCGCTGTTTCCCCCAGGGCAAGTTCCTGCAAGCGGCAGCGCATATTCAGTACTCCGTCGCCTGATTCAAAAACGCCACAGGCACCCGGCATTTCGTCGCCCATCGGGTCGATCTCCGAAGCTGCGGCCGCTCCCACGTCGCTCATTACCGCTACTGGCAGATGGGGAAAACGCCGCCTTGCCTCCCTGATCCACTGCAACAGGCTGGCCTGCTGGGCGCACCCATACACATTGCCATCGACGAGGACCATATCGTAGGCCTCCAGGTCCGACCCCGGAAAACTATCCAGCGATTTCCGCTCCAGCCTGTGCTTGGATTTCTCAAGCAGCAGATACAATAATCCGCGCGGATTTTGCCCGCCTCCAACGAGAAGGATATTCATGCTGCCTTCCTTTGCGCATTTTCCGGAAGCGTGCCGAACAAGGCAAACTCGGTGATGGCGTCGATTTCTATATAGCAAGCCACGGTCAGTACCCGGCCTATCCTGATGGGCGCGCCCAGTCTGGAAAGATTTACGCCGAGCTTGCGTATCAACCTCTCGACCGCCACTGTAGTCACGGTCACATATCGCTTTATTCCGTTATGCCGGGCGAAAAGAAACAGCGTCTCCATCATTTTGACGGGGATATCGCTGAAGCCGAACCCTGCGCTCTGGTATTTCGGAACCGTCACCGCAAAGCGGCTGAGTTCCCATACGTCTGATTGCTGGGGTGCGGGCTGCCCGTGCAATAATTGCGGAAATGTATCGCGCAGCATGTTTGGACCGGTCGTCGGCAGCAGCCGCCAGCAACCGAGCACTTCATCCTC
The DNA here is from genome assembly GCA_001899235.1 of Nitrosospira sp. 56-18. Lineage (GTDB taxonomy): Bacteria > Pseudomonadota > Gammaproteobacteria > Burkholderiales > Nitrosomonadaceae > Nitrosospira. The sequence goes on from MKVR01000050.1 coordinate 55,896, forward strand.
TTCTCCCTTCGCCAGGACATATACCGGATTGGCATGGTCGAACTCATCGTGCTCCATTCCATTATCCGTGGTAACTTCCCAGCCCAGCCGATCGTGAAAAACTTCGTGCCTCAGCCGATACATTCCTAAAACCGTGCGCTGATCGAGAGATCCGTTTCCATGTTGCGCCAGCATGATTTGTCCCATTTTTTGCACCGTCCTGGTTGGTTAATGACGATGCTATGAAACAACTTATGGGCGTCCCCGAATAGCTGTAAAATCTTACAGGAGAAAGTGGTTAATATAAGACAATACTCTTACCAAACAATTAGTTGAGCAGGAATTCCAAGAAGCCAGGCGTCGTTTTTTTCCGCTCGATTTGATCCGGAATATGAAGCCATGCAGCACATTTGCGGGGGCCTGGACCCTATGGATCAGGGCTGGTTTCGAGGGGGATCGCCCAAATTGGCTGCTGGAACACAGCAACAGCCACTTCGGAAATGGATGGCCAGGTGAAGGCTGGTTGCTGGAAACCGGGTTCCCAGCAATGCCTGGTCTTCCACGCTGGCAGAAAAATCCCCAGCCGTTCCGTTCCGGCTGCGTTGAAAGCAACCACGCTATCGCGCCGCGACCCGGTTTGCGGAAGACGGTACCGTTCCATGGATTCAACTCCGGTTAACCATTCTGATCGCTGCGAACCCATCGGGATCCGCAGCCAGGGGTGGAAACTTAGTTGAAATAGAAACGGATGGAACCGAAGGCGCTGAGCGGGTTGCCGGGCAGCGCGCCGGCAAATGTGGGGGTGGTATAGTAGGTTTTGTCGGTAAGGTTTCTTACGTTGACCGCAACCTCCATTCTTTTTACCCGGTACGAGACAGCCGCATCGTAAACCACGTATGACGGCACTCGCAACAGATTCAAGGTATCGGCGAAACTGTCGCCCTTGTAGGTGACGCCGAAGCCGAACATCAAACCCTGGGCAAGGCCGGTCTGTATCTGGTAGGTGGCCCATAAATTGCCCATATTCGTAGCGACCCCTACCGGGCGGTTTCCTGCAATGCTCCTGAATTCTCCAGGAGCAAAGAGAATGTTATTCCGCGCAAGTGCTTTCGATAACGTTTCCGGATCCATCCACACACCGTTTCCGATAATGCTGAGTCCGGCAAAGGGGCGAACAGCCAAGGTGACTTCCACTCCGCGGGAACGGTCCTTTCCATCCTGCGTTTGAAGATTGGTTGCGGCCGGATTCAGGTTGATAAAATAATTGTTGCGGCTGGTCTGGAACAGCGCCACATTCAGGTCGACCTTGCCTTCCACCAATGTCGTTTTCGCCCCCACCTCGATCTGGTCGGAGGTTTCGGGCGCCGTCGCCACGGCGGTGGGTTCCGTCGACAGATTGATGAACGCGCCCGTGCTGTAGCCGGCATAAAAGGATAGATATTTGGTAGGCTGGTAAACCCCCCCCGTCGAGTAGGTAGTCAATGAGCGGGAGCGTACGATTTCCCGGTATCCCACCCCGGACTGAAAACCCTTGTCGCTCCATTCGACGAGATCGTTGCGAATGCCCAGACGAAGCTTGAACTGCTCGCTCAGATCGATCTGGTCTTGAGCATAGAAGGAAAACTGGTCGCTGTTGATCCGCCGATCGAATATTTGACCCTTCGAAGTGACGCCAGGACTGTTCAATGAAGTTTCCAGGCCAACTGGATTGAGAAGACTTATGTTGGGGAGCGAAAAATCATTACGCACGGTGGTGATATCCGTATTTTTATATTCGAATCCTCCCAGGAAGGTATGCTTGATCGGGCCGGTGTACTTCTTCCAGATGAATTCGTTCTGGAACGTGGCAAATCCCTGGTGATCCGTTTGAAAGCGTACGTCACGTCCCGTAATCATGCCTGCCGCGTTAGCCTGGTTACCGCCTCCATTCCGGACCAGATTGAGCAAGCGTCCATCGTAGGTGAATGCGGTACGCATATTCAGGTCCGCCGAGATCGCCCAGTTATGCACGGCGGTGACGCGGTTGATGGTATTGCTGGTGTTATTAAAGGGAGTGTAATAGCGGTTTTCGCGGGGAACCACCAGCTGTGAATTGATATTAAAAAGCGTTCCATAATTGTCCGGCCTGATATGGATATCGCGATGATCGAAGTCTACCAGCAGTGTTTTGTCATCGGCCAGGCGCCACAACAGGGTAGGTGAAATCTCGAAGACATTGCGCTTGAGCCCGCGGAATCCGTCCGCATGCTCCAGATCGGCGATGACGCGCCCCGCGAAGTTCTGCCCGATGGGTCCGGTCACATCCGCATATCCGTTGCGCGTGCCGAAACTGCCGAGCATGGTTCCTGCAGACGCGGCAAAACCACTCCTCGGTTGCCTGGTTATCATGTTGATGCTGCCGCCGGGCCCGGCCGACCCGAATAACGCGGAACCCGGCCCTTTCAGCACCTCGATGCGCTCGACGTCATACATGGTGCGGTAGTAGCCGTTTTGCGGCGACGTTCCATCCGGCATGTCGTCGCGAAAAAAACTCAATGGCAGTCCGCGCGAGGTGTAATTGTTCGCAAACCCATAGCCGCCGCCCATCAGGGGTTGAACGCTGCTGACGTTGCGCATGGCGTCATCCATGTTTATCACACCCTGTTCCTTCAGAAGGGACGCCGGCACGACCGCCACGCTGGCGGGAACATCGCGCAACGGCGTATCTGTCTTGGTGCCGGTGCGGGCCACGTCCTCGAGCGTGCCCGGCCGCACTCGCCCGGTGCTCACCTTTATTTCCGGAAGCTCAGCCCCTTTTTCCTGATCCTTGGCGAGCGCATCCTGGGCTACCGCGTTTGATGAACTCCATACCCATGCGCCCAGTATGGCTATACGGACGATACCGCCCCTTCCCCTTTTGAAACCGAATAAATATTTCATCGTAGTACTCTCTGTTTTTGTAATTGTTTGCAGAAGCGCACACGCAAGCGCGCAGGCCATCCGCTCAGAAACGTCTTGCAGGCATCTTTAACGAAGCGCTTCCTTGATGGTGCTCCCCATATCGGGGCGTCATACAATCGAACTCAACGACAGCACCAGCACCCCGGTGAGCGTGGTGCCGATCAGGCCCGCGGCCAGAAGGCGCGGACCATGCAGACGGCTCCACAGCAGGGTGCCCGTTATGGCGAGCACGAGCAGGGCGCCGGCCAGGGTATCAGTAAGCAATATCCAGGCATTGGACATCCCGCTGCCTTTATGAAAACTGACCAGTGTTGCCCACACATTGGCTTCTTTCTGCTCGACATGCGTAGCCGCATCTCCCTTCCAGTACTCCGCATTCACGCTCAAATTGGGAGTAGTCAGCGTGATGCGCCAGTTCTCCGGCTGCTCGATCCGGCCACCTCCCCAGGGAGCGGGGCCGCCCGGTTTTTTCTGAATGCGGGATTTGGCATCGGGCAACTTGAATTCGGCACGCAGCCAGGCTTCCAGCGCTTCCGGCGATTCGAGGCTTGCCCCGGGTGGAGTAAGCACTTGCCGTGTTTCCTCGTGCTTCGCCAGCGGGATCTTCATTTCGTTGCGGTGATTGAGCAGAATTCCGGTTACCCCGAACAGCAGCCCCATGGCCGCGCCCCACAATCCCATCCATGCGTGCGTCCGGCGCAGCCACACGAGGAACCGGCCTCGTTTCATGCCCTGCGATAAAAAGAGATATCCCCTGGGCTCCGCAGCCCGTGGACCGCCGTCCCGATTCCCGGCGGCAGGTGTGTCGTGGGCTATGCTCATTTGTAGAAACTGGCCGTCACTTTGTGGCTTTCGATGGTATAAGGCTTGCCCTCGAATACCCCGGGGCTATTCAACTCATGCTTGGCCTCGATGACATAGAGACCGGGTTCCAGCAGCGAATAGGCCGTCTCGCCCTTTTCGTCTGTTTTGAAATGCTTTTCCCACCCGTTCGGCGCAATGACGATAATTTCAGTTTTTGCCAGCGGCTTTCCCATGAAGCTCAAGCGCAGCAAATTGCCGGTATTCTCTATGTCGAGCGGCAGGCTGCCCCCGCTGCCGAAACGCGCGTACAGAAAGCGCCGGTACACCGCGCCGGGATTGTCCGCGCGCGGGTCCCGGATGCGCTGCTTGAGCGCCCGCACCAGTATCGTGCCGCCATCGGGTATGGCAAAGTAATTATCCAGGCGAGTGGCGGCGGCTGGCTTTTCGGCACCTGCGGAATCGATCACCGTCACCGCCGGTTCGATGATATCGTCTAGCCTGCCAGGCGAGGTTTCACGCAGATTTTCGCTATATTCGCCAAAATAGAGCCTGGCAGAAGCATTGTCCTGCTCCAGCCATAGCGCGTGGGCGCTTGCATTGAAGCTGAACAGCAGGCACGCAAGGCCGGCAATGGCGGCAGAATAGTTTTCCGGGAACTTCATCAGATACTTTCCATTTTCCGTATGTTTTAAAAAGTTTCAGGGGAGCACATGCCAGCGGGTCGACATGCCCGCCATCATGTGGTCGTCCACATGACAATGCAGCAACCAGTGTCCGGGGGAACGCGGAACCATGTCCACCGAGGTCATGCTTGCCGGCATAACTTCGACGACGTCGGTTCGGCGCCCATGGTCAAGCACTGTCTGCCCATGCCAGTGCACCGTATGGTTATCGGTTTCATTCCCAAGCGCCACCACATGCCAGCGGACGCGTTTTCCCAGATGGGTTTTATAGCCATCCAGATTGCCAAAGATGCGGCCGTTGATGGTGTGCTTCATCCCGCTTTCCTTGCCCTCTTCTTCATTGAAGATCATGAACAGCGATATGAATTCCTGATCAACGTCGCGTGGGGCCGGATCAGAGCTTGAGCGTTCCATGCCTTTGCGCGTGACGATGATGGTCCCCACCAGACCGAGATTGGGCTCTTCGTCTTCCATGACATGGGAGTGGTAGAGCCAGACAATGGAGGAGGGATCGGCGGGGCCCGGACCAGCGTCCTCATCCGCCACCCAGGTATAGGTATAGGACTTGTTGGGGGGCACGCTTGCTCCCGGCCCCGGCCCATCCGCGCCCTCGTTATTCTTGTCATAGAACAGTCCATGCGGATGCATCGAAAGCGGACGATCGGTCTTGTTCAGGAAATGGACCTTGACCGTGTCGCCGACCGCGGCCCGAAGCTGCGGGCCCAGGATGCCCATCCACTCGGGCTGGGGTAAAGGCGCGTTATATCGGCCATCCTTGTAGGCGACATAACGGTATTTCTGGTAAACCAGGGTTTCCCCCCATACCCCCAGCCCCGCTTCGGGCTTGATCCGGTTCTTGCCGGAGGGGGCATAATTCCAGGGGGTCTTTTCCGCGGCTATCCAGTATTCCCTCACCGCCGCATGGACCTGAGCCGATGCCCAGAAAGCCACCGCAAGGGCAATGGACGCGGCAATCCTGCCCGCGCTAGCCAGTTTCATGCTCACTCCACTTCGGCCCATGCTCGTGGGCATATCCACGGCGTAGAGATGTCTATGCGACATGCCGGGATGCCGCATTTTTTTGCATGAGGGCCTGCTCCAGAACTTCCTTGGCATGGCAGGCGCATATGCCGCACTGCCCGCTCACGCCCAGACCGCCCTTCAAGTCGCGCATCCGGTCCGCGCCCCTGTGGACGGCTTCCCGTATTGCGGTATCGGTTACACCTTTGCAGACACAAATGTACATATCACTGTTTCCTGTTCACTTATTCACTTGTTTGGCCAGGGCAAGCTTATCGTTGCAAACATGTTGCGGACATGCCGCAGGCGATGTTCAACCTGGTGTCGAGTGACCTCGTCACCCTGCGAAAACAAAGCGCTGTCATGGATACAGCTGCTCCTGCCAATCCTGCTTCCAGCAGTAATTTCGAAAATACGCCGCTATCCATCGGCTCTCTCAATATACAATACTAATGAGAATGATTCGTAATTATATTATTTCTCAGGAAAAATGCAATCTTCCCATGAAAAAATTCATGAATGGTAAATATCCCGGATGTCGCAAATGTCGGTAATGAAAACGTGAACATCGCAGGGCTACCCGGTCTCCGTTTGCCCCATCGGGTCGCGAGCGCTTGGAATGGGCCAGTACTGCTGCTTCCAGATAGATGGCCATTCCCGCGACTCCGAGGCCACCAACATAGTAGAATGCCCATCAGACAGACGATCGGGGCTCAAGCTCGCGTTTGTCATGCTGATCCGGCCGCAAGCCCGCTTTTGAACGGCTGCAGGATAAAAAGAACGCGGGCTGAAATTGAAGGATTTCGTAGATGCCCCGCACTCCCCACATGTTTTCTCGCACATCGAAATGTTTGCAACCGCACTACGGGATCTGAGGTCAAGCCTCGCAGCATGGCGCTTATGGTGCCTCCTGGGCTGGCTGGAGATACGGCAGCGCTATGCCCGCTCCACTTTGGGGCCCTTCTGGCTGACCATATCGATGGGAGTGATCGTCGGCTCGATCGGCGTGGTTTATGGAGCACTGTTCAATCAGAATATCGCCGACTACTTGCCTATGATGGGCATAGGCCTCGTTTTCTGGGGCCTGCTTACCAGCATCATCAATGAAAGCTGCATGGCCTATATCAATTCCGCGGGATATATCCGCCAGACTGCGACGCCCAAGCTGCTGTTCATGCTGCAGGCAGGATGGCGCAACTTTCTCATTTTCCTGCATAACTTTTTGATAGTCATACTGTTGCTCGCCGTCTTCGGCTCGAAGGACTGGTCAACCGTTTCTCTTTTTTTCCCCGGACTGGTACTCTTCATTCTCAACGCACTGTGGATCGGGCAGGTTGCGGGCATCATCTCGGCCCGGTTTCGCGATCTTCCCCAGATTATTTCCGCCATGCTGCAGATGGCGTTTTATGTGACGCCCATCCTCTTTCAGCCCGGAATGCTCAAGGATCATCGCTGGATAATCGACTACAATCCGTTTGCGCATCTGCTCGAACTGGTTCGAGGTCCCCTGGTTGGCGCCGCGCCCGACACGCTGACCTGGACGGTGGGAATCGTCATGGCGGTTGCGGGCTGGCTTCTGGCTCTGGCGTTGACTGAACGCTATCTCAAGCGCATTCCCTACTGGGTTTGACCGGATGAGCGTCATTCGCCTGCATAATGTTTGTGTCGATCTGCCGGTATTTGAACTGAGCGGGCGTTCCCTGAAAATGCATCTTGCCCGCCTGGGAAGGCGCGGCCGCATCGGGAAGGATAACGATGGCGTGGTAATCGTCCGGGCGCTGGATGACCTCACCCTGACCTTGCAGGAAGGCGACCGGGTGGGCCTGATCGGCCGCAATGGCGCGGGGAAGAGTACGCTGCTGCGGGTACTGGCAGGTATTTACGCTCCCACGGCAGGGCAGATATATAGCCGCGGCCGCATTGTGCCATTGCTCGATATCGCCCTGGGTATGGATGAACTTTCGACCGGCCGCCAGAATTTGCGCCTTCGCGGTTTGCTCCTGGGAATGAGCAATGCCGAAATCAGGCGCAAGATAGAGGAAATCGCCGCCTTCACGGAACTCGGCGACCATCTGGATTTGCCGCTGCGGACTTATTCGAGCGGCATGCGGCTGAGGCTGGCCTTCGCGGTTTCCACCGCGGTTGATGCGGATATACTTTTACTGGACGAGGTGATCGGCGTAGGCGATGCATCATTCATGAAAAAGGCTGAAGGACGGATGCTCGACCTGCAAAGCCGCGCAAAAATCGTGGTGCTCGCTTCCCACAGTGATACCGTCATTCACCAGATGTGCAACAAGGCACTCTGGATGGACCGCGGCCGGATCCGTGAATTTGGCCCGATGGATGAGGTTGCCGCCCGGTATGCCGCGGCACAATCCGCCGGGTGATCTGCCTCTTTTCGTCACGCGGGAACCTCTGCTGTCCGCGAGTTTGCCGGTCCCCGGCCAGATTTACGAATGCGGCAGCATCTTCTTCAGGTATACTTCGCAAAAAATCCGCATTACAAACGATAACCCGGCCATCAGGCACGTGACTGCTATAAAAAAGCATAAGGGATCGTATTCCACTTACCGAACAATCTTTTAGCGTTCGATAGCAAGCTGTTTTCTTTTTTCCCCTCTCGAAAGCCGAGTGGCACAAAACTTCCCTGATATGTAACGTGGGATGTTTTTTACAACAATAAATAAGAACAGGCAAACTGTAACTCAAACATCTGTAAAAGATATTGGGTTAATCGCTGAAGTATTCCGCAGTGTTAATACGCCCCTATTGATCCGGTGAGCAAACAGTATAAACGTCATACCGGCAGAAGCCGGTATCCAGGGACGTTCGAAACGTCGTATTTACTGGCTGGGAGCTGGATTCCGGATCAAGCCCGGAATGACGGGATTCATAGTATTTTTTGGCCAGATCAATAGTATCCTGATTAACTCGTGTACAGAATCTACCGACCGATTCGATGATCTGATCGGCAGTCTTATGCCAGACGAAAAGAGCCGGACTTTGGTTATAGACGGCGAGGTAATCGCGGATGGCGCGTTCGAGTTCGACCGTACTGCGGTGCGACCCGCGCTTGGTCTGGCGCTCGCTGAGCAGCGCGGCAAACAGCGTGATCGTGCTATGGTGTGCATAGTCATGACTGCGTCGCTCGGTCACACCAAATGACAGCGGCAGCAGCGGCTGCATGCGATCCAGCATCTGGACTTGCGATTTCTCATCAACGCACAGCACCACGGCGCGAGTGGTGATGCCGAATACAAATACAAGTCGGCGGTATCACACACCTCGTCGATGAACAGCGGATAGGTGGACAGCTTGAACGTTTCGTGGTAATGCGGCTGCAAACCGAATGCGTGCCAGATACGACTCACCTTAGAGGCGGTATTTACATTTCGCATGCCCATATTGCCATGGATCTTGCATGATAGACGTAGCAATCGCTGATAGCGCTCCGCCGGACATCGTCCAGTTGCGATGACTATCATGAGCATTTAAGCTGGAATCGCATACATCCAGAAGGGTGAACGGATTAATTGGCTTAATTTTTGATTCGGTTGAGCTTCGTAATACACAAACACAACCTGACTTATGAGCACTCAAAAATCTGATATGAGCCTGGATAAAAAATCAGCCATTTTTATACATATCCAGAAAACGGCTGGTACCTCAATGGTTGACATAGCAAGGCTACATTATCAACAAAAAAATATCATTAGCCACGGTGACTATCTGAAAGGAGTTTATCATTCTCCGTTCAAAAAAGACTTCTGGATCAATGAACAGGTTATCAGTGATTTTCGCAGCATACCCTTTCTATCCGGTCATTTTGGTTATGATTTTGCCAGGCTTTTCATGCATGGAAGATACACATTCACTTTCTTGCGCGACCCGATCGAAAGGGTTCTGTCTTTCTATTATTTCTGCAAGAATCGGGATCCAAATGAATTTGAAACATACCGGCTGTGCCAGCAATTCTCACTGGATGAATTCCTGAAAATGGGCCTGGAGCAACCAGAAATCAAATTTTTTATATGGAATAACCAGGTTTGGCAGCTTGCCTGCGGTTTTGGCAATTTCGAAAATCGCGACCTATCGTCATTCGAGTCCACAGAGCTTCTTGATCTGGCGATCAAGCATCTTGAAAATTTTTCTTATATCGGGTTGACAGAAACCTTTGAGCAAGATCGTGACAAAATACTTACGGATCTCGGAATCGCTCTGCCTGAAGAAAAACTTATTTCAAATGCCACCCTCGCTCGTCCCACATCGCAAGACTTGCCGCGATCGACATTAAAATTACTGGAGCAACTCACCCATCTTGATCAGATTCTTTACCAGAGTGTGTGGTCCCAACGAAATTCGGAACTCAAGGTGATAGAGCCATGACTAACCGATCTGATATCCCTAAGCCAATAAACGACGCACGTCCGCATGAGAAATCAGACAATTCGAGGCGAGCCATGGACGAGTTGCAACGCATACAGAATATCTATCTCGAACTGATGCAATCAACTTTAACCGGCAATATTTACCGGGACGAGTCGCGGGCGCCATTCGGATCAAACATATTTAACCCGCAGTTGCGCGAACATGGTTTGGATTGGCCCTCGCATGCACAGACGATGATTGGTATAAAACGGCTGGCCAACTTGCGGGCACTGACAGAGTCCGTGATTACCGACAATGTACCGGGTGATCTCATAGAAACAGGAGTATGGCGTGGAGGCGCATGTATCTTGATGCGCGCTGTCCTGTATGCATACAACATAACTGACCGGTATGTTTGGGTTGCCGATTCCTTCGAAGGATTACCGCCAGCCAATGAGCAGCAATACCCCGCAGACGCCGGTTCTGATTTTTATAAATACGATGAACTCGCAGTCACGCTTGAGCAGGTCCAGGAGAACTTTCGGATCTATAGTTTACTGGACGAACAGACGAAATTCATCAAAGGCTGGTTCAAAGACACCCTGCCGGGTGCGCCGATCGAACAACTGGCGCTGCTACGGTTGGATGGCGATATGTATGAATCGACCATGGATGCCCTGACCAGCCTGTATCCGAAGCTGTCGCCTCACGGATATGTGATTGTCGATGACTATCATGTTGTGCCTGCATGCAAGTCTGCGATAGACGACTACTGCAGTGCTAACGGATTGCAACCGGAGATTATCGAGATCGACGGTGTAGGCGTTTATTGGAGAAAGCCGCCTATGACGAAGCACGGTGCGGAGATCATAAGGCCGAGCTCAGTGGAGTCCCCTGACATGCAGATCGGTCGACTCAACCAGGCCGTAATTGAATTGAGCCAAAATGTAATTACCCGGCTCAACCAGTCCGTGGCCGAGCGGGATGCGCAGATCACCCGGCTCAACCAAGCCGCCATCGAATTAAGCCAAAACGTAATTATCCGGCTCAACCAAGCCGTCGCCGAACGCGACGAGCAGCTTGCCGCACTCAACCAGTCCAATGCCAAACTTACCGGGAAGGTGACAGCACTCCTGTCGTCGACCAGTTGGCGAATCACCAAGCCAATACGCGAAACAAAAAATATCATCAATGCTGTCAGATCAAGATATCCGCCGATAGCCGCCTCACGCGATAGTGATCAGTCCATGTCAAAAACTGACCACCATCCCAGCACGCAGGAAGTAAGACTTATCGGTGCAACCTCAGTGCGCGACCGCAATCCTATTTTATCGAGTCAGGAAAGATCTGAAACCGGGGGGCGAATTTGTGAGCCGGTGATTGATAGCATGGAGGGCGCAAACATGAGTGTCGAAAAACGCCATGTTTACGAATATGCCGTTGATCTTTCTGGAAAAACCGCGCCTGTTTATGTAATGCATCTAGTTGGAAAATCAAAACGTGTACTGGAAGTTGGCTGCGGGCCTGGCTCGATTACGAAGATTCTGGCGCAGGAAGGGCAATGCCGAGTAACGGGTCTCGAGCTTGATCCGGAGGCAATCAAAAAGGCGACCCCTTACTGTGACACAGTCATGCAGGCCGATCTGAATTCCCCGGAATGGCCGCGTTTGCTTGATGGTATGGAACGATTCGACGTGGTAGTGGCGGCCGATGTACTGGAACACTTATATGATCCCTGGGTTGCTCTGAAACGTATGGTTTCTTTCATCAGCCCGGATGGTTACCTCGTGATTTCGCTACCTCATGTTGGTCACGCAGCCGTTGCGTCGTGTTTGATTAATAGCGACTTCGAATATCGCGACTGGGGTTTGCTCGATCGTACGCATATCCGTTTCTTCGGTCTCAAGAACATCGAGGCGTTGTTTGCTCAGGCCAGTCTCAAAATCATCGAGGCAAGATACGTTATCAAGCCGCCAGAAGAAACAGAATTTGCAACAAGCTGGTCCAGGCTCCCCATCGCCGTGCAGGATGCACTAAAGACCTGCGCCTGCGCCGACGTATATCAAGTGGTGGTTAAAGCCGTTCCGCTTAATTACCCTGGTAGCGTGGTGGCATTGGTGCCACCTAAACATGAATACAACCATGCTTTCACGGCAAGCCCTCCATCATGGAAGAACCGTGTAGGACGATACCTAAGTCCCCAACTCAAGCAGCGTATACGCAAGAACTTCAAGATTCTGGGAATAGACCTATGACAGTGCATCTACCACATCATGGGTTGCCAAACGACAATGAAATTACAGCATCAAATAATCAGTCGTCTATCAGGTTGGTTTCTTTCTATCTTACCCAGTTTCATCCAACACCGGAGAATGACCTTTGGTGGGGCAAAGGGTTTACTGAATGGACCAACGTGACAAAGGCGGAACCTCTATTCGAAGGCCATCGCCAACCACATTTGCCCAGTGACTTTGGCTTTTACGATTTGCGTGTCCGGGAAACCAGACGCGACCAGATCAGGGTGGCAAAACAATATGGCATAGATGGGTTTTGCTATCACTACTATTGGTTCTCCGGTAAAAGAATACTAAATTTGCCGCTAGACGATATGCTCTCCGATGCTGAGAGCGATATGCCATTTTGTTTGTGCTGGGCTAACGAGAACTGGACTCGCCGTTGGGATGCGGCTGATCATGAAATCCTGATTGCCCAAAAATATTTGCCGAACGATGATTTGGATTTCATCAAATCATTGGTACCGTTCTTTCGAGACAAGCGCTATATCCGCGTAGATGAAAAGCCATACCTTATTGTCTATCGTCCCCAACACCTCCCCGATGCACGCAAGACGGTCGCGATCTGGCGGGATTATTGCCGCACAATCGGTTTGGGGGAGATTCATGTGTGTGCAGCATTGACTCATGGTAACGAAGATTACTCCAGGTTTGGATTTGATAGTGGTGTAGAGTTTCCGCCGCACAATCTCCGATCAGGCAATATCAATAACCTAGTAAAACCATATAATATTTTCAGCGGCAATATTATGCAATATGCATCTATTGCCCAATCATATCTAGACAGAACTTACGGCACATGTCGCGTTTTTAAAACGGTATTTCCCTCGTGGGACAACACGGCACGCACTAAGGAGCGTGCACTTGTTGTGCTTAATGGTACCCCAGAAAATTATGAATATTGGCTCGCGTCAACCATTGATCTAGTAAAGCAGTCGAACGGAAAGGATGAGCTGTTATTCATTAATGCGTGGAATGAATGGGCAGAGGGCTGCCATCTTGAGCCTGATCAATGGTTTGGCCACGCATTCCTCAAGGCGACCCAGGATGCAAAAATGGGTCTGCGTAGATTTGCCAAATTTCCAGATGTTGACTTACCTCACACAAGTGAAGTGATTTACCGGACATTCTGGGCAGATATACGTAACACCATCAATTATCATGCCCAGTTGAAGATCGGAAATCTAAAGCTCGTCGTGAATCAGATGCCATGGCTGCGTTTTATATTGCTGCCAGCAATCAAGGCGATACGTACTCTGCGAGCACGAATACAGCGGTCTCCTCAAGCCGAAAAGAATGGCTGATACCCACCACTAGAGCACTAACCAGTAATCAAACAGCGCCCCCGCTCAAGAACAAGAAGATTAAAAACGGCGGATAACATGCTGCGGTAATCGCGGTTATAAAGTCGAGCGGTTGCTATCCATAGGTAGCATCTTCAAAATAGTCAAGGTCAAGAATCAGGACTTCGAGTAGTGGCGTAACCTGCAATGAATGTTCCATTAATATGCGGGCGAATCGATACGCACTCTTACGGGTGGCGGCGTGTTCAAATCGGGTATGGTGGCTGATTATGTCAGCACTTCATCCCGATCAAACAGCTTGCGGCCCACACACCCAAAAAGCGCGGGTTCATTTCACAGCGAGTTGCTGTCGTTGCCGCCTTCATAACTGGATTGATAGATACGCTGTTGTAGCCAAATTGCTTACGGGATGTTTGATGTAATCAGAATCCGCTTGTCATTCGGTGCCCCAGTAATTCATGCGATCCATGCGATCAGCCCGATTTGGCGATCTATTTTACGCAGCAATAGTGATTCGAGATCGGAAGACAACTCGCCACCATTGAATTGGCCCGGATAGTGAAGCCCGCAGTTGGTGAAAAGCGTAACTGTTCTGGAATAGAGTGTGGCATGGGCAGAGCGCTGTATCTGTTTTATGTATACATTTCTTTATAACTATAATTATATCAGACAGTTATAGTTATATTTTTCCGTTTTTGAATAATTCAGAATAGATTGGGCTAAGCATAATTTAACGATTTGCACCAAAATCCTGGATGGACACATACCCCATTAAATCTGATAGCAATTTACCCCGAACCGTATACGTTGCCTTTGAAATGGAAGGCGACAGTAATGACAAAGTGTTTTCCTATCTGGCCCGACTGAACGAAAGCCTTGAAGGTCAAGCGAAGATCGAAAGGCAAATTTCGGAGCATTATCGCGACCCGCGACTGAACAAATCTGACCCAAAAGCACGCGTATTCCAAGCTGCCGACAGATTGCTTGCCGGAAAAAGGTTTGATTTTCTCAGGGTGGCGTGGAGAAAAATCCAGCCTACTGGAAGCTGCTACTGGTTTTCCAATCTTGACGCCAGGCATCACAGGATATTGAAATGGATGCAAAGCTGGGACCATTCAAACGCAAAAGCGGTTTTTTTTGTTCAAACTCTGGATGCAGGTTTAAAGCTCACCGAACTTGCTTTTCTATATGCAAAGACCGTTCCACATGGAATGATCGTCGTTCTACTCGGTGGCGAAACCTTAAACGAACAGAAACTGCGACGCCTCGAAAAATGGGGAGTCCGGATATTGCGGGATGACTCAAGCTACTCCTCCACTTCCAACTTATCGATTCAACAAATCCCATCACCGCACTTCGAGTCGTTGCAGGAAATGCCCTTGCGCTCGTCCAGCCTACGCAATGTCGATTGGAGTGAAGAATTATCGCGTGCAAATCTGATTGAACGAAACCCCGAAAAAGTCTTGTTTGTTCGGCCGGACTGGATGAAATGCGGTAGTGCCACGACTTTCGGAAAACTCGGAAAATTGTTTCACGATAGGGGCGCAATCTTGATAGATATCGCCCTGCAACCACATAAGGTGCCTTACGACGGCATCACCATCCAGCACAAGCTCGCTGAAGTTGAAAACGATATTGCACCCTCGTTTCATTTCAATCTTCGCCGCGGATCACCCCCGCACGCTTTGTTGGCGATCGGCATAGGCTATTTGCGCACTTGGCCTAAGACAGTCGCAGGCTTTATGCCACTTTTCTATAAACAGTGCATCACTCCGGCCGCCGTACGGAAGCTGATTGCCGATGCCCGAATCGATTATCTTTACGTCAATCATTATTTTACGCTTCCAGTCGCCAAGCGGCTTTGCCCCAACCGTCCGATTTTTCTCGATACTCATGACATTCAGTCCCTCAATTTTGTCAGTCATGATTATCACCGCTACATACATATGCGAGCGGCACCCTTTAGCGCTTGTCTGGATGAAGAGCTAAGAATCATTGATCAAGCGGATTGCGTGACAATGGTGAGCAGCGACGAGATTGATTTGGCCAGCAGATATCGGCCTACGAGGAATTTTTTCTATTACATCCCCCTTTCCTCCGTAGCAATGCAACTTACGGAAGAGCAGCAAGATGAAAGAGATCGTAAAAATGTCCCAGTATCATTATTGATCGTTGCCAGCCGGAACCCGGCCAACGAGCGCAGTCTGAAATGGTTCTTGAATGCCGTATGGCCAGCGATAACCAAAATGGGGGCGCATCTGGAGATCGTCGGAGGAATATCGAAATCTTTTGCGGGAGAAATTTTCGAGAGTGTCACATTCCATGGAATAGTGGATGATATTTCGTGTGCCTACCGCCAAGCAGATATCATTCTGCTCCCGATAACGAATGGAGGGGGAATAGCCATCAAAGCACTCGAAGCTATCCAATATGGCAAACCAATCGTTGCCACCCGTCATGCACTACGGGGATTGCCAACCGCGATCTATGAGGTACTAAACGGGTGTGTCGATGAAGAAGACTTTGTGATCGATTTATCGAACCTAATCGCAAACACCTCAGCTCGCAAGCAGCGGAAAGCAGCGACCCATCAGATGCGGGATATTCTTGCATCCATGCGATTTGATGACCAGATGCATGCGACACTTGACAGTATGCGAGCTGCCGAACGACCAATAGTTGGAAAGCAAACTAGTCGAGTAGCTGCGGACTCTAATTCCTCCACCTTCACGTTTCCGTCATCCAGCGTAGCAAGTAGAAGGGATAGTAAGACTGCAACGAGATATGTCGTGGTTACTCCTGCAAGTCCGGGCAGCAAGGGAGATGAGGGAATGGTAAGGGGGTGTCTTAGCCTTTTGGCAAACTCAACCGAATTCGTGATGCTAAATCCTGACCACTCCCCGCTATGGAGCGATATTATCTTTGATAAAAATTCCTACCCGCCTAGAGAACACACTGGCGCATTTTCCAAATTTTATAATTCAATTACCCCACACGATGTCTTTATTGTATTAGGAGCCGATGTTATTGACGGGACGTGCGGGCTCGAACCCAGCTTGAAACGCTTGA
This sequence comes from Nitrosospira sp. 56-18, assembly GCA_001899235.1. Taxonomy (GTDB): domain Bacteria; phylum Pseudomonadota; class Gammaproteobacteria; order Burkholderiales; family Nitrosomonadaceae; genus Nitrosospira. Next base: position 72,360 of record MKVR01000050.1, read on the forward strand.
AACTGATTGAAGCAGCGCTGGCGGTTGGCGCTACCGTACATATCTTTTGTTCCTTCCGTTCTGATGTAAACAATCAAATCATCACCCAGCTTAAGCAGATACGGGATGCTAACTTTTATCTAAGGGATCTGCACTCCCTTAAACGATTCAAGGACCAGACAGGGCTGGAGGCAGAATATTTTCCCGACTTCTTCATTTATTGCTCTAAACAGGAAACTGATCGGTGCCGGGCCGCGAAGAAGCTTCTTGCGGAAGTCAGAATAGCCGGAAAAACCATTATCGGGCTGAACTTCAGCGAGCATGCGTTCCGTTCATTCTCTGATATTCACGACAACACCAACAGGAAAAAGTATGTAGCAGACGTGCTAGTCAGCTTATGCTCGACGATTAATGATCCTTATTTTCTCTTGATTTCGCATGATGACCGTCGTTGGAATAATTTCCCTCCTGATTCAGACTACCAGCACATTGCATATAAATGGCTCAAGGCGCACGGCTATAGGTCGAACACATCCTTGCTCGATCCCTATATTACGTATCCTCAAATATTAAGTCTGCTGGATGGGCTTGATATGGTGGTAAGTGGACGTATGCATCTCGCGCTTGCTGCATTCCGTTGTCATGTTATTCCCATTTGTCTGATGGGAACAGGGAAAGGTTATTCGAGTGCGGATAAGATGCGCGGCATATTTGACAAATTTATTGGTCGGACAGAGCTTGTGCCCTCCAACATGACGGAATTTATATCGGTCTTGAACATGCTATCGGATCAAAGTGACGTCTTGAAAGCACGATTGAAAGAATCATTGCTTGCGATCGAAAAAGAGAGTAACGAGAAAAAAATTTACTTTCAAAAAAAGCTGATGTTAGTGCAGCCCAACGGTACCTATCGGCGGTTATCAACTACCTTGTAGTGTCTCCCTCCGCGATTCTTTAAAAAATATCCTCGTATTACCGAGTTTAGATTCGCTTTCAAAAAGCTAGCTGAGAAATAAACAAGAGATGGGGTGACGATCAGAATGAATTACTGTAATTACTGAGATAACCTCTTGCTAAATCGCCTAAGAAGAAATTTAAAACTATTTGTTTTTACTTGCCCCTACGTGGCTTGGAGGTTAATTTCGGCTAAGGGATATATCCTAAATCTGATCGAAATGAGATGGCATAGTGAACAGAATCGAGATTTCCCCGCTAATTCCCTCATTAAGAGAGATCATCCTTGGAATAAAAAGACTGACAAGAGGATTCTCTTTATAGAACAAAGCATTCCTCGTGCTGATACTAACGCCGGCGCGATAACCATCTACCAATTCATGGAGATCTTCCTTCACGCGGGGTGGAGGGTGGCACTGTGGCCCCAGGACCGGCGCTTTGGCGGGAATTATGGCAACATGTTGGAGCAGCGCGGGGTGGAAATCCTGTCCTCGGATCGGCTGCTCACCACTTTCAGGGTCTGGTGGCGTGCTAATACGGACCGATATCCGGTGGTGATTTTAAGCAGGCCGGCTGTGTGCGCGGCTTTCCTTCCAGTTCTGAAAAAATACGGAAATCCGCGAATCCTTTATTATGGGCATGACCTGCATTTTTCCCGCCTGCAATCCGAGGCTGAGCTCACCAGGCTGCCCGAACTGTTCTGGTTCGCCAGGCGATTCAGGAAAATGGAATCGTGGATCTGGGGAAACGTTCATCGCACGTACTATCCTTCGGCCGAAGAAGCCGACACGGTACGCTCCCTCGTTCCTCATTCCGACGCGAGAAGCGTGATCCCTTATTTCTTCGATGGGATGGTGAAAACCAGCGAGTGCCCACCGGAAAACCATCGGATGTTATTTGTGGGAAACTTCAATCACCCGCCCAATATCGACGCCGTGGAGTGGCTGATCCAGGAAATATTCCCCGCCATCAAAAATCGGTGCACAAAAGCTGAGCTACGCGTAGTGGGCACTGGCCTGCCGGAAGACCTGCAACGGCGATGCAAAAAAGCCGGTATGGATTCCAGCGGATGGCTTTCCGAGGAAGCGTTGGCTGCGGCATACAAATCCTGCCGCCTGGTTCTGGTGCCGCTACGCTTTGGCGCGGGAGTCAAGCACAAGGTAGTCGCAGCCCTTGCCCAGGGACTGCCCGTGGTGATGACCCGGATCGGGGCACAAGGGATGGAATGGCTGGGCGATTCCGCCGATATAACCGATAACGGCCCCGAGTTTGCCGCCGCAGCCGCCCGTCTCCTGACGGATGACGCTTATTGGCTACAGCGGGCGGCAACCGCGTCACAGGCTGTCCGCAACCGTTTCAATGCACAAACCATGTCGAAGGCTTTTGATGAACTCGATCTCGTTGCCAGTTGAATCCAATTAACAAAAACTACGGGATCGTACGCGCGCGCGCGCCCCTGCGGCTGGGTCTCGCCGGAGGCGGAACTGATGTCGCCCCCTATTGTGACTTGTATGGCGGCTGCGTATTGAATGCCACGATAGACCGGTATGCCTACGCGGTAATCAAGCCTCTGGATGAACCTTATGTGCGCTTCCTGGCCACCGACCAGCAAACCGAGAAAGTCATGAATTTGCCGGACTCGCTGGCGCTCGACGGCGAACTTGATCTGCATAAGGCGGTTTACAAGGCGATCATCGAGCACTATAACGACGGCAATCCGATCCCCATCGAGCTCAGCACTTTTTGCGATGCCGCGGCGGGCTCCGGACTGGGTTCTTCGTCCACGCTTGTTGTGGTAATGATTCGCGCCTTTGCGGAAATGCTGAATTTGCCACTCGATGACTACACCATCGCCCAGCTCGCCTACAAGATTGAACGCCTCGATTGCCGCCTGCAGGGCGGCAGGCAGGATCAATATTCCGCGACCTTCGGCGGATTCAATTACATGGAGTTCTTCGCGGGCGACCGGGCCGTCATCAATTCCCTGCGCATCAAGAACTGGATCATCTGCGAGCTGGAAGCTTCGTTGGTGCTGTTTTATACCGGGGTCTCCCGCGAATCGACGCGTATCATTGCTGACCAGAGCGCCAACGTTCAGTCCGGCGTAAAAGAGACGATCGATGCGATGCACGGGCTAAAGCGCGAAGCTTTGGTGATGAAGGAGTGCCTCCTGAAAGGAGACTTTGAAGGAATGGTGAACAGTATGCTGCAGGGATGGGAAAGCAAGAAACGCTCGGCGAGGACGGTTTCCAATTCCCATATAGACGAAATATACGCCGCGGCAATGAAAGCTGGGGCGTTGGCCGGAAAGGTTTCTGGAGCGGGTGGAGGTGGATTCATGATTTTCTTCGTGCCGCCCGTCAAAAGAATGAATGTCATTCGGGCCCTGAACCGGTTTCAGGGACAGGTCAGCAATTGCCATTTCACAAAGCACGGGACGCAGGCATGGAAGGCATGACAAAAGAATATATCCGCCGCCAGATCGGGGAAGCGCAGCGAATAATGTCGGCGATGCTGGCGGACGAAACAATCATATCCACTCTTGGAGAAGCTGCCGAAGCGTGCATCGGCGCCATGCGGAGCGGACGGAAAGTTCTGCTGGCAGGAAATGGAGGAAGCGCTGCCGATGCGCAGCATATCGCAGGCGAATTTGTCAGCCGCTTCGCCTTTGACCGCCCGGGATTGCCCGCTATCGCACTGACCACGGACACGTCGATCATTACCGCGATTGGCAACGACTATGGGTACGAAATGCTGTTTGTCCGGCAGATACAGGCCAACGGAAATGAAGGTGACATATTCATCGGTTATTCCACTTCCGGCAGATCCCGCAACATTCTACGGGCATTCGAAGGAGCCAGGAACAAGGGCCTGGTATGTATCGGCATGACTGGCAGCGGCGGCGGCCCGATGCGGGAGTTGTGCGATTATCTGCTGCAGGTACCCAGCACGGATACGCCCAAGATACAGGAAGGCCATCTGGTGCTGGGCCACATCCTGTGCGGCCTGGTTGAAAATGCCATGTTCGAGGCCCCGGCCTGATGGAAGCGGCAATCCTGGCGGGCGGGCTCGGTACTCGCCTGCGCGCCGCTGTTCCCGATCTTCCAAAGCCTATGGCCGCGATAGCGGGCCGGCCTTTTCTGGAAATTGTCCTCGCTTCGCTCGCGCGGAAAGGTTTTTCCCGCATCATCCTCTCTCTCGGGCATATGGCGGAAAAAGTGGTTTCCCATTTTGGCAGCAGTTTTGAGGGAATGGACCTGGTTTATGAAATTGAAGCGAGCCCCCTGGGTACGGGAGGGGCGTTAAGGCAGGCGCTGGCGCGCGCCAGTTCGGACCATGTGTTCGTCTTTAACGGAGATACCTTTATCGATCTCGAAGTTCTCGAGCTTGAAGCATTCTGGCAAACCCACCGCTTACCCACCATTGTCGGGAAAAACGTGGCGGACACCAGCCGTTATGGCCGGCTGGAGATGATAGGCGGACACGTAGTCGGCTTTGCCGCCAAAGGCATGCCGGGACCGGGACTCATCAATGCCGGGTGCTATGTGCTACCCAGGAGTGCGCTTGATATGTTTGAGCCTGGCCGGGCTTTTTCCCTTGAGGCTGATTTCCTGGTCGCTGCGGTCCAAACACAACCATTCGCGTTGTTCTCGACGAACGGCTTTTTCATAGATATTGGGATACCGGATGACTATCTTCGCGCCCAGACACAGCTTGCTGGCATCGTATCGTGACTGGCCGCCCGGCGCTCTTTCTGGACCGCGATGGAGTGGTCAATATAGACCACGCTTATGTGCATCGAAAGAACGATTTTGAGTTTATCGACGGCATTTTCGATCTCTGCCGCCACGCCAAAGCCCTCGGATACCTGATCATCATCGTGACCAACCAGGCGGGCATAGGCCGTGGTTACTATACCGAAGAGGATTTTGCAGCCCTTACGCACTGGATGTGCGACATTTTCGACAGAGAGAGGGCGGCCATCGATAAGGTCTATTTCTGTCCTACGCATCCCGATGGCGCCGTTGAGCGATACAGGAAGCAGTCCGATTTGCGCAAGCCCGCGCCGGGGATGATCCTGCTCGCCGCCAGGGAATTCAATGTCAACCTGCAAGATTCCATTCTGGTGGGGGACAAATTTTCGGATCTTGAAGCCGGATTTGCGGCAGGCGTCGGAAGTAATATCCTTTACCGCCCCATCGCGGATCCTGGATCAGCTCCAGAACCCGCTCTCGTCGTTTCCGACCTGCGGCAGGTTTTCGGGTATATGAAGCGCTGGAATGAAGCGGGCGAGGCGGATGCGCCAGTTCGCCCTTGAGGCCATGACGCATTGAGGCTTTGAGGCCTTGGGCCTTGGGCCTTGAGGCTCGCAGTATGCGGGCCTGCCATGCAACGCCTCTTTATCTGTAGCTGTAGCAACTCGATATGGCTCGCTTTGAAAACATAAACCCGTTCCTCAACCTATCCTCCATTCGGTCGCAAATATATAGCCAATCCAGGAACACGGGATACTTCGATAAAGTCCAAGCAGTATCAATGGAAAGGAAGGTTCTCGCGTGCTCAAATATATGGGTATGTGGAGAACAAGAGCAGACCCGATCCCCGGAACAGGCCGCTTCCATGCTTGAGCCCGATTATTGGTACTATTGTCAATATGCGAAGGATTACCATCCTTCCCTGCAAAGTTGTCCGGATGGCCGGTAACAATCAGCTCCGCAATCCGCAGCCAATCGCCACGCAATAACCAGGATAGATACCATGTCAAGAATACGAACCCTGCTTGCTTTACCTGCCGGATTGCTGCTGGCTTCATGCGCAAGCATGCCTTCAGGCCCCAGCGTAATGGTCCTGCCTGGCTCCGGCAAAAGTTTCGAGCAATTTCGCGCTGATGATTATCAATGCCGGCAATTTGCAATCGAGCAGGCCGGTGGGTCCACGCCGAACCAAGCCTCGGCGGCGAGCGGCGTGGCAAGTGCCGCTGTGGGGACAGGGCTTGGCGCTGCGGCTGGGGCAGCGATTGGAGGCGGAGCAGGCGCTGCAATTGGCGCGGGCGGCGGCTTGCTGGGGGGAAGCCTGGTTGGCGCGGGCACGGGGCGCACCTCGGGGTATATCGCCCAGCAGCGCTATGACATGGGCTATATCCAGTGCATGTACGCAAATGGCCACCGTGTTCCCGTATCTGGCCGAATAATGTACGATTCGCCCATGAGTAGTGGCACGCAGAATACGAGCATTCGATCTCCCTCTCAACCGGGAAATGCTCAATTTCAACCTCCTCCACCGCCACCGGGAAACCCTCCCCCGCCGCCGCCCTGATGTGCCGTTCGATAGTCTCATTGTTACTTTCGCGGACAAGGTAAAATAATCTGCCAAAACGATTCAAAGCGATTCTTGGCGTCCAGCTTCCTCCCGGATCCCGGCGTAAAGAAGATCCTTTGCCGGACCAATACTGGTCAGGAAAACCCAATAGGAGGCGGTTTCATATTATCCTCATCTGACCAGGAACGGATGGATCTGTCCTTATCTGATGCTGGCCTGGCCAGCGCGTCTGTCGTCGTCGTCAACCACAATGCCGGCCAGTTGCTGACCCAGTGTATCCGCGCCTGTCTGGCGCAGGCGGCGCAAGTCATTGTCGTGGATAACGCATCTTCGGATTCCAGCCTTGTGGATCTGGAGGCCGCCTTCGCCGGGGAACCGCGGCTCAAGCTGATTCGCACTGGCCGTAACCTCGGTTTTGCCCGGGGATGCAATATCGGAACAAACCATGTTACGCAGCGCTGCATCCTTTTCCTTAATCCGGACTGCATCCTCGGTGCGGGCGCGCTGGGCCGCATGATGCAGGTGCTGGATACGGTCCCCGGAGCGGGAATGGTCGGCGGCCTGCTCATCAACCAGGACGGCACCGAACAGGCAGGGGGCCGCCGGGCGATGCCGACCCCGTGGCGGTCTTTTATCCGGGCATTCGGCCTGCACCGTTTTTCAGCCTTCTCTCCAGGCTTGTTCGGCGACTTTCACCTGCACAAACAACCCTTGCCCAAGGCGCCGCTTGAAGTGGAAGCCATTTCGGGCGCGCTGATGCTGGTAAGCAGGGAAGCGGTGGATGACGTAGGCCTCTGGGATGAGGAATACTTTCTTCACTGCGAAGACCTGGACTGGTGCGAGCGATTCCGGCTGAAAGGATGGAAAATTCTTTTCGTGCCCGATGCGCCGGTAACTCATTATAAAGGAACATGCAGCAGATCCCGGCCGATCTTTGTGGAGTGGCACAAGCACAAGGGGATGCTGCGATTCTATCGCAAGTTTTTCAGGAACAAGTATCCGGCCGCAGTAATGTGGCTGGTGGGTTTGGGCGTGTGGTTGCGTTTCGGCGCCGTGACCACTTACCATGGCTGCCGCCACATGAGTAAACTGATGGGCCTGAAACATGAATAATCCGCCAGGTGAGAATGGCCGGCGGGGCCGCTGCGTCTTCTTCCATCCGTGCGGTAAGGACTGCCCGACAGGCGCGCCCGCCAACTCATGCTAGAACCCGCCAACTGCCGGAAAGTTATCGTCACTGGGGCGACCAGCATGATCGGTCATTTCCTGCTGGACAAGCTGTTTGCCGAGGGCTATGAGGTTCACGCCGTCAGCCGCGCTTCCAGCCATTCCTCCAATACGGGCGACCCCCCATTGATCTGGCATCAGGCTGACATCAGCCAACCTCGGACGTTGGATGGAATCGATGCAGGGACACTTATTCACCTGGCGCCGCTTTGGCTGTTGCCGCCTCTATTGCACTCGCTTGAGCTTGTACGGGTGATCGGCTTTGGTTCGACCAGTGTGTTCAGCAAAGCCAGTTCGGCGAATATCGGCGAGCGGCACCTCGCGGCACGGTTTGCCGAGGTGGAAGCAGCCATTGACTTCTTTTGTATTGAAAAAAACCTGGCCTGGACGCTGTTTCGTCCGACACTGGTCTACGACGGAGTTCGAGACCGGAATGTCACCCTGATCGCCCGTTTTATCAAGCACTATGGTTTTTTTCCTTTACTGGGACAGGCTTCAGGCTTGCGCCAGCCCGTCCATGCCGATGATCTCGCCCTTGCCTGCATACAGGCGCTCGATGAGCCCGCCACCTTCGATAAAACCTATAACTTGAGCGGAGGCGAAACCTTGAATTACCGTGAAATGGTCGAAAGAATTTTTCATTCTCTTGGCAAGGCGGTCCGTTTCCTGCCCGTGCCCGCGCCGCTTTTCAACGGTGCGATGCGCGCGATAGCCCTGCTTCCGGGTAAACGAAATATCACGCCGGAGATGGCATCGAGGATGAATATGGATCTCTATTTTGATCATTCGGATGCGGCACGGGATTTCGGGTATTCGCCCCGCGCATTTTTACCACAGTGGGGAGATTTGCAGAGGTGATCCGGATATGAGCGTTACCGCAGGCCCAACACCGCCAATCCGGCCGCCAGTCCGGAAGGAAAGCATGGGCAGTCCCGGCAAAACCAGCAACCGCGACTCCGGTTCCGGATACGACATGCTAGGCGGCGTGCGCGATGCAAGCCTATCCCTCCCGGAAAACGAGATCGAAATAACGGCGATCCGGGCGCAGGGACCGGGTGGTCAAAATGTAAACAAGGTATCCAGTGCCGTGCATCTGCGCTTCGACATCGGCGCTTCCTCGCTGCCCGATGCTTATAAAGATCGGCTTTTGAAGTTGCGGGACCGGCGGATTACGCAAAACGGTGTTGTCGTCATCAAGATCCAGAGATTTCGCAGCCAGGATAAAAACCGGGCGGAAGCGATGCGGCGACTGCATGAGCTTGTTGATAGCGCAATGGAGATACCACGCGAACGCAAGCCGACAAAACCGACCGCCGCTTCGCGGAAAAAGCGGCTCGCCAGCAAATCCCATCGGGGCGAGTTGAAGATTTCGAGAACAAAATTTTCAGGCGAGACAGAGATCTAGGGAAGCACTGAACAAATCCTCGCTGAGCGCGTTGCCAGTAAAATCGGGGTGATCATAAGGCGCGCGACACAGGTCGTAGCCGGGACTACGATGCCAGGGAGCGCAACGCCATGGCTCCCCAGAGCGTGGCCCGAGGGACCCCGCGAAGCGGGGATCGGGCAGCGGCGGGGATGCCAGAGCGCGCCAAAGTACTGTTGGGGTGCCAACAGCCCGCTACGGGGTCGCATCTTCCTTCGGAAGACACTGCTCCGCCCTGCGGTCTCGCCCTATTTTAGCGCAACACCCGCAATCCCAACACCTGTAAGGCCTATGCTTGGGTTATAGGGAAATTCGAAACCCGGTACGAGGCGAATGATCAAATGGATATTTGTCTGATATTGATATATGATGCATATATCACATATAGTGAGGATAGCATGCGTGCACTGGTGGACATACCCGATAGGCAAATTAAGGAATTGACTCGGATCAGCAAGGCTGAGAAGGTATCCCGTGCTGAAATTATCCGTCAGGCAATCGCCGCTTTCATCGAAATGAAAAATTCAGGAACGGTTGAGGCATTCGGCCTTTGGAAGGAACGAGAAATAGACAACGTGACGTACCAAGAGCAACTGCGCTCGGAATGGTAAGCGTGCTATTCGATACTAATATCCTGATAGATTACTTAAAGGGTGTTAGACAAGCCAGAACCGAATTGGAAAGATATTCAGATAGGGCGATTAGTCTTATTACGTGGATGGAGGTAATGGTGGGAGCATCGCCCGAAACGGAGGAATCAACCCGGCACTTTCTAAACAGCTTTACCAATCTGCCGATTGACGATCAAGTAAGCAGCGTCGCGGTCATCTTACGAAAGAATAATAAAATTAAATTACCCGATGCAATTGTCTGGGCAACGGCTCAGGTCAATAAACGCATTTTTGTTACGCGCAACACCAGGGATTTCCTTCCGAACGAGCCGGGAATACACATCCCGTATCAGTTGTGACTTCATTGAATAAAAACCATCACATCATTTTTGATAGACGTTAATGCTGAGCTTCCTATCTGGCATCACCTATTTATGGACGAACGAAGGCTGGCTGTATGTGGCCATCGTGCTCGACCTGTTCAACCGTGAAGCGGTCGGCTGGTCGCTGAAGACGAAAAACCAGGGGAACCTCACTAACGCGAATGCTGGAAAATGATGGGAATTAGCGCTTGAAGAGGCGATAGAAACGAGGCGTGATTCTACTGCTACTGCTACGTAGGCTCGCAGGCGCCATCGCGCTGTATCACCCGCCGTTCCGGCCTGTCATAGCTTTTTCCGGAATTCGGTTCGCTTGTTAGTCCGGAAAAAATGATATGGAATGTGGTTCCCCTGTTGGGCTCGCTGTCGACCTTGATATGCAGTTTATTGTTTTCCGCAACCGTCTTGACTATCGACAGCCCTATGCCGCTTGACTTTCTGTTGTGAAGCGCCGCGCGTGGAGCGTAAAAGTATTCGTCGAAAATGTGAGGCAAGTCTTTATCGCTAATCCCGATCCCATGGTCGGCAATGCTTACGACGGCGGATGAGTCCTGCCAGTCGATGGCGGATGCGATTTCTACCGATGCCCCATCGTAGGAATAGATGATGGCATTCGAAATAATATTTTCAAACAATATTTCAAGTTGATAAGGGATACCGGCAACCGCAAAATGTTCAGCCGAGCCGTTAATGGCGATTTGCCGCGAATGCGCGATAGGCTTTAGTTTATCGATGCACTTGCGGATAACCGCATCGATATTCACGCGTTCGAGATTGTTTGGGTCCCGTGCGGCGGCCTTCAACCGTTCAAGCTTGAGCACATCCAGAATCAACCCCGCCATGCCCGATGCGCGATTATCGATTTTTTCCAGTACCTCCTTGATTTCCGGCGAAGTCTCCCCGCAATAATCTCCCTTTATCAATCCTATCTTACTGCGAATAGCATCAAGCGGGGCCTTGAGCTGGTGTGTCATGAGAACGGCATAGCGGTCCTTTTCCACCTGCGCCCGGCTGATATGTTCGTAGGCATCCACAAGCTGCCGCTCATGGGTACGCACCACGATGGCAAGCCTTGATACAACATACCAGACGACCATAAACAACACATCGAGTGTAAGCATCCACAAAAGAATATTGATCTTCAGATGCGTAGCCATGGGCGCGCCGGAATCTGAATCGATGAGCACCGATTGTGGAGCCAGAAAAAGAAGAGGATTTTCGATAAGCAGCACGATGCCGTACATCACGCAAACCAGGCCCGCGACAACCAGGCTTTCCATCGTCGAGAAAAAGATGCACGACAAGGCGATATGCAGCACGTAAAAGAATGGAGCAGGCGTACCTATGCTGCCGATATAATGCACGACAACCGACAGGCATAGAAGATCAACGATAATCTGCGTCCAGATATTGATCGAGGGGGAGTTGAATTCGGTTTGCGGACGGAAATCCAGGGCATAAATATAAAATATATTGGAAATGCATAATACCATCGTTATCGCGAGCGGCCAGCCCTGTTGATGGGTAATGCCGATCTCGGTCAAGGCATCCGAAGCGATGACCGCAAATATCTGGAAGACCAGAAGAATGGCGATGACGACCCACCGGAAGATGATGAACCACCTGGCGTTGCCGATCAGTACTTCATCGCTCAGTTTCGAACCTTTCACCCCCGCGCGGGGAAAGGCGAAGCGATTTCTCGCCAGGTTCCAGGAAAATTCAGCGATAGCCATGGTCAAGCCCTTCCGGATGATGGATCGCTATGAGGACTCGGGACGCTCCAACCGGCTATGGACGATCGATAAAAAACTCTCCGGGTTGACCGGCTTTTCGATGATCAATATCCACTCATCCGACAGGTTTGTGAAGTAAGGACGGATTTCCTCCCCGAGCGATGTCATGAATACCATGTGAAGATGGGGAAAACGCTTGCGGATTTCCACATAAGCGTCGAGCCCCGCATCCATCGTTTCCACCATCACGTCGAGAATCGCAAGATCGGGAGGCGTTGCATTTTCCCAGAGAGACGCAAGGAAATCGCTCATCGTCTGGTAACTATCGACGACATACCCGTTAGCCGTCAGGATGCGCTTGACTGTGTCCCGGATATCCGGGTCATCGTCGACGTGCGCAATCCGCGACGATCCATTCTGGCTTGCTCGGGTTGAACTCTGGGGGCGGGCTGTCTGCTGATTGGATTGTTGATCCTGCATGGTCATCTGCATTTTACTTTCCTCAGTTTGTGTTCTGGTCGCCAAAATAACCCATGTAGAGGTTAATATAGCAGAATACACCCTGTTGGCAACAGGGTATTCCAGTATATGTGAAGGATATGTCAGATACGCATAAAGAATACGTGAAAATCAAAGCTCGAACGGCAGGAAAAGTGGTATGTACAGGGTTCGAGCACCACATCCCTGCTCGCCGCAGGCATATTTGCTCTCCTCGAGAAATCACGGCGCGCAGGCAGCCGCTATAACCTGCTTACTGTTTATATCGAGGGCAGCAGGTTCGGCATCAGGCCAGGACTCGCGTCAACCAGATCCCGATATCCATTATCTCCTGTGCGCAAACGGAATGCGCCATCTCGTACTCCTGCCACTCCACTGCGTAACCCGCTTCAATCAGGGTTTGGCAAGACGAACGTGCAACGGCTGCTGGAATAACCAGGTCCGTCCTGCCGTGCGCCATGAAAATCGGTGTCGCCAGGTTCGCGCGATGCCTTTCGGTGGCAAAGGTCTGCGCCGCGGGCAGGTAGCACGACAGGGCCATGATCCCCGCCAGTTTCTCGGGATAGCGCAACCCGGCTTGCAACGCCAACGCGCCTCCCTGGGAAAAGCCTGCCAGAACGATACGCCCGGCACTGATGCCGCGCTCTCTCTCACGAGCGATCAGTGCATCGACGGCAAGCTGCGACTGGCGCAGGCTTGCGATATCCTCGCGCACGAGGCCATCATGGCTGACATCGTCATAATCGAACCAGGCGCGCATGACCATGCCGCGGTTGATGCTCACGGGGCGCATGGGTGCGTGCGGGAATATGAACCGGATAGGAGGGACCGAAGACAGCGGGAGCTCGTCCACAACCGGGACAAAATCGCTGCCGTCGGCGCCGAGGCCATGCAGCCACAGGACGGTGGAGAGCGGACGCTGCCCGGTTTCGATTTCGATAGCCTGCAGCAAATTACCAGGATCAGCTTTCATCGGCAAGGAGGATTGAAGGAGGTTGACTTGGATAAAATGGAGGATTAGATTCGTATTTTTTTCATTCCCACGATCAAGCCGTACAGGCGGGAGAGCATCATGAAACGCAGGGATTTTATCAAAATCGCCGGCATAAGCGCCGCGCTACTTCCGGTCGCGCCATCCGTGTTCGGTGCGCAATCAGCTCCAGCCATTCCACAGCGAGCGCACAGCTACCGCCTCACTTATCGGGTCGATCTTCCGGAGGGGGGGAAAAGAGCCCGTCTATGGCTGCCGTTGCCAGACACCGATGATACTCCTCATCAGTTTTCCCAGGGTAGCGTTTGGAGCGGCAACGCAGATATCGCGAAGTTCGAAAACATTCCGGGTACTGCCTCCCCCATGTTTTATGCGGAATGGCGTGGAACGGGCATCCGGCATGTCGTCGTGAGCAGCGTGGTAAAAACCACGGACCGCTTCGTGGACTGGAAGAATTATCCGGGCGAAGCCTCCGCGCCCCTGCCTGCCGACGTGAAACGTTTCCTCCGGCCGACGAAGTATATTCCCACTGACGGGATCGTCCGCAAAACGGCTTTATCCATCGTCAAGGATGCCAACGCCAAAACCCCCCTGCAAAAGGCCCAGGCCGTTTACGATTGGGTGGTCGATAACTCGTATCGCGATCCGGCGGTTCTGGGATGTGGACGCGGGGATATCAAATCCATGCTGGAATCCGGCAATCTCGGAGGAAAATGCGCGGACCTCAATGCCTTGTTCGTAGGATTGGCCCGCGCGGCCGGAGTTCCTGCCCGCGATCACTATGGAATTCGCATCGATGACTCTGCATCGCATAAAAGTCTCGGGCAGGCTGACGATATCACAAACGCTCAGCATTGCCGCGCGGAGTTTTATCTTGCCGGGCTGGGCTGGGTGCCGGTGGACCCCGCTGATGTGCGCGAGCTGGCCCTCGAGGAAGAACTGCCCATCACCAATCCCCGGGTGGTGGCGTTGCGCGAAAAGCTTTTTGGCGCCTGGGAAATGAACTGGGTGGCATTCAACCATGCCAGAGATGTGGTGCTGGCTCGCGACAGCGCAATAGGCGAGCTATCGTTTTTCATGTATCCGGAGGCCGAGGTTGCCGGCAGAAAACTGGATAGTCTCGACCCGGCGGCATTTGCCTATAAAATTGTCTCGTCGGAATTGGTGGGAACCGGCGTCAAGTTTTGATGCGGCTTCCCATTTTCATGCATTCCTCATTCATGCGCGCCGCCTGCTTCATGCTCTGGATTCTCTTCAGGAATGATCTGCTGAAGTTCGTGGAATAACGCGCGGAAGCTCCTGGGCGGCTTGTTCATGCGCTTCTCCTCGCGCGCGTTGCGAGCCAGCGTGCGCAAGTGCTGCAGGTCTTGCAGGCCTGGATAGCTGAGCTTCAATTCCGCGAAGGCCTGATCGCCGGCCAAAATCCGTTCTCGCCACCGTTCAATCAGGTGGAGCCACGCCTTGCGCTGGACCCCTATCCTGCTCCACGAATCCATTTTCTCCTGGATGGGAGCCGCATCCACGGTGCGCATCAGTTTGCCAATGAATTGCATCTGGCGGCGGCGCGCGCCATGCTTGTGCATCCGGCGGGCTTCGAGTATGGCCTCGGCCAGCACTTCGGGCAAAGAGAGCTCGGCCAGCCGCCCGGGATCGAGCTCGACCAACCGTTCGCCAATATCCTGTAGCGCGTGCATGGCTTCTTTTCGCCGCGTCTTGCTGATTGCAGGATCGGGCTGATCATCCGGCAGCTTTTCATGCATGGCAACCTGTTCGATGCGACATCAATAACTGCTATCATAACGCAATTATCATTGAACCAGCGATGACCAGCCCGGCCGGCAGCCGCATACGAAAGAATATCCGGCGGCCGGCGCCATGCCATTACTCCACATCACCATGAATGATATAGCCGCATCGACGCCACATTTCTCCTATTCCCAAACCATACTGCGCAACATCGCAAACGATGTGCTGGACCACGCCAGAAAGGGAGGCGCTACCGCTTGCGAAACGGATATATCGGATGGCTTTGGGCAGAACGTGACCGTGCGGCGCAATGAAGTGGAAACGATCGAGTACAACCGTGACAAGGGGATATCGGTAACTGTTTACATCGGGCAGAAACGCGGCCATGCAAGCAGTTCGGACTTCTCCCCCAAAGCGGTGCAGGAAACGGTGGCGGCAGCGCTTTCCATCGCCTCCCACACCGCGGCAGACGATTGCGCGGGCCTCGCCGATGCCAGCCTGCTGGCGCAGGAAGTGCCGGATCTCGATTTGTACTTTCCCTGGGCATTGCCCGTGGAGCAGGCGATACAGCTTGCGAAAAGCTGTGAAGCAGCGGCATTTGCCGTCGATAAACACATCACCAATTCAGAAGGCGCCAGCGTGTCGCTTGGCCAATCCCAGTTCGTATACGCGAATAGCCTGGGATTCATGGGCGGATATGCCTCATCCCGCCACAGCATCAGTTGTGCCGTGATCGCCTCCCGAAACGACGGCATGCAGCGCGATTACTGGTACAGCGTGGCGCGCGATCCGCTGGATCTGGAGCATGCGGAAAGCGTGGGAAGAAAAGCAGGGCAACGCACCGCAGCCCGCCTGGGAGCGAAGAAAATCAACACCTGCGAAGTGCCGGTCCTGTTCGAGGCGCCGCTCGCCTCCAGCCTGATCGGGCATTTTGTCACGGCGGTGAGCGGCGGTAGCCTTTACCGTAAATCCTCGTTTCTACTGGATAGCGTTGGCCATCAGGTTTTTGCGCCGGATATTCGGCTCCGGGAATTGCCTCACCTGAAAAAGGGTCTGGCCAGCCAGGCGTTTGATGACGAAGGAGTCGCCACCCGGGAGCGGGAGGTGGTTAGGAATGGGGTGGTTCAAGGCTATTTCCTCGGCAGTTATTCCGCCCGCAAGCTCGGCCTGCACAGTACTGGAAATGCGGGAGGCAATCATAATCTGGTTCTCGATAATGGGACGCCGGCAGATTTTGCTGAATTGCTCAAAAGAATGGGGAAAGGATTATTGGTAACCGAGCTGCTCGGCCATGGCGTGAATTCCGTGACTGGAGATTACTCCCGTGGAGCAGCAGGATTCTGGGTCGAGAACGGAGAAATCCGCCATGCAGTCGAGGAAATCACGATCGCAGGCAACCTGAAAGACATGCTGCTCGGTATCTGCGGGGTGGGCAACGATGTGATTGTCCGGGGCTCGAAGCAATGCGGATCCCTGTTGATAGACCGGATGACGGTAGCGGGAAGCTGATCCGTTCTGAAAAACCAGCCGTTCATTCCCTTAATCCGGAGAAACGCTGAACAAATCCGCGTTGAGGTCCAGGGGCCTGTTATCACTTGTTTCTCGTCCGCGACGGCGATGGATTTTTACTGGGACAAGGTACGAACCGCGAAGCAGAGCAAGCTCTGCAAGCAGCAAGTAACGATGGGTGGGTTAAAACTCCGGCCCGTCCCATCTGGGTCACGTACGAGGAGGATTTGTTCAGCGCTTCCCTACACTACTCCATGCACCTTCATCTGCTTATTCCTTCGCTTTTCTGGCCAGACTCCTCCCTGACAGGGATATACCAGGATCTGTCCCTACCTGCGCTGGAAGGGCTGCTGTCAAAAGGTGCCGTCGAGGAGGGAAGAATCCGGGAAGTCGAAGCCTGGCTTTGCGACACCTTTGGAATTGCAAAACAGCAGGACTGGCCGGTTGCGCCCATCACGCTTAAGGCCGATGGGCGGGAAATTGGCAAAACGGATCATGGCTACTGGCTTCGCGCCGATCCGGTCCATCTCCATATCGAGCGCGATCAGCTCCTGCTGGCGGATAGCCGTGTTTTCCGGATTACTCCGGCGGAAGCCGAGGAGCTCACCACTGCCCTGAACAGGCATTTTGCTGAAAGCTGCCCTGAAATAGCATTCCTGCCGCTTCATCCGGCTCGCTGGTATATCTGCCTCCAGGATATCCCTCCGCCACAAACTCACCTGTTGAGCGAGGTCGTAAACAAAGGAGTTCGCGAACTGTTGCCATACGGCGAAAGTTCCGGGACCTGGCGCAAGCTCTTCAACGAAACGCAGATGCTGCTGCATGAACAGCCGCTCAACCGCGTGCGGGAGGCCAATGGAGCACCTCTCATCAATAGTATCTGGTTCTGGGGAGGGGGAATCATGCCTGTATCCTTTCAGAGCGACTATACCCATGTATGGGGCAACCATATCCTTGCCCAGGCCCTAGCACTCTCTTGCGGCGCCCGGTATTCCGCGCTACCGCTTGAAGCCACCGTGCTGCATGGGACCTCCCCTTCTGACAAACACCTTGTCGTACTCGACTCCCTGGAGGGGAAGGCGTCCTATTCAGATGCGTATGGCTGGCGCGAAAGCCTCAAGGAGCTCGAAAAACACTGGTTTCAGCCTCTTTTCGCCATGGTAAAACAGGGCAAACTTCACCAGCTGAAGCTTTCGGTCCTCGGAAAAAAAGGGAATAAGGATTTCACGATAAGATCCGGGGACATGAAAAAATTCTGGCGCACGACAAAACCGATCTCTGTCCACGCGGACTGAGCCAGCAGTTTTAAACCTAAATCCGTTAACTGACCGCTTGTGTTAGTTAAGACACTGATTCACAAATACTTTCTCGACACTCGACGTTCACCTGCATGGTGCGTTCGCCACAGAGCGGATTAGGTTAAACCGGGAATTTCAAGGAAAGGTGTCTTGCCAGGTGCGCTTCAGTGGCACGAAGGTGCTCGTACGCCTAGAGTCGATATTCTTCAAATAGTCATATTCTAGGTACACTATATCGCTTATCATATAACAGGCTCTAATAGGGATACCAATAGCTCTTTCGGCTTATTTTTGGCAAACGTGTTAGTGCTCCCAGGGAGAAGGAAGGAAAAGGAAGGCTTTCACCCGATGCCGGAGGAATCAGCAGCCGACCGAATTCGCGGACAAAATGAATAATCATGAAAGGAAAAATCGTGAACAATCTGGATCTGTTCGAAACATTGATGAATTGCGAAACGGTGGAAGAACTTCATGCAAGCGCTACCGCCATTGTTCGCGGGATGGGGTTCGAGCACTTTCTTTATGGTGTGCAGGTGAATACGTCCCTGACACGGCCGTACAGATTCATCCTCAGTTGCTATCCCGAGGAATGGCGTACGCATTACGACCAGGAAGGATATGCGAGCATCGATCCTACCGTTATACACTGCGCCACGGCGGCGACTCCAGTAATCTGGAAGAACGAGCTTTTCAAGGGGCGAAAAGAGACGCGCATCCGCAGCGAAGCCAGGGATTCCGGCCTCGTGAGTGGTGCAAGCTTCCCTGTGCATGGGAGACGCGGCGAAGCAGCAATGCTGAGTCTTGCCACATCGCGTGAATCCCGGGAGACCCAGAACGACATTTTAGCCATGATGGGCCAATCCCAACTCTTGACGTGCTTCCTGCACGAGGCGATACAGCACGTCGTGCTCAGTAAAGGACCTCTTCCCTTGAAAAAAATCAATCTGACGGAACGCGAAAAAGAATGCCTGCTCTGGGCAGCAGAAGGAAAAACGGGGTGGGAAATCGCTACGATCGTCAACATATCGGAAAGAACAGTGACTTTCCATTTACAAAACGCGGCACAGAAAATGGGTGTGGTGAATCGCCAGCAAGCTATTTCCCGCGCGCTTTCCATGGGATTGATCGAGCCCCGTACCATAACCTGACACGATCCAGGCACAGGAAGGAAGGGTTCGAAGCCAGCATTCTTTCTGCGCACGTTGGAGTTCTTCAGGGGTCGTCCCGGGCACCCGCTATCAGGGATAAATTTTCAGACTCTTCAGACTCCATAGTCACCTCCACCATCACCGGAGCATGATCGGAAGGTCGCTCAAGCTTACGTGTTGCCCTGTCTATGGTGCACGCGGTGCAAATCTTCGCCAGCTCCGGACTCAGCAATATGTGATCGATCCGCAATCCCATGTTCCGGCGAAAGGCCATCATCCGATAATCCCACCAGGTATAGGATTTCTCCGGCTGGTCGAATAACCGGAAGCTATCTGCGAATCCCAGGCCGAGCACCTCCCGGAACGCTTCTCTCTCTGGCTGGCTGAAAAGCACCTGACCCTCCCACAAAGTCACATCATGCACATCGCACTCTTCAGGAGCGATGTTGAAATCGCCTAGAAGCACCAGTTTCTGGTGTTTGATCAACAACTCGCGCAGCCAGGCATTGAGCGCACCCAGCCATTTCAGCTTGTATTGATATTTTTCCGACAGCAGACTTTGCCCGTTCGGAACGTACACGCAAATGACGCGTACATCATCGTATATTGCCGAGAGAATGCGTTTCTGGTCATCGATAAAACCGGGTATTGCCGTGACAACTTCGCGGCCAGCGCGCTTGCTGAGCAATGCGACGCCGTTATAGGTTTTTTGGCCGGCATAGATCGCGTGATATCCCGCGGCAGAAATTTCGGCCACGGGAAAATTTTCATCCTGCAGCTTGGTTTCCTGCAAACACAATATATCCGGCTGGTTGGCGGCTAGCCAGTCCAGGACGTGGGGAAGGCGGATTTTGAGGGAGTTGACATTCCAGGTAGCGATTTTCATACGTTTATTTTATCAAATCCGCCTTTCTGGATGAGATCGGCGACACAAATACTGAATGACAGGCTTCTTGCGGTGTAATATCACGGCTTGGGATATCTGGCATGGCAATCTTGCCTTTCCCTGGAACAAGCGGATTCTCGTACGCTGTGGCCGGCGGCATTTGCTCTCGTCAAGGTGGCCAGTCCGGCCGGTGTTGCATCGGTTGGCAGCAGTGTTGCTGGAAAATCCTATATCTCCGAACAAAGGCGAAGGACCACCGAATATGAAAACTTCACATGACTCAGAATTTGGCCTGGCCGACTGGCAACGATTGTTGCGCTCCGTCGGGGAAGATCCTCAACGCCAGGGACTGGTCGAGACTCCCCATCGCGTTTCGCGCGCCTGGGCTCATTGGACTCGAGGCTATCAGCAAGATCCTGCCACGATACTCAAGACATTTGCGGATGGGGGCGAGTGCTACGACGAGTTGATTGTTGTCAGGCAAATACCGGTTTACTCGCATTGCGAACATCATCTCGCTCCTTTTTTCGGGCATGCGGCCATTGGCTATCTCCCGGCCGGACATATTGTCGGATTATCGAAACTGACGAGATTGGTCAACTGTTTTGCGGCACGGTTACAGGTGCAGGAACGGCTCACCCAGCAAATTGCCCAATCCCTGCTTGAGCACCTCCAACCCAAAGCGGTCGGCGTGGTTATCCGATGCCGCCACATGTGCATGGAATCCCGTGGCATCGCTGTTGCAGGCGAGGAGACCGTAACCTCCGCAATGCTTGGCGATCTCAAGACCAACGCCGCGCAGCGCGCCGAATTTCTAGCACTGTCTCAATAGGATAAGATAGAACCAGGAGAAAGCCGGGCAGGCTAATCCTCTCTATCTCTACGTTGCTGTCACGCGTTTCCCCTCAACATTTCGGCCGCATGCTGGCGCGTCGTTTCAGTGATCTTTTGTCCTCCAAGCATTCGCGCGATCTCTTCGATTCGCTCCTGATCCGCAAGCACGGCAATCTGGCTGGTGACCTGGCCCCGAGCGGGATCGAGCGACTTGCTCACTTGCCATTGATGATCCCCGGCAGATGCCACCTGCGGCAGATGAGTGATGCACATAACCTGCCGTTCCCTCCCCAGTTTTTTCAGCAACCCTCCCACGATCTCCGCCACCCGCCCGCCGATACCCACATCTACCTCGTCGAATATGAGAGTCGGCGCAGTACCGAGCTTACTGGTAATAACCTGTATAGCCAGGCTGATGCGTGACAGCTCTCCCCCGGAGGCGACCTTTGCCAGGGAACGCAACGGCGAGCCGCCATGCGCAGACACCTGGAACTCGATATGTTCCATGCCGGATGCGGAGGGTTGCGGATGCGCGGTCAGCGCCACCGAAAATTCCCCGCCGGCCATCGCCAGTGTCTGCATGGCTGCAGTTACCTGCTGACCAAGCTGGTCTGCTGCTTTTTTCCGCTCCGCGCTCAACTGCTCGGCGGACTGGAGATATTTTTCCCGGGCTGCAGCCTCTTCGCGCGCCAGCATCTCGCCGTCACCGCTATGGTCGAGTTCCTCCAGGCGGCGGGAGGCTGTGCCCAGCAGCTCCGGTAATTCGGGGGGAGTGGCTCGATATTTCCGGGCCATGGCATGAATCGTGGATAGGCGCTCCTCCAGTCCGGACAGCTGCTCGGGATCGAGATCGAGACTCTGCCGGTAGCGCGATAATTCATACACCGCTTCCTGCAACTGAATCTGCGCCGATTCCAGCAAATCGAACACTGCCTGGAGATTGGCATCGCAGCGAAGCAAATCATGCAGGCGCGAGATTACCGAATTGATCTGCGAAAGCGCAGCGGATTCCCCCTCGGATAGCACCTCTAGTCCGGTTTGCGCTGCTTCGAGCAGGCTTGCGGCGTGAGACAACCGGCTGTGATCGGCTTGCAACGTCTGCCACTCGTCAGGCATGAAGTTCAATGCGGAAAGTTCGCTTACCTGGCGTTCCGCCTGTTCGCGTTCCTGCATCAGCGAGGCCGCGTTCTTCTCCCATGCCGATCGCTGCCGGACTAAATCCTGCCAGTGATCATAAGCTCCCTTTACCGTCCGCGCCAATTCGAGGCTTCCGGCGAATTCATCCAGCAAAGCGCGCTGGGCCTCGCTGCGCAGCATCGACTGATGCGCATGCTGGCCATGAATATCCACCAGCTTTTCCCCTGCCGCGCGCAATTGCTGCATAGTGGCAACACGCCCATTGATAAAGCCGCGCGATCGCCCCTGGATATCCACAGTACGGCGCATCAGGCAACCGCTGCTATCATTCCCGTCGCTTTCAAACCCGTTTTCATGCAACCAGTCTTCCATCTGCGGCAACCCGGCAGTATCGAACTCCGCGCTGATATCGGCTCGCTCGCAACCGTTGCGTATCTGGGACGGGTCGCTGCGCTCGCCCAGAACCAGCGAAAGCGCATCGATGAGGATGGATTTGCCCGCGCCGGTTTCGCCAGTGAGCACGGTAAAACCGGGAACGAACTCCAGCTCCATCTGATCGACAATGACAAAATCACGAATGCCGAGAAACTTCAACATGCCGGATTCCTGGGCAGGCCGCTCCATCCCAGCTTCTCCCGAAGCATGCGGTAATAGCTGTGATCGGCTGCATGCAGCAACGTTACCTCGTGCGGAGAACGCCGCACGATGATTCTGTCATTTTCCTGCAAATCGAGGTGTGAATGGCTGTCGGAATGCACGCGGGCTACCGCAGTCCGATGCATCAGAATTTCAACCGCAGCGTCAGGCCCGACCACGATAGGACGATTGCTCAGCGTATGCGGACTCACCGGCACCAGGGCGATCAAATCGAGGCTGGGATGAAGGATCGGGCCGCCCGCGGACAAGGCGTAAGCAGTGGAACCGGTAGGCGTGGCGATGATAAGCCCATCGGAACGCAATGAGTAGACATATTCACCATTGATCCGCACTTCGAACTCGATCATGTTACCCCCTACCCCGCGGCTCACCGCGACATCGTTCAGCGCCAGGGCACTGAAGGCAATGGCTTCATCGCGCAGCACTTCCACATACAGCAGCATGCGCCGTTCCTCCACGTATTTGCCATCGAGCATGGAGTCGAGCGTTTTCAGCATGGTTTCGATCGAAAGATCGGTAAGGAATCCGAGACGGCCCTGATTGACGCCGACCAGCGGAACATCGAACGGGGCAAGCTTGCGTGCGATATTGAGCATGGTTCCGTCGCCGCCCAACACGATGGCCAGATCCGCCTGCCTGCCGATATCCTCCATCGTCATGGCGGTATATTTTTTCTCCGGCATGTTTTCTGCGGTAAGGCAGTCCACTACCACCTCCAGCTTGCGGGCTTCCAGGTACAGACCCAGGCGTAACAAAGGGGCGATAATTTCCGGGTTTTTATGCTTGCCGATCAGGGCTACGGTTTGAAAAGGAAAACTCATCGCTGGAAATAATCTGAATGCTTCCGGGCTAAAAACAGGACTGCTTGTCGTCAGTAACGCTTTTCCGATTAAACCATATCGGACTTCCGCTGACAAAGAATTCAGCGTTAATCGACAACCATGCCGGGTGATTGGCGCGCGGTGGCGGCAACTCGAAGGAGACCAGGACATTATCCCGGTTTATGGCGCCATCCATGAATTTTTGTCACGACCAAGTGCCTAACAAAGCCTATACATGGCTCTTACACAGCTCCTAAACCCGAGCCCAGCCATCGAAATGAATCCTGGTGTAAAATAATTGAATGCTTAATCAACGCGCGAAAATTTTGCTCAAGACCCTGGTGGAGCGATATATCAGGGAAGGCCAGCCGGTAGGTTCGCGCTCGCTTTCAAAATTTTCGGGCCTTGATCTGAGCGCCGCGACCATCAGGAATGTAATGGCTGACCTTGAGGAAATGGGTTTCGTCGCCAGCCCCCACGCCTCTGCCGGACGCGTTCCCACTCATCGCGGCTACCGTTTCTTCGTGGATGCGCTACTGGTGGTGAAACCGCTCGACATGATTGAAATTCATCAGCTCGAAGGGCAGTTGCATCCGGAGAATCCTTCGCGGTTGATCAGCTCCGCCTCGCAATTGCTGTCGGAGCTGACCCGCTTCGCGGGGGTGGTAGTCACACCAAAGCGGAGCAGCGCGATATTTCGCTACATCGAATTCATGTCCTTGTCGGACAAACGCATCCTGCTTATCATCGTGACCCCTGAGGGCGACGTCCAGAACCGGGTTCTTTTCACCGATCGGTCTTACAGCCAGACGGAACTGATAGAAGCAGGAAATTTCATCAACCAAAATTATGCCGGCTGTGCGATAGATGAGATCCGAAGCCGGCTGCAAAGCGAATTGAAACAGCTTCGGCATGACATGACGACGCTCATGACCGCGGCGATAGAAGCTGGCGGTGAGGCCATCCGGGAAAACAGCGAAGTGGTGGTGGTGGCGGGCGAACGCAAGCTGCTCGATGTGCAGGATTTATCCAGCAACATGAACAGCCTGAAGAAATTGTTCGATCTATTCGAGCGCAAGACTGCTTTGCTGCAACTGCTGGAGTTGAGCCGAACGGCGGAGGGCGTCCAGATTTTCATTGGAGGAGAGTCGGGCATGGTGACGCTGGACGAATGCAGCGTCGTGACCGCGCCTTACGAAGTGGATGGCCGGATAGTCGGTACTGTCGCGGTCGTCGGGCCGACACGCATGGCTTACGAAAGAGTCATTCCAGTCGTGGATGTAACCGCCCGGCTGCTGTCGAGCGCACTGTCGCATCAATAACCATCCTGGCTTTGGTCAACGAGTGCCCCCATATCGCGAAATCGCTGATCTGCCCATCCCACATCCCTTATCACCCAAATTGCCCACATTGCCCACACTTGAAAATCCCGATATCAGCCCTGCAACATGGGTCAGGGCGAGCCCAGGAGTGAAGCCAGCAGAAAAACCTGCCATTTCCAAGAAAAAAGGAATAGCGTGAGTTCTTCCGAGCCTGCCTACCATCATGGTACGCCAGATCGAACAGGGGTTTTACTGATCAATCTCGGCACGCCCGACGCTCCCACTGTGCAAGCGCTGCGGCCTTACCTCAAGCAGTTCCTGAGTAATCCGCGCGTAGTGGAATTCCCCCGGTTGCTCTGGTGGCCCATTCTCAATGGCATCATTCTTCCGACCCGGCCGGAAAAATCGGCGGAAAAATATGCGCAGATCTGGATGCCGGAGGGTTCGCCTCTGAAAATCCACACCATCCGCCAGACCCAGCTTTTACGCGATATCCTCGCGGAGCGCATCGGCCCCGCGCTCATGGTGGAATACGCCATGAGCATTGGAAGCCCTTCCATCGCCAACATATTGCGGCGGATGAGGCGAAATGGCTGCGAGCGCATCCTGGTGCTGCCGCTTTATCCCCAGTATGCCGCCAGCAGTACTGCCTCCGCGTTTGACGAAGTGTTCGCGCAACTGGCAAAGATGCGCAACGTTCCCGCCATACGGACAGTGAAGCATTATCACGACGACAGAGGCTACCTGGGTGCACTGGCGCAGAATGTGCGAGATTACTGGAACAAGACGGGCAGGCCGGATAAGCTCGTCATCAGCTTTCATGGCATCCCTCGTTCCGCTTTCGAAAAAGGTGATCCGTACCACTGCGAGTGCCAAAAAACCGGCCGGCTATTGGCCGAGTCGCTGCAACTGAGTCAGGATCAGTACCGGATCTGCTTTCAATCCCGTTTCGGCCGGGAGGAATGGCTGAGTCCCTACACCGCGGCCACTCTCCAGGAGCTTGGCAGGCAGCAGATAAGGCGGATCGATGTGGTCTGTCCGGGCTTTGTTTCGGATTGCCTGGAAACCCTGGAGGAAATTGCCATGGAGGGCAGGAACATGTTCCTGCAGGCTGGAGGACGGGAATTTCATTATATTCCGTGCCTCAACGAGCGTGCGGACTGGATACGCGCACTCTCGGATATTGCTATCGCCAACCTGCAAGGCTGGGTGCGAATGGAACCAGCAGAAGATCAGGGTGAAGAAGAAGCAACCGAGTCACGGCGCCGGGCGCTGCAGATGGGTGCACGCATCTGATATCCGTCCCTAAAAGGCTGTTGGCGCCCTGTGCAACCCGCCCTATAGCGAACTCACCACGCAGGTGAACGTCGAGTACCGCGAAAGTCTTTGCGGATCATGGCTCCAAACTAAAAAAGAACGGTCGACTACCGGATTCAGGTCCATTCCAGCGTGCGATTTATTCAGAAGTTTTCCGATTGTCGAGAGACCCGGAGGATGCGCGCCTGGCAAACCAGGCGCGCACAAACTGGATAAAACCAGGGAGAACCGAAATGAGGATGATGCCGAATATAAATAAAGTCAGGTTATTCTTTACTACCGGCACATTCCCGAAAAAAAACCCGCCGAATACGAAGAAACTGATCCAGAACACGCTGCCAAACGCGCTGTAGGCCATGAAATGGGGATAGACCATGCGGCCGACACCGGCGACAAAGGGCGCGAAAGTGCGAATGATGGGCAGGAAGCGCGCGAATATGATGGTCTTGCCGCCATGCTTCGCGTAAAAATTGCGTGTTTTCTCCAGATGAGCGCGGTTCAACAGACGCGAGTCGGTGCTCGCGAAGATTCTCGGGCCGAAATAACGGCCGATCCAGTAATTCGTATTATCGCCGCAAAATGCCGCCAGCATAAGCAGCCCGGCCAACCATTGGACATCCATCGCGCCACTCGCCGCGATCGCGCCCGCAACGAATAGCAGTGAATCTCCGGGGAGAAAAGGCATCACCACCAGCCCGGTCTCGCAAAAAATGATGAGGAAAAGAATAAGATAAACCCAACTGCCATAGTTCTGCACCAGCCATATGAGGTGCCGATCCAGGTGCAGGACAATATCGATAAACGTCGCAAATAATTCCAAAGCAGCTTTAACCTAAATCCAGCAGTTGGACAGGATGGGGTGCGCGGTTTCTGGATTCCAGAAAAACCGCATGCAGCGCGCCCGGCGAGGACTTCAGCGTCTTCTCAGGGCAATGCCTCGGGCTCTTCCTTCTTTTCAGGCTTGACGATATCCTCGCGCGAAACGCCCAGCAGCATGAGCAGGGGGCTCGCCACCAGCACCGAGGAATAAATTCCAAACAGAATTCCGATAGTCAATGCCAGCGCGAAGTAGTGCAGCGCCTCGCCACCAAAAACAAGCATCGAAATCACGACCATCTGCGTACTGCCATGTGTGATGATCGTGCGCGACATGGTGCGGGTAATCGCGTTGTCGATGACCTGAGACACCGAAGCTTTGCGCATCTTGCGGAAGTTCTCGCGTATCCTGTCGAATACCACCACCGATTCATTGACCGAATAGCCAAGGATCGCGAGTATGGCAGCCAATACGGTAAGAGAGAATTCCCACTGGAAAAATGCGAAGAATCCCAGAATGATGACGACATCGTGAAGATTGGCGATGATGCCGGATACGCCGAACTTCCACTCGAAACGCATGGCCAGGTAGGCGATGATGCCCAGGGAAACGATCAGCAACGCCAGCGCGCCGTTCTCCACGAGCTCCTTGCCTACCTGCGGTCCCACGAATTCGACCCGGCGCACTTCCGCAGTCTCATCGGCCTGGCGCAATGCGGTAATCACCGTTTCCGAAAGCATGGCGCTCGTAATATCGGACCGGGCGGGCAAGCGTATCAGTACATCGCGCGAGGTGCCGAAATTCTGCACGCTGACATCGGGCATCCCCAGCTTCACCAGCGCGCCTCGAACCCGGTTGATATCGGCGGGGGG
>MKVR01000050.1:99848-180734 GCA_001899235.1 Nitrosospira sp. 56-18
CCCTTGGTAAAGAGAAAAAAAACTGAAAGCAGGAATGTGAGCAGTGAAATCGTGGTCGTGTATTTCCCCCAGCTCATAAAGGGAATATCACGTTTTATTCTGAAAAATTCCATGCTGGTCCCTGGTTGCTGCTCAGTCCTTCCTGCCCGGTCCGCTCATTCTCCTGCAGGGCTTGTCGTCCTTCGTTCCCCGCCTTCCCTCTTACCCCGATACCCTGATACCCTGATATCAACGCTTGCTGCTCACGGGTTTCCAGATTTGCCCGATGGGGACCCGCTCGAGCTTGCGGCGGCTGCCGTACATCAGGTTCACCATGCCGCGCGAGACCATGACCGCGCTGAATATGGACGTCAGAATACCCAGGCAAAGCACTACGGCAAATCCCTTCACGGGACCCGTCCCAAAAGCGAATAACGCTATGCCCGCGATCAGCGTGGTGATATTGGAATCGACGATGGTGCCGAATGCACGCTCATATCCCGCGCTTATCGCCGCCTGAGGCGGCAGGCCGTTGCGCAATTCGTCACGTATTCTCTCGTTGATCAGCACGTTTGCATCGATCGCCATGCCGATGGTCAGCGCGATTGCCGCCATGCCGGGCAACGTCAGCGTGGCTTGCAGGATCGAAAGCAGGCCTATCAGCAGCAACAGGTTCACGCCCAGCGCGACGACGGAGATGAAGCCGAACATCAGATAATAAATCGTCATGAAAATGCCGACGGCAATAAAACCGAACAACGTGGAGTTGAACCCGCGCGCGATGTTGTCGGCGCCGAGGCTGGGGCCGACAGTGCGCTCCTCGATGATATCCATCGACGCCGCCAGTGCCCCGGCACGCAATAGCAATGCTACGTCCCGCGCCTCCTCGGTGGTCATGCGCCCGCTGATCTGCACTCTTCCACCGCCGATTTCTTCGCGTATTACCGGCGCCGTGACAACCTCTGCCTGGTTCTTCTCGATCAGCAGTATCGCCATGCGCTTGCCGACATTATCGTGGGTCAGCTGACGGAATATGCGCGCGCCGCTGTTGTCCAGGTTGAGATGCACCGCGGGCTGGTTGTTGTTGTCGAAACCGGCCTGGGCATCATTGATGCGGTCGCCGGTGAGCACCACCTGTTTCTTCACCAGTATGGGACCGCCGCCGCGCTCCGTGTACAGCTCGGAACCGAAGGGAACCTGTCCGCGCAAGGCTGCTTCCACGTCGCGCTCCTCGTCCACCATGCGCACCTCCAGAGTGGCTGTGCGTCCGAGTATATCCTTGGCTTTTGCCGTATCCTGAACCCCGGGCAACTGCACCACCACGCGATCGGCGCCGGCCTGCTGGATGATGGGTTCGGCCACGCCGAGTTCATTGACGCGGTTGCGCAATGTCGTGATATTCTGCTGCACCGCCGAGTCCTGAATACGCTTTTGCGCTTCAGGCTTGAGAGCGGCCGTCAAATGGAACTCATCCCCCACGTTTTGCTCCCGCAAGCTCAAATCCTCGTAAACCTTGCTGATTTCGGCTTCCGCCCGGCTCCGTGAAGCGGCATCCCGGAATTTGACGACGACCTGGGCGCCTTGCTTGTCGAGTCCTGCATAGGGAATTTTCTTCTCGCGCAAGCTGCCGCGTATGTCGGTGCTGAAGCGGTCCAGTGCCTTGGAGAGCGCTCCCTTCATATCCACCTGCAACATGAAATGCACACCCCCGCGTAAATCGAGCCCGAGGTACATCGGCAGCGCCCCGATGCTCGTGAGCCACCGGGGAGAATTGGAAAGTAGGTTCAGCGCCACCATGTACCCATTGCCAAGCACGGACTGGAGCGTATCCCTTGCCCTGATCTGCATATCGGTATCGGAGAAGCGTGCCTTGACTCCCGAGGCATCGAGAAATACGCCGTCAGGAACGATGTTCGCCTTCTTCAGCGTGTCTTCGACCCGCTGAAGAAGCGCGGTATCCGCCTTCGCGGCGGTACGCAGCGGCGAAACCTGCACCGCGGGCGACTCGCCGTAAAAGTTCGGCAGGGTATAGATCAGCCCCAGCAGTATCGCAACCGCGATGATGAGGTATTTCCAGGCGGGGTAGCGGTTCATGTATATGCGGATGCAAAAGAAAAGGAAGAAGAAACTATCGTGCGGTGCGGCCTCGCGTCGCCATGGCGCAACCGATCATTCCTTTTCAATGCTGTTGAGCGTCCCCTTGGGCAACAGGGTCTGAACGGCCGATTTTTGCAGGGTCACCTGGACATTTTCAGCTATCTGCAGGGTGACATAATTCGCGGTGACTTTGCTTACGCGCCCCAGGATACCGGCTGAGGTCGCCACCTCGTCGCCTTTTTGCAACGCCTCTATCATCAATTTCTGCTCCTTGGCGCGCTTTGTCTGGGGCCGGATCAGGAGAAGGTAAAACACGATGAATATGGCAATCAGCGGCAGCAGGCTCATCAGATCCGCATTTTGCTGAGCGGGCGCAGCAGCCTGGGCGAAAGCTTCATTAATCAACATGTCATTCTCCGGACGGATTCAAAAAGCAGGGATTTTAGCATGATGCGGTGCAGGCTAGAAATTCTTGCGCATATTCCTCGAATCGGCCGCTCTCGATCGCGGCGCGGATTTCGCCCATCAATTGCTGATAATAATGGAGATTGTGCACCGTATTCAGACGCGCCCCCAAAATCTCATTGATTCGTTGCAAATGGTGCAGGTACGCCCGGCTGAAATGCCTGCAGGTATAACATCCGCATTGATCATCCGGGGGCGCGGTATCGAGCCGGTATCGGCTGTTACGCAGCTTGATCACGCCATTTCTTGTATAGAGCCAGCCATTGCGGGCGTTGCGCGTGGGCAATACGCAGTCGAACATATCGATGCCTTGCGCCACCGCGTTGACGATATCTGCTGGTGTTCCGACGCCCATGAGGTAGCGCGGTTTTGCCGCGGGCAATTGTGGCGCGACATGCCTCAGAATGCGCGCCATGTCGGCCTTTGGCTCACCCACCGACAGCCCGCCGATCGCATAGCCGTCGAAGCCGATATTCTGCAGCCCAGCCAGCGACCGGTCGCGGAGAGGTTCATGCATGCCCCCCTGGACGATGCCAAATAAGGCGTTGGTATTGCCTTCATCATCATGCGCGCATCTGGAGCGCTCCGCCCAGCGCAAGCTCAGTTCCATGGATTTTCGCGCCATGGGCTCATCCGCCGGATAAGGCGTGCATTCGTCGAATATCATCGCAATGTCGGAATTGAGCATGCGCTGAACGCGCATCGACTCCTCGGGCGAAAGAAAACACGTATCCCCGTTCACCGGGGATTTGAACGTCACGCCCTCCTCGGCGATCTTTCGCAGCATTCCCAGGCTAAATACCTGGAAACCGCCGGAATCGGTAAGGATAGGCCGATCCCAGCCCATGAAGCGATGCAATCCCCCGTGCGCCTCGATTACTTGCAGGCCGGGGCGCAGCCACAGATGGAACGTGTTGCCGAGCACGATATGTGCGCCGATTTCCCGCAATTCGGCTGGAGATACTGTCTTCACGGCGCCGTAGGTGCCTACCGGCATGAATGCGGGCGTTTCCACCACACCATGTGCCAGGGTGAGGGTCGCGCGGCGCGCGGCGCCGTCCATGCAATGCAATTGAAATTTCATGAAGGGGATTATGGCTGTCTTTCGATCAGCATGGCGTCGCCATAGCTGAAAAAGCGATAGCGCTCATTTATCGCGTGCCGGTAGGCGCGGCGGATATTTTCGAGTCCGCCGAACGCGGATACCAGCATCAGCAGGGT
This sequence comes from Nitrosospira sp. 56-18, assembly GCA_001899235.1. Taxonomy (GTDB): domain Bacteria; phylum Pseudomonadota; class Gammaproteobacteria; order Burkholderiales; family Nitrosomonadaceae; genus Nitrosospira. The sequence continues at coordinate 103,611 of MKVR01000050.1, forward strand.
CGAGCGGGGAAGATGGAAATTGGTCAGCAGACGCTGCACTATGCGCAGCCGATATCCCGGAGTGATAAAAATATCCGTGTCGCCATATCCGGCTTTCAATCCGCCATCACGCCCGCCCGCTCCCGCTGCCGCTGCCTCCAGCGCACGCAGCGAGGTGGTGCCCACGGCCAGCACCCTCCCCCCCGCGGCGGTCGCACGCTGGATGGACTCGACCGTTTCTTCGGGCACGTGAAACCTTTCCTTATGCATCTTGTGATCCGCAAGATTTTCGACGCGAACCGGCTGGAACGTGCCCAAGCCTACGTGCAGGGTAACAAAAGCGATGGTCACGCCCATTCCCTGCAATCTCGCCAGCATGCTCCCATCGAAATGCAGGCCCGCGGTCGGGGCTGCCACCGCGCCAGGTTCCCGGGCGTAAGTCGTCTGGTAGCGCGACTCATCCATTTCCGTGGCGGAACGGGAAATATAGGGTGGCAGCGGCAGGTTGCCATGGCGCTCCAGCAATTCCATGGCGGAATCGGAGTGGTCGAAATGCAGGGTATGGAAATTCCCCTCCCTCGCCACTACCGACGCCTCTATCGCCTCCTCCAGAAAAAGCCGGGAACCGGGCTTGGGCGAGTGGCTGGCACGCACCAGCGCCAGAACAGAGTGTGAGCCGATAATCCGCTCGACCATCACCTCCACCCTGCCCCCGCTGTCCTTGACCCCATGCAGGCGCGCCTTGATGACGGCTGTATCGTTCAGCACCACTATGTCGCCAGCCCGAAGATAGCGCGGAAAATCGTTGAACAATGCATCCCGCAACACGCCGCTCGAGCCTTCCAGGTGGAGCATGCGGCTGCCGCAGCGTTCCCCGGCCGGGAACTGCGCAATCAGATCGTGCGGAAGCGCGAAATCGAAATCCTGAACTTTCATCCACGTATTATACCGGCAGACCCAAGTCCCTTGCCGGTTGCTGCCATTCCGGTTTTCAGTGATAATTTCCGGTCCGCAGCATGCCCTTGCCGGGATGGCGGAATTGGTAGACGCACGGGACTCAAAATCCCGCGATCGCGAGGTCATGGGGGTTCGATTCCCCCTCCCGGCACCAGTGAAACCATAACTACTCCTTTTACTTCAATATCTTATATCTTCAATCCGGTTCTTGTGGTGGTACTTTTGTGGTACCGTACATGCGACTCTTCCTTGGAAGCGTATTTAAAGTGTCTATCCGCCATGTCTATCCACGCGGGAACACCTACTATTACCAAAGGAAAATACCTTTGGACCTGGTTGACCGCTATGAGAGAGCAGAGGCACATTGGAGTTGGGGTTAACCCCTTCTCTTAGAACTTCTTTGATTTCTTCATGGCTCCATTTTCTCAGATATCAGAGCCTCCTCAAAACCTTGGGCGCTTCACGGCCTCATTTGGCTCTTGGTGAAATATGCGGGCTAAACTCATCATTACGGATGAGAAAAGCAATCCCTCCGCACGCTCCATCTGCTTGGACAAAAGCGGGTAATTTCAGCAATAAGAAAATTGCTCCCCCGTTTCGTTTGACCTTTACCCATTATTTTAATATTATTGGAAATATGAAAATAAGAGAGGCTGTCAGTGCGCTTGCTGCGCTTGCGCAGGAAACGCGACTTTCAATATACCGCATCCTGGTTCAAGCAGGCCCGGAAGGGGTTTCTGCGGGCCGTATCGGCGAAGAGCTGGAAGTAGCTCCTGCAACCCTTTCGTTTCATCTGAAAGAGCTCTCTCACGCCGGACTGGTTTCATCACGTCAGGAAGGCCGGTTCATCTATTACAGCGCCAACTTTGAACGGATGGCGGCGATCATGACTTTTCTAACACACAATTGCTGTCAGGGCATGCCTCAGGAGTGCCTGACCGTAAATGACACCCAGGTTGCAAGCTGCTGCGTCCCAAATTCCCAAGTCAAACCTAAATCATAAGGATTCAATTATGAAACGCTTTCACGTTCACGTGGCTGTTGATGATCTGGAGACCAATATACGTTTTTATTCCGCAGTGTTTGGTAGTCCGCCCACGGTTGAAAAACCGGATTACGCGAAATGGATGGTCGAGGAGCCCCGCCTTAATTTTGCAATTTCCAATCGTGGCGCAAAAACCGGGCTGGATCACCTGGGATTCCAGGTTGACTCGGAGGAGGAGCTCGGAGAGTTACGACGGAAGGTGGCCGATGCCGAGATCTCTGCACTCGATCAGCCGCAAACGGAATGCTGTTATGCCCGTTCGGATAAATACTGGATCACCGACCCGCAGGGCATTGCCTGGGAAACCTATCACACGCTTGGCGCAGTTGAAATTTATGGTACGGACATGCCCAAGGGCGCAGAATCGGCCGTTGAACGGGCCGCATGCTGCGCCCCCAAACCCAATTTGATTAATATCATTCCGAAGCGCTCAAGCTGCTGCTAAAGATCATGGCTGACCATATTCTTAATGTTTTGTTTGTATGTACTGGCAATTCTGCCCGAAGCATTCTTGCCGAAACTTATCTCAATGCATCCGGACAAGGCCGGTTCCATGCCTACAGCGCCGGAAGTTTTCCAACGGGAAAAGTGAATCCTTTCGCCCTTGAGCTTCTGGAAAGTATTCACTTCCCCACCGATGGGCTCAGGAGCAAATCATGGGATGAATTTTCCGCCTCTGACGCGTCGAAGATGGACATCATCATTACGGTTTGCGACCAGGCTGCGGGTGAAGTGTGTCCGGTCTGGCCTGGGCATCCTGTTACAGCACACTGGGGCGTGGAAGATCCGGCAGCAGCAGCGGGCGACGATGAAACCAAGCGGGAAGCCTTTCGCAACGCCTTTTCTGTGCTGCAACGGCGCATTGATCTTCTTGTAAACCTTAACCCCGGCGCGCTTGACCGGATGGTTATGAAGCGGAAATTGCAAGCCATCGGTGAAACGCAGTGAGGGTTCCGGTTGCCTCGGACTCTCCCTCTGCAGAATTAAGCACGTTCCAGATTTTCAGATTGTTTCGGCTTAAGGCCGGGAGTCATAAGAGCGGTTAACCCGTTTGTTTGGATAGAGAACTGACGTGCTAGCCGCCTTACTGATTTTTCTTGTCACCATTATCTTGGTGATCTGGCAGCCGCGTGGGCTGGGTATCGGCTGGAGCGCAATGCTGGGTGCCGTCCTGGCGTTGCTCTCGGGCGTGGTTCATCCAGGTGATATCCTGACGGTCTGGCAGATCGTCTGGAATGCGACGGCCACCTTCATTGCCGTCATCATCATCAGCCTGTTGCTGGACGAAGCCGGTTTTTTCGAGTGGGCGGCCCTACACGTTGCGCGATGGGGAGGCGGAAATGGACGACTTCTATTTGCCCTCATCGTTCTGCTCGGCGCGGCGGTCTCTGCCTTGTTTGCCAATGACGGCGCAGCGCTGATTCTCACGCCCATCGTCATGGCAATGCTCGTCGCGTTGGGATTCAGTCCTGGAACTACTCTCGCCTTCGTGATGGCGGCAGGCTTCATTGCCGATGTCGCCAGCCTTCCCTTCGTTGTTTCTAACCTGGTCAATATCGTATCGGCCGATTTTTTTAGGATCGGTTTCAAGGCATACGCTGCGATCATGATTCCGGTAAACATCGCCGCTCGCTATTGGCGCGGCTCTTGCCGTATTACTGCTCTATTTTCGCCACAGCATTCCAGCCCGCTATGATGTGAATCAGCTCAGGCGGCCAGTCGAGGCTATTCGTGACAGAAACACGTTTCACATCGGCTGGGCCGTGCTCGTACTGCTGTTGATCGGATTTTTTGGCCTCGAACCTTTAGGTGTGCCGATTAGCGCTGTCGCCGCCATGGGTGCGCTGCTCTTGCTGGCTGTCGCCGCGCGGGGTCATGTCATCAGCACCCGTAAAGTCCTTCGGGAAGCTCCCTGGAAGATCGTGATTTTCTCTCTCGGGATGTATCTTGTCGTTTACGGGTTGCGCAATGAGGGGCTGACCGGCTATATCGCCAGGGCGCTTGATTACTTTGCCCAGGGAGGCATATGGGGAGCCGCATTCGGAACTGGCATTCTTAGCGCACTGCTCTCCTCGATCATGAACAATATGCCTACGGTGCTGGTGGGAGCGCTTTCCATCGATGCCACGAGTGCGACAGGTGCGACGAAAGATGCGATGATCTATGCCAATGTGATCGGCTGCAATTTGGGACCCAAGATCACGCCCATCAGATCGTTGGCAACGCTGTTATGGCTTCATGTGCTCGCCCTCAAGGGCATGAGAATCACCTGGGGCTATTACTTCAGGGTGGGCACTGTGCTGACTATGCCGGTATTGCTTGTAACATTGGCCGCGCTCACATTACGTCTAGATGATCTTTAGCCCTGACGATTCCATTCCTTGAGAACAGGCAAGCTCTCCGCTATTTGCCGTCATAAAACTTGTTGCCGGGAAGGTCTATTCGAATCTCTAGGCGATCCATCTCCAGAGTACCGGCGCGGTGATTTATTTGCACCGACGTTCAGGAAAACACTTTCCGGAGGAGCAGGAAAAATCTGGGCGGCAGCCCCTGGTCAAACCGATGAATTCCAGCTTGCCCCCGCGCAGCATGATCATCCAGGACCATAAGCTTGGGTGCGCCGTTGTATATGCCTGCGAACCTTCCGCTAAATGTTTCTTTCAATCCCGGCGCTTGCAGGTCAGTGATGTTGAGAGCAACAAGAACCTCAGCCAGATAATGGAAGTCGGCAATGCTCATCCCCTTGAACCTAAATCCCCGCGGAGACATCAGATAAACGCATACGCATTGGATTGTTGATAACTATCAACAATCCAAAATCGCGATTTGTTGCTCTATTTTCGTCATGCCTTCTAATCTTGTAATTTTTTGTATCTGCCCTACAAATAGAAAAAAGACCGGGTTTCGCCTATGAAACTGCATATGAAGGTGCGGCGGGACCATCCATCCAGAGATAACCGGTCGATACTTCGATCTGCATCGAAGAAGAGACCCTAAGCAACCTTGCCGTAATCAAAGGGAAAGGGAATGCATTCTTAATGATCGATGAGGCGATAATCCACGCTAAAAAGCCCGCGGTGATGCTCCCAAAGGAATCCGGTGGCAAGCTGATCGTGCTGACTGGGCCATGGAGTCTGCGCACGCTGGTGGCAGATCCGGCACTTCGTCAGTCCATCAAGAAACTCGCTGCTGATAGGGACAAACAATGGGATATCAGCCGAATCGAGCGGCTGGACAGTGCGGCCGCTTTTCTGCTCTGGCAAGCCTGGGGTGAAAAACTGCCGGTGGATCTGATCATGCGCCCTGAACACCGGCGTTTGTTCGAATATTGCCATTACCGCAACATTCCACCGCCTCGGCCCATGCTATCCAGATTTGCCGGGATGTTACGCCATGGACAGGTGCCGCTTCAGAAATTTTATCAACACCTGCGCGCCTGGTTGACGTTGTTCGGCAGGTTGATCGTTGATTCCACTTACCTGTTTCGGCATCCCCGCGCCACGCCCTATAAGGAAATCTCGTTAACGATTTATAAGGCCGGTGTCAGCGCCCTGGGCGTCACCGCGCTGGTCGGTTTCCTGGTCGGCATCTCGTTAAGTTATCTGTCTTCACTGCAACTGCAACGGTTCGGCGCGGAAATTTACATCATTGATCTGCTCGGGCTCAGCATCATACGAGAGCTGGGGCCGATGCTTACAGCTATCCTGGTCGCTGGCCGCTCCGGTTCCGCCATGACTGCCGAAATCGGCATCATGCGCGTTACCCAGGAACTCGACGCCTTGGCAGCGCTGGGCATATCTCATTCATTGCGGCTGGTTTTGCCAAAAGTGATCGCGTTGTCCATAGCCTTGCCGTTGCTGATCGTCTGGACCGATGCGGTGGCCTTGATAGGCGGCATGGTCTCGGCGCAACTGACGCTGGATATCGGTTATCGGCAATTTCTCGATCAGCTGCCCAAGGCGGTGCCCATCGTTAATTTTTATATCGGTCTGGGCAAGGGAGTGACGTTTGGCATGATGATCGCCATGATTGCCTGCTACTACGGCTTTTTGATCAAGCCCAACACCGAGAGCCTGGGAAATGAAACCACGCATTCCGTCGTAGCGACAATCACCGTGGTGATTTTGATGGATGCCATGTTTTCCATTCTGTTCAAAAATGTGGGGTTTCCGTGAAAAAATCCTGTGTCGTGGAGCTTGAGCACATCTGGACTTATTTCGGTGAACAATTGATTCATCAGGACATCAGTTTCTGTCTGGAAAATGGCGAAATACTCGGGCTGGTGGGTGCATCCGGCAGCGGCAAGACCACTTTGCTGCGCGAGATAATTGGCCTGGAAACGCCCAGGCACGGCAGCTTGAAGGTATTGGGCGAGCCGGTCCAGGAAGCCTGCGCCATCGAATGCAGGCAGCGGCGCAATGATATTGGCGTATTATTCCAGAACGGGGCGTTGTTCAGCGCTTTGAATATTTTCGATAATATCGCGTTTCCGCTGCGGGAGCTGGATATCCACGACGAGGAACTGGTCTCGCAAATGGTATTCATGAAGCTGGCGATGGTGGGACTGAAAGCCCGGGACGCCATGCTCAAGCCGTCCGAATTGTCTGGCGGCATGGTCAAACGCGCGGCCCTGGCCCGAGCCCTGATTCTGGAACCGCAATTGTTATTATTGGATGAGCCGACTTCAGGACTCGATCCCATATCTAGCGAGGCTTTCGTCGCCCTGCTGCAGCAACTGCATAAAGAGCTTGATTTCACAGTGATCATGATCACGCACGATTTGCATATTTTGCGGGATTTATGCATGAAAATAGCGGTGCTGGCGGAACACCGGCTGGTCGTGCTCGACACGCTGGACAAGGTGCTCGCCTGCGATCATCCTTTTGTTCAGGAATTTTTTCATGGCAACCGCGCGCAACTGATATTCAGCTCATTGGAGGCAGGCCATGGGTAAAGACAGCTTTGCTTTAATGACCGGATTGTTCACGGCAACACTGGTCATTGCTATTGTCGCCATTATTAACTGGCTCAGTAACGACCAGCGTCAAACGCACACCTATGTGGCCGCAACCCGCGATTCGGTAACCGGGCTCAAGGCTGGCTCCACCGTTTTTTACCGCGGCATCGACGTCGGGAAGGTCAGCGCCGTGCATTTCGATACAGATGATCCCGGCTTGATCGTCGTGCCGATGGAAGTGGATAGCGCAGTGCGATTCACTCGCGGCGTTTTTGCGACATTGGAGCTCCAGGGCGTGACCGGCTTGACGCGAATAGCCCTCAAGGATAGCGGCGATGATCCTGAAACGCTGCCAAGCGGCGACGATCCCGATACCCACATTCCGATCAGGCCCTCGCTTATCGACCGGTTGTCGGATACTGGTGAAGATACGGTCAAAGAAACCCGTGAACTCGTACTCAGGCTGAACCAGCTCCTGGATAAAAACAATATCCATCAGATGAAACAGATCTTGATCAATATCGAATCCGCTACGGGCAGGTTCAACACATTGCAGAACAGCGCCGACAGAGCCCTGACCCAGGTGCCGGCGCTCACGGCAGATGCGCGCCGCTCGCTATCCGACGTAAAAGAGCTGACTGATGAATTCAAGCAATTGAGCCGGCAAATGCGGCAGGAACTGACAGCGCTTTCCCGGCAATCAGGCGAACTGATGCAAACCGGCACTTCCGTAGGCCAGCAGCTATTGCAAACAACCATGCCGAGAGCCAACGCTCTCATGCAGCAGATGCAGGTGACCATACATCGTTTCGATCGCGTGGTGACCATGCTTGAAACCGACCCGCAGGCCTTTTTACTGGGGGCCGAACCCCTGCCGCGCGGACCCGGTGAACCGGGTTTCAAGGCAGCGCAATGAGACGATCACCTGGCTTGATGGCGATGGCATTGATGACAACGGTTTCCGCTTGCAGCATCGGTCCCAACCGCGGCTCGCCGGTAAGGCACGATCTGGGCCCGATGGCCATATCCGCGGCGCAACACACCGCAGTGACACTCGATGCGCCAGTCTGGCTATGGGACGAGCGGATACGCTACCGCTTGCTTTACAAAGACCCAACCGTCATCCGCTATTACAATCTGGATCGCTGGGAAGCGCCGCTCCCAGTATTATTGGAACGTCGCCTGACTCTGAACGGCAAACAGCCGTTCGCGGTGCAGATAAAGCTGACGCAGTTCGAACAACAATTTGAAACGTCGAATCAGGCACGCGTTATCATGAGCCTGATGGTTAGCGCCTTCGCTGCGAGAGACTATCGGCCGATTGCCAGCCGCTCGTTCGATCTGTCACAAAACACTGTTTCACCGGATGCGGCGGGGGCGGTCGCGGGTTTCATCGCATTGACCGAACGGGCTAAAGCCGGCATTCAAGCCTGGCTGGAAACTCTGCCCAGTACAGAGAGCACCGTACGACAGCCTTGACCCGGCTTGTTTACAATAGGGAACAGGGCCTATTGCAAAAAAAACCAAGCCAGAACATATTCGGCAGTACCGGTGGACGATCCCGCGGTGCTGCCGGATAACGGCCATGCCCGATTGGCCGATTGGCGTGCTTAGACCAGGATATAAACGTACCGTGAGGATGGAGTCACCTGGTGCCGCAACTGAAACTTAGCAACAAGCTCGACCGTCCGGCCGATAGCCACTATGACCATACGCTTGGTCCGGCGAACGCTCAAATCACCCTGGTAGAGTATGGGAGCTACGCATGCCCATATTGCCGCGCAGCGAATGAGAGGATCATCCAGGTTCGCGACCAGCTGGGCGATCGCCTTCGCTATGTATTCCGGCACTACCCGCTGACCGGCAGCGATATTGCCCTGAGGGCGGCCGAGCTGGTGGAGCACGCGAAAGACGCCAAAAGCTTCTGGGATGCCCACATCGCGTTGATGACGCGTTCCGGGACGTTGACAGAAGAGGATTTGATCGCGGTTGGCCGCGATCTCGGGGTGCCCCTGCCAGATGCCAGCAAGGCCAGAGAGGCCGACGAGCGCGCCAGAGCGCGCGTCCAGGCCGACGTAAACAGCGCCAAAGCCAGCCACGCCCTGGTCACGCCGACGTTCTTTATCAACGGCCGCCGTTATGATGACCCTTGGGACGAAAGTTCTTTTACCGATGCGATGCTCGGCGCCCCGGGACACAGGTTGCGAGAAGTAGCGCTCGATTTTGCCGGCTGGGCGCCTTCTGCGGGTGTCCTGCTCCTGCTGGCCACGCTCCTGGCTGTGGGTCTGACAAACTCCAGTGTCGGCGCCGGCTTCGCGATGTTGTGGGGGCAATACTTGAGCATCTCGCTGGGTGGAGCCGGGTTCAGCATGTCTTTGCTCCATTGGGTCAACGACGGCCTGCTTACGATCTTCTTTCTGGTCGTGGGGCTGGAAATCAAGCGCGAATTTACGGTTGGCCACCTTTCCAGCGCGCGAGCAAGAGCCCTGCCGGTTGCCGCGGCGGTCGGCGGCATGGTGGTGCCGGCGATACTCTATTCGCTGCTGATTCCTGCGGGAGCCTGGTCGCATGGATGGGGCGTGCCGATGGCGACCGACACGGCGTTTGCCGTGGCGCTGATCGTGATGATGGGAAACCGCGTGCCGGCCGAGCTGCGCGTGTTCCTGACGGCCGCGGCCATCGTCGATGACATCGGCGCGATCATTGTGGTGGCCATCTTCTACTCCGGCACGATGAACTTCGGCTATCTCGCAGGCGCCGCAGCTATCGTTGCCGCGCTGGCCACCCTCAACCGCTCCCATATTTACAGTGTCACGCCTTATATCTTTCTGGGCGTCCTGCTCTGGGCCTGCGTGCTCGCAAGCGGACTTCATGCCACCATGGCCGGCGTGATCCTGGCGCTATTCATTCCGACGAGGCCGCCTCCGAATCTGAAGGCTTTGATGGTTCAGGCGGATGTAATCCTGGCCTCCGAGGCCCGGCGCAGCGGGGAAGTCTTGCGGCATGGCCCCTCTCTCCCGGCAATGCGGGCGCTCGATGCCATCCACGATCGCCTCGAGTCGCCGGCCGATCGCCTTCTGCGAAACGCGGGAGGCCGCTCGAGCTACGTCGTGCTGCCGCTTTTCGCCTTGGCAAATGCAGGGGTCGCGATTACCACGGATGCGCTCTCCGGCCATGAACCGCTTATGCTTGCGATTATCGCCGGATTGATGATTGGCAAGCCCCTGGGCTTGGTATCGGCATCTGCGATTGCGGTGCGGCTTGGAATCGCCACCAAGCCTGACGGATATTCGTGGCGGCAGTTAGCCGGAGTTGGCGCCTTGGCCGGCATCGGCTTCACCATGTCGCTGTTCATTGCCAGCCAGGCATTTCCTGTCGAAACCGATTTTGCCGCAGCGAAAATCGCGGTGTTCACCGGCTCTATAGCGTCAGCGGTCCTCGGCGTAGCCATCCTGTGGAACGCGGACTCGCACCGGGTACGGAATGACGATTAGCATGTAGGCTCTTATACACGAGGCCATGCACGTGCTATGCACTTGTTGTCCCATGGACAGGACTCTGAGGAAAATGGAGGCAATCAGCTTATATGTTGAATTCCAGCTAAGTGCACAGTTAATCGGATCTGCAAGGCAAAAGCCCAGCCAGGAGTGAAAGTTTGCCAGAAAAATGAGACTCTTGGCTGTCGACCTCTATTACACCTTTTTCTCATCCAACGACCCCTGACGCTTCCATAGAAATCTAGTCATCTGATTCTCCTGTATTTTAATGAGTGGCACGAATTCTGCTTTCATATGCGATGGAAGATCGTTGCAATACGGAAGCAATCAAATGACGCAAGCCACAGGAGAAAATAATGACACAAAATCCGACCGCAGTATCCCAACCTGAGATTAAGGGAACCAGTAAACGTCCCTCTCATGATTTTTCACCCCTATCGGTCTTGCAGTTCGTGCCCGCAGCTTTGACGCCTTCCGCCACCGTTTCCGTTTTGGATAGCGCGGCCCAGGCAACCAGAATGGGGAAAACTCTTTCGGTAAAACGGTATATATCAACGGTTGGCCGCGCCAGCCTGTGCGGCTTTTGCCTGCTGTCTCTTCTCTTGATGGGTAGACCATCTCATGCAGCAACGTTTACGGAAATTTCGGATGCAGGAAGCCTTCCAGCTACTGCCCAGATAACGGCTGGCTCCGGATTTCTCACGGAGATCGACGGAAAATTGAGCCCCGCTGACGGGGACGGTCAGGATATGTACCTGATACATATCGATGGCGGCGGAACGTTCTCAGCCGCTACCGTGGGCGGGGCAAGTTTCGATACCGAACTATTTCTCTTCGATGCAAATGGAAAGGGCGTGTACGCAAATGATGATGCGTCTGGCGACTTTGCTCCATCGATGCTTCGTGCCTACACTTCACTCACGCCCATTACCCCCGGCGATTATTATCTGGCAATCACGCAATGCTGTTCCGCGCCGGTTAGCAGCGATGGTCAAATCTTTACTATCGCAGGGCCCAACCATCGTGCCTTGAGTGGCCCGACTGGTGCCGGGGGCGCTTTACCGGTCACGGGATACGCGGGCGGGTTTGTTCAGACGCCGGGGGGCGGCGCTTATCAGATATTTCTTACCGGCGCCTACGCGTCAATCGTCACAGGTGCTCAAGTCTCGGCCGTCCCGGAACCCAACGTATTCGCGTTAATGCTCGCGGGACTGGGCATGATGGCCTTATTGGCGCGCCCTTGCCGTAAAACCGCTTAAACGAAGCGAGCTTGCACTATCCGGAACCTGGACCGAACTTCGACGTTGCATTGTGAAGTTCAGTCCGCTTGAGCATGGATTTTTAGAAATCGAAAGTCCTCATCGGGGCACTTTTAATAGTTGAATCGCATCTGAGCGAAATAAGTCCGCTGCGGAAACGGATGAAAAATCCAGTATTTCTCGTTGTTCACGTTATTGATCCCGGCAATAGCGGTCAATTGCTTCGTAATGCGATATTTGGCGATGAGGTCGGCCACGACGTAGCTGGTCAATCCCGTATAGGCAAAACCGTTGGTATCGGTATTATTCAACTGGCCGAACTGGCCGCTGCTGTAGCGAACATTTACTGAAGCGCTTAAATTATCGTTAGCACGATACGTCACCACCGCATTGGCGCGCCACGTAGGAAGCCTGGGTTGATGCTTGCCGGTAGAAGGCACGGCTGCGTTGGGATTGGCAGCAGTCTGCCCCAATGCTGCCGCCGCAGCATCCGCTGCCGCATTGCTGTTGATTCTCGAGTCCACCCAGGTGAAATTCCCCATGATATCGAGCCCCTTTATCACCGCATCGGCTTTTTCTCCGGAAAACTCGATGCCGTAGGTATCGATTTCGCCGACATTGGAGATAAAAGTAGCTTGCGACGTGATATTGGTCAGCGGATTTGTGATCAATCCCGTCTGGGAAAAAATGGCGTTCTTTACACGCTCCTGGAACAAACTGAGGCGCAGCCTACCCTTGTCAATGAAATATTCGCCCGACAGTTCCGAAGCAAGAGCGTCCTCCGGCCTGAGATTAGGATTTCCATTGACCGAGGTGGCGGTCGCGCCCGTCCCCACTGTCGTCGTTTGAAAGAGCTCCGAGGCAGTCGCAAATCGGAAGGCCTGGCCGATTGCAGCACCGATTCTGATTTGCTCCATCGGAGTCCAGGTTAACTTGGCCTTAGGCGAAAATCGGAATGCGCTTTTATCCGTTTGGTTAACCGTCCTCAGTTCCGGTGTCCCATTTACCACGACAGTGCTCGTATTTACGCCGTCATAGGCATGCCAGCTTTCCAGGCGCCCGCCGAACGTGAAGTTCCAATCGTGGTGAAAATCCCAGGCGTCCTGTATCCAGTAGCCTTCGGTCTGGGTTTTTCCCAATGAATTCGAAAAGATGCTCTGTCCACGGCCACTTTGCCAATTGTTGGTATTGAATACCGGATTCTTCAATGTATAAAGGTCATGGTGGAAGCCGAAACTGATCTCATGGTAGCCCAGCAGATCGACACGCGGCCTCCAGATGCCTTTGGCATCGACTGTATGCCAGCCGGAGCCGGTCAAGCTGGTGATCCTGCCGGGAGCGTTCCCGGCAAACGCAAGGATAGGATCGACCGTGGGCGCACGAACCGTGTCCTTCCCCAGATCGATAAGACTGCCCACCAGTTCCCAATCGAATTGTCCGCCGGTATTGGAGCGAAGATTGATGCCATGGGACCAGGTTGTCTGGTCGGTCTGGCTTCCCGCGAAAACGGGACTATTGGCGGGCGACAGGTTATATCGGCGCCCATCGATGTTGACAAAACCGCTTTGCACCAGATTCCCGGTAACAGCATCCCTCAGATAGCTTTGTACATTCGCATGCGCATTGTTTTGCCACATTCCCAGGGTATAGGAAAGCTTGATCGTAGGTGTAATGTCATAGGCGAGTTTCCATTTGAAATTATCCTGGATGGTATGGTTGATGTTTCCGGCGCCCAGCGTCTGGATAGCGGCATTGGTAGGATTTGCTCCGGCGAAAGCGCCGGTTACCGGCGTTCCGCCGCCATTCGCCACTCCACTCGAAACAAGCGCAGTCGCAAAGGTGATAGGCTGGCTGTGGGAATCGAGATGGTTATAATCAAAACGGAACGACAGATCGTTATAGCGATGGCCGAGGTATCCCGAGTACCTCTGGCTCTGGTAGGTATCCTTTGTGCCATAAAGATTGAAAGTCTGCCAGGAGGCTTGCGCATCCGCGCCCGCCTCGAATTTTTCCGGCATTTTTGTGGTGATATTGATCACCCCCCCAATGGAATTGCCGGCATAGGCGGCCGAAAAGGGGCCGTACATGATATCGATCCGTTCGATTTCACCGGGCGATACCGTATTCCAGCGCGGCGAACCGGTATTGGTGTTGTTGTTGCCAAGCAAGGACGACAGCAAAATACCGTCCGCATAAATCAGGTTGCGCGCGCTGGCGGAAGTGCCCGAGGTACGCATCCCCACCGGCGCATTGGTATCCCCGATGTAGCGGCTGCGCACCTGAATGGACGGCATGTATTTGATGGCATCCTCGGTAACCATGAGGTTGATGGCATTGTCCATCCTTTCCCGGGTAATGCTTTCGGTAGTCTGGGGTAACCGGTATCTTTCCTTATCGGTCTGCTTGCTGATCGGTTTCACTTTCCCGCCTATCGTCATTTCTGGCATCTGGATCACGGGTTCGTGAGCAGCCAGCTTCATGATGGAGGTGCCAGCAGGAATGGGAGCAGTATCACCTGCCACCGGAAGTTCGGGCACTGAAGGAATACGCGGCTTCTTGTTCGTCGGCGGTGCGGATTCAGTTTCATTTTTTACAGGCAGGTCCGCCTGGCCTGCTGCATAGACGGGCGATATGAAGAGCAGACTTCCAAACGCAAGGAAAACCAAATTTAATCTGGCATCCATTTCCACGCACCTCCCTCTTTTTATTATGGGAAAAAGCACCTCTAGGCAAATCAGGGGAATTCAGTTCTTCGAGCGCGAGGATAATCTATTTCCTCCAAAGCAGGGATGCGACAAATTGTCGCACCAACAGGAACTGGCGAATTTATAGGGTCCGCTTCCAGATAAAGGAAGGAAATTCAAAGGTGGCAGGATCAGAAGCCAGATGGCGGCTGATAATGGAAACCGGTACGTTGATGACAGGAAATCCGGGCAGATGAGTGGAGAAATTGCCGGTTTTCCTGCTCCTGCAGGTAAAAACCCGTGTGGATGATCTGTCGGATGGCTAACATCCTGTCCGGGGCAGACGCCGACTGCAGCGGCGTCTGAGAAAACTCTCCGGGCAACGGCGAGCCTATGCCGGAATAACAAAAATCAAATGATGAAGACGCGTTGCAGGCATCCTGGTTCAGGTAAATTGCGTGGTTATGGTTCTATTCCTGCCTGAGCCAGCCCTTGATGGCATTATCGTCCCGCTTGTCCCGCGAAAATTGGGGATCTGGCTTGCAGGCGCCTTTGGCAACAACCGGGTATATTCCCTTTTTAGCACTTCATAACCATCGCTTACGCGGTCTTCCAGCAACTTGCGGTTCACCACCGTGATATGGCCGCGCCGGTACTGAATCGCCCCCGCCGCCTGAAGTGTTTGCGCAGCCTGAGTCACGCTTTCGCGGCGCACTCCAAGCATACTGGCAACCATTTCATGCGTCATCGGCAAAGAACCCCCGGATAACCGGTCCAGGCTCATCAACAGGAAACGGCATAATTGCTGTTCAATGGTCTGGCGATGTTCAACTGCGCACTGCTCTGTCTGCAGAAGCAGCGCCTGGCTGAAGCGCAGCAGCAGTTGCTGCAAGGCTCCGCCGGATTCAAATTCCTTTTTAAGGATGTTCGACTTGATACGGTAGCTGTAGCCAGGGCTTTGTACCAGCACGGTGGCAGGCGTACGGTCGCAGCCTAGAAGCAAAAACAGCCCGGTTACTCCTTCATTGCCGATCATCGACACTTGCCGGGATATCCCGGACTCCAATTCGTACATCCGCGCAATGATGCAGGTGGTGGGGAAATACAGGTGGCTGATACGGGAATTGGGTTCATAAATGACATGACCCAGCGGTAATTCGACCAATTCGAGAAAAGGAAGCAGATTGGTGTACTCCTGTATAGGCAGGGCCGCAAGAATCTGATTCTGTTTGGGGCTATGCAATATAGACATGGAAGTTTCCTCTGGAATAACGATAGGGTTAAGGCTACCGGACTTCGTATCAACCTCAGGCAGTATCCTTTTACTTGTCTATCCAGCAATAATCATGCCAAAATTATTTATCTTTTTATTTCATAAGGATAGCTATAAATTTAAAAGGGCATCCAGTTACCGAATTGAGGCACAAACTCAAACTCTTCCGCTAATAGATTGAAAAATAAGGAGAATATACCGTCTCCATCTGACGACAATCCAGCCTAGACTTCGACACAATGCGAGCAGATGTTCTATCTGAGCTCTATCTGACTTTATAGGGTTTGAAGAAGGTGACTGCAATCCCGTAAAAGTGGCGGGAAGAGCTCAACATGAGACTCTGACGCAATTGCGTCCACCGCTCTTGGCCTGGTACATTGCCTTGTCCGCAGACTGGATGAGATCGGTAAAATTCAGGCCGGATCCTGGAACCGCGGTTGCAACTCCAACACTAATGGTTGCCTGCAGTTCACCTGATTCCGTTTGTATCAGGCCATCGGCTATCGCGGCCCTTACTCGTTCTGCTACGACGATCGCCCCGTTGCGGTCGCATTCCGGCAGAACAATCATTAACTCTTCCCCACCAAACCGTCCGCAGCCATCATAGGGTCTTACCGCATGGGTCATACGCTCGGCCACGTCCCGCAGGACTGCATCCCCTACCAGGTGCCCGTGGCTGTCATTTATCTTCTTGAAATGGTCTATATCGGCAAAAATAAGGGAAATACAATAATTTCCCCGTTCCTTGCGGGCCATTTCATTTTGCAGGATATCAATTATCGTACCCCTGTTATATAAACCGGTAAGCGCATCCCGCGTGGCTTTTGCCCGCAATTCCTGTTCGAGGTTACTAATACGCCGACCCGTCCGGAGCCTTGCCTGCAGTTCTTCGATGCTGTAAGGCTTGCTGATAAAGTCGTCCGCCCCGGCATCCATGGCCTCCACGGCAGATTCCGGTCCTTGCCGCGAAGTAAGAAGGATCAGATAAATATATCGATCTCTCACGCTATCGCGAAGCTGTCTGCATACCGTTACCCCATCCATTTCCGGCATCATCCAGTCCAGGGTCGCCAGCTGGGGCCCTGTGGCCTGTTTAAGCCTATTGAAAGCTGCGGTTCCATCCGTCACCGTCTCCACTTCATATCCGCTGTCTTTCAATGTCTCCTGCAGAAATAGCAGGGATACAGGGTCATCATCCGCGATCAGTACTTTCAATTGAATCTCCATTGATGAAGGCTTCCAGTTCAGCCGTCAATCCCTCCGCAAGTGCCCGGAGCCCGTCAAAGCAGGCGTCCACACCATCGATTTCGCCCGCTTTAGCGATCTGCTCCAGTTTTGCGGCGGCATCAGCCACCGGCTGGGCGCTAATAGTGCTGGCCGCGCCTTTAAGGCGATGGGCGGAACGTGCCACCAGCTCCAGGTCACCAGTGCCCGCGGCTTCCCGGATATCAGCCAGCGTAAGGGGAATTTCCTGCAAAAAAACGCGAACGAGCCGGATCAGCAATGGCTGTTTGCCGTTAACCCGTTTTAAAGCAGCTTCCGGATTGAATCCCTGGATTGCAAGCGATGTTTCTTCTGAGCTATTTGCACCCCCAGGTTGAATACCGGACGTTTCTTCCGATTCCAGAAGGCGCAGCAATAACTCCGGGTCGATGGGTTTCGGAATATAGTCGTCCATTCCCGCAGCAAGGCAACGTTCCCGATCTTCCTTCATCGCAGCGGCAGTAAGCGCGATGATGCGGACATGCTTTCCCCCCGCATTTTTCTCGCGTTTACGAATCTCGACCGTGGCCTGATAGCCATCCATGCGGGGCATTTGTCCGTCCATCAGGATGACGTCGAACTGCTGCTCATCCAGCATCCTCATGGCTTCGATTCCATCACCAGCAGTAGCTGAGGAATGGCCCCGGTTTCGCAAGATTTCTTCCACCACTTTCTGATTGATCAAATTATCCTCCGCTATCAACACATTCAGGGTGCGCGAGGGCTGGGGCCTGCTCGCGTATCCACTTGAAACGATAGGGATACCATCATCTGTCCTGCTCATGGCAACCATGATCGCGTTAAACAGTTCCGAGGACTTGACAGGTTTTCTCAGGTAACTGGCTATGCCTATTTCCTTATAACGTTTGATTTCATCGTAAGCATCGTTCGAAGAAAGCATCATGATCGTAGTTCCGGCCAATGCCTGAATATGGCTGACAAGCTCGATCAACTGAAAACCATCGCACTCGGGCATCCGCGAGTCCAGCAATACCAGCGGGTATGTCTTACCAAGCGCTGCGGCGTTCAATAACTCCGCCAACGCTTCCGTGCTATTCGTCGCAAGCACCGGCTGCATGGACCAGCTCAAAAGAATCTCTTCAAGAATCAATCGGTTTGTGCTGTTGTCCTCGACAACCAGAACCGGCACATTCTTTAGATCCTGCCGGAGTAGGATTTCCGGCTGACGATCCGGAACCGCAAACTTTGCCGTGAAGTAAAATGTCGTTCCTTTTCCTAGCTCACTTTCAACCCCGACCGATCCACGCATTAACTTGACAAGCTGGGACACGATCGTCAGCCCCAGGCCGGTCCCTCCATATTTTCGGGTGGTCGAACTGTCGCCCTGCGCAAAGGCATCGAAGATATAGACTTGCTGTTCGGCGGTCATTCCAATCCCGGTATCGGTGATATTGAAACGAAGCAGGACATGCTTTGTCGCTGCCTCCTCCAGAGACTCCTGCATAACCCGTAATACCACTTCCCCCTGTTTCGTAAACTTCAGTGCGTTGCCCGTCAAATTAACGATAATTTGTGCAAGGCGGCCAGGATCGCCTTGCAAAAGAAGCGGCACTTCCGGAGCAACCCGATAAGCCAGCTCTATTCCTTTCTCATTGGCGGCTGCGGAAAATGCTTTTAACGTGTTTCCAACCAACTCTCGCAAATCGAACTCGATATCATCGAGCTCGAGCTTGTTTGCTTCCATCTTGGAAAAATCGAGAATGTCGTTGAGAAGCCGTAGCAATGAATCTGCTGAGGATTTTATCAAGGTCATGAACTCCTGTTGCTGGGAAGACAACGGGGTTTTAAGCATGAGATCGGTAAGGCCGATGACGCCGTTCATGGGTGTGCGAATTTCATGGCTCATGTTTGCCAGAAACGAACTTTTCGCGGTGGTGGCAGCCTCGGCAGCCTCCTTGGCCCGGTGCAATTCCCTCTCCCGTTGTTTTCGCTCGGTGATATCGCGCAGGAATGCGCCGAACTCATGAGTCTCTCCGCCACTTATCAGCGAGACGCTGAATTCGATCGGAAGCTCATGGCCGACGCGGTTGCGAGCGGTTAGCTCGATTCTGCGTATGGTGGTGGGAATATCTCCGCCAGTTCCGAGGCGGTTAACCGTGTCAAAGTACAACGCCCGGCTGGAAGGAGCGATAATCAATTCTTCAAATGACTGTCCCCGGGCTTCTTCGAAAGACCAGCCAAAGGTTGCTTGCGCCTGCCGATTCCAATCGATGATATTACCGGTACCGTCCATACCAACGAATGCGTCATGCGCTGTCGCCACAATTTGCCTCGTTCGCTCTTCGCTGGCCCGAAGGGCTTCGTTGGCCCGTTTTGTCTCCGATACATCGTGCGCGACGCAAAATATCTGCCGACGGTCCTTTGCCCATCTGGCCGACCACAGGAGATGCACAACCGAACCATCTTTGTGAATGTAGCGATTACCGAAATCCCGCGTGGAATGTCCGCTCATGACCTCCGCTGCGAAGTGCCGACTTCGGTCGATATCGTCTGGATGCACCAACTCAAGATAAGGCCGCCCGGCAAGCTCATCCGCAGTGTAGCCCCAGGTAGCCTCGCAAGCACGACTTACATTGACAAAACATCCGGATTCATCAATTGAGCAGATAACATCCAGCGAATTATCCATCATGTCTCTATTCTCTCTGGCCGCTTTTCCAGTCTGGACAATGGATCTGGACAACCCTTGCCCGATATAAGCAGCTACGCCAAGCCCAAGGCAGCCAAATAGAACAATAGTGAGACGGGAAATAGTCTGCGCCTGCGCGGTTGCTTCATCGGCTTGCTTGCTGAAATCGCTTACTTCGCGAGATGAAAGACTGACTGCCTCCTTGATGGCCGCCATGTTTTCGGCTTGAGCGGGCAGGTATTTCTGCCAGTAAATCTTTTGCGCCGCGCGTGGATTCCGTGTCGCCAAGTGCAAAACCTGTTCTTTTATGGGCAGAATTACTTGTCGATCATGCTCTACCAATTGCCTCAGCATCGCATTCAACTCTTTGTTTGCGGTGGCTGCTATTGCCGCATCCAGATTTACGATCGCATGCTCATGAAGCTTTTCCTCCTGCTGCTTTTTCTCGTTGAATGCATCCTTGTCCGCGGGATCAAGCAAAAGGTCAGTAAGCTGGTTTGCCGCTTCCATGAAAGCAACCTGGGCTTCCCGTATAAGAACGCGTGTCCGGTTCAGCAGCAATGTCTCTGCTGCTGCGGCATCCACTCTCTGCTGCAGATTCTGGTGAAGAAACAGATTTGTTCCCAGCCCGAGCGCAAGCAGCAAAACAAAGCCACTCGCAGCGACCACAGTGAAACGCTTATATACAATGGGTTTCAAGAAATCGACGGACATATGGCAATTAGGCTGGCCGTGAATCGCGACGCCGCAGGGGTGACCCGTGAAGAGATGCGTTTTATTTCTTGTGAGCGCGCCTTAGCGCTTGAACAGGTCTTTAAACCTAAATCCGTTAGTTGATCGCTCTTGGTTTAGGACCATGATCCACAAGGATTCTAACGATACTCGACGTTCATCTGCGCGGTGAGTTCGCTACAAGGCCTGACGTGCAAGAGTGAGCGAAGCCAATGGAAAACCAAACCAAGGGCATTGACAGCTCGTCAATGCCCTTGATAACGGTGCGCAATTTATGGTGAATCGACAATTCACTGCATAAAAACCTCCGTCATTCCGGACGCCGCATCAGCGGCGAGCCGGAATCCGGAGCTTTTCAAGCTACTGGATTTCCGCTTTCGTGGAAATGACCCAAGTATTTATTCAACGCATTTCCGGCTCAGGATACGAGTCGGACAAATAAATCAGCCTCCAGGAGAACAAGCCTCATTAAACATCAAAAGGGACAAGGAAAGTACCTGTAAGAAATTACAGGTGGGCGAATGCATTTATCCATAAAACATCATTGGTTGTTTTTATTCTTTTGCGCTGCGGCCCTTCTGACACGTATTGCGTGATTGTTGCGTCTGATCCAGGCAAGCACGGGCGCGAGCCACCTATGCGAATCTGGCGGATTCATCCAAATTCTCTGGAGCTGCTGAATGTTTTGAAGTGGCGCTGGGAAGGCTGGGGTTGAACCCTGCAGATCGGCCCAAGGTATCGATATTCAAGACCAGCTGCGGGGGGAGGGGGGGGGGGGAGATCTTTTTGGGAGCTTGGGTGGAAGTCTAAAAAATACCCGCTCCAGGCGGGTTGATTCATGCTCGTCTTTTTTAACCAGTCAATTTCCAGCGCTGCGCATTCTCCATCCTAAAAGACCTAGACCGGCTATCAGCATGGCGTAAGTTTCGGGTTCTGGAACAGGAGACGGATTACCTACACTGGCGACAATGGTGAAACTAAACCAATCGCGGACACGGAAGGGGTCACCCGTGTATTTAGTTCCAGTCATAGACAGCGTGGTACCGTCAAACGTACCGGAAAAGTTATCTATCCCACCCATTGATAACCCTGTGCAACTGGTCATTGGCGATAAGATGAAGCAGGGATCATTGCTTGCAATGAAATCCTCCCCATTCATCATGAGACCGGGATAGGTAGGGAGCGAAAAGCCCAGTGCGGCTGCGCCCCCGCTATCGACTGCCAACGTGTCAAACTGAATTATCTGGCGATTAAGCCATACAGGGGTATCACGAATGACGTTGAAACTGCCTGACAGGATAAAGATCTGCGGATCAGGCGAGGGAATGCAAACGCCCTGGAGGTCACAAATGACAACAACGGAGCTCTGATCGTAAGTTACCGAACTCTGGCTGGAGTCGATGTTGACGACGACCGCGTGTGCGCTGGTGGCAACGGCAATCAGCACCATGGCCATAAGGGTGAGCACGACCGCATTCCGACAGAATCGAATAGTTAAGTTCATTATTAGGAAGGATCGCTTATGGGTGAGCCATGGCTAGATGCTGCAGAAAAAAGCAATAATCATGCCATAGTTCATACATCCCATGGATAGGCAATTTACGGGCTGTTCACGTTTCATAGGCAACGATTACGCTTGGTTACATGTAAAGAATTTCGACGTTGCAGAAGTGAAAACGGAACCTAAACTTCGTTACGCCCCCCCCCCGAGTGCCCAATAGCAGAGGCGATATTCCGTCTGTAAGCGCCCCTTGACTCTCAGGCAAAGTTGCCTCCCAGTTATCCAAAAAATAAAAAAGGGGCAGTCAATAGACTAACCCCTTGATTATCTGGTAGCGAATCCCAGATTCGAACTGGGGACCAACGGATTATGATTCCGCTGCTCTAACCACTGAGCTAATTCGCCACACTCACTCTACTCAGAAGCGAAATTTTGCCTCCAGGGAGCATTACTGTCAAGATTGACAAAAAATAGTATTTTATTTCAATATATTATTGATACCGGATTGCCGGGAATTTATCCTGTTGGGCATTCCATCGAATATCGGAAAGACGTCATTTTGGTCGCCCCCAGCCTCGTCTTGCAAACAGAATGCGCTCATACATTGAAAAGCATCCGTAATCTGTATAATGGCCTCATGAAATTCGACGTGGTTATCATTGGCGGCGGACTGGTGGGAGCAAGTCTGGCGCTTGCGCTTAAAGAAAGCGATCTCAAGATTGCGTTGGTGGAACCGCGTTTGCCTTCCCCTCCTCCTGACGATGACAGCTGGGATGCCAGAATTTACGCCATCAGTCCTGGCAGCGCGCATTTCCTTCGGGACTGTGGCGCCTGGCAGGAGCTCGACAAGGCACGACTGGCCCCAGTCTATGAAATGGCAGTATTTGGCGATGATCCCGCTGCCCGTCTCGACTTTAGCGCATATGACATCGGATCGGCCGAACTGGCTTTCATCGCGGAAAACCGCCAGCTTCAAAATGCTGTCTGGAATACGCTGAAGCGGCAAGAAAAACATATCAGGATTTATTGCCCGCTGCAGTGCGCGGCAATCACGCGGACTGACTCCCACGCTGAAATTCAGCTCACCGATGGCAGTAGCATGCAGGCCGCGCTGGTCGTGGGGGCGGACGGACTGAACTCATGGGTGCGGGAACAAGCATTGATCGAAATTAACCGGCATTCCTACCAGCAGACAGGTGTCGTAGCCAACTTCAGGGTGGAGCATTCCCATCGGAATATTGCGTATCAATGGTTTCGCAGGGATGGCGTGCTGGCTTTATTGCCTTTGCCGGATGAGATGGTATCCATGGTTTGGTCTGCAAATGGGGAAAGGGCAAAAACATTGCTGGACTTGTCCGAAACGAAGTTGTGCCAGGAAGTTTCGGACGCATCCTTCCGTACCCTGGGCGACCTGCAACTTGTCACGCAGGCGGCTGCCTTTCCACTTAATTTCCTGCATGTGAAAAGCCTGGTGCAGCCCCGCCTGGCGCTCATCGGTGACGCAGCGCATGGTATCCACCCCCTGGCGGGACAAGGCGTCAACCTGGGGCTGCGCGATGCGCGCGAACTTGCAGCTATTCTTGCCGATCGCGGAATGCAAACGGATTGCGGCGACTTCTTCCTGCTTCGCCGCTATGAACGTGCCCGGAGGGAAGATATTCTTGCAATGGAAACAGCCACGGACGGGCTGCACAAGTTATTCCAGAACGCCAATCCCACGCTCGTCCGCTGGCGCAATATGGGACTGGGGATCACCAATCGGCTGCCGTTTGTCAAAAACATGCTGATGCAGCACGCGCTGCACTGAATATCAAGGCTGGCAACAGCGCGACAATATTTTTTCAATTTGGGGCAATCGAGTGATGCGCTTGAATTCCGTTTTTTTTCCGCTGCTGCTGGGCATGATGTCCGGCGCCGTTCATGCCGATGAAGCGTCCCTGAGAAAGGCCTTGTTGGCCGATTTTCCCGGGGAAAAAATTGAAAGTGTAAAAAAAACACCCTATCTCGGACTTTACGAGGTGGTAGTAGGCGATGAACTGTTTTATACCGATGAAAACGCCAGTTTTCTCTTTTTGGGGCACGTAATCGATCCCAAAACCAAGCAAAGCCTGACCAGCGAACGCCTGCAGGAAATCAAGGACGCGAGGCGCATCAGCATGGACGAGCTGCCATTGGACCTCTCCATCAAGGCTGTCAAGGGCAACGGCAAGCGCAAACTCGTGGTTTTCTCCGACCCGAAGTGCCCGTATTGCAAGCGCCTGGAAAAGGAATTGGTAAAAGTCACCGACGTAACCATCTATACGCTGCTCTATCCTGTGCTGAACGGTTCGCTGCCAACCGCCACGTCGATATGGTGCTCGCGCGACCGCCTCAAGGCGTGGGACGACTTCATGCTGAGAGGTATTGCTCCGCCGGGGAAAGATTGCGAAACCCCGATCAACACGCTGGTTCAAACTGGACAGAAATACAGGGTGAACGGCACGCCCACGCTGATCTTCGCAGATGGCTCGGTTGTGCCTGGGATGATTACCGCTGAAGTGATAGAAAAAAAGCTGAACGCAGCGGCGCCAAAATAAACCAACAGCGCTTGCGGGACGGCATGAGAGCAGGAAGCGGGGAGCGAAGGGCCTGCCGCCGCCCCTGATCCGTTGCGATTTTTCTTGAACGTATCCGGCTCCCCTGTTTGCTTGGTTGCCTGGCGCCTATTGAGCTTGCTGCATCTGAGGCGCCTGAGACGCCGGAGGTTCGGGGACGTAACCCATGGGCATCAGCACCCACAGTTTGCCTTGCTGCCTCATTTTCCCGGCCTGGTCCCCGGCTTCCGCACCGAACCCCCAGAAGAAGTCTGCGCGCACATTTCCCTTGATGGCGCCGCCCGTATCCTGCGCAACCATCAAGCGGGAAAGCTGCTTGTCCGTAGCAGGCCAGGTAGTGGCAAGAAAAACCGGCGCTCCTTTTGGGATCACGCGCGTGTCAACCGCCAGACTTCTGCCCGCAGTCAGGGGAACACCGAGCGACCCCAGGGGGCCGGACGCCCCGGTGGGGAGCTCTCGAAAAAAGACGAAACTGGCATTCTCGTTCAACAGCCCGGCCAGCTTGGCCGGGTTTCTCTGGCCCCACGCCCTGATGCCCTGCATGGACGCTTCCTCCACGGATAGCTCGCCGCGTTCGACCAATAGTCTTCCGATCGACCTGTACGGATGTCCGTTCTGCTCGGCATAACCTACTCTCGCCATCTCCCCATCCTCGAGTTTTAGGCGGCCCGATCCCTGAACCTGCAAGAAAAACAGATCCACGACGTCATCCACCCAAAAAAGCTCTTTGCCCTTGAGCCGCGCTGGTTCGCTTTCTATTTCCTTTCGGCTGTAATAGGGGACGACTTTGCGTCCTTCCAGGCGCCCGCGCAGCCTCATGTTTTTCAGCGCCGGATAGACGCCACCCAAATCGATTACAAGAAGCTCATCGGGCGTGGTATAAAGCGGGTACGGGTATTTGCCGGACGGCTTGCGGCTGCCTCTTAAAAGCGGTTCGTAATAGCCGGTGATGAGTCCCTCTCCGCTACCGTCCGGGTTCAGTACCTGATGCGGGACAAAATGGCTCTCGAAAAATTGCCGCAAGGCAGCGATATCTTCTCCCCGCATAGCATCCGCCTGCGCGCAGGTTTCCTGCCACAGCGCCTTATTTTTCAAGACATCGCAACTTTTCAGGAAGGCATCCCACGCTGGCACGATATCATCGTCGGCCCAGCCCGTGAGTGCGCTCCAGTCGGATGGCTTGAGCGCGATTCCAGACAGCGCAGCCTGCGGCGTGGCCGGGGCAACAGCCGCTCCGGTGGAAACGGAAGGAACAGTGGTACAGGCGTGGAGCCATAATGAGGACACAACCACAAGAAAACTTAATTGGTTTTTCATCGAATATTGATTAAAGTTACATGAATTAAACTACACGAATCATGATCGACCCTATGTGGATACTACTGCTGGAAGCGGGGGTAGCGCTATCGCTACTGATTCTCATCGTCTGGTGGACCCGGCCGCGCAAAAAAAACGATGAGAACAAACCGGATGATGAAAAACAGGAATAAGCTCCGCAAAGACAGGACAACATGATAAATTAATAGTTCAAGCAGAATGCCTACCCGCCAAAACTTTGCGGCTACTGAATCATGCGTGCTGGAGAACAGGCCCGACTAAATACTGGCGATTTCTTGAGGAAGCGCTGATAAAATGTTTTGTTACGGGAGATAACAATGAGATACCAAAGTTTTCAAGAGCTCTGCAGTTATATAGCCGAGCGCAACCCGGGTCAACCCGAATATCTTCAGGCAGTGGCCGAGGTCATAGAAAGCCTGTGGCCTTTCATCACGGAAAATCCCCGTTACGCAGAACATGGCATTCTTGACCGGCTGATAGAACCGGAACGAATAATCATCTTCAGGGTGGCCTGGGTTGACGACCAGGGAGAGGTCAATGTCAATCGGGGTTATCGGATCCAGCACAGCTCGTCCATTGGTCCGTACAAGGGAGGCACCCGGTTTCACCCCTCCGTAAATCTTTCGATCCTCAAGTTCCTCGCGTTTGAGCAGACCTTCAAGAATGCGCTTACCACGCTTCCCATGGGAGGCGGAAAAGGGGGGGCGAATTTCGATCCGAAGGGGCGCAGTCAGGGAGAGGTGATGCGCTTCTGCCAGGCTTATATGAGCGAACTGTTCCGGCATCTCGGTTCCGACGTCGACGTTCCGGCAGGCGATATTGGCGTGGGAGGACGGGAAGTCGGATTCATGGCCGGAATGATGAAAAAGCTTTCCAACCGCTCCGATTGCGTTTTCACCGGCAAGGGCCTGAGCTTTGGCGGCTCCCTGATTCGCCCCGAAGCGACGGGTTATGGCACCGTATATTTCGCTGAAGAAATGCTGAAACGTACAGGACGTTCGCTCCAGGGGTTGCGCGTTTCCGTCTCGGGCTCGGGCAATGTCGCTCAATATGCAGTGGAAAAAGCAATGGCCCTCGGCGCCAAAGTCGTCACGGTATCGGACTCCAGCGGCACGATAGTCGATGAGGACGGTTTTACCAGAGAAAAATTGACCGAATTGATGAACGTGAAGAATAACCTTTACGCCCGCATCAGCGAGTATGCGGAGCGGGTGAAAGCGACATTCGTTCCGGGAAAGCGCCCCTGGCACGTGCCGGTGGACGTGGCGCTGCCCTGCGCAACCCAGAACGAGCTGAATGAAGAAGATGCGGCGACGCTGGTCAAGAACGGCGTAATCTGCGTGGCGGAAGGCGCCAACATGCCCTCTACGGCGGAAGCAGTGAAGCTTTTCGAGCACCATCGGATTCTGTTCGCGCCGGGCAAAGCCAGCAACGCCGGCGGAGTGGCAACTTCAGGCCTCGAAATGAGCCAGAATGCCATGCGCCTCTCCTGGCCAAGAGAGGAAGTGGATGCCAGGCTGCTCGAGATCATGCAGGCCATTCATCAGGCTTGCCTGCGATATGGCGAGCGCAAGGATGGAAGCATCAGCTACGTGGACGGCGCGAATGTAGCAGGGTTTGTGAAAGTCGCGGACGCGATGCTGGGCCAGGGCGTGATCTAGCAGTTTTGCAAGCTATCTTATCCACATCGTCTTGATATTCGAAAATTCCCGAATGCCGTGATAAGACAGCTCCCTGCCAAAACCGGACGCTTTGGTGCCGCCGAATGGCAGGCGTGGATCGGATCGCACCATCCCGTTTATAAAGGTACACCCCGCCTCGATCTCGCGTGCGATTTTCTCGGCGTGCATGGAATCCCGGCTCCAGATGCTGGAGCCGAGGCCAAAACGCGTATCGTTGGCGATTCGAATTGCTTCTTCTTCATCGGCAGCACGGATCACGGCGGCAACCGGTCCGAATAATTCCTCGTGATAGGCGCGTGTCTTTGCTGTTACCCGGTCGAGTATCGATGGCGGATAAAACGCCCCTTCGCCCGAAACCGGCTCGCAACCAAGAACCACCTCCGCTCCTTGCTCTATTGAGTCCGTTACCTGCCGGTGAAGATACTCGCGTAGATCGAGGCGAGCCATCGGACCCATTTGCGTTGCCTCGCTGGCGGGGTCGCCCACTTTCAACTCGGCCGCTTTCCTGGAAAACAAGGACAGGAACTCATCAGCAATTTCGGCAACCGGAATGATACGCTTGGCGGCTATGCAGGATTGACCGCAGTTCTGGAAGCGCGACCTCACCGCAAAGCTCGCGGCCTGCTCAAGATCGGCATCCTTCAGTACGATGAACGCGTCCGATCCTCCCAGCTCCAGCACACATTTTTTTAAATGCTGCCCTGCATGGGAAGCAACCTCGCGCCCGGCGTTTTCCGACCCGGTCAGCGTTACCGCATGCACATGGCGGCTTGCAATGGCTCCAGCCACATCCGCCGCCTCTATCATGAGCGTGGTGAAAACATGCTCGGGGAATCCCGCGTCGCGGAACAGCTGTTCCAGCGCCAGGGCGCACTGCGGGACATTGGAAGCGTGCTTGAGAACACAGGCATTGCCTGCCATGAGAGCGGGTGCGGCGAAGCGGATGACTTGAAAAAACGGAAAGTTCCACGGCATCACCCCCAGCACGACGCCGAGGGGATCATACAAGACATAACTCCTGCCTGCGTCGGTCTGCACCATTTCAGTCTGTATGAAATGTTCTGCATGCACCGCATAAAAATCGCAGGCGAGCGCGCATTTTTCCACCTCGGCGCGCCCCTCGCGCAAGGACTTGCCCATTTCGAGAGCCATCAGGCGGGCATATTCATCGACGCGTTCATGGAAAAGCACAGCGGCGCGATTCATTCGTTCAACGCGCGCACCAAACGCCATTCGTGACCACTCATGCTGAGCCCGGGAAGCATCCTGCAACGCTTCGGCCAGACGATGGCTATCCCAGCTGGGGTAGGTTTTCAGGGTGGTGCTGGTAGCGGGGTTGAGGCTGATATAGGGCATGATATGCTATTCTTCCCAGTTAGGTGTCCAATGTCGTGTATCGAAGTCCGAGGGTAGTTCTCTGCTGAAAGCAAAATGGGTGACGTGAGAGATTGCCTTCGCGCTTCCCCGCCAGGCTATTTACGTAAATTAATTAGGTGTGGCAAGTTATGAGAAAGTTTCTTGTGGGGTTGTTTTTGGTGATTCACGCCGGAACCTCGACGGCTGGCCAGGAAGCTAACTTCATGGCGATGCGGAAAGCGTTCCTGTCGGGCAATGCCGGTCACGTGATCGTATACGGCCAACGCTTGCAGGGGCATGCACTGGAGCCCTATGCAGCCTACTATCGGCTCCGCGGCGCCGTTATCAATCTTGATGCCATCAAGAAGTTTATCAGTCGCTATCCGGACAGTCCACTCAGCGACCGTCTTAGGAGCGATTGGCTGAAGGCCCTGGGAAAGGCGCAGCAATGGGAGCTATTCGCGGAAGAATACCCCAATTTGATCGGCGGGGATATGGAGCTCACCTGCTATTCGCTGCAACAGCGCCTGGCCGCCCAGGACCGCAAAGGGTATGAGGAAGCCCGCCCATTGTGGTTCAGCGCGCGCGATCTCCCGGAAAGTTGCACCCCGCTATTCAAGACGCTGATGAGCGCGGATGTTCTGACGACAGAGGACATCTGGGCGCGACTGCGGTTGACGCTGGAAGCGGGCAATGTAGGCGTAGCCAGATGGATCAACGAATACCTGCCGGAAGGCCAGGGTCTCAGTGGCCGCAAGCTGGCCGCCGCGACAGATAATCCACTACGCTACCTGGAATCACAGCGGCATTCCATAAAGACCCGGGGCGACCGTGAAATCGCCCTTTTTGCCATGCTGCGCCTTGTTCGGAACGGTCCCGACCAGGCATACGCTTATTGGCCCCGCCTGCGCGGGAGCTTCAGTGAGAAAGATCATGCTTACTTCATGGCACAACTTGCCGATCAGGCGGCACGCAGGCTTCACCCGAATACACTGAGCTGGTTCGCGGAAGCCGCGAAAACCCGCAGTCCGGCTGTACTGACAGACGATCAGCTCGGATGGAAAGCGCGAACCATGCTGCGCGCCGGAGATTGGGATACCGTATTGGATACCATTGATGCCATGTCTCCCCGGGAACAGCGCGCGGGAGTATGGCGTTACTGGAAAGCCCGCGCTTTGAAAGCCGCAGGCAAAACCACCGACGCCAATGCCATCCTTGCCCCACTAAGCAATGAGCATAATTTTTACGGGCAACTGGCGGAGGAAGAACTGGGCGTGGCCATCGGTCCCTCATCCGCGCCCCACAAAGTCACACCGGCCGAAATTGCCGCAATCGAACGCTTGCCGAGTATTCAGCGGTCGCTCATCCTGTACCGGTTGAATCTCCGCCCCGAGGCGGCGCTTGAATGGGCGTGGGCAATAAAGGATCTGGACGACCATCGGCTGCTCGCTGCAGCTGAAGTCGCCCGGCGCAAGGGCATTTATGACCGGGCCATCCACA
This sequence comes from Nitrosospira sp. 56-18, assembly GCA_001899235.1. Lineage (GTDB taxonomy): Bacteria > Pseudomonadota > Gammaproteobacteria > Burkholderiales > Nitrosomonadaceae > Nitrosospira. The sequence goes on from MKVR01000050.1 coordinate 133,878, forward strand.
CCGCCGAGAAAACCGTGCAACATCACGACTTCAACCTGCGTTTTCTTACTCCTCACCGCGATACGCTGCGCGGCATCCTGAAACAGCAGGAACTGGAACTGGACGAAGCATGGGTATACGGACTCATTCGGCAGGAAAGCCGCTTCATGTCGGATGCACGATCCAGCGCCGGCGCGATGGGTCTCATGCAATTGATGCCGGGAACCGCGAAATGGGTGGCAAAAAGACTGGGCATGAAGAAATACCGCAATGCCCTTGCCACCGAAGTGAATACCAATCTCAAGCTGGGCACCTACTACCTCAAACATGTCCTGACCATGTTCGACAACCAGCCGATGCTTGCTTCCGCCGCCTATAATGCCGGCCCCAGCAGAGTGGGACAGTGGCGCGCCGAAAAGGCGATGGAGGGTGCCATTTACGCGGAAACCATTCCCTTCAACGAGACGCGCGACTATGTAAAAAAAGTAATGAGCAATTCCATGTACTATGCCAGCACGCTCGGCCATCGAGTAAAACCGCTGAAGCAGCGCCTCGGAACTGTGGCATCGAACCAGAACATGGAAAAAATGGCGAAAGAAGATGTTGGGCCATGAGTATCGACAAAGTCTGCATTTTCGGTGGCAGCGGATTTGTGGGAAGGCATCTCGCCAACCTGCTCGCTTCCAGAAAAATTCATCTGCGCATTCCCACGAGGCATCGGGAACGTGCCAGAGCGCTTCTCGTGCTTCCCACGGCCGATGTAGTGCAAGCCGATGTATACGATGACAGCCAGCTCGAGCGCCTGGTCAGCGGCATGGACGCGGTCATCAACCTGATTGGCGTCCTGCACGGCGACTTTCACGCGGCCCATGTTGAACTGCCCCGAAAAATTGCGGCCGCGTGCGCTCGCAATGGCGTAACCCGCCTATTGCACATGAGCGCGCTGCATGCCGGTCCCGATCGCCCAAGCCAGTATCTGCGCTCGAAGGGGGAAGGTGAAAAGGCGGTGGCAGAGTCCGGCCTTGTCGCCACTGTTTTCAGGCCATCCGTCATTTTCGGTCCTGGTGATGCTTCGATCAGCTTGTTCGCACGGCTGGCGGGTTTTCTGCCGGTAATGCCGCTGGGATCGCCCGGCGCGCGCTTCCAGCCCGTTTTCGTGGAAGACGTGGCGCGAGCATTTGCCGACAGCCTCGATGCATCCCATACTTTTGGCCAAAGCTATGCTTTATGCGGTCCCCACTCCTACACCCTGCGGCGGCTGGTGAAATACGCGGGGCACATAACGGGGCATGATCCCGCCATCATCGGGCTGAATGACTCTCTGTCCTATCTGCAGGCGCTGGTACTGGAATGGCTGCCCGGCAGGCTCATGACAAGGGACAATTATTACTCGATGAAAGTCGACAACGTTTGTTCCCCCGGCAATGGCAATAACCTCGAGGCGATATGGAATATCAGGCCCACGGCGCTGGAGGAAGTGGCGCCGCTTTACCTGGCGCAGCGTACGCCGCGCAACCGGTACCAGCGCTTGCGCGACCGGGCCCGGCGATAGTGCTCGTCGAATTCATCCGCGATGAAGACTTATCTGGTTGGCGGCTCGGTACGGGATGAAATTCTAGGTCTGCCGGTAACGGACCATGACCATGTCGTGGTGGGATCGACGCCGGAAGAAATGGTGCGGCTGGGCTACCGGGCGGTGGGTAAGGACTTTCCCGTTTTCCTTCATCCCGAAACCCATGAGCAATACGCCCTGGCTCGCACCGAGCGCAAGATATCGCGCGGGTACAAGGGTTTCGAGGTCTATGCCTCGCCGGAAGTTTCGTTGCAGGAGGACCTTGCGCGGCGCGATCTCACCATCAATTCCATCGCCAGGGATGAGAACGGCAACATCATCGATCCATTCGGAGGAGTAGCCGATCTTGAAGCCGGATTGCTGCGGCATATAGGCCCGGCCTTCACGGAAGATCCGGTTCGGGTGCTGCGCACCGCCCGTTTCGCCGCTCGTTTCGGTTTCCGCATTGCGCCGGAAACGCTGACGCTCATGAGCGAAATGGTGCATAACGGCGAAGTCGACGCGCTGGTTCCCGAACGCGTCTGGCAGGAGTTTGCCCGCGGCCTCATGGAGCACAAACCTTCCCGCATGTTTTATGCTCTGCGGGAGTGTGGCGCGCTCACCCGCCTGATGCCGGAAGTGGATGCTTTGTTCGGCGTGCCCCAACCACCGCAGCACCACCCGGAAATCGATACCGGCGTGCACGTGATGATGGTCATCGATCACGCCGCGTGGAAAAATTATTCCCTCCCGGTGCGGTTCGCCGCCCTTACCCATGACCTTGGCAAAGGCACCACGCCACCGGAAGAATGGCCGCGCCATATCGGCCATGAAGCGCGCAGCGTCAAACTGGTAAGGGAGCTATGCGAGCGCATCAGAAGCACAAACGAAGCCCGGGACCTGGCATTGCTGGTTGCACGCTACCATGGAGACGTCCACCACTCGCTCGAGCTGAGGCCATCGACCATCGCCGCCATGCTTCAGGCGGTGGATGCTTATCGCAAGCCGCAGCGGTTCGAAGAATTTCTACAGGCTTGTGCATGCGATTTTCATGGAAGGCCGGGTTATGCCGAAAAACCCTATCCGCAAGCTGAACGCCTGCGAATGGCGCTCAGCGCGGCGAGAAGCGTGGACGCGGGCGCAATTGCCGCCGAGCTGGCCAGAACCGCCCAGGATCCCACACGCTTGCCGGCGGCTATCAATACCAGGGTAAATGAGGCGCGTATTGCCGAAATAAAGGCGCAATCCTCCCTGTAGTGAACTTACCACGCACCGGATTTAGGTTCAAATACCATGACGCCTTGCTACTTCGATCCGCGCTCCTTGCGTACTTTTTCTATCAAGGCAGTTGCCGTATTGATGGTATCCTGAGGAGTTCCGCCCATCCTCCCACTGGTAAGGTATTTACCATCCACCACAACCGATGGAACACCAGAAAGCCCATAATCCTTAGACAGGTGCGTTGCGCGGGATACCTGGTTCTGCACGGAAAAAGAATTGTAGGCGTCGATGAATTTCTGGCGGTCCAGTCCCTGCTTTGCTATCCAGTTGAACAACACGTCATCCTTGGTCAGGTCGATCCCGTCCCGATGAATTGCGTCATAAACCTTGTCATGCAGTTTCTCCCGTTCGCCAAGCGCATCCAGTGCGTAGAAGATTTTTGCCCCAGGGATCCAGTTGGGGCGAAAAACAGCAGGAATATAACGGAAACTGACATCCTTCGGCTTATCCTTCAGCCATGCCTTGATATAAGGATGCAGGTCATAACAGTGCGGGCAGCCATACCAGAAGAACTCGATAACCTCTATATTATTACCGCTATCCGTGGTTTTCGGATGTTTCAGAACCGTGTAATCCCGCCCCTCGACAATTTCGGCCGAGACTCCGGAAATACCAGCAATGCCCGTGCCGAGAAACAAAAGAACTACCGCAAGCAAACGCATGGGGATCATGTTTTCTCCTTGAATGGGTGAACCGATGCTGATGAGGCATACTGCGCCAGCCAGGGGTTATCTTCTTACTGTCTGCCTTCGTGGACCTTGATGAGACTGCTCTGCACACCGTTTTGCTGCAATGAAGCCTGAGCCTGTTTCATATCCTCGGTACCTGTGAAAGGACCCACCCGCACGCGATGCCAGATGCCTCTCCCCGGCAAATCCGCAGCCTGGACGAATGCCTCTACTCCCAGCATGGCAAGCCTTGCTTTCAGATTGTCGGCATCTTCCGCTTTCTGGAATGATCCCGTCTGGAGAAAATACCTGTCGCCGGATGAAGCATGCTGCTCCGCTTGCTTGAACTGCTGTTCCGTTACGGCTTCTTCACTGTTCGGCAGGATTTTGTAGAATTCGAAACGGGGTTTGCCATCGGTTGCTTTGCCGTTTTTCTCGCTCCCGCCGGAATTCTGCGCACTCTTTTCGATTTGATTGGCGGTCCCCTTACCCGGCGCGCTATCCACGACCTTTTCATTCCCAATGAATGGGCTGGGCGACTTGTCTATATACATCCATATGGCTATGGCACTCAGAAGTCCGAGCGCGTAGCCAGTAAACAATCCAAACAGAAAAGCACCCCTGCTTTTGTCGGATACTTGAGAATTCGTCGAAGTCTTATAATCGCGGCTCATGTACATGTGATACTCCGCTACATTTTTTCAGGCGCGCTTACGCCAAGAAGATCCAGTCCGTTGCTCAACACCTGGCGGATCGCTGCTATCAGCGCCAGGCGGGCAAGCCGCAAGGGAACGTCCGGCACGAGAAAACGAGTAGCATTATAGTAGCTGTGGAACTCCCCCGCCAATTCCCGCAAATAAAACGCGATCAGATGAGGAGACAACTCCCTGGCTGCCGCCTCCACTGTGTCGGGGTAATCTATCAGTTTTTGCAACAGCGACAGCTCTGCGGCACCACTGAGCAAGGACAGATCCGCGGTGACCAGAATCGCGCTGTCCTCCCCCCATTGGCCGAGCACGCTGCAGACCCGGGCGTGCGCGTATTGTATGTAATATACGGGATTTTCGTTGCTTTGCGACTTGGCCAGATCCAGATCGAAGTCCAGATGCTGGTCGCTTTTACGCAGGACATAAAAGAATCGAGCCGCGTCATTTCCCACGTCCTGGCGCAAAGCGCGCAAGGTAACAAACTCTCCGGAACGCGTGGACATGGAGGCTTTTTTCCCGTCGCGATAAAGGACAGCAAACTGCACCAGGGCGATTTCGAGCTTCGACGGATCGAGCGCCAGAGCCTGCATCGCTCCTTTCACGCGGGGAATATACCCATGGTGATCAGCGCCCCAAACATCGATGACGCGGTCGAAGCCGCGCTCGAACTTGTTGAGGTGATACGCGATATCGGATGCAAAATAGGTATATTGCCGGTTTTCGCGTTGCAGCACGCGATCCTTTTCGTCACCGAAAGCGCTGGAACGGAACCATCTGGCGCCGTCCTGCTGATATAAATAGCCGCCTTTCTCGAGCAGGTGAACCGCATCCGCCACCTGCCCGCTGTTGAATAGCGATTGCTCGGAAAACCAGGCGTCGAAAACCACCCCAAACTCCATCAGATCATTGCGGCAGTCTCCCAGTTGCTCCGCAAGAACAAAATCGTGAATATAAGCGTAATCTTCCCCAAGCAGTTTTTTCGCATTGACGATGAGGCTGTCGAGCTGCGCCTCGGCATCAGGCTCGGCATCCTCGCCACCGCTCTTTTCATGGGAAAGGGCTTCGAGCAGCAGCGCGGGTTCATGCACGTAACGCCCTCCGTGCGCCCTGTGGATCAGCCGTGCCATGTCTCGAACGTATTCTCCCTGGTAGGCATTCCCGGGAAAAAACGTGGCAACGCCATTCAGTTCAAGGTAACGCAGCCAGGTGGAAAGTGCGAGGATATCCATCTGCCGCCCTGCATCGTTGACATAATACTCGCGCCAGACAGCGTAACCGGCTGCATCCAGCACGTTCGCCAGGCTGGCGCCAAATGCTGCGCCACGTCCATGCCCCACATGCAAGGGGCCCGTGGGATTGGCGGAAACAAACTCGACCTGAACCTTTGCGCCCTTCCCAAAAGTGCCGTGGCCGAATTTTTTTCCGCTCTCCAATATATGGCGCGGGAACTGCTGCTTGACCGAGGTCTTGAGAAACAGATTGATGAATCCGGCGCCCGCCATTTCGACCTTTTCCAGATAAGGCGAAACGGAAAGCGCATCGATAAGCAGCCCGGCGATATCGCGCGGATTCTGGCGCTGCAGCCTGCCTAGCTGCATTGCGAGATTGCAGGAATAATCACCGTGGCTGGATAGCTTTGGGCGCGCAAACTCTATCGGCAGATCCAAACCAGAACTCAACATCGACCTTGCACTCAGGACGTCCTGCAGAATTTCGGTAAAGTGGGATTTGAGGTGGAGCTGGGTTTTCGAAAGCATGCTGCGCAGCAGAAGACAGTTTGAAGACAACTATTATATAAGATACCGTCGCGAGTTTGATCGTCCCTGCGATCAAACGGGAGATTGAAGAAAAATGGCACTGGCGAGGCACGCCAATCGCTAACGACGTATCGTTGAGCGATCCCGCGCATGCTTACCACCGCAATCTCAGATACCCATCCGCTTCAGTGAAACGGAATCGCACGATGTTGACGCCCCGATGGAGAAGGGTCTGCCGCGCAAGAGGCTTGAATGGTCCGGCCGCTGAGCGCGATCGCTCCATCCGCAGCCTCGTTTCACGCGGAGAAAAAATTTGCAATTCATATCGCCCGGTCTCGATTTCACGCAGCTGCGGAGCAAATGGCTGGGCCAGCGGCTCGCCCACGAACACACCCTCTCCAGGCCAGGCCACACTCTTCCAGTAGGCCTCGATGGCGCTTGCGCCAAGCGCGTAATGAAACATGGCTATGCCCGGAACAGGGAACTTCTGAACATGGTTGCAGGGCTCCACTACGGTACCGTAGCTGGCTGTGGCCCCGGCCTCCAGCCAGCGCAGGCTGCTCATCTGGTTTGAATCGGTCAACTGGCCGCCGGATGAAGTCAAATGATCTGCCAGCGCGCCGGGCAGGAAATCGAGCGTATCGAGCAGAGGAACGCTCTCTGCTCCCGTGAAATAGAAAAACACGTCGTGGCGATCGCTGAGCGCGTCAACTTCGAGAATCTCCACAGGAAAAACACCCGCAAATAGTTTTGCGGTCTGCTCGAACTGGGCGGATCGCACACTGCGCATTTTGTCCGGTGTTATCATCAGGTAGGCGCGTCCCTGGGGAAAGCTGCGATCCGAGGAAATACCGCGGTCTATCAGCTCCCTGATCTGCTCGAAATTGATTCCCGCGAGCATCATTGCCGGACGCAACCCTTGGTCCCGCGCCGGATAAAGCGTGGTAGAACTGTAGTAGGCACTGGGGGCGGTCGGTCCGCATCGGATCGAACAGTAGCGTTCATCGAAACCAAAAGCCAGTGCCGAAGTCAGCGACATGCAATCCACGCGGTAGGGAGCGGTCCAGGCAACCGCATAGGCTTGCACATGCGCCGGTGTGTTGCGGTCTATCCTCTTCTTGATCTCAAGAAAATCTTCCTTCGAAATACTGCTCCGGCCGGGTTCAAAGCGAACATGGATCATGTTCGCCTGCGGGATGTGCCGCATTTTCTGGTAATAATCACCGACACGGCGAGAGAGCGGGTCGGAATCATTAATGACAACCGCAACATCATCGGGCGTGAGGCTCGTGCGCGGCAACTCTATCCGCTTCTGGGTCTGCGCCTGGGCGGTTGCGGGCCATGCAACCGACAGTACGACGATCAGAATGGCAATCAAGGCTTGCATGCGGCCTTCATGATGGGAATGGTAACGAGATGGGATAGAGATGGTCAGGAACTCCCTGGCTTTGGAAGGCGGCGCTTCGCCAAAGACTCGTTAATCAAAAGCCTCCGACCGGCAGCAGCAGCAATTTCAGATCCTCACGAAGTAATCCCAAAGGGAGTAATCCCGAAGAGGCTGGTATCCATCTCGTGCATAATAACGGCTCGGGAAAAACCAGTCCACCGGCCAATGCAGCCTCTCCACGAACTCCTTCACCGGCGTGTACCGCAAATACCGGTCACTAGGCTTCTGATAGCGAGCAATTTGATCATCTTCGGCGCAATGCTCGCCGGGGGGGCGAGCTTGTGGCATTCCTCCAATACCGTGCAACTGGCGTGGGGAGCGAATTTCGGACCGGCCACGCAGGACGGGGAATGGTGGCGTCTTGGCAGCGCCATGTTCCTCCATTTCGGCGTTATTCATCTCACGCTCAATCTCTGGGCGCTCTGGGACGCAGGGGAACTGGTGGAGCGCATGTATGGGCATGCCCGGTTTGCCGCCATTTATTTCGCAGGGGGACTTGCCGGCAATCTGTTGTCGCTGGTTGCGCATAAAGGCCTGGCGGTATCCGGAGGGGCCTCGGGTGCCATTTTTGGCATGTATGGCGCGCTGCTGGTTTTTCTGTGGCATGAACGCGCGAATCTTCATCCCGAAGAATTTCGCTGGTTCTTTTGGGGGGCTTCGGGTTTCGCGGTCGTCACCTTAATTCTGGGGCACTTCATCGCGGGTATCGATAATGCCGCGCACATTGGCGGATTTTTGACCGGGATACTCGCCGGCATAGTGTTCGCGCAGCCCGGCGCAACAAAGGAAGCGAAGGAAACGTCCCTTCGCAGCCGGTTGTTGGCGGCAGCAACCATTGCGCTTTCGATCGCCGTCCTTATCAGCCAGATACCGAAACCCGCCTACCGATGGAGCGAAGAACTGCAGGCGCGCAAGGAGATCGGGGAATTCCTGCAGGACGATATCGCGATAACAAGGGACTGGCAAAGCATCCTCGATGAGGGAGCGCACGGCAACATCTCGTTCGAAGAAATGGCGGGGCGGATAGATACGGCAGTGGGTGATCGCTACGAGGAAAGTTTTGAGCAACTTACGCACTCGCCGCACGATCCGGATCTTCCTTCCGCCTCGAAAGTGGATAGGCTGCGCCAATATGCCGAACGCCGCAGGGATGCTTCCCGCGCGCTTGCCGAAGGATTGCGCGCCCACAAGCCCGAACAGATTCGCGATGCCATGGAAATGGCAAAGCAGGCGCCCCGGCTGATCGAATCCGGCCGCCCCGATGCCCGAAAGCCGGAAAAAGGAAATCGGGATTGATCAGGGCGAACAGATGCCAGCTATCGTCTTTCCGTATGCATGCCTGGCCACCGCCCGCGGCGTCCCGCTCAGGATCCGGTCTTCGTCCATTCACCCGGATAATTTTAAAAAGTTTTGACATGCCGAAAGAAATATTGCAACATTGTCGGCACTAGCAATAGTCAAACTTATCCCAAGCAAACACTAGATATAGTGTTTGTCTCAGCATCATGACTTCCAGCACCAGCTAATGGAAGAAATAGTTTTCTGTCTAGGAAAGGAGAATCGGACATGCAGCTTGCAACTGACAATACCCATCGCCCGGTAGTATCCGCGCATGGTTTTTCTTCAGCCCTTTCCTCCAGGGAATCACAGTATTCCCAGTACAAGATTATCCGCCGCAATGGTTCCGTCGCCGGTTTTGAGCCAGACAAGATTTCCATCGCCATGACGAAAGCCTTTATCGCCGTCAATGGCGGTCCTGGCGTGGCGTCAGCCCGGGTGAGGGAAGTCGTTGCGCGGCTGACCGATGATGTGGTGAACGCGCTGATGCGCCGCCAGCCGGCAGGCGGGACTTTTCATATCGAGGATATTCAGGACCAGGTAGAGCTCGCCTTGATGCGCTCCGGTGAACACGATGTGGCGCGATCCTATGTGCTTTACCGTGAGGATCGCGCACGCAAGCGGGCGCAGCAAAAAGAAATGGCGGGATCGGAGACTCCGGCAAGTATTCTGAACGTGCTGGAAAATGGCCGCCTGACGCCGCTCGACACCGCGCGATTGCTGGCGCTGATCGAATCTTCCTGCATCGGTCTGGGCGAAGCGGTAAACCCGGTGGTGATACTTGAGGCCACGCTGAAGGACCTGTATGACGAAGTCCCCATGGAGGAAGTGAGGAAATCGCTTATCCTATCGGCACGGGCACTGATCGAAAAAGAGTCTGCCTATAGTTACGTCACCGCACGGTTGCTGCTGCATACCATGCGGCTTGAAGTGCTGGGTGAAGAAATCTTCCACGAGGATATGGCGCATCGTTATGCCGGTTATTTTCCTGATTTCATCAAACGCGGCATCGATGCGGAATTGCTGGATGAACGGCTGGCGCAATTCGACCTGCCGCGGCTGGCCCGGGCCCTGGACGCCAGCCGCGACTTCAAATTCGGCTATCTCGGATTGCAGACCTTGTATGACCGCTATTTCCTGCATGTGCGGGACCGACGTATCGAACTGCCCCAGGCATTCTTCATGCGTGTTGCGATGGGGCTTGCGCTCGATGAGATCGACCGTGAAGCGCGCGCCATCGAGTTCTATCAGGTGTTGTCCAATTTCGATTTCATGAGTTCCACCCCGACGCTGTTTAATTCCGGCACCCGCCGCTCGCAGTTGTCCTCGTGCTATCTCACCACGGTGGCGGATAATCTGGATGGCATTTACGAAGCCATAAAGGAAAACGCCCTGCTCGCCAAATATGCCGGCGGACTTGGCAATGACTGGACTCCGGTGCGGGCATTGGGCTCGCGCATCAAAGGCACCAATGGAAAGTCGCAAGGAGTGGTGCCATTTCTCAAGGTGGTATCCGATACCGCGGTTGCCGTAAACCAGGGAGGCAAGAGAAAAGGCGCTGTGTGCTCCTATCTGGAATCATGGCATCTGGATATCGAGGAATTTCTGGAACTGCGCAAAAATACCGGAGACGACCGGCGCCGCACCCACGACATGAATACGGCCAACTGGATTCCCGACCTATTCATGAAGCGCGTGATGGAGGGCGGCGAATGGACGCTATTTTCTCCTTCCGATGTGCCTGACCTCCATGAAAAATATGGAAGACAGTTTGAACAGGCTTATCTTGCCTACGAGGAAAAAGTTGCGCGCGGCGAACTTGGCCTGTACAAGAAGATTCCGGCACAGCAGTTATGGCGCAAGATGCTCAGCATGCTGTTCGAAACCGGCCACCCATGGATCACCTTCAAGGATCCGTGCAACATCCGCTCGCCCCAGAATCATGCTGGCATAGTGCATAGCTCCAATCTCTGCACCGAGATCACGCTCAATACCAATGACCATGAAATCGCCGTATGCAACCTGGGATCGGTCAATCTTGCTGCCCATCTGAAAGATGGGCAGCTCGACGACGCAAAGCTCAAGCGCACTATCGGCACCGCAATGCGCATGCTGGATAACGTGATCGATATCAATTTCTATGCCGTACCCAAAGCGCGTAATTCGAATCTGAGGCATCGGCCGGTAGGTCTGGGCATCATGGGTTTCCAGGATTGTCTGCACAAGCTGCGCATCCCCTACGCCTCGAATGAGGCGGTGGAATTTGCGGATCGCGCAATGGAAGCGGTTGCCTATCACGCGTATTGGTCTTCCACCGAGATGGCCGAAGAACGGGGCCGCTATGCTTCTTATCGAGGCAGCTTGTGGGATCGGGGAATTCTGCCCCAGGACACGCTGGATCTTTTGCGCGAGGAGCGTGGGGGTTATGTCGATATCGACATGACTGCCACGCTGAACTGGAATGCGTTGCGTGAGCGCATCAAAAAGCATGGCATGCGCAATTCCAATTGCCTGGCAATTGCGCCAACCGCAACCATCTCCAATATCATCGGGGTATCCGCCAGCATCGAGCCGACGTACCAGAATCTTTATGCCAAATCGAACCTGTCGGGAGAGTTCACCATGGCTAACGAATATCTGGCAAATGACTTGAAGAAACTCGGGCTTTGGGACGAGGTCATGATTTCGGATATCAAATACTTCGATGGAGCGTTGAGCAAGATAGACAGAGTTCCGGCCGATATTCGCAGGCTTTACGCCACTGCCTTCGAGATCGATCCGCAATGGCTGATCGAGGCGGCCGCACGGCGGCAGAAATGGATAGACCAGGCACAATCGCTCAACATTTACATTGCTGGCGTTTCCGGCAAGAAACTGGATGAAACCTACAAGCTTGCCTGGGTACGGGGACTTAAAACCACTTACTACCTGCGCTCGCTTGGAGCAACTTCTGCGGAAAAATCCACGGTCAAGGCAGGCTCATTGAATGCCGTGCCCTCGGAAAGCGACCAGGCAACGGGGGTAGCGGACCTGAAATATTGCGCCATCGATAATGCGGAATGCGAATCCTGCCAGTAATCGACGATTTTTACGGATCAAACAGATAAGGAAAAAAGGCTATGCTGACATTTGAAGACGAGGCAGTGCCCTCACCCATGCCCCGGGTGAACGGCATATTGAACAACGTGCACAGGCTCCAGGCCGCCGGCCGCATGAGTACCGGTATGGAACCAGGCGAAAACGATGTAGCCGGTTTCGCGGAGAATGACAATCGCCGCATCTCGGTTGAAGACAAGCGCATCATCAACTGCAAGGCCGACGTTAATCAACTGGTGCCTTTCAAGTACAAATGGGCCTGGGAAAAATATCTTGCCGCCTGCGCCAACCACTGGATGCCGCAGGAAATCAACATGAGCCGCGATATCTCGCTGTGGAAGGATCCCGATGGCTTGACCGAGGATGAGCGCCGCCTGGTCAAGCGCAATCTGGGCTTCTTCGTTACTGCGGACTCATTGGCGGCCAATAACATTGTACTGGGCACCTACAGGCATATTACCAATCCCGAATGCCGGCAATACCTGTTGCGCCAGGCATTCGAAGAGGCAATCCATACCCATGCCTATCAGTACATCGTGGAGTCGCTGGGGCTTGACGAGGGAGAAATTTTCAACGCCTATCATGAAGTGGCGTCCATCCGGGAAAAGGACGAATTCCTCATCCCTTTCATTGACACGCTCACGAATCCGCAATTCAAAACCGGTACACTGGAAACTGATCAGGCACTGTTGAAAAGCCTGATCGTATTTGCCTGCATCATGGAGGGATTGTTTTTTTATGTGGGCTTTACGCAAATTCTGGCGCTTGGAAGACAAAATAAAATGAGCGGCGCAGCCGAACAATATCAATATATCCTGCGGGATGAATCCATGCACTGCAACTTTGGCATAGATGTCATCAACCAGATCAAAATGGAGAACCCGCATCTATGGACCAAGGCATTTCGCGAGGAGATCAATGCATTGATGCGCGAAGCCATGGAATTGGAATACCGGTATGCGGAGGATACCTTGCCGCGGGGGGTTCTGGGGCTGAATGCGCCCATGTTCAAGGAATATTTGCGCTATATCGCCAATCGGCGTTGCCAGCAGATCGGCTTGGATATACTCTATCCGGGAGCAAGCAATCCTTTTCCGTGGATGTCGGAAATGATCGACCTGAAAAAAGAGAAAAACTTTTTTGAAACCCGTGTCACCGAGTACCAAACGGGAGGCACGCTAAGCTGGGACTAAATACTTTGAGGTGAACTCCGGTAGAATCACGATGTCATATCGTCGAAAAGACCGGATGCGACGATGATTCATTCCGGAGTCATCCAAACGGGATTGCCGTTATCCGGTATTTTCATGGCTGCGGCATAAGAGCGGTATATGCGCTACATAGAAAGGGTTTATTCCGTATAACCTTAAATCTGGAGGTTGAAATGGCAACTACCAAAAAATCTGCGGCACAAGAACCTGCTGTCAAGAAATCCCCCGCTACCAAAAAGCCTGTGGCACAGAAAGAGGCTCCATCCAAAAAATCTGCAGCCAAGAAACCAGCCAAGGAACTAGCCGAGAAAAAAACGGCCACTACGACAATAGCAAAAGCGAAGACTACCGAAACAAAAGCAAAAGCGCCTTCCAAAAAGGAAGCACCGTTAACAAAAGCTGTCAAGGAATCAACCGAGAAAAAAGTGGAAAAAAAGAAAGAAAAAAAACCCGCGAAGAAAACAGGCGAAAAGAAAGCGGAAAAGAAAACAGGCGAGAAGAAAACGGAGAAGAAGACAGCCGAAAAGAAAATAACTGAAAAGAAAACGGAAAAGAAGGCTGAGAAAAAGGCATCCCCTTCCATCACGAAATCGCCGGCATCAAAGGCTTCTGCATCCGAGAAAACCAGCCCGGTCAAGAAATCGGCGGCCAAGGAACCTGAAAAGAAGGCCGGCTCCACTGGAAAAGCCGAGACGGAAAAAAAGACTTCCACAAAAAAAGGAGCTAAAAAGCCGGACACATCGGGCCCGGCTAATACCCCCGCTTCCAGTTGGCCATTTCCCCTGTCGGGATCCCGTTCTTGAATCCTTAGGTCCTGTTAAGGGAGGCGGCCGCGTCGACTACCCAAGCCGCCTTTTTTCAACAGCACGGTATCGGCTTGTGCATCAGAGGCTGGCTCATTGACCCGCTTTCGAACGGGTATCCATGCGAGTCCTCATTTCCCTCATTTGTGATTATTCTCCTGTCTGCTCGCCGGCGCGATCAGCAGGAAAAGGCGTTATTCTTACGCCCCGGCTCGAATATTTACGCTGGTAAAATTTCAGGGACAAGGTTAATATTAACGACGTTTCAACTCAGAAAACCTTAGTGGGGGTACTATGGAACAGCCGGTTCCACAAGAATCAGACGATTACGATAGCACGCGTATCGTCGAGCGTCCCGATGGTTTTTATTGGCACGATGAAAAGGAAAGCGACAAGATTTTCGGTCCTTTTCCAACCTTGCTCGACGCTATTCAGGATATGGAATACAACGCCGAGTCGGACTATGAGCCGGGGGAAACCCTGGAGGAAGCTGAAGACGAGATTGGCATTTCCGACTGGATAGACCGCGAAACCGGACATCCGGGCGAAGAATCGTTTCTTGAAAATTGATCTGCAAGCCACGAGATATTCGTAGGCAGATAAATCGGCAGCACCGGGTTTCCGATCCGCTCCGTTACAGTAAAACCTCTCGCTGAAGAACGGCCCGGATAGGATGCGTGAACTGTAGCCGTCCGCATTCTGTTTCTTTCACCTCCAGGGCTGAGCGGTCCTAGAACATTCATCTTCGCACAAGTTATAACCTGCATTCACAGGCATTATTGTCCCGCGCGCTTCGCTCCACTTTCCCTGACAAAACAGAAGGTCTGTATGACTTACCGTGAGGAATATGACACGATGGGCATGGTGCAAGTGCCCGCCGAAGCCTTGTGGGGCGCGCAGACCCAGCGTTCGCTGCAGAATTTCAGGATTTCGGGCGAACGCATGCCGCTGGCGTTAATTCATGCCCTTGCAATGCTCAAGCGCGCCGCCGCCAGCGTAAACCGCGACCTTGGCCTGCTGGATGGAGATAAGGCAACAGCCATTATCCGGGCAGCGGACGAGGTGATTTCCGGACAACATGACGCGGAATTTCCCCTCGTCGTCTGGCAGACGGGGTCGGGAACGCAAACCAATATGAACATGAATGAAGTACTCGCGAATAGGGCGTCGGAACTGCTCGGACAGGACCGCGGAATCAGAATCCGAATTCACCCCAATGACGATGTAAACAAGGGGCAATCATCCAACGATATTTTTCCTTCCGCAATGCACGTGGCTGCGGCCCGCTCCATTACTGGTCAATTGAAGCCCGCCATGCTTGCGTTACGTCAGACTCTGGCCGCGAAAATGGAAGAATTCGCAGATATTGTCAAGATTGGCCGAACCCATTTGCAGGATGCCACGCCGTTGACATTAGGACAGGAATTCTCTGGATATGTCTCGCAACTGGATCATGGTCTGAATTACATCGATGCAACACTTCCGCATCTATATGAATTGGCGGCAGGGGGAACGGCCGTGGGAACCGGCTTGAATACACATCCTGAATTCGCTGCAAGAGTGGCGTCAGCGCTATCGCGAGCGAGCAGCCTGCCATTTGTCGGCGCGCCTAATAAGTTTCAGGCCCTGGCATCCCACGATGCGCTGGTTTATGCGCACGGCGCGCTGAAAACCGTCGCCGCATCCCTGATTAAAATCGCGAATGATATTCGCTGGCTCGCGTCGGGGCCGCGCTGCGGTATCGGGGAGCTGCAAATTCCGGAAAATGAGCCAGGCAGTTCCATCATGCCCGGCAAAGTCAACCCGACCCAGTGCGAAGCAGTCATCATGTCTTGCTGCCAGGTGATGGGCAATGATGTCGCCATTAACTTTGGCGGTGCGATGGGTAATCTCGAACTGAATGTAATGAAACCCCTCATCATCCACAACTTTCTGCAAAGCGTGCGCCTCCTTTCGGATGGCATGACAAGCTTCGACAAGCATTGCGCGACCGGAATTGCTGCCAACAGGGAACGTATCGATGAGTTGATGCGCAATTCGCTGATGCTGGCTACCGCGCTCACTCCTTATATTGGCTATGACAGCGCGGCAAAAATTGCAAAAAAAGCGCACCATGAAAAGCTAACCCTAAGGGAAGCCGGAATCGCATCCGGCCTTGTAACAGCCGAACAGTTCGACTCGTGGGTAAAACCGGAGAATATGATTGGCAGCCGTGCAAATCAAGGAAGTCCCGAATAATCGCTATCATGCAATGATTTCCCGAGCCCTGATACCTAGGGAAGCGCTGAACAAATCCTCGCTGAGCGCGTTGCTGGTAACATGGGGCGCCAGCAGCCCGCTACGGGGTCGCATCTTCCTCTGGAAGAAACTGCTCCGCCCTGCGCGGTCGCACCATTCGCGTCGTCGCCTTTCGCGCATCCCATCCCGCAAAGCTACCGCCGCGCCACCGGAGACTTATTCAGCGCTTCCCTAGAATACGCTTTCCCTGCCTCACCCCCGCTTCTGAAGCAACTTCCCTGTCCCGAATCTGGTATATTTCGGCTTCTTGCACACGTTTCATACTGACGTCTGAAACCTTGAGGAACCTCTGAAGGCGCCCCACCCCGGATCAAGCCTTCTCGCCGAAACCTGCGCAGGCACGTCACGCACGAAGCAAACTGGTTGCTTGCGAATGTATTCGAGTCCAAATCCACTGCAGCCTAAAGTCGGCCTCGTCCTGACGGGAGGAGGCGCCCGCGCCGCCTATCAGGTTGGCGTACTGCGCGCCATTGCCTCCATGCTGCCCAAGGTGAGAAAGAATCCCTTCCCCATTATCTGCGGCACGTCCGCAGGTGCCTTCAACGCGGTCAGCCTGGCGATTTCGGCCCGCAATTATCATAAGGGGCTGGAAGAACTGTCCGCAGTGTGGGAGAACGCACATGTCGGCCAGGCATACCGATCCGATCCCGCCGGCGTATTCGGAAATGCTTTTCGATGGCTTTCTTCCCTGCTCTGGGGAGGATGGATCAAACAACGTAGCGCCATCTCCCTGCTCGATAATGCGCCGCTTGCTGAAATGCTGGAACGTCACCTGCCATTTCAAGGCATTCAGAGAAGCATCCAGACGGGAGCGCTATCCGCGCTGGGCATAACTGCCTGGGGCTATACCTCAGGGCAGTCAGTCACGTTTTATCAGGGAGCAGACAACATCGTGCCGTGGAAGAGAGAACGGCGTATTGGCGTAGCAACCTGCATTGGGGTCGAGCATCTCATGGCATCTTCCGCAATTCCTCTTCTTTTTCCCGCCGTGCGAATCAACCGCGAATATTTCGGCGATGGATCCATGCGCCAACTCGCACCCATCAGCCCTGCACTGCACCTTGGAGCAGAACGGGTACTGGTGATTGGCGTACGCAAATCTGTCGAATCCCCGCCAGATCGGGTTAAGGTGGACAGTTACCCCACGCTTGCCCAGATAGGGGGCCACATCATGGGGAGCATTTTTCTCGATAGCCTGGATGTGGACCTGGAACGCCTGCAACGCATCAATACCACGCTTCGGATGATTCCTGAAGAAAGGCTGCAAACCAATGAGATGGGGCTACGTCCGGTGGAATGCATGGTGATCTCCCCCAGCCTGGAAATCAACACGCTTGCGGAACAGCATGCACTCGCGCTTCCCCGCACCTTGCGTCTTTTTTTTCGCGCCATTGGCGCCATGAGGCGCGACGGCTCATCGCTTCTGAGCTACATTTTATTTGAAGAACCGTTCTGCCGGGCATTGATCGATCTGGGTTATCGCGACACTCTGCCCCGCAAGCGCCAGATCCTCCAATTCCTTGGCATGGAAACGGTCTGCGAGGACGACGACAATCCTTCCACTAAACTGGTGGCGGAATAGGAACCGGGATCGGAGTAGCACGGGTTGTGGCCGCATCAATTACCAGGAACGAAATCACCCGGCACTAAGGGTTTTCAAGAGGGACACTGGTATAATCTCCATAGCAATCCAGCGAGCCGCCCGCAAACACTCCCTTTCCAGGGCTCCAAAGACATTACCAAGCCACGCCACCTAAAGTTCAGTTATGGATATAGCCAGTCCGCAATTCTGGGTAGCGGTACTGCAAATCATCGCCATCGATATTGTGCTGGGGGGAGACAATGCGGTGGTCATTGCGCTTGCCTGTCGCAAACTTCCCGAAAAGCAACGCAACATAGGTATTTTCTGGGGTGTGTTCGGCGCCATTGCCTTGCGCATGGTGCTAATCTTTTTCGCCCTTTCCCTGCTTGGCATTCCATTCCTGAAGATAATCGCCGCAGTGCTGCTGCTCTGGATCGGAATCAAACTGCTTCAGCCAGAACCGGAAACTTCAGGGCACGCTGTCACCGCCAGCACTACGCTGCCGGGTGCAATCAAGACGATTATCATTGCCGATGCCGTAATGAGCCTCGACAACGTCGTCGCCATCGCAGGCGCTGCGCGCGACAGCCTCATTCTGGTCCTCTTTGGCCTCCTGGTGAGCGTCCCCGTCATCGTGTGGGGAAGCAAATTGGTGATAAGAATCATGGACCGTTTTCCAGCAACCATTATTATCGGTGCTGGCTTGCTCGGCTGGATCTCGGGCGACATGAGCGTCAAGGATGCTGTTATCAGCGAATGGGTCAGCACCCATGCCGCTTTTCTCCACTGGCTCGCTCCAGCTTGCGGCGCGCTCCTGGTGGTCGCTGCCGGAAAATGGCTGGGGGGAAGAGCGGAGGCAAAAACCACGCATATTTCGGATCTGGCGGATGACGGAAACAAGCAACCTTAGGGAAGCGCTGAATAAATCCTCGCTGAGCGCGTTGCTGGTAAAATCGGGATGATCATAAGGCGCGCGACGAAGATTGCAGCTGGGACTACGATGCCAGGGAGCGCAACGCCATGGTTCCCCGGAGCGTGGCCCGAGGGGCCCCGCAGAGCGGGGATCGGGCAGCGGAAGGGATGCTTCGACCGCACCACAGTTTTGTTGGGGCGCAGGCATCCCGCTGCGGGGCCGCATCTTCCTTTCGGAAGGCACTGCTCCGCCCTGCGCGGCCGCACCATTCGCGTCGTCGCCTTTCGCGCATCCCATCCCGCAAAACCACCGCCGCGCCAGCAGAGATTTATTCAGCGCTTCCCTAGCTCGTCTCTGGGAACAAATGCCACTGTTCCGGTTATGGAGAAAGAACGATGTTGAAATTTTTGGTGCCGGTGGATGGTTCGGATAATTCCGACAAGGCCACCGAAAAGTTCATCAAGCTGCTGGATTGGTACACGGAGTTGCCTCAGATACACCTGTTGAACGTGCAGCCCCCGCGGCGGGGCAATGTGCCCCTTTTCATCGACAAGGAAAGCATCGACTGGTATCACCGGGAAGAAGGCACGAAGGCCTTGAAAGCTGCACGCGCATTGCTGGATCATAACGGCATTGCCTATCAATATCACATTGCGGTAGGAAACCCTGCCGAAACAATCGCGCGATATGCGAGGGAGACAGATTGCGATCAGATAGTGATCGGACCGCGGGGACTGGGAATAGTGAAAGGTATATTGCTGGGTTCGGTCGCTGCCCAGGTCATGTACCTCTCGACCATACCTGTGCTTCTGATCAAGTAGCGTCGCATGGTTTCGAATGTAATGGTTCATCCAAAAGGAGTCCGGTTAGCATGAGGCAGGACCAAAAAGGCTTGACGTTGATCAATTCAATGATGGTGATTGCGATGATTGGCATTCTGACCACAATCGCCATTCCTCCGGCGTATCAGATGTATGAGGATGCACAGGCCCGGGAACAGGTGGTCGAAGCGATGAATCTGCTGGACGGCGTGAAAGCCCCCATATCCGAGTTCCATGCAAGCAACGGAAGATGGCCGACCAACGCGGAATTTGACGCTCTCATACCTCACGGGAACGGAAAATATGTTGCCAGCCTGACACCTCTCATTCTTCCTTCAGGGTTTCAGGTAACTGCGAAATTCAGGAACAATGGCGTCAGCCCCGGCTTGGTGGAGGGGGGAATGGGCAGAACCCTGGTATTGGCGACAGCGACGGGCCAAAAATGGATCTGCAATGACAGCAACGATCCTGAAAATGGGTTGCCGGAAATCGTGAAAGGAACCGTACCGCCAGAGTACCGTCCAGCCGCTTGCAGATAGCAGGCAAGGCAAAGCTCAGGAGGAAGTGTGGCGCATCCAGTTGCTGCATGAATGGGGAAATCGCGCTGCCTCAAAAATTCCGGAGAATGCATTGGCCGCACCGCGGCGATTGACCAGCATTCTCCAAAGCTTATAATCCTCCTTGAGAGCCCTTTCCTTCCCCCTCACCCCCTGGTACGCCAGCTTGGGAACGCCGAGCATAACATGCGCCAGTACCATGGGAAGGAAACATAATGGCCCTGTAATGGATACCCTGTCATGGCGACCTGGGTGCTATCCGCTTTCCCGGAGCATGAAAAGAATATGAACGAATATACCGACCAGATATCCGGATATTTCAATCAGGTGCCCATGTGGCCTTTGGTCCTGCTTGCAGCAGCACTTGTTTTTTCCGGCATTTATGAACTGTTCCAGCGCAGACTGTATGCCCAGGCTGTCCGCGACTATCGTGCCCGCATGCTGTCCACCCTGTCCGGCCTGTACCCCGAACCTGCCAATTGGCCCAAGAGCATCGACACCTACCTTCGCGCCAGGCTGCCGGTCATGGAGGAAATCGTCCTGGACTTCAAGCCATACGTTCCTCAGAAGGACCTGCCTGCATACAACAGGGACTGGGACGAATACATTCATTTTTGCCGTGCGGAAGTGACGGATGATCAATGCGCCGCCGCAGAGATGGACCCGGGCAGTGTATCCAATCCCAAGAAAAAATTTCACCATCTTGTATCCAATCTTTTGAGCTACGCAAGGAATGGCTGAGCACGGCCATGCCGCCATATCCAGGGGTCCAGGCGCCAGGGTCCGGGGCGGAACGGCAAGGCCAATCCATTATGGCCCATGCCTTGCAAGCTGTCTGTACACACTCGCCAGACACATTCCAAATGCAATATGAGTGAAGAAGGTGATCCAGTCGCGCGCAATCGAGAACCACGGGAAAATCAATGTAAATCCGTACATGTTTATCACGTAGACAGCCATGCCGAAAACGGCCCCGATAAACAGGGAAAACAACCTGTGGAGGCGAAAAGCAAGATAAGCCAGGATGATGCCGTAACCAATGGAAATGAAGAAGTGAATGAGGGTTGCGACTATCATTGCCATCCAATCGAATGAAGCCGGCGGAGGCAGTACTTCCGGCCCCATGAGAATCGCGGCGGCCAGGCGCGCATCCCGATATAGTATTTCCGGCAAGGGCTCCTGGAACAGCCACCATAATGCCACCTGCACCACGGTGGCGATGATTCCTGAAATGATTCCAGCGCCAACTGCCGCACGCAGACTGAATGACATGAGATTGCAGAATAACACTTGTTTCTCACCCACGTTGTGCACTGTTATGCCGAGACGCGAAGCGGACGTTTGCATCCCGCAAGCCGCCGTCGCGCCAGCGAAGATTTGCTCAGCGCTTCCTTAAACCTAAATCCGGCAGTTGACCGCTCATTTCCAGTTTAGAAAACCATGATCCACAAAGCCTTTTGGCGGCACTCGACATCCACCTGTATGGTCGGTTCGCCACAGGGACGGATTGCGCGATTTTTGCGGCACATGCTGCGTTGCAACTCCCTGGAATGGAATGGTCATTCCGCGTCATTGCACCTTGCCCTGCACGCCAAAAACCGCACACTTCACCCTGTCCAACTGCCGGATTTAGGTTAAAAGGTATTGCAAAAAACCGTTTCGTTTTACAATGATAGTCAAACATCTGCCGTGCTGGCAGAATATGGCGGAACACCGGGACTCCAGGCAGGTTGATCTATTTCTATATGGAGTGCGCATGCAGACCACCCACCCATGCAAAGTATCGACTTGACCCACCATTTTCTGATCGCCATGCCCGCCATGGCTGACCCGTTCTTTGCGCGAACACTTACTTACATTTGTGATCACAACGAACAGGGTGCACTGGGACTGGTAGTAAACAGGCCCATCGATCTGACGCTGAAAGACCTGTTCGAGCAGCTCGACATTTCATCGGAAGGACATCCGCTGGAAAGCCTGCCGGTGATGTTTGGAGGGCCGGTGCAACTGGATCGCGGTTTTGTATTGCATCAGCCGATAGGCGAATGGCAATCGACTATGGTGGTGAATCATCAGGTCGGGCTGACCACATCACTCGATATTCTGCGCGCCGTAGCAAACGGGGACAGCCCAAAACAGCTGCTGGTCGCGCTGGGCTATTCCGGGTGGGCGCCAGGCCAGATAGAGCATGAGCTATCCCAGAATGCCTGGCTCACAGTCCCTGCCTCGCCCAGCGTGATGTTCGACCTGCCATGCGAGGAACGTCTGGCGGCGGCAACCCGTCTGCTCGGAATAGATTTTTCCAGCCTGTCCAACGACGCAGGCCATTGCTGACAGCTATCCCCGCGGAGGGACGCGAGGCCTGCGCGCATGAACAAATGAGAGGATACTCTGGCGCGCGATGATGAACATGCTGGAATTGACCATGGCGGAACCGTGCTTGCCTTCGATTTCGGGCGCAAACGCATCGGTGTCGCGGTGGGCAGCCATGAGCTGGGACTGGCGCATCCTCTTGCCACAGTTGATGCCGAGAAAACGGCGAATCGCTTCAGCGGTATCGAAGAACTGATCAAAGAATGGCGGCCGGTACTATTGGTTGTCGGCTTGCCGGTTCATGCCGACGGAGTTGAGCATGAACTTACCCGGCTGAGCCGCCGGTTCGCGCAGCAGCTGGGAGGGCGCTTCGGTATTCCTGTCGTGCTCGTGGATGAGCGTTACACCTCCATTTCTGCCAGCTCGGCATTGCGGGAAGCTGGTGTAAAAGGAAAAAAACAAAAACCCATGCTGGATCAAGTAGCAGCCCAGGTGATATTGCAAGCTTATTTCGATGGAGATGATGGAACTGCCTGACGCAGAGCAGCTACTTGCCAATCTGGCAGATCAGTTGCGCCCCGATATCAACGAGGCCACGGCATTGGTGGGTATTTATACGGGGGGGGTATGGCTAGCGGAGCGGTTGCATGAAAGCCTGAACATTTTGCTTCCTGTCGGATCCCTGGATGTATCCTTCTATCGTGACGACTTTAGCCAGATCGGTTTACATCCTCAGGTAAAGCCTTCCGATATCCAGTTCGGGGTGGAGGGCAGCCACATCATCCTGGTGGATGATGTGCTTTTCACCGGCCGCACTATCCGGGCCGCCATCAACGAATTGTTCGACTACGGGCGCCCGGCGAGCATTCGCCTTGCCACGCTGGTGGATCGCGGAGGCAGGGAGCTTCCTGTCGCCGCGCAATATATCGCGGCCACGCTTGCCTTGCCGCCGGACAAAATGCTGGCCTTGAATAAAAGTACCGAAGGAAAATTGAGCCTGAGCCTGTATGACAGGGCTCCTCGGGACAATGACGCATAACCCTCAGCTGAACAGGAACGGCAGATTGCAGCACCTTCTTACCACCGAAGGGCTGCCTGCGCCCGTCTTGTTGAATATACTCGATACCGCCGAGTCCTTCATGGGGGTAACCGAGCGCGACGTTAAAAAAGTCCCGTTGCTGCGGGGCAAATCCGTATTCAATCTTTTTTTCGAACCCAGTACCCGGACCCGGACAACTTTCGAGATCGCCGCGAAGCGGCTCTCCGCGGACGTTGTAAATTTGAATATCGCCGCTTCGTCGCAGTCGAAAGGGGAAACGCTACTGGACACGGTGGATAACCTCTCTGCGATGCATGCCGACATGTTCGTGGTACGCCACTCCCAAAGCGGCGCCCCGCACCTGATAGCGCGTCACGTAAGGCCGGAGATTCATGTCATCAATGCGGGAGACGGCCGGCACGCGCATCCCACCCAGGCATTGCTCGACATGTTCACGATCCGCCGCTACAAGCGCGACTTTCATACCCTGCGCGTTGCCATAGTCGGCGATATTCTCCATTCGCGCGTAGCGCGTTCCCAGATTCACGCATTGACTACGCTCGGGGTACCCGAAGTCCGCGTTATCGCCCCAAAAACCTTGCTCCCAGCAAAAGTGGAGCGTCTGGGAGTGCGTGTTTTTCACGAGATGGCGCAAGGCCTGAAAGATATCGATGTCCTGATGATGCTGCGCCTGCAACAGGAACGCATGCTGAACGCGAGGCTTCCCAGCACCGAAGAGTATTTCAAATACTATGGATTGACACCGGAAAAACTGGCGCTTGCAAAGAGCGGTGCGATCGTGTTGCACCCCGGTCCGATGAATCGAGGAGTCGAAATCGATTCCGCCGTTGCGGATGGCAGCCAGTCCGTCATTCTGCCACAGGTTACCTTCGGCATCGCCGTACGTATGGCGGTCATGTCGATTCTGACCGGAACCTGAAAGCGCAATGAAGCTGCATATTCAGAACGGGCGGGTAATAGACCCAGGAAGCGGCCTCGACGGCGTCATGGATGTGTTTATCGCCGCTGGCAAGATCATCGCGATCGGTGATGCTCCGTCGGACTTCCATCCTAATCGGGAAATAAACGCGCAGAATCTAGTGGTTTGCCCTGGACTCGTCGATCTGTCCGCGCGATTGCGCGAGCCCGGCTTCGAGTATAAAGCCACGCTCGAATCCGAGATGGTAGCGGCGGTGGCGGGTGGCGTCACTAGCCTCTCCTGCTCTCCCGATACCGACCCGGTACTGGATGAGCCGGGGCTGGTGGAAATGCTGAAACATCGCGCCCGCAGCCTCAACCAAGCGCATGTTTATCCGGTGGGAGCCCTGACCCAGGGATTGAGGGGAGAGCGGCTCACGGAAATGGCCGAATTGCACGACGCCGGCTGTGTCGCATTCGGACAGGCGGATATGTCGCTGCCAAACGCGCGTATCATGATGCATGCGATGCAGTATGCCGCGACGTTCGGCTTCCCGGTATGGCTGCGCCCTCAGGATGCGGCACTGGCCGATGGCGGAGTGGCGCACGATGGCGAGGTGGCGACACGATTGGGCTTGCCCGCGATTCCTGTATGCGCGGAAACCATCGCGTTGTCGAATATCATACTGATGGCAAGGGAGACCGGCGCAACCATACACTTGTGCCGCATCTCCAGCGCGGAAGGCGTCGCCATGGTAAGGGTGGCAAAGTCCCAGGGCCTGCCGATCTCGTGCGACGTGGCGGCAAATCATATTCACCTGTCAGAAATGGATATTGGTTTCTTCGATTCCAATTGCCATCTGGTTCCACCGCTGCGGGGGCTGGGTGATCGCGATTCGCTGCGAGCCGGACTGCTGGATGGTACGATAGATGCAATCTGTTCTGATCATGCGCCCGTCGATGAAGACGCAAAATTGCTTCCTTTTGCTGAAGCGGAGCCCGGAGCGATTGGCCTGGAGCTATTGTTGCCGCTTACTTTGAAGTGGGCAGCGGAAATGCGAATTCCCCTGCCAGCAGCTTTATCCAGAATCACGGCCAACCCCGCCCGCATACTGGGCGTGGATGCCGGGTATCTCTCTCTCGGCGGAGCGGCGGATCTATGTATCTTTGATCCCGACGAGTACTGGAGAGTGGAGCCTGCCATGCTCCAAAGCCAGGGCATCAATACGCCATTTCTCGGCATGGAGCTGGAAGGAAGGGTAAAATACACTTTGGTCAACGGCAATATCGTCCACCACGATTGAGCAGCGGTCCGGCTTCCCCTGCTTTTGCGATGATTAGTCCGTGCATTGTTCAACCGTCAACCATCAACCGTTAACTGGACCTGTTCTCTGAAATAAAATGACCAACCCCCTGCTTGATTTCTCCGGATTGCCGCGCTTTGCGGAAATCAGAACCGAACATATCAGCCCGGCTGTCAGCGAACTGCTGGCCGAAGGCCGCTCCGTCATCTCAACGATACGCGCCGATACGGCGATACCGAAGTGGCAGAATTTCGTGCAGCCGATGGAAGACGCGAATGAGCGTCTTTCCCGCACATGGGGGCAGATCTCGCACTTGAACGCGGTAGTAAACACTCCGGAACTGCGGGAAGTGTATAACGCCAATCTCCCCTTGGTAACGCAATATTATGCTGAACTTTCCCAGGATCAGGTGATGTTCGAAAAGTTCAAGCAGCTTGGACAGGACACGGAATTCGAGAACTTGAGCCCCGCCCGGAAAAAAATTATCAATGATGCATTGCGTGATTTCCGTTTGGGAGGAGCCGAACTGCCCCCGGAAAAGAAAGAACGCTTTCTCCGTATCCAGGAAGAATTGTCGGCGCTGTCTTCCAAATTCAATGACAATTTGCTGGATGCAACCAATAACTTCATGCTGCATGTCGAAGACGCCGGGGAAATTTCAGGGATTCCGGACGATGTGCTGCAAACCGCCAGCGAATTGGCTAAAAAAGCCCAGGCATCGGGCTGGAAATTCACCTTGCATGCTCCATCATATATACCGCTAATGCAGTATGCGGACAGTCGGCATCTACGGGAGAAAATGTATCGCGCCTATGTCACCCGGGCCAGCGAGCTCGGTCCTTCCGGCCAGACATCGGACAGCACACCCGATCTCGACAACACCCCGCTTATCGCAAGGATACTGGAACTACGCAAGGAAGAGGCCCAGCTTCTGGGATTCGATTGCTACGCGGAAGTATCGCTTGCGACAAAAATGGCATCGACTCCCCGGCAGGTGCTGGATTTTCTCGGCGAACTTGCCACGAAGGCGCGGCCCTATGCGGAGCTGGACCTGAAGGAGCTACGCCAGTTTGCATCCGACAGACTGCAAATCCAAAAGCTCGAAGCCTGGGACCTTGCCTATGTGAGCGAAAAACTTCGGCTGGACCGCTATGCCTTCTCCGAACAGGATGTGAGGCAATATTTCCCCGAGCCCAGCGTATTACGGGGCATGTTCGGGCTCGTGGAAAATCTGTACGACATTGTAATTGCACCGGTGAAAGCAGCCGACGCGCAACTCTGGCACCCCGACGTCAAGCTTTTCACTATCCGGAGCAGGAAGGAAGAATTGATCGGCCTGTTTTATCTTGATCTCTATGCGCGAGCCGGGAAGCGCGGCGGAGGATGGATGGACGATGCCATCAGTCGTCGGCGTATTGAGCCGAAACAGGCGGGAGAGCCGTCGATACAGGCGCCGGTGGCGTACCTGAACTGCAATTTCTCCGCCCCGGTTCATAATAATGGCGAGGCTCGCCCGGCTCTGTTCACCCATGATGAAGTCATCACCTTATTCCATGAATTCGGTCATGGGCTGCACCATCTGCTTACTCGCATGGAGGATCTGGGCATCTCCGGAATCCACGGTGTGGAGTGGGACGCAGTCGAACTGCCAAGCCAGTTCATGGAGAATTTCTGTTGGGAATGGGAAGTATTAAGCAATATGGCCAGGCATGTGGAGAGCGGTCAACCCATTTCGCATGTGCTATTTGATCGCATGCTGGCTGCAAAGAATTTTCAAAGCGGCCTCCAAATGCTCCGGCAGATCGAATTTGCCTTGTTCGATATGCGTATCCATTCCAATTTCGATGCGGGCACGGACAAGACGCCGCTGCAGTTGCTGGACGAGATCCGCAGTCAGATTGCCGTTGTCATGCCACCCGCATGGAATCGCTTTCCTAACAGCTTCTCCCACATTTTTGGCGGCGGCTATGCGGCTGGCTATTACAGTTACAAATGGGCCGAGGTGCTGTCTGCGGATGCCTACAGCGTGTTTGAAGAAAGTGCTACCGGCGATGTCATCGATCCCGGCAGCGGAGCACGCTTCCGTGACGAAATTCTCGCGGTAGGCGGAAGCCGTCCCGCACTGGAATCGTTTATCGCGTTTCGCGGACGCGAACCGAAGATAGACGCACTCCTGCGCCATAATGGAATGGCTACCCCCTGATTGCCGTATAGGCCCTTGCGGGATTTGAAGCTAAGCAGCCGGCGGGGCTACGCTGTGTCCATCGCTTTCCCGCCGACAATCCTAAATCCGGCAGTTGGACAGGTCGGATTCAGGATTATTGTTGCAACACCCCTCTTCGGCCGCTAGTATAGCGAACGGTAATCAGATGATCCTGCGAGGCTTCCAGCACGCCCTGCGGAATCAAGACTCCAGACTCGCCCAAGGCATCAGGGAGTAAAACAAATGGGAGAGATATCGCATCGCGCCATTCAATGACAGGAGAATAGAGATGAATCGTATTACCTTGACTGTTGCCATGTTGTGTGGAGCAGTAGTAATTGGCTGCGCACAGACGCCATCAACCCCTCAAGCGACAAAATATGGCGATGGGGAACTGCCTATTCCGCCGGAATACAAGAGCTGGCCAAAATTTCTTTCTGACGTGCAGCGTACTGACACCAAGCAGGTGCGTGAGATCTATATCAATCCCATTGGAAATAGCGCGAAAATGGGCGAAGCTTTCCCAAATGGCACCGTTTCGGTAATGGAAATATACAAGGCGCGTGAAGCCTCTGACGGCACCCCATTAAAAGGGGCTGACGGTAAATTGATAAAAGGGGAGTTGCTCAAGATCGGTGTCATGGGCAAAGGCGCTGGCTGGGGAGAAACCGTCAACCCTCCCGAACTCAGGAATGGCGACTGGGTTTATGCCATGTATCTGTCCGATGCAAAAACCAAAGCACCTGACGATCTGGCGACCTGCAGGTCGTGCCACCTGCCGCTGACGGACAAGGACTATGTTTTCCGCTATGACGAGTATTTCCAGAAAAGGGCGAATTAATCACGACTGGAGTGGCGCCGCTCATCGCGTCAAAACACCGCCCGTCAGGATTGAGGGGCGGTTCAAATACCACTCATAAGGCGGCAATATGGGGAAGCGCTGAACAAATCGCATCCCATCCCGCAAAGCCGTCGCGCCAACGGAGATTTGTTCAGGACTTCCCTAGCTGAGCTTGCCGTGGCACTGCTTGTATTTTTTGCCTGATCCGCAAGGACAAGGATCGTTGCGGCCCACCTTTCCACCCTGCCGGACGAATGGCTGAGGTTTTTCCGCCAGATCCGGTGCTGTTTCTGCCGTATCCTCATTGGCAAGCGCTTCCTCGTAGGGCGCATGCTGATACTGCACATTGGCCGGCTGACGCGGAGCCTCGGTTACAGCCTCCACCTGTTGCTCGTCTCTTATCTGCACCGTCAGCAGTATGCGGGTAACTTCGGTCTTGATCTCTTCGAGCATGGCGGTGAACAACTCGAAAGCCTCGCGCTTGTATTCCTGCTTGGGATTTTTTTGAGCATATCCGCGCAGATGGATTCCCTGCCTTAAATGATCGAGTGCCGCCAGATGCTCGCGCCAATGTATATCCAGGCTTTGCAGCATTACCGCTCGCTCGTAGTGATGCATGGCCGCAGCCCCTACCTGCCCCACCTTGCCTGCGTAATGCTCACCCGCTATCGCCGCAACGCGCTCGTCAAGATTATCCGCGTGCAGGTCTCCCTCATTCTCCAGCCATTCCTGCAGCGGCAACTGCAATAGATATTCGGCGGCAAGCGCCTTTTCCAGTGCGGGAATATCCCACTGCTCCTCGACACTTTGAGGAGGAACATACAGCGCGACGATGCTTTTCAGCACATCCTGGCGCATTGCGGCTATGGTCTCCGAGATATCCTGCGACTCGAGCAGCTCATTGCGCTGCTGATAAATCACCTTACGCTGGTCATTGGCGACATCATCGTATTCCAGCAACTGCTTGCGCATATCGAAATTACGCGCCTCCACCTTGCGCTGCGCATTCTCGATTGCCCGCGTAACCCATGGGTGTTCGATCGCCTCGCCTTCCGGCATGTTGAGCTTCTGCATGATGCTGGCGACGCGGTCGGATGCAAAGATGCGCAGCAGCGGATCTTCCAGCGAAAGATAGAAACGGCTTGAGCCCGGGTCGCCCTGGCGGCCGGAGCGGCCACGGAGCTGGTTATCCACCCGCCGCGGTTCATGGCGTTCGGTACCGATGATGTGCAGTCCTCCTTGCTTCAGCACTTCATCGTGAAGAGTCCTCCATTGGGTTTGCAGCTCTTCCATGCGTTCGAGTCTGGCTGCCTCGTCGAGACTCTCGTCCGATCGGACGCGCTCAAGTTCAGGTTCCGGGTTGCCCCCCAGAACAATGTCCGTGCCCCGGCCGGCCATATTGGTCGCGATGGTAATCATTTTTGGACGGCCCGCCTGAGCAACGATCTCCGCTTCTCTCGCATGCTGCTTTGCATTCAATACCTGATGCGGCAGTTTCTCGCCAGCAAGCAAGCCGGACAGCAATTCATTGTTCTCGATGGAAGTCGTCCCCACCAGGACAGGCTGCCCCCTTTCATAGCAGTCCTTGATGTCGGCAATGATGGCACGATTTTTTTCACCCATGGTGCGGAATACCTGATCCATGCGGTCCACGCGCACCATCGGTCGATGAGTAGGAATGATCACGGTTTCAAGCCCGTAAATCTGCTGAAACTCATAGGCTTCCGTATCGGCCGTACCCGTCATGCCGGCGAGCTTCTGATACATGCGGAAGTAGTTTTGAAAAGTGATGGAGGCAAGCGTCTGATTCTCCTTCTGGATGGGTACGTTTTCCTTTGCCTCGACCGCCTGGTGCAGCCCTTCCGACCAGCGCCTGCCCGACATGAGCCGGCCGGTGAATTCATCCACGATGACCACTTCGCCATTTTGCACCACGTAGTGCTGGTCACGGTGAAATAGCGCATGGGCCCGGAGAGCGGCGTAAAGATGATGCACCAGATTGATATTTGCCGGATCGTAAAGGCTGGTTCCAGCCGAAAGCAGCCCGCTTTGCGACAGCAACTTCTCGGCATGCTCGAAACCCGCTTCGCTCAGCAACACCTGCTGGGCCTTTTCGTCCACGCTGAAATCACCCGGGCTCTTCTCCGTTTCCTGCCTGACAAGCTTTGGAATCAGGACATTCATGCGGACGTAAATGTCGGTATTGCCTTCCGCCTGCCCGGAAATGATCAGGGGGGTGCGCGCCTCATCGATCAGGATGGAATCCACTTCGTCAACGATGGCGAAATGCAGCGCGCGCTGCACGCGCTCGAGCGGATGATTGACCATATTGTCGCGAAGGTAATCAAATCCGTATTCGTTATTGGTGCCGTAAGTGATATCGGCCGCATAGGCCGCCTGCTTGTCGCCGTGATCCATCTGCGAAAGGATGACCCCGACGCTGACCCCGAGAAACTGGTAAATACGCCCCATCCACTCCGCGTCGCGTCTGGCAAGATAATCATTGACGGTTACCAGGTGCACGCCTTTTCCAGCCAGGGAATTGAGATAGGCTGGCAGGGTCGCCATGAGTGTCTTGCCCTCCCCAGTTCTCATTTCGGCGATTTTGCCGCTATGCAGAACCATGCCGCCGATCAGCTGCACGTCAAAATGGCGCATCTCCAACACGCGCTTGCTGGCTTCCCGCACGACGGCGAAGGCTTCCGGGATTAGCGCGTCGATTGCCACGCCATCAGCTAGGCGCTTCTTGAATTCTTCCGTCTTGGCGCGTAACTCGGCATCGGTCAGCGCCGCAAACTTTGATTCAACCGAATTGATTGTCCCGACTGTCTGGAAATATTGCTTGATCAGTCGGTCGTTCCGGCTTCCGAAAACTTTCTTGAGCAAATTGTTCAGCATGAAATTTCGAAATATTCCTGTTCAGCAGCCGTCCAAAAAATTAGGGGGTGAGGTTTTTGGCCTCACCCCCCGCACGAGAGTATTAGCAATCCGACTCAACTGGGCATCTTCAAGAACCGGGATGGGTTTTGTGGCAAGCCCTTGTGCCTGACCTCAAAATGCAGATGCGGGCCGGTAGAACGGCCAGTGCTGCCCACTTCGGCAATCTTTTGTCCTCTTACCACAATCTGGCCTACTTTGACCATGCGCTTGGAGGCGTGGGCATAGCGGCTGACCAGATCGTTGCCGTGGTCAACATCTATCATATTACCATACTCAGCATGATAACCGGAATACACCACTACCCCATTCGCCGCTGCTACAATGGGAGTGCCCTTGGAGGCGATGAAATCAACCCCCTCGTGAAAAGCAGTCCTTCCCGTAAAAGGATCGATACGCGAGCCAAACCCCGAGGAATACCATTTCACATTTACGGGCATGACGGACGGAAGCATTTTTTTCTTCAACCTGTCCTGCATCAGCAATGAGTCCAGGGCGCCGAGCTTGTCAGCACGGTCATCGACCATGCGTGACAACTCCTGAATCCTGTTGTTCAACTCAATGAATGACATTTCCTGCGACGGCAGGCTGGGCACCATCCCGTCCTGCGCGGGGGTTTGATTAAACAGGAACTCCTGCGGCTTGATACCCGCCAGTTCCGCAAGACGCGCGCCTACGGAGTCCAGCCGTAACAGTTGCGCCTGCATCTGCCCCATTCTGACTGCCATGGCATTAAGGCTGTCACGCAAGTAGGACTGGCTTTTTTCCTGCTCTTCCTGCTGCATGCTCAAAACCAGCGAACGCAGCATCGGACTGTCGATCTTGTCCGCGTAGCGCAAAGAGAGGTAGTTGAGGCACATCGCCATCAGCACCGCCGCCGCCAGAAATGCGCCTGCAAAAACCACGAGATGCCTGTGGGTCAGAGTGACCGTCCTCGGCTTTGCCAAATTATTGGAAATCAGAATAATATTCATCTTATTCCCCCGGTTAAAGTCCAGTCATGAGCGTTCGGAAAATCAATTTCTATCTTGATGCACTCAGCCTGATCCCTGATCATCGAAAGCTATTTGCCAACATGCAAAAGCTCACTGAGCTGCAACAAGTTTTTTTTGAAATTGCTCCGCGCCAACTGAGCCAATTCTGCACTTTGGGTGCATTCTCTGAATCTGAAGGAAACCTGGTTATACACGCCTCAAACGGCGCGATCGCTGCCAAAATCAGGCAGATGGTTCCCTCGTTGTTACGAAAATTCAAGGTAAGGGGTTACGAGGTTACTTCAATTCGGATTGCTGTGCAAGCGGATTGCAATTCTGCTACCGGTTACGATCCGCTGGCTGCCAGCCGGACCGCAAAGCGCCGGATAGCCCGGGCCGGGCTGGAAAGCCTGGCTCAGCTTGCCAAGAATTTGCCGGAACCATCGTCAATGTCACCGTCTGCATCTCCATTAAAAAACGCCATCGTTGCCCTGCTTAAGACACAAGCGAAGCCGAATGAACCCTCTGAATAGGATTCGCAAGACGACAGCAATATAACAATCAGATCAAATTACTGCGAGACACGGGTCATATCCCCTTTCCATTGATCCCACAAACACCTCCGAAGGCTGGGTTATCGAAATACCTAAGCCGGAAGCTGGCATTCCGGGTTGATTCCCGGAGCCCTTCGCAGGAGGAAGACGAAGATCAATCTGCCTGCTTTCGAAGGAATGCCGGAATATCGAGCGTATCCACACCCGATTGCTTCAGGGCTTCCACAGTTGCGTCGCGCCTTCTGTTTGTACGGATTGCAGCGGGAGCATCCAGCTCCTTCCAGCTTATCGAGTCCGCCTGCACATTATCCGTCCCGGTGCGAGAATGGATGACACTCAGCGATTTGGGCTGGGGCCGGCTTGTCACCCCCCCCAGTCCCGTCGCCACCATGGTGACCCGCAGATTATCCTGCATGTTTTCATCGATCACTGTGCCGACGATTACGGTGACATCGTCCGCGGTAAAATCCTTGATGGTGCTCATGACTTCATGAACCTCCCGCATCTTCATCGCCGCGCTTGCGGTAATGTTGACCAGCACGCCTCTTGCGCCCGAAAGATTGACATCTTCCAGCAGAGGACTGGCGACGGCCTGCTCCGCGGCGATGCGCGCCCTGTCGATGCCCGAAGAAAACGCCGAACCCATCATCGCCATCCCCATTTCCGACATCACGGTCTTTACGTCAGCGAAATCCACATTGACCAGGCCCGGGCAATTGATGACTTCCGCGATGCCCGCAACCGCGCCGTACAGAACGTCGTTGGCGGCCTTGAATGCGTCGAGCATGCTGACATCTTCCCCGAGAACCATCATCAGCTTATCGTTGGGAATGACGATCAGGGAATCCACATATTGGGACAGCGCTTCCATTCCCGCCTGCGCAGCCCTGATTCGCCTTCCCTCAAAAGCAAAGGGCTTGGTAACCACCGCAACGGTGAGAATACCTAACTCGCGGGCGACCTGGGCGACGACCGGCGCTGCACCGGTACCGGTGCCACCGCCCATTCCAGCAGTAATGAACAGCATGTCGGCACCCTCGATCAGTTCGGCGATCCGGTCGCGATCCTCCATCGCCGCATTGCGCCCGACTTCCGGATCAGCTCCCGCGCCCAATCCCTTCGTAATGCCGGAGCCAAGCTGCAACAAAGTACGCGCCTGGTTGCGCTTGAGCGCCTGCGCATCGGTGTTTGCGCAGATAAACTCGACGCCCTGCACCCCGTTCTCGATCATATGATCCACGGCATTGCCGCCGCAACCGCCGATACCGATGACCTTGATGATGGCTTCCTGTGTTTGTGTATCCATGATTTCAAACATAATGCTTCTCCTGTTGATGCTGTTAATGGACTGAACCAAATAGGTTGCTACAAATTCCCGCCTGTGCCTGCTATGCCCGTATACCTGCAGGGGCTCACGTTTTTTATTAGAACGACCTTGTTGCCATATCCTCCAGCTGTTAGAAATTGACCTGGAACCAGCTCTTCATCCTTTCGAGAATGCGAGTGAAGGAATTGCCCTGCAGCCGGACGTGCTGGTTCAGCCGAAATTGCTCCATGCCCGCCTGGATCAGGCCGATGCCGGTGGAGCATCTCGGGTTCAGGACCACTTCTTCCAGACTGCCACGATAATGGGGAAGTCCGAGCCGCACCGGCATGTGAAATATCTCTTCGCCGAGCTCTACCATGCCTTGAAGAGAACTGCAGCCACCGGTGATGACGATGCCGGATGAAAGCAATTGCTCGAAACCGCTTTGGCGCAGTTCGGCCTGTACCATCGAATAAAGCTCTTCCACGCGCGGCTCGATGACTTCCGACAGGGTTTGCCTGGAAAGCTGGCGTACGCCCCGGTCCCCAACGCCCGCCACTTCCACCAATTCATGCGGATCAGCCATGCCCCGCAGGGCGCAGCCATAACGGCATTTGATGTCTTCGGCATCCTTGGTCGGGGTGCGCAAGGCCATTGCAATGTCATTGGTGATCTGATCTCCAGCGATGGGGATCACCGCGGTATGTCTTATCGCGCCGTGGGTAAAAACTGCGATATCGGTGGTGCCTCCGCCTATATCCATCAGGCATACGCCCAGATCTTTTTCATCTTCCGACAACACCGCCATGGCCGAAGCCAATGGCTGCAATACGAGGTCACGCACCTCCAGGCCGCATCGCCGCACGCACTTCATGATGTTCTGGGCGGCAGATACTGCCCCGGTGACGATATGGACCTTTACTTCCAGCCGTACCCCGCTCATTCCGATGGGTTCTCGCACATCTTCCTGGCCATCTATGATGAATTCCTGATTGAGGACGTGGAGGACCTGCTGATCATTGAGGATATTCACCGCCTTGGCTGTCTCCACCACCCGTTCCACATCCATCCTGGATACTTCCTTGTCCTTGATCGCCACCATTCCATGAGAATTGAAGCTCTTGATATGGCCACCGGCAATGCCGGTATATACCTCCCTGATCTTGCAATCCGCCATCAGCTCCGCTTCCTCCAGCGCGCGCTGGATCGCGCTCACCGTGGTTTCGATATTGACCACCACGCCTTTCTTGAGCCCACGGGATGGATGGCTGCCTATGCCAATTACCTCGAACCCACCCTCGGGTTTCATCTCCGCGACAATAGCCATGATCTTGGAAGTGCCGATATCCAGCCCGACAATGAAGTTCTTGCTTTCGCTGCTTCTCATCTAATCCCGTTAATCCTGTAACCTTCGATCACCTGCCCACCTTTTTGAGCCGCTTGCGCCCAGCTCATTGCACTGCAAAGCCGTTGGGATACCTCAGATCGACACGGATCAATCGCCTGTTCAGCAACGTCGCGGCGCTGCCCTCCAGTCTGGCGTATCGTCTCAGTCTCGCTTCCATCTGCTCTCGTCCCAGTTCCAGCACGGTTCCCTGCTGCAGGCTTATCTGCCATGCCCGCCGGGGTGAGAGCGTCAGCTTTTGGATCCTTTGCCGCAGAGGATGAAGCAATCTGGCAAAGACGTCATAGTGACGGACCATATCGCGGGCACTCTCCGAAGGCCCATCGAAAACAGGCAGATGCGAATCGCATGGCGCATCGAAGACCTCGCCCTGCAGATTCACCAGACCAGCGCTGCCCCAGCATGCCAGTGGTATTTGCTCTTCCAGAATCACTTCCAGGCCGGGGGGCCAGACCCGGCGAACAACAGCATCTCGCACCCAGGGAAGTTTCATGAAGGCGATGCGCGCTGCAACCAGATCCACAGTAATGAAGCCTTCCTTTATTTCCTTTCGCACCACGTCCGCCAGTTCTTCCCGCGTCACATGCTCGAGGGGCTTGAGGTCGCCGCTATCCAGGTTCGCGCCCTGGAACGCCACCGCCTTCAACGGAAGGACAGGCAGGTTCAACGCCCATCGGCCGATGTGATACAAGGCTACTGCCAGCGCCAGGGCCAGCAATGAACTCGTCAGCCCATTGAGCGATTGAGGATTACCCCACATGCGCCAGCTCCAGTATTCGCAATACCAGGTCCTCGAAAGATATTCCCGCGGCTTTTGCCGCCATTGGCACCAGGCTGTGAGTAGTCATGCCGGGCGAAGTATTCGTTTCCAGGAAGTAGGGCTGGTTCGATTTGTCCAGTATCAGATCCACCCTTCCCCATCCTTCGCATCCCAGCACCCTGTGGGCTTGCAGCGCCAACATCTGGATGGCGCGCTCCTGCTCGGCGGGCAAGCCGCTTGGGCAGAAGTACTGCGTCCTTTCCGAAAGATACTTGGCATGGTAGTCATACAAACCGCTGGAGGCTTCGATTCGCACCAGAGGCAAGGGAACATCTCCAAGAATGGAGACGGTAAGTTCCGCCCCTTCGATAAATTCCTCCGCCAGTACGAGCGAGTCGTGCTCAGCGGCAAGCCGCCA
Source organism: Nitrosospira sp. 56-18 (assembly GCA_001899235.1). Classification (GTDB taxonomy): domain Bacteria; phylum Pseudomonadota; class Gammaproteobacteria; order Burkholderiales; family Nitrosomonadaceae; genus Nitrosospira. The sequence continues at coordinate 170,860 of MKVR01000050.1, forward strand.
GGCGCCCGCCAATTCGCTTGCGGCTGTCACCTTGGTGAGCCCGATCGTCGATCCTTCGCGTGATGGCTTGACAATCAGAGGCAGGCCAAGCTCTCTCGCGATCTCGCGAAAATCACTTTGCTCATCGAGCAGAACATGGCGTGGCGTCCTGATGCCCACGGCCTGCCATAACAACTTGGTCCGCCATTTATCCATTGCCAGCGCGCTCGCCAGCACGCCACTGCCGGTATAAGGCAGTCCCATGAGTTCCAGGGCGCCCTGGACGGTGCCGTCCTCCCCATAGCGTCCATGGAGGCAGATGTGAGCCCGATCGAAACCCTGGTGCAAAAGGGCTTGAATGGGAAGCTCGGAAGGATCGAACGGATGGGCGTCGACGTTCCTCCGGCGTAGCGCATCGAGTACCGCTGCCCCGCTTTGCAGGGATATCTCGCGCTCGGCCGAACGCCCGCCCAGCAGAACCGCGACTTTCCCAAATTCTTTGTTATTCAAACGTCATTCTCCTGATGCCGGGTGATGTTGCTTGATGGGGCATGAAACGGCGCTCCAGCGATTCGCACTTCCTGGATCAACTCCATTCCCGTTTGCTTTCTCACGGTTTCACGCACAGCGATAATTACGGCTTCGATATCCTCCGCAGTGGCTTCTCCGGTGTTTACGATAAAATTGGCATGCTTGGGCGAAACCATGGCCCCGCCGATTCGAAACCCCTTCAATCCACATGACTCGATCAGTCTTGCCGCATGATCCCCCGGGGGATTGCGAAATACCGAGCCCGCGTTAGGAAGATTCAATGGCTGGCTGGCGGCTCGCCGGGCAAGCAGTTCCTTGATCTTTCTGCGCGACTCCGCATGGCCGCCTGGCTGCAACCGGAACCAGGCTCCTGCGAACCATTCCTCGGGAACAGCCACGCCGGCGCTATCGGCCGCGCTCCCGGACCTCGGCCGGGACGCAGCTCCCGGCTTTAAAGCGACATGCCGGTAGCCGATCTGATAATCGGCGGGAAACCGCGAACAAACCTGGCCTGAGCGCGTGAACGTCTGCACCTGCTCGACGATTTCCCACGTTTCGCTGCCGTAACACCCCGCGTTCATGGCAAGCGCGCCGCCGACCGTTCCTGGAATACCGGCCAGAAATTCGGCGCCCCCCAGGTCATGCCGGGCCGCGAACCGGGCAATTTTTGCGCAGGTTACCCCCGCTTCGGCATAGATCAATCGCTTTTCTCCCTTTTCCCTCTCCATGAAAAGGTTATTCAATCGCGCATGCAACACCAGAACAGTACCGCCCCATCCTCCATCGCGAATCAGGAGGTTGCTGCCCAGGCCCATTACATATAAAGGGTCGCCCCCCGGAAGCTCGCGTAAAAACCGCCGGAGATCGTCAAGATCCGCCGGCAGATACAAACGCTCTGCCCTTCCGCCCGCGCGCCAGGAAGTGTACTTCTTCATCGGCTCATCCAGGTGCAGTTCACCTCGAAGGGCGCGCAAATCATGGCCCGATTCAATGTGCGGCATATCCAATAAACTTCCAGAAATCATCACCTGGTTCTCATGGTCCTTTCGCCAGATGGGGCGCCACCGCGCCTACCGATCCCGCTCCCATCACCAGAACCACGTCCCCATCCTGGGCTGCGCTCTGGATAGCAGCAGGCAGTTCATCGATGCTCTCCACGTAGATGGGCTCGATTTTCCCCAACACCCTCAGCGCACGCGCAAGCGACTTGCTGTCGGCGGCGACGATGGGCGTTTCGCCCGCCGGATAAACATCGGCCAGGAGTAAAACGTCCGCGGTTGAAAGCACCTTGACGAAATCCTCGAACAGGTCTCGCGTACGGGTATAGCGATGCGGCTGGAACGCCAATACCAGCCGCCGACCGGGAAAGGCGCCGCGTGCCGCCGCAATCGTGGCTGCCATTTCCACTGGATGATGGCCGTAATCATCAACCAGCGTGAAATGCCCTCTGCCAGTTGTTTCCGTCCCGTGGCCCATGAGATCGATTTCGCCATAACGCTGAAAACGGCGATCGACGCCCTCGAAGTTGGCGAGCGCCCTGATGATTGCTGCGTCTTTTACCCCGATCTCGTTGCAGACTGCGATGGCTGCCAGCGCATTCTGCACATTGTGCAAACCTGGCAGGTTAAGCATGATCTTGAGCTTGCGCGCTTTGCCATTCACCCCTATCACTGCGGTGAAATGCATCCGGCCTTCGTTATGGCTGATATCGATGGCGCGGACTTGCGCGGCATCGGACAAGCCATAGGTAGTGATAGGCTTCGTGACCGCTGGCAGAATTTCACGAACGTTTCCGTCATCCAGGCACAACACCGCCATTCCGTAAAATGGCAGATGCTGCAAAAAATCGATGAATGCCTGCCTGAGCTTGCTGATATCGTGCCCGTAGGTTTCCATATGGTCGGCATCGATATTCGTTACTGCCGCGAGTACGGGCTGCAAATGCAGAAAAGAGGCATCCGATTCGTCCGCCTCCACGACGATGAACTCTCCGCGTCCCAGCTTTGCGTGCGACCCAGCGGCTTCCAGTCTGCCGCCGATAACAAATGTCGGGTCCATTCCCGCTTCCGCCAGGATACTGGCCACTAGGCTCGTCGTGGTGGTCTTTCCATGTGTTCCCGCGATGGCGATTCCCTGGCGCAATCTCAACAGTTCCGCCAGCATGATGGCGCGCGGCACAACGGGAATATTCCGCTCACGCGCCGCCATGACTTCCGGGTTATCCGGGCTGATCGCTGTGGACGTCACTACTGCATCCGCGGGTTCCACATGGGCGCGCGCATGCCCGGTATGGATAATGGCGCCCAGCTTTTTCAGCCGCCGGGTGATGGCGGTACTGCTCAAATCCGAGCCGCTGACCTGGTAGCCCAGGTTCAGCAGCACCTCGGCAATTCCGCTCATGCCCGAGCCTCCGATACCCACGAAATGCACGTGCTTGACCTTGTGCTTCATGCCGGCGAATCCGATAACCGCCAGCAACCGCCGGTGAAACAATGGGAAACATGCGTCATTGATGCGCTCATGCGCCTGTTTTTTCTTTCATGACCAGATCTCATTTCACGATTTCCATGCATGCGTCCGCTACGAACCTGGTCGAATCCGGCTTGGCCAGTTGCCGCGCACGTATCGCCATTTCCATAAGCTGCTTCCGGGTGAACGCGGTGAGCAACTCCGCAAGATATTGCGGGGTAAGCTCATGCTGCGGCACCAGCACAGCCGCGTTCCTGTCGCTCAGAAACCTCGCGTTGAACGTCTGATGATCGTCCACGGCATAAGGAAAGGGCACCAGGACGCTCGCGACCCCGGCGGCAGTCAACTCTGCTATGGTCAACGCGCCCGCGCGGCAGACCACCAGGTCGCACTCCGCGTAGCGTGTCGCCATGTTTTCGATAAATGGAAGCAGATCTCCTTCCACCTCCATCTCCGCATAGCTTTTACGTACGGCCTCAAGATGCCGCAGCCCGGTCTGATGCGTTATTGACGGCCTCCCCCGTTCGGGAATCAATCTCAATGCCTGCGGCACGACGGTATTGAGCGCCTGAGCCCCCAGGCTGCCACCGATCACCAGCAGCCTGAGCTGTCCCTGGCGGATTCCATATCTTTTTTCAGGGACCTCCACCTCGGTTATCTCCCGCCGAACAGGATTTCCCGAAAAAACCACTTTCCTTCCATCCCGGATCGCTCCCGGAAAACCCAGCAACACCTTATCGGCAACCCTTGCCAGAATCTTGTTGACAAGCCCGGGTATCGAATTCTGTTCATGTATGAGTAGCGGTTTCCCGAGCAGCGAAGCCATCATCCCGCCTGGGAAGGCGGGATAGCCACCCATGCCCAGCACAACGTCGGGGCGGGCGTTCAGGATCACGCGAGCGCTTTGCCAGAACGCAATCAGGAGACGCAGCGGCAAGGTAAGCCAGGTCACGAAGCCCTTTCCGCGCAAACCGGAAAAACGGATGATTTCAAGGTCATGTCCCCGCCCCGGTACGAGCCTCGTCTCCATCCCGCCTTCCGTGCCCAGCCATACCACACGCCACCCGGCTTGCTTCAAATATTCCGCCACGGCCAGGCCCGGGAACACATGACCGCCGGTTCCTCCCGCCATGATTAGAATGGTGTGGATCAAATCTGCTCACCCCGCCCAATAAAAGATGAGTGTGGACTCATGCCGCATAACCATTCATCAATTGCCGATTTTCCCAGTCGATGCGCAACAGAACCGCGAGCGCAATGCAGCTGACCAGAATACTGCTGCCACCGAAACTCATCAGCGGCAAGGTCAACCCCTTTGTCGGCAGCACTCCCATGTTCACTCCCATATTGATGAGAGCCTGGAAACCTATCCATACACCGATACCATGCGCCACCAGCGCGGAAAACGCGCGCTCCCGGATAGCGGCCTGCCTGCCAATAACGAATGCGCGCAACACTACCCAGCCGAACAACGCGATGACCGTGAGAACCCCGGCGAAACCAAGCTCTTCCGCGATGACTGCCAACAGAAAGTCGGTATGCGCCTCCGGCAGGTAGAAAAGCTTTTCCACGCTGCCCCCCAGACCCACTCCCAGCCATTCACCACGTCCGAAGGCGATCAATGCATGGCTCAACTGATATCCTTTTCCGTAGGGATCGTCCCATGGATCCATGAAGCCAAAAAAGCGCTGCATGCGGTAAGGCTCCATCCAGATCAATGCCAGCAGGCTGGCCACCACAAAGCCGGCCAAGCCCGCGAACAGCTTCAAGCCGATGCCCCCCAGAAACAATATGGCCATCACGACAGCCGTAATGACAACGAACGCGCCGAAATCCGGTTCGAGAAGCAACAGCGAACCCAGACCCAGCATGACGACCAGCATGGGAAGAAAACCCTTGCGAAAACTGTTCAGATAAGCTGCTCTGCGAACCGTGTAGCGGGCGGCATAGAGAATGACAAATAATTTCATGAATTCCGAAGGCTGGAAATTCACTACCAGCAGCGATATCCAGCGGCGGCTGCCATTAACCTCGCGGCCTATGCTGGGGACAAGCACCAGGACGAGCAGGATTGCCCCCACGAAAAACAGATGAAACGAGTACTTTTCCCAGTACCCCGTAGGTACCTGAAATGCAAGCAGGCCTGCGAGCAGGCTCACAGCCAGATAGATGCCATGCCGGATGAGAAAATGCGCCGGATCGCCGTTGCCGTCCTGGCCCGCTTCCGCAATGGCGATGGAAGCGGAATAAACCATCACGAGCCCGAGGCCAAGCAATAGGACCGACGACCAGATCAGGGAGTGGTCGAAATGAGACACGGCTTTTTTCTGACCGATGCTTGTCTGGTATATCATTGCCTTGCGCGCGGTTTGCATCATCGCGCTCCCTTTGGGAGCGCCCGCACAGCCGCGACGAATACTTCGGACCGATGCACGTAATTCCTGAACATGTCCAGGCTTGCGCATGCCGGCGACAAGAGCACCGCGTCCCCCTGTTTCGACAGCGCAAACCCTTGCTGCACCGCCTCTTCCATGTTCGAGGCAAAATATAGCGGCACGCCGCCACGCTCCAGCGCAGCGGCCATATTTTTCGCGTCCCGCCCTATCAGCACCACGGCACGAGCATGTCGGGCAACAGGCCCGGCCAGCGGCGAAAAATCCTGGCCTTTGCCGTCTCCACCTGCTATCAGCACGACCGTTTGGGACAAACCATTCAGGGCGGCCACCGTCGCGCCTACATTCGTTCCCTTGGAGTCATCGTAAAATGTCACATCCTCCATCACCGCCACTTTCTCCATCCGGTGCGGCAATCCCCTGAATTCGCGCAGCGCTTCGAGCAAAGGTTCCAGAGGCAACGCCAGCGCGCGGGATAATGCCAGTGCGGCGAGCGCATTGGTCGCGTTATGCCGACCTGTTACCGCAAGCTCGCTGGCTTTCATCAGCCGCTTCTTCCCCTGCACCAGCCAGATGTCATTTCCTTCGGATAGCAGGCCATAATCCTCCTCTCTCTCAGGCATACCGCATCCGAATGTCACTTGCTTCCTTCCGCTCGACCCCATGGCGCGGACCAGAGGATCATCCCGGTTGATCACCTGCACGCCTTCCCTATCGCCACTCGGGCCGCTCTTCAGAAATATCCCAGCTTTGGCAGCTGCGTAATCCTCCATGCTCGCGTAACGGTCGAGATGATCTTCAGTCACGTTCAGCACGGTTGCCGCATCCAGGAACAGGCTTTGTGTGGTTTCCAGCTGAAAACTCGACATCTCCAATACCCACGCCCGTGGAAATCGCCCCATATCCTGCCGGCGCATCCATGCATCCAGCACGGCCGGCCCTATGTTTCCCGCAACCTCCACGTCCCAGCCGGCCTTCCTGGCCATTGCACCCACCATGGCGGTTACGGTAGTCTTGCCGTTGGATCCGGTAATGCCGATAATTCCGGGTCTTGCGGCGTCCTCCTGTTGCATGGTCTGCAAGGCCAATGCAAAAAGCTCCATGTCGCCTACGACTGGAACGCCATTCGCAACAGCCCGCCTGACCAGCGGTTCGGACAGAGGCACTCCGGGGCTGATGCCGATAAGATCGACGCCCGAAAATGCCCCGGCATCGAATCCGCCTTCATATATCCTGGCCTCAGGCAAACTCTGCCTGAACTCCGCAAGGCGCGGCGGAGCCAGACGGGTGTCGGCTGCACGTACCGTCGCTTTGCAGCGTGATAGCCACTTGGCCATCGACAAGCCGGTTTCCCCGATTCCGAGCACCAGCACGATTTTTCCCCGCAGATCCATTACCTGGCGTTACCTCAACTTCAACGACGACAAGCCGAACAGCACCAGCATCATGGTGATGATCCAGAAACGCACCACCACTTGGTTTTCTTTCCAGCCCTTCAGTTCATAGTGATGATGGAGGGGAGCCATTCGAAAGATGCGTTTGCCGACAAGCTTGAACGATGCTACCTGCAGCATGACCGAAAGAGTTTCGACCACGAATACGCCACCCATGATGAGTAGCACGATCTCCTGGCGTATGATGACCGTCACGATACCGAGCGCGGCACCGAGCGCGAGTGCGCCGACATCTCCCATGAAAACTTCCGCGGGATAAGCGTTGAACCAGAGAAAGGCAAGTCCCGCACCTGCCAGTGCGCCGCAGAATACCGCCAGCTCTCCAGCTTGAGGTATATGCGGAATGCCAAGGTATTTGGCGAAAACCGCATGGCCGGCGACATACGCGAATATCGCGAGGGCACTGCTGATCATGACGGTAGGCATGATGGCGAGGCCATCCAGGCCATCGGTGAGGTTTACGGCATTACTGGTTCCCACGATGACAAAGTAGGCGAGTGCCACAAACCCGACCAGCCCCAGGGGTATGGCGACCTGCTTGAAAAATGGCACGATCATGGTGGTCTGCGCGGGCAACTCGGCGGTCAGGACGAGGTACAGTGCAGCGAACAGGGCTATCAACGATTGCCAGAAGAGCTTCGCCCTGGCGGAAAGTCCCTTGGGGTTGCGATAGACTACCTTGCGGTAGTCATCCGTCCAGCCGATCACGCCGAACCCCATTGTCGTTATCAGCACTACCCATATGTACCGATTGCTCAGATCCGCCCACAGAAGCGTGGTAATGGCGATCGATACCAGTATCAGCGCGCCGCCCATGGTAGGCGTGCCCGCTTTGATGAGATGCGTCTGGGGACCGTCGTCCCGTACCGACTGTCCGATCTTGTAAGCGGTAAGCTTCCTTATCATCGCTGGCCCGACGATGAAAGAAATCGCCAGAGACGTCAGCGCCGCCAGAACGGTCCGCAACGTGATATAGTTGAACACATTGAAAACACGTATGTCTTTGCTAAGCCACTGGGCAAGTTCTAGCAGCATGTCAGCCCCGCCTGGAGGAGATTCTGGTTCCTGCCGAGCTGCAGGAGCAGGGAGGTAAGGCGGCACCGCTCGCCCACGAAATTCATAATCGATAAATCCACAATTTACAAAATTTGCAATCCGCCGATCACTGTTCAAAACGGGCTGCGACCCGTTCCATCCGCATGAACCGTGATCCCTTTATCAGCACGGTCGTATCGGGCGTCAACTCGCTTTCCACCTCCGCCAGCAACCCCTCGATTTCATCGAAGTGTTTCGCCCCCGGTCCGAACTGGTCCACGGCATATGCGCTGAATTCGCCCAGGGCGAACAACTTGTCGATACCCGAGAACCGTGCCTCGGCACCAATGCGGGCATGCGCATCTCTCGCGCTGTCGCCCAGCTCGCCCATGTCCCCAAGCACCATGATCTTTTTTCCATCAGCCTTTGCCAGAACGGCCAATCCCGCCTTCACCGATTCCGGGTTCGCGTTGTAGCTGTCATCTATCAGGATCGATCCATGCAAGCCGTGCTTTCTCTGCATGCGTCCCTTCACCCCGCGGAACTGGCTCAATCCCGCAGCTATGGCTTTCCCTTCGATACCCATCGCTACCGCTGCTGCTGCCGCCGCCAGCGCGTTGCATATGTTGTGCACTCCCGGCACCTGCAACTCAACCTCCTCCGTGCATGCCGGCAGCAGCAGACTCATTCTGCTGCCTGGAGAATCGAGCGGGGAGTGGTGCGGATCAAGCGGATCGAGTTGGTAGCGGGCGCTTACCGCTGGCTTTCCACCCAACCCGAATTCGAGTATCTTTCTGCTCTTTCCGTCCCTTTCACCTCCTTTGGCTCTGCCCCCCCTGGCGCCCTCATCCATCCCTGCGGCCAATTTGCGCCACAGCGGCGCATAGGAGTCATCCGCGTTGATGACTGCGATACCCTGCTCGTCAAGCCCTTCAAAAATTTCACCTTTGGCATAAGCAACCGCTTCCACTGAACCGAGGTCGCGAGTATGTGCCATGCCCGCATTGGTAATCACCGCCACGCTCGGCCTTGTCAGCCGGCTCAAGTAGGCAATTTCTCCAGAATGATTCATACCCATTTCGATTACAGCGTACACATGCTGCTCGCGCATCCGCAAAAGCGTCAGGGGGACACCGATGTCATTATTGAGGTTGCCCTCGGTAAACAGCACTCGCTCGGGACCAGGTGTGCGTTGTCCGCGCTGCGCCGCCTGTTGCAGAATGGACGCAAGCATTTCCTTGACCGTCGTCTTGCCATTGCTGCCGGTAACCGCCACCACCGGAATGGCAAAGCGATCACGCCAGTACTTCGCCAACTGCCCCAGCGCAAGGCGAGGATCCTTCACCAGGATCAGGGGAATGCCGGCGCCCTTGCTGGCCGCGCAATCCTGTCGAACCAGGGCGGCGGAAGCGCCCTTTTGCTGTACTTCCGGCAGATAATCATGGCCATCGAATTTTTCGCCTGTCAGGGCCACGAACAGATTACCCCGGCCGATCGTCCGGCTATCGGTACTCACGGCGGTGAAGGAAACATCCTGGCCGCTCGATTCCGCATGCAGGGCATGAGCCGCTTGCCGCACCGTCATCATATTTTTGACGCCCCCCCGGCGCGGGGCTCCGCCAAGGCTCGCTGCGCAACCTCGGCATCGCTGAACGGATATTTCTTCCCGTTAATCTCCTGATATGATTCATGGCCCTTCCCGGCAATGAGCACCACATCACCCTTTTTTGCGCCTCGAATCGCGCGCGAGATGGCTAGCGCCCGGTCCTCCTCGACATGATGGTTTGAACCGGCACCCGCCAGGATCTGGTCGATAATGGTTCGCGCGTTCTCGCTTCGCGGATTATCGTTCGTAACGATGACCTCATCGGCCAGCTTCGTTGCCAGCGCGCCCAGCAAAGGACGCTTGCCTTGGTCACGTTCTCCCCCACATCCAAATACACAAATCAATTTTTCATCGCGAAATTCTGCTGCCGGATACAGCCTTATAGTCGTTCCTGCATTCCCCTGAGTG
>MKVR01000050.1:180764-317946 GCA_001899235.1 Nitrosospira sp. 56-18
ACGAGGGGCTGTTCCCCGCCGCCCATCCACTGCATTCTTCCCGCCACGGGCGAGACATGCTGCAATGCGCAAGCCGCATCCTCCAGTTCGAAACCGCCTGCAAGCATTACAGCCAGGACCCCAAGCAAATTCGAAGCGTTGAAGTCTCCTACCAGATCAGTCTTGAAAGCAAAATGCGCTCCTTCAAACTCGATGCCGAATTCCAGCCCCCGAGGAGTGGACTTGAGATTCCGTCCGAGAAGAACCGGGAATTCATCGGTATCACGAAGCTGAACCAGCGATTCACCGAATCCATAGCCAAGTATCCGCGCAGCCGACCCCTTGAGCTGCCGTGCAAGGCCGATGCCAAATGGATCATCGAGATTGAGGATGGCCCACTTCAGCCCGGGCCAGCGGAACAGGCGTGCTTTAGCGGCAGCATAGCGCTCCATGTCGCCGTGATAATCCAGATGGTCCCGCGACAGATTGGTAAGCAGCGCGACCGCGAAGGCGGCGCCGCCGACACGCTGCTGGACGAGCCCATGGGATGAAACCTCCATGGCAACGCATTGTGCGCCATGGTCCAAAAGCTCCGCCATCTTGCGTTGCAGGAGCACCGCATCCGGAGTGGTATTGGGGATCTGTTCAAGCTTATCCAGGAATCCGGTTCCCAGCGTGCCTATGATGCCAGTCTTTTTTCCCAGTTCAGTCAGAGCCTGGGCAATCCAGTGGCTGCACGAAGTCTTGCCATTCGTTCCTGTGATACCGATCAGCCACAATTTCGCGGAGGGATGACCATATACATGGTCTGCGATGATGCCGGCATTGGATCGCAAGCCGGCGACGGGCAAATTTGGGACATTCCATGACGGATTCCATGTAAAGCCCTCGTGCTCCCACAGCACCGCGTTCGCTCCTCCAGCGATAGCCTGGGGTATGAAATCCCGTCCATCGGATCTGCATCCGGGGTAGGCTACAAACGTGTCTCCGGTCCCTACCATGCGGCTGTCCGTAACAAGGCTTGCAATTTCAACTTCCAGCCTGTCCAGAACACGCGGATCGAACCTTTCCGGCACCGCCGCATCTCTCTTTTCGTCCACTGCCGATCTGTAACTCACACATCACCCTTCGGCTGGAGCTTCGGCTGGAGCAATGGCGTGGATGACATAACGTTATTCGGTGGAGCGTCGTGCGGTATGTTCGCCATGCGCAAAGCTTCCGCCATGACCCGGCTGAACACTGGCGCGGCTACCGCGCCGCCGTAATATTGGCCGCCAGATGGCTCGTCCAGCATCACCGCAACGACATATTGTGGATTGGAAACCGGAGCGTAGCCGACAAAGGTGGAAAGATAGCGTTTTTTTGCATAACCCCTGCCGTCGGGTTTATGAGCAGTGCCAGTCTTGCCAGCCACGCGATAGCCGCTGACCTGGGCTCGCGGCGCGGTACCTCCCGGTTTAGCCACTGTTTCGAGCATCCTACTCACGGCAAGTGCGGTATCCCTGGATAAAACCTGCTTGCCCGCGACAGGCTCATCGCGGCGCAGGAGTGAAACCGGCTTTAGCTCGCCCGCGGCGGAAAACAACGTATAGGCTCTCGCGAGTTGCAGCAGGCTCACCGCAATGCCATGACCATATGACATCGTCGCCTGCTCAATCGGCTTCCAGCTGCGATACGGACGGAGTTTTCCGCTCACCTCGCCGGGAAAACCAGAACCGGTAGGCGCACCGAATCCCGCATCGCTCAGCATTCCCCATAATGTCTGGGGCGACAATGACAGCGCGATTTTTGCGGAACCGACATTGCTGGATTTCTGTATGACTTGCGCCACGGTCAGCGCGTCTTCCTTATGCGCGTCGCGGATTACCCATCTGCCGACTGAAAATGGCTCCGGACCTGTCCGAAACACCGTCTCGGGCTTCACTTCGCCCGCTTCCAGCGCCGCGGCGACGGTAAACGGCTTCAATGTCGAACCGGGCTCGAACATATCCGTTACCGCTTTGTTGCGCGCGCTCCCTCCGCCCGCCCTGGTCCGGTTATTCGGGTTGTAGGTCGGAAGATTGACGAGCGCCACGACCTCGCTCGTTTTCGCGTTCAGGACGACGATTCCGCCTGCCTTGGCCTTGTGCGTCTCGATGGCCCGCTTCAATTCGCGATAAGCCAGGTACTGCACTTTGCTGTCGATGGACAACGCAATATTCTTGCCGGATCTGGGTGCGCGAACGCCTCCCATATCCTCGATGATGCGGCCTTTGCGATCCTTGATGACGCGGCGGCTGCCGGGACTGCCAGCAAGCTCATCCTGGAACGCCAGTTCGATACCTTCCTGCCCCTTATCGTCGATATCGGTAAAACCCACTATATGTGCCGTCAATTCCCCCGCCGGGTAAAATCTGCGGTATTCCCGCTTCAGAAACACACCCGTAATATTGAGCTCGACTACCTTTGCCGCGACCTCCGGCGACAAGTGACGCTTCAAATAGACGAAATCGCGCCGCGATCCATCCGGCCGCGAATCCAAGCGCTTTCGCAGATCCTCGATGTCCAGGCCGATGAGGCTCGCCAGTTCCTTTAATTGCTCTGGAGTCGCATTCAGGTCCTGGGGGCTCGAACATACGGATTCCACAGGTGTGCTGATCGCGAGCGGCTCGCCATGCCGGTCAGTGATCATCCCTCTGTACGCGCTCATTTCGAGTACGCGACTGTACCGCGACTCTCCTTTTTCCTGCAAAAAATCCTTGTTCATCCCCTGCAGATAAGCCGCGCGCGCGATAAGCCCGGCCATTCCCAGCATCAACAGCGCAGCCAGCAGGCGCGAGCGCACGGTTGGCAGCATGAGCCGCGGTTGATGGCCTCGTTTCATGGTTCTGATCGCTCCGCCGGTCTCACCACATCTGAAGCACCCGACCCGGCCGGTACGAGCACCCGCAAGTGGGAAGCGTCCGGCACCTGCATCAGAAGTTGCTCGATCGCGATTTTTTCAATTCGCGCATGTGTTGCCCACGTGCTCTGCTCCAGTCGTAATTGATCCCACTCCACCGCAAGCTGTCGCGCCAAGTCCTGCTCTTTCTCGAACTCCACAAAAAGTTTGCGCGCCTCATGCTGTGAAGTAACAACACTCAGCGCGCAGGCGACGAGAATCAATGTCAGCAGAATATTTACCCTCGTCACGTCATTCTCCGAGAAACAGCGGCGCTTCCCATGCCCCTTCAAAACAGGTCAATTCGTTCCGCTACGCGCATCACCGCGCTTCGAGCCCTGGGATTGGCCGCTATTTCGGCCTCGTCCGGGCGGATTGCTCTGCCTATCAAATGCAATGTGGGGCGACTCAAAAGCCGCACTTCCTGCAAACGTAATGGCAACTTCCTCGGAAGGACATCGCACTTGGCCGATGCGCGCATGAAGCGCTTCACTATCCGGTCTTCCAGGGAATGAAAGCTGATAGTCACTAACCTCCCCCCCGCATTCAATATTTCCACGCATTGCGGCAGTGCCAGTGAGAGCTTCTCGAGTTCCTGGTTGAGATAAAGCCGTATAGCCTGAAAAGTTCGCGTTGCTGGATTCTGCTTTTTCTCCCGCTTATGCGCCGGTATGACGGCAGCCACAATCGATGCGAGCTGATGTGTTGTGATGAGTGGCTGCCTCGCCCTAGCCTCAGCAATCGCTCTTGCAATCTGTTTAGCAAACCGTTCTTCGCCATAATTTTTTATCACCTCCTCCAACTGTGTCTCCGGAACCGCTTTCAGCCACTCTGACGCCGGAACCCCTTCATCGGGATTCATTCGCATGTCGAGCGGCCCGTCAACCTGGAAACTGAAACCCCGGCACGCTTCTTCAAGCTGCGGCGAGGACACTCCCAGATCCAGCAAGACCCCGTCCACTCGATCCACACCTAACTGGCACAACATCTCCTTTATTCGGGAAAAGCTGGCATGGACGATATGAAACCGCCTGTCTTCGATCGCTTTCCCCGCTGCTACCGCAGCCGGATCCCTGTCAAACGCCACCAGTCTTCCGTTATTTCCCAGTTGGCTCAATATCAAGCGGCTGTGGCCGCCACGGCCAAAAGTACCATCCACATAGACTCCACCCGGCTTTATCGCCAGGGCTTCCACTGCCTGGTCCAGTAAAACCGTCGTGTGCGTAGACACGTGAGGCACCGGATCACAAGGAAAACCCGTGGAGTTCCGGCGGCATCCCGTCCTTGAAAACCAAAGCGCTTTCTATTTGCAAGCCCCACTTGCCGCTGTCCCACAATTCAAATTTCGTACCCTGCCCCACCAGCATCACGTCTTTAACCAGACCGGCAAACTGGCGTAGCGTTGGCGGCACCAGAATGCGGCCGGCCCCATCCATTTCGACATCATTGGCATTCCCGACGAGAAGACGCTGCAAACTGCGGGTTTGAGGATTAAAACTCGAAAGACTGTTGAGCCTTTGCTCGATTGGCTCCCAGGCAGTCTGGGGGTAGATCAGCAAACATCCGGAAGGGTCTGCGGTAATGACCAGTTGGCCCGCGCAGGAAGATAACAGTTCATCGCGGTATTTCGCTGGCACGGCGAGTCTACCTTTATTGTCGAGACTGATTGATGTGCCACCACGAAACATTGCATCCCCTTCTTAGTAAGCCACGCAAACTTCCTCCATTTTTTCCCACTTTTATCCACTGTAATTAAAAAAACCCCCAAAGTCAAGAAAGAATAAGGTTTTTGGATTACGCTACAAAGACTTAAACGGGACCAAAATCGGGGAACGATCAGCAAAAAAAGGGTGGTAAAAAAAGAAGAAGCGAGAGGCACAGATCTCCATTTGCTGCCGTCGGACATCTGCATCGCTGCTTGGAGAGTCAGGGGACAAACAGGAGTGGGCGGGAACGTATGGAACGTATTGTGATTAGGGATACGGGGCGTTATTACGAAGCGCAGGAAGAGGATATCGTTCTGCCGCGTGGAGCGGCTACCGCCGCTCAGCTGATACGACATCGGGCACGCCCTTGATCAATCCCAGAATGCGGCGCAATTGCGGGATATCGGAAATGGCGATGGTAAACTGCAGTATCGCCGTAGCATCCCGGCTCTGGGTTCGCGTGGCGATTACGTTAACTTTTTCGCGAGACAAAACCTGAGCGATGTCACCAAGCAGCCCGTGGCGATCCAGCGCCTTGATGCTGATATCGACCGGATAGGATATGCCCTTTTCGGCATTCCATTGCGCCGTTACGAGCCGATCCCCACTTTTCTCGACCAACCGTGCCAGACTGGCGCACTCTCGCCGATGTATGGTGATGCCGCGCCCTCGGGTGACGAAACCAGCGATTGGATCAGGCGGCACCGGCTTGCAGCACTTTGCCAGCAAGGTGAGCAGCTTGTCCACCCCGACAATGAGCACGCCACCAGATGGCTGACGAACGCTTCCCGCAGTTACGGGTTTCGGAACTTCGACAGTTGGCGCAACCGTTTCCGGTGCTGTCCTTAGTGCCTCTTCCAGTTGCCTGCTATTGACCTCCCCTCGGGCCAACGCGGCGAAAAAAGTCTCGATCTTGGTGAACTTGAACCGTGCCGCCAATTTATCCAGTGCCAGCGACATCATTCCATGCCGCTGCAATTCCTTCTCGGCTATTGCTCGCCCTTGTGCCACGAAATCGCGTTCGCGGGAACTGAACCACTGCCTGACCTTCTGGCGGGCTCGCTGAGTTCTCAGATATCCCAGCAAGGGATTGAGCCAGTCCCGGCTCGGGCCACCTTGTTTCGCCGCGATTATTTCCACCCGTTTCGCGTTCTGGAGGGAGTAATCAAGCGGCACCATGACACCATCAACCTTTGCGCCTCGGCAGCGATGACCGAGATCCGTATGCAGTTGATAGGCAAAATCCACCGGTGTGGCGCCCTTGGGCAACGCGATGATCTTTCCTTTGGGGGTCAGCACATAAATCGTGTCCTGGAATAATGCTGTCCTGAAGTGCTCGGCGAGTTCACCGGCATCATCGACGTCATTTTTCCATTCCAGTATCTGCCTCAGCCAGGCGATCTTTTCTTCATAAGGCGCATCGCGCTTGGCCCCTTCCTTGTATCGCCAGTGCGCCGCCACACCCATCTCTGAATGCCGGTGCATTTCATGGGTACGAATCTGCACCTCAACCACCTTGTCTTCCGGACCGGTTACCGCCGTGTGCAACGAGCGGTAGTCGTTTCCTTTCGGCTTGGCGATATAGTCGTCAAACTCCCTGGGAACAGGAATCCACAGGTTATGAACCACTCCCAGGGCGGCATAACAGTCCTTTACATCGTTCACAAGAATCCGGACCGCACGCGCGTCATGAATCTCGCCGAAATCCACTCCCTTGCGCTTCATTTTTTTGTGAATACTGTATATATGTTTGGGACGTCCTGTTACTTCGGCCGAAATACCAGCCTGCCGCAACTCGTGCCGCAGCTTTTCCACCAGCAGAGCAATATAGCGTTCGCGATTGACCCGGGTATCCTCAAGCAGACCGGCTATTTGCCTGTACTTTTCGGGCTCGAGCACGCGAAACGACAGATCTTCCAGTTCCCACTTTATTTGCCACAACCCCAGGCGACTCGCCAGCGGAGCAAAAATATCCAGCGTTTCGTGCGCGACCATCGAACGCCCGGAGATATCATGCGTTGCGACATACCGGATTGTCTGCAACCGATCCGCCAATGCGAGGATGACCACGCGGATATCTTCCGCCATTGCCAGCAGCATCTTGCGTAGAGCCTCGACTTGCCCGCTCTGATCCGCTGCATTGACGGCATTTCCTTTTCCAAGGGATCGAATGCGGCTCATGCGGAACACCCCTTCCACCAGGTGAGCCACGACCGCTCCAAATGCGGCAAGCAACTCGTCCTCGTACCGGTCGAGGGTGCGTGGAACATCATGAAGCACGCCGGCTACCAGAGTATCGGAATCCACCCGCAACCGTGCAAGAATGCCTACTGTTCCTGTTATATGCTCGCCGAGTGGTTCGCCGGTGGGGAGAAATTTGCCTGCGTAAAGCGGCTGTGAAAACGCCAGTGCAGGCCGCACGGCTTCAAATTCGCCCGGGGAAAGGATTGATGCCATGTTATCCGGCCAGGAAGAATCATTTGGCTCGCCAGCGTCAATGGGCAATATTCTGGAAGATGAAATCATCCTAAATCCGGTAGTTGGACAGGGTGGAGTGTGCGGTTTTTGGAGTCCAGGGCAAGGCGCAACGGCCATTCCATTCCAAGGAACTGCAACGCAGCCATGTGCCGCAAATATCGCACAACCCGCCCTGTAGCGAACTCTCCACGCAGGTGAACGTCGAATACCACGGCAAGTCTTTGTGGATCATGGCTCCAAACTGGAAATGAGCGGTTAACTGCCGGATTCAGGATCAAGAAAATATAGCGCGCAAATTTGTTAACCTGCCGTCCATTGCCACAAGTTTACACCGTACTCGCCTCGTGCCAGTAGCGGCGTTGAAGGATGCGCGAGGTTTCGACCATCATGCCGTTGTCCCCGAAACGCAGCATCACGGCGCCATCCATATCGCTGCGCAACAGCGTGCTGCCCAGCGTGCGATAACGTTCCAATACCCCGGCCTCAGGATGGCCGAAACGGTTCCGGTAACCTACGCTGAAAATCACGAGCCGGGGGTCGACCTGGCGCACAAACTCTTCAGTCGAGGAGGTCCTGCTGCCATGGTGAGGCGCCAGCAGTACAGTGGAGCCGAGAAGAGCAGAATGATGCTTGAGCAATTCATATTCCGTTTTTCTTTCGATGTCGGCCGGCAGTAGAACACTGCCGTAAGCCGTCGTGATTTTCAGCACGCAGCTCAACCCGTTCGGTTTGATTCCAGGCCTGCCATAGCTCGGACCGGACGGATGCAGGACGTCGAAGCGGACGCCGTCCCAGGACCATGATTGCCCCTCCATACACCTTTCCTTCTCTTCCGCTGCAAGCTGTATCGGATGCCCGGTATCGAGGGAGGAGATCAATCGCTTTACCGGCACCGCTTCCAGCACCGACAGAGCCCCGCCGCTGTGATCGCTATCCGAATGCGAGACGATCATGGTGTCGAGTTGCTGAATACCTTCGGCACGCAGAAAAGGGACAATTATGCGGCTCCCGCTATCCGCCTCGGAATTGAAACCGGGACCGGTATCATAAAGCAGCGTATGATTTTTGGTGCGCGCGACAACTGCCAATCCCTGGCCGACATCCAGCACGGTAAGCCATAGTTCTCCGGATTTCGGCCTCGCGGGAAGCACGAAAAAGATCGGCAGCAACGCGACTATGCCCAACCAGCGTGACGGAAAACCCGCGACCAGTCCCAAGCTCCATCCGAACCGGCCGGGCAGCAGCATCCAGGCGACGCCCGCCAGACCGGCCACCACCGCCCACGCTGGTGGCGCGTGCTGGGTCCAGACTGCCTGCGGCAGATCTCCCAGCCATGCGAGTATCTGCATGCAGCCGTTCAGCACAGCGTGAGCGGGCAGTAAAAGAAACTCGAATGGAGGCAGCGCTCCCAGCAGGGCCAGCGGCACTACCACCAGGCTTACGAGAGGAATAGCGATTGCATTGGCAAGAGGGGAAACCAGGGACACCTGCTGAAACATTGCCAATAATAGAGGTATCAGGCCGAGGGTTATCGCCCATTGCACCCGGATCCATTCTGTCAGCCAGTTGGTTTTACCGATTCGCCCGGTCGATATCAGCAGAATGAGCCCGATGGCGCCGAATGACAACCAGAAGCCGGGCGCCAGCACAGCCCATGGATCAAGCATCACGACCGCCAGCAGGGCCCAGGCCAATACGGAAGTCGCGGAGGCAAGCCACCCCCGCCACAAAGCGAAGGCAACCACTGCCAGCATATAGACAGTGCGCTGGGCCGGAATCGCGAAACCTGCCAATAGCGCATAGCCTAACGCTGCAGCCAGTCCCGCCAGCACCGCGGCTTTGCGTGCGGGCAACCACATGACGAGCCTTTGGCTCCTGCGCCATGACGCATACATCAGCGTGAAAAACAGTCCCGAGACCATGGTGACATGCAATCCGGAAATGCTCATGAGGTGATTCACGCCGGTACGAGTGAATATTTTCCACTGTTCGCGGGGAATTGCGCGCTGATCCCCTACCGCGAGCGCGACAAGTATTCCTCGATATTCGTTCTGGGATAATGCCTGTAGAAAATTCTCGCGAATCGTCTGGCGCAAGCGTTCGATACGGTACGGAACCTGCCCGGCCATGTCGTCCAGGAGCAGGTTATCTTCGCTCTCCCGCACGTAGCCGGCGGCGCGGATATTACGCTCCAGCGCCCATTGCTCGAAGTCGAAGCCATGCGGGTTGATGCTGCCGTGAGGTCGCTTGAGGCGTACCGCCAGTCGCCAGCGCTCGCCCGCCCGCAGGTTGCGGTCGAGGAGCCGGGAATCAGCCCTTTTCTTATTGTCGTACCAGTTGAGGGAAATGTGTGCCGGGACGATGGCGCCAGGGGTCAGCACTTGCTCCACGTCAAAAGTGAATCGCAAACCACGCTCGCCAGCCTGGGGAAGTTCCGCGATCACGCCTATCAACTGGATATCGCGACCCTCCCATTCATGGGGGAGCGCGTCGGCCAGACGCCAATGGGCAAGCGCGGCCGCCCAGAAAAATCCCGCGACTGCAAATGAGACAATGAGCAGTATTTTCGAGGCAGCGGCAAGGATGGAAGTATGGGACCGGCATAATAAAAATGCCGGGGCCGCGCACAGCAGAAGCACCCACACCCAGCCGAGGTAAGGGAGGATCGGCTGTTGCTGCAACAGCCATACCCCGAAGGTGAACGCAACGATGCTTTTTTGCATTACCGCCTTCCTCCTGAAAGTATCGCCCGGCGGTTTTGCTTATGGTCGTTCGCCAGGAATGGCTTCTTCCTGTGCGGCCGAGAGTTTCGCAAACTTGGCATACTCCCCGATTTCATGTGCCTGCGAATCGGCCGATTTATGTTTACACGCATTGGCGGTATTTCCGTAAACTCACTCCATGCTTCGAAAATTCTTCAAAAAATATCTCCCCTCGCATGAGAGTATTCGGCAAAACCGGTTTATCGGCTTATTCGGCACGCGCCTGCATCATCACAATCTGTGGCATCTGCATCGCCGATCGGTGGCGGGTGGGGTGGCGGCCGGCTTGTTTGCCGGATTGATTCCGGGCAGCAACCCGGTGCAGTTTTTTTTCGCTGCCTTATTTGCTGTCGCTTTCAAGGTGAATCTGCCAGTGGCAGTGGTGACGACGCTTTATTCCAACCCCTTGACTATCGTGCCCATTTATATCGCAGCCTATACTATCGGCGCCCTGATCACCGGCAATGGCGGCAGCAGCATGCCCCAAGCCGAACTGCATCTGATGGATAAACCTATTCTGGAATGGATTCCTGCAGTGATCGACTGGGTGGTTTCCCTGGGAAAGCCATTGCTGGCGGGACTATTCCTGTTGGGAATAGTGCTCTCAACGGGAGGCTATTTTCTGGTGCGAGGCGCGTGGCGGCTATATGCCATTCATGAATGGCGCAAGCGATCAAGGCGGCGCAGAGTAAATCCCTGAAAAGTCACAATGCCGGAGAAACCTGTCTGATACGGAAATCGAGCACCCCGCCGCAAGCAGCGGGGTATTAACTGCGCTCTCATAATCCGCTGGCTTCAGCCAGCCTTCGCCCCAAGGGGCGGGGAATTAAACCCGCAGGGATTGAAAGCGAATGCTTTCAGGCATGGCTTCACTCAACCAGGACGCCATCTTCCAGCCTCAATGTCCGGCCAGCCCTTTTGGCCAGGTCCGGATCGTGGGTGACGATGATAAGGCTTGCACCCGCACCGCGGTTAAGCTCGAGCATCAAATCAAACACCGCACCGGCAGTTCGGCGATCCAGGTTGCCGGTGGGTTCGTCCGCGAGAACGCACTCCGGCTGAGTGACCAGGCCCCGCGCTACCGCGGCACGCTGACGCTCTCCCCCCGAGAGTTCGCCCGGTGTATGTGAAAGGCGATGGCCAAGGCCCACCTGCCTCAATATTTCCGCGGAAGCCTCATATGCCTTCTGGCTGTCCATGCGGCGGATCAGAAGTGGCATGGCGACATTTTCCAGGGCGCTGAATTCCGGAAGCAGATGATGAAACTGATAAATGAAACCCAGCGACCGGTTGCGCAACCGGCATCTCTCCTCTTCCTCCATGACCGCGATTTCTTGCCCCATGACTTTGATCTCTCCGCTGGAAAGTGCGTCGAGCCCCCCCAGCAGGTGCAGCAATGTGCTTTTTCCAGAACCCGATGCGCCCACGATGGCTATTGTCTCGCCGGCCATGACATCCAGATCTATACCCGTCAAGACCGGCACCTCGAGCTTGCCCTGGAAATAGCTCTTGCAGAGAGCGCGGCACGAGATGATGGCGCTATTCATAGCGCAACGCCTCCGCGGGGTTGACTCGAGAGGCCCGGTAGCTGGGATAAAGCGTTGCCAGCAGCGTCAATACGAAAGACACTGTTGCGACAGCCACGATGTCGGGCAATTGCGGATCGGAAGGAATTTCGCTGATGTAATAGACCTCCGGCGAGAGGAAACGGACGCTGAATATTCGCTCGATGAACGCTATCACCGAGTCCACGTTGTAGGCAAGCAAGACGCCTCCTATGACGCCCAAAGTCGTGCCGATGATGCCGATAAGCGTTCCCTGGACGATAAAAATCTTCATGATGCTTCGCGGGCTCGCTCCCAGGGTGCGCAGGATAGCGATATCGGGCTGCTTGTCCGTGACGGCCATTACCAGGGTGGATACGATATTGAATGCGGCGACCGCAATGATGAGCGCAAGAATGAGCGACAGCATGCGCTTTTCGATCTGTATCGCACGAAAATAATTGGCATGCTGGCGCGTCCAGTCGGTAATATAGACACCTTCCGAAATCAGCGGAACGAGCTCTCTCGCCACCTGGGGGGCCTCGAATAAATCGTGTAGCTTCAGCCGCACGCCCGAAACCTCGTCGCCTTCCATGCGGTAGAGTTTCTGCGCGTCGGCAAGATGGATAAGCACCAGCCCGGAATCATATTCTGAATGCCCCGCTTCGAAGATGCCGGTGACAGTAAATTGCTTGAGGCGCGGCAATATCCCAGCGGGAGTAACCTGTCCCTGGGGTGAGATCAGTACGATTTTGTCTCCGGTAAATGCGCTCAATGCCCGGGCCAATCCCGTGCCGATTACAATGCCAAATTCTCCGGGCTTCAGATTATCGAGGCTTCCGTCCACCATCATGTTCGCCAAATCCGCCACGTTATCTTCCATCCGTGGCAGTATGCCCCTTACCACCACCCCACTGACAATCTGGTCGAACGATACCATGCCCTGTGCGCTGACATAGGGTGCGGCAGCTTCCACCTGAGAATGCTTCAGCGCCTCTTCCGCCACGTGCCGCCAGTCTTTCAGGCTTCCATCCAGCCCGCTCACCTGGATGTGCGAGGCCACGCCAAGAATGCGTGTGCGCACTTCTTTCTGAAAGCCATTCATGACCGACATGACGGTAATGAGAGCCGTCATGCCCAGGGTAATGCCCAGCAGGGAAATCAGCGAAATGAAAGAAATAAAGTGATTCCGGCGCTTGGCGCGCGTGTAGCGAAGACCGATGAATAGCTCGTAGGAAGACACAGATGAATGGGCCCAGATAAACGGAAGGTAAGTGGAATGCCGAAGTTTGCCATATTCCGGCTGGGCTGGGGGCGATTACTCCGTCAGAAGTTGCCTCTCAGGCCCGCTACCAGCGCTCTTCCCGCCAATGGAGAAAAATCCTTCAGGAAGGAGGTATGTACTCGCATCTCTTCGTTGAGTAAATTTTTACCTTGCAGAAACAAATTCAGCGCTCCTGATTTCGTCTTCCAGATGCGATAGCTCGCATCGATATTGACCAGTGTATAGCCTGGCGTCGCTGTTTCGAATTCCGCTACACGGCTTTGACGCATCACATGGATAACGCTGATATTCGTGGTCCACGGGCCCATGCGATGATCAAGCTCCAGCCCAACCCGGGGGGGGGTGATGCGAGGCACGTTTCCGCCTTTGTCGAGCCTGCCGCGCACGTAGTCGGCGAAAAGACGCAAATCTATCATGCCCGGCTTCAAGGTAAATATCGCTTCCGCTTCAGCGCCAAAAAACCTCGCGCCGGTTTGTACGAAATTCTGCACCTGGAAATCGCCGTTCGGATCCAGAATACCGTGGTCATCCGATCGATCGGCAATTCCGTCGCCATTGGCATCCTGTCCCTGCATGAATATATAGTTGTCTATCCAGCTATGGAATACATTGATTTTCCATCTTACCGCGCCCGCATGCTTGTTCAGTGAAATATCGATGTTATTGGTCGTCTCACCGGATAGGTTGCTGTTACCCTTCTGAAATGTTCCCGTACCGCGATGAGCGCCATGGGTATAAAGTTCTTCCGTTGCCGGCGCGCGCTGTCCTCGGGTGGCCGACAAGCCCAGCCCGTAGCCCTCCGTGAATTTCCACACCGTGCCTGCGGAGACATTATAGAGATTGAATGCGCGCGAAGGGTTCATGCCGCCCTGAGGATCCTGACTGGCACGCTCAATGCGCCCCCCCAGTTCCACCCGCCATCGATTCCAGTTGCGTTCCTCGACGATAAACAATCCTGCGGAATTGGATTTTGTCACGGGCACCACCGCTTCTTCTCCTAATGCGGAAAAATCCCGGTTCTGGAATTGAAAACCGAACACCCCCTGCCACTTCTTTACCGGCGCATGCAAAAGTTCGATACGACTTTCCAGGCTCCTGTTTTTGAAGCGTGTGGCGATCTCTCCGGTACTCTCCATCTCATTATGCTTATAGTCGTTATACCCCAGGCGCACCTTGAGCCTTTCGAAACCCCGGAGCGGATCATTCAATTCGCCCGCCATATCGTAGCGTGTCTGCTTGAGATCTATTTTGGAGCCCTCGGGACTCGGCACGCCATATTTATTCTCCAGATGCGAAACCGATATGCCGGCAAAGCCTCTTTCTCCTACGAAAGATCCGCCCACGGAAGCGCCATCCGAATCGATTGCACTGTTCCTGACTACGCCTTTCGGGCTGCTGGGATCGTTTTCGTTGGCTCGCCCTGGAATATGATAATCATCGGTTTTACGCTTGAAAGCATCTACAGTCCAGGATGTGCGGCCTACGCTGCCGGAGGCATTGAACGCACCACTGCGTTCCGCCGTCGCGGTGTTGCCCCGCACTTCGAAATTGCCCTTCGGCGAGACGAACAATTGATCGGGTATGCGTCCGTTTACGACATTGACCACGCCACCCGACGCTCCGCTGCCATAAAGGAGTGTGGCGGGACCTCGCAGGATTTCGATCTGGGAAGCGTTGAGAGACTCCGCCGTTACTGCATGGTCGGGGCTGACGCTCGAAAGATCAAGCGTGCCGATGCCATTTTGCAGGACCCGGATACGGGGACCATCAAGGCCCCGGATGATCGGGCGCCCGGCGGCCGGGCCAAAGGAACTGGATGCCACGCCCAGTTCGCGCGACAGGGTGTCGCCCAGGCTTGCCTCCCGCTTGCGCCGAAGATCCTCGCCTCGCAACACGGAAACAGGCTGAGCCATGTCAAGCTCGGACCGGTTCTCGAATGGCGTAGCCGTGACAATGACCGCAGGCAATACGCTGTTTTCTGCGGAATCCTGCGCTTGTGCGGGTAGGGTTGCGAGAGCGCAAAGCATGAGTGCGCTCGTGTGCCGGGATGACCGACCCGTGCATCGGATTGTTGGTCGCATGAGATGATGAATTCGGTTGTTCTCACCGACTCTTCCGGGCCAGCGCAACTCTTATTGCAACTCAGTTGCGTTACGAAGGCCAAATAGCGGAAATTTCAGTGGATGAATAGATCCCGAAGGACCGATACCCCAAAACGGCAAATTCCTCGAAAGGGAGGCGCTTGGTAGTTTTATATAGACGGAAGTATCATCCGCGGGGAGGAGCCCGGGTGGGATAAAGGGATGCGGAGCCCGAGAGGCGCTGCTCAGGCTCGTCCTGGCGCGGACTGCGCTGGCCGGTTTGATTACGGAAGAAAATGGCCAGCGTGGAGAAAATGATGCTGAGCCCCGTCAAAGCGAGACAGTCGAGGCAAGCGCGATCAATGTCGATATCGACTTCGCCGCTGTTGACTTCACCGCCGTCGAATTCGCCGCTGTTGACTCCCCTTAAGACAGACCCGTCGCCGAGGTGAGTTTCGTGAACTGAATCCACGTGCGTGAGCACGTGGGCTTCCTGGAACACGGGGACGTACGACAAAGCCAGAATAAGAATAAGAAGCAGACTCTTAAGGTACAGGCCCGGACGTTTCTCCCTGGGGATCCATCCCATTGCCCGCATTGAAAAACCGGGAATTCTCATACGCACTCCGCGCACAGCCCCTTGACCGTCAATTCGACTTCCAGCGGCCTGTAGCCCGCGGGCAATGGGCGATCATACTCGGCTTTCATATCATCCAGGCACATTACCCGAGTACAGCGAGTGCATTTGAAATGTGCGTGTCGATGCGTGCGTAAATCATTGTTCGCCCTGAAACGCCATACCCGATCATCACTCACTATCCTGTGCACCAGGCATTTGTCATTCAACCAATCAAGTATGCGATACAGCGTTACCCGATTCAGCCTGCTTTTACCACGCAGGCGCTCCTCGATCTCCTGATGAGAAACAGGCCGCTGCTCCGCAAGCAGCATTGCCAGAACCCGGATTCTGCCTGACGTGGCTCGCTCACCCGTTTGCCGGATGAGATTGTCTGCTCGTTCCTGAAAATCAATAGACATATCTGCTATCATTGCAACCAAGTTGCATTTACTATAACCGCAATATCCGATACAAGCAACCTCAATTTCAGCGATATGAACGGCCACTGCATTTTGTCGAATACATGAAACGGGAAATCAGCGCTCTTTTTTTTCTGGCGATATCGCTATCGGCTGGAATGGCTGCCATTCCGGGCGTTGCTTGCGGCGCAGCCTACCACGTAGGTCCCGACACCTACCGGGACATATTGAAAGATCTGGTGCCAGGCGATCACGTGCATCTGATGCCGGGAGTATACAAGGATGGCCTCCCGCTCCATCATCTCAGTGGCACGCCACGGGCGCCGATCATGCTTTCTGGGCCCAGGGAAGAGCCGCGCGCGATATTTGTGGCGCGCCCCAGGCACAATACGATCAGCATCGTCAATTCCAGCTATATTACTGTCAGCAATCTGGATATCGATGGCAGGAACCTGCCTGTGAGCGGAGTGAAGTGCGAAGGCCACGCAAACTGGGCGCATCACATCACGCTGGACGGCTTGCGCATACGGGGACACGGGAGGCATCAACAAACAGTTGCCATTTCAACCAAGTGTCCGGCTTGGGGCTGGGTAATCCGCAACAATAAAATTCTGGGATCCGGAACCGGTCTGTACCTTGGAGATTCGGATGGCAGTGCGCCCTTCATCGCGGGTTTGATCGAACGCAATTTGATCGTCGATACGCTCGGCTACAACCTGCAGATCAAGCATCAGCAACCCCGAAAGATGCTGCCGGGGATGCCGGTAGCATCGAGCACGACGATCATCCGCCATAATGTTTTCAGCAAGAGGCAACACGGGTCCAGGGAAATGGCGCGGCCCAACGTGCTCGTGGGACACTGGCCGGTCAGCGGCTCCGGAGCCGATGACCGGTATGTTGTTTACGGCAACTTTTTCTATGAAAACCCGGATGAATCCCTATTCCAGGGAGAAGGCAATATTGCTCTTTACAACAACCTGTTCGTGAACCACTTCGGCGATGCGATCCGGATTCAGCCGCATAATGACATACCGCGTGAGGTGAGCATATTCTGCAACACCATCATCGCCAGCAACACAGGCATCGTGCTTGCTCGCGGCCTGGGCTCCCTGGCATATCACCAATGGGTCATTGCGAATATCGTATTTGCCCGGTCGCCGATTCGTGGAGTCCCTCAGGAAAAAAATCTCACCGGCATGCCCGACGAGGCGGGTAACTACCTTGTCAATCCGTACGTTTCTCCGGGTCAGATGAATCTGGTTCCGCGCGACCTCAAGGTACGTGAGGAGGCACAGGAGCAAAAGTTTTTTGACGATTATCCCGACGCCGGACTGGATTTTGACGGTGATCCGCACGAGCGGGTTAGAATGGGCGCCTATAGCGTCGGCAAGGGCAGGCCGCAATGGCTGCCCAAACTCGAAATAAAACCTTTCTTTCCTGCACTGGAGGAGGACGTTCGTGCAATACATCAGGAAACAGTCACTTCCAAAACGAATCCCAAGGGAGTAATCAAATAGTTTTTTTATCCCCTCAAAACCACGTCTCGAGCGAGGCCACCGATTTTTCACCGGGCAGGACAACGGTCAACAGGACGCTGCTTTTCCGGTTGGCGCTAGGCTATCTGCTGTTTATCGTTTATGGGAGCCTGCTCCCGTTCCAATTCCATAGCCTTCCATTTTCTGTTGCGTGGGCGAATTTCCAGCATATCCCTTTGCTGGAACTGGGGGTGGAAAATAGAGCCGATCTGGTCGCGAACTTGTTATTGTATATCCCTTTCGGTTTATTACTTTGCGCGGCGATTGCGGGAACACGCCGCGATCCCCTGCTGGTGTTCACGGGTGCGCTTGTGTCGCTGTTGTCGTCGGCAGCAGTCGCTCTGAGCATCGAATTTACCCAACAGTTTTTTGCACCGCGGACAGTCTCGCTGAACGATATCTTTGCGGAACTCGCGGGCTCCTTGTTAGGTATCACGCTTTGGTTCGCCAGTGGCACCCGCCTTGCGCATCTGATCCGAAGCATAACCGGCAGCGGCCCAAATGCTCGCTCCGCGATCCTGGTCTCCTATGGCCTGGCGTACATCGTGCTAGGCATGTTTCCCTACGATTTTCTGCTATCGATCGACGAGTGGCGTCAGAAACTGTCTTCCGCAAACGTGGGTTGGCTGATTGCACCCGTCTGCGAGGGCGGTTGTCTGTTAAGGCTCGTTCCGGAGGCACTCTTGGTGGCGCCGCTGGCTGCGCTGTTTTTTCCAGTGCGCCAACAGCATATCCTCGTGCTCGCAGCGATGACCGGAGCTCTGCTGGGCGTACTGATAGAAGGTCTACAGCTCATGATTGCGTCCGGTATCAGCCAGGGCGTATCGATCCTTTCCCGTTCACTCGGCATGATGCTGGGCGCCGGAATGGTGCAGTCAGCCCCGGACATGGATTGGCGCATGGTGCGTCATTACGCGCGGCCTGTGCTCGCGAGCTGTCTGATTCCCTACCTTGGCGCCCTGGCCTGGGCCAATGGCTTGTTTTCCAGCCCTTGGTCGAATTTATCCGAGGCAGGGCTGAAGCTGGGAGATACTCATTTCCTGCCGTTTTATTATCATTACTTCACCACGGAAACAATAGCGCTGCTAAGCTTGCTGTCCCAAGCCGCACTCTATTTTCCTGTTGGGGCGGGAATATGGCTTTGGCACTGGGGGAGCAAAGAAAACTCGCCAGCCGCTCGGGAAGATTCTGGTAGAGTTGATAATCCGATCCATCACAACGCATGGCCAGCGCTCGTTGCCGGAATGCTGGCGAGCATTATGGAGACGGGCAAGCTTTTCGTTCCCGCCCAGCATCCTGATCCGACCAATATCCTGATTGCAGCGGCGGCTGCAGCCTCGGCATGCTGGCTACTGAACTTGCTGCTCGGCGTCAGGCAAGCTGCGCCCATACCATCTCATCGGCCTGCCCCTCCCCCTCCTTCCCTATCTGCTTCATCTGCCCCATCTGCATCCTACGCGGCGGATAATGAGAGTGCGCATTCCACCGCCGCGACAGTTATTGGAGCTACTGCGATATGTCTCTCCATCGGCGCGGCGGCCACCAGTCCGCTGGGTCCAGCCTGGGTTTCGACCGCTCTTATTGCCTACATATTATTGCTCTGGTGGCAACCAGGACTATGGCTGATTTGCGCGCTCGCAATGCTGCCCCTGCTGGATTTATCGGCGTGGAGCGGGCGCCTGTTCTGGACAGAATATGACACCGTGCTTCTGGCGACAATAGGCGCGAGTTATCTGCGCCTGCGTCCCGGTTTATTCATCCAGCCGGCGCTGACGCGTCCCGCCCTATTATTGCTATTGCTGTTTGGGCTATCGATGGCAGCGAGTTTGGCCATAGGCTTGTTTCCCCTGGCCCCCTTCGATCATAACGCATTCGCGAACTATAACAGCCCCTATAATGCGCTGCGTGGAGCGAAGGGACCGTTGTTCGCGATAGCCTTGATTCCCCTGCTGAGTCTGGAGCAGGCGGCGCCAGCACGGACAGCGC
The DNA here is from genome assembly GCA_001899235.1 of Nitrosospira sp. 56-18. Classification (GTDB taxonomy): domain Bacteria; phylum Pseudomonadota; class Gammaproteobacteria; order Burkholderiales; family Nitrosomonadaceae; genus Nitrosospira. The sequence continues at coordinate 200,079 of MKVR01000050.1, forward strand.
GCAAACTGGCTATCGGGGTAACGTTAGGTCTGGCGGGAACCGTAGCATATATTCTCTGGGAACGCGCCACCTTCCCCGGGCTCTTCAATTTCGAGACCGACTATCGCATCACTGGGCCTTTCCCGGGAATGCATATCGGTGGCGCTTATATTGAGGCTTTTCTGACGGCAGCTCTGCCGTTCGTTGCATTATTTGCGTGGCATCGGCAGCGATTATGGCCGGTGATCTTTGCAATCGGCCTCTATGGCCTGGGCGCGTATAGCATCATGGTGACATTTTCGCGGGGTGGACAAGCGGCCTTTGCATTATCCACCTTTATCTTGCTGGCTGGATTTGCAAGACTTTCGCTTCGCGGACAGGCAGGCAATGTTTTAAAGGCCAGCACGGCGATGGCTCTCGCGGGGGTGGCCATTGCGATTACCTGGCCGGTGATCAGCGGGAAATACAGCCAGTCCCGATGGGCAGCCATGGAGCAGGACTTCGGCTCTCGAACCGCGCACTGGGAAGATGCGGTGAACATCGTTCGATCGCACAATGCATCGTTCTTTGGCCTGGGATTGGGAACGTTTCCATCGGCATACTACTGGAATTCAAACGCACCGTCGCGCACCGCCACCTATGGTTTTGTCACTGAACAGGGAAACAGCATATTGAGACTGGGTAGCGGCGATCCGTTATATCTGGAGCAAACGGTAAAGGTCGTGCCCGGGCAGCAATATACTCTCTCGATGGATCTACGCCCGAACTCCCGAAACGTCGATCTGGCGGTAACTCTCTGCGAGAAGGCGATACTGTACTCTTATACTTGTACTGTAGCCCCATTGCAAAGCAACGAGGCCGAAAACAAGTGGATGCATCATGAAATGCAAATGGACACCAGAGGCTTCGGACCACTGGGCAGCCGATTTCAGCGGCCCGTGAAGCTATCTCTCTACAATAGTCTTTCCGGTACCGTGGTGGATGTGGACAATGTAACGCTGAAAGACATGCAGGGCAACAATCTCGTTCACAACAGCGATTTTTCCAGCGGAATGCATCATTGGTTTTTTTCAACCGACAATTATCTTCCATGGCATGTGGAAAACCTGTTTTTGAGCGTGTACTTTGAACAAGGCTGGCTTGGGCTGCTCTTATTCCTCGCGCTCATCGGCTATGCGATCGCGACATGGCTTCCCCGGGCCTGGAAAAGCGATTCCCTGAGCTTGACGCTGGTCGCGTCGTTCACGGCTTTTATCGCTGTAGGGACGCTGAACAGCTGGGCTGATGAACCGCGCCTCAGTTTCCTTTTCTACCTGTTGCTTATAGCGGGCCTGATGGCGAACGGATCCTCTGCAAAGACGCACCGTAATGAACTTGCACAGCCCCTACCTGGCCCAAGCAACGGTCTTCGAATATGACATAGCTGACAGCTTCATGGCGTCAGTTCAGCATTGCCAAAAGAATATCAAACCCTTCATCGCGATTTACATCGCACAATATCAGAGCTTTTTTTCGTCAGCTTCAACCTCAGAGGTTTCTTCCGATACGGCAGGAACAGATCGATAACGGTGGTTATGTACCGCCAGCCTGCACGCTCGAAAGCCTGCAACGACGGCCAATTTGACCACCAGATGCGTGCATAGACATACCTGAACCCCAATTGAGCCATATCGTACGTTGCAAATTCCACAAGGCGGGTGGCGATGCCTTTGCCTCGCATGGATGGAAGCACGATTAACTGCACAAGCTTGGCCTCATCCTCTTTAAGAGGCCAAAAATTTCTCGTACTGTAACGCTTACCATACCAGAAAAAACACAGCCCCACGATTCGTGAATCGCTCATGCATGCGTACGCCTTGGCATAATTCCCGCAATACCATGCCTGCTCGACAATCATTTCATCTTCCGATTCCATAATTACCTTCTCTTCTACTGCTTCAAACCGAAGTCCAATATCTGTCGCACCCCTCTCGCCCACGCATTCGCGCCCATAAATATGGTATATGGAATAGTCGCGTAAAAAAAGTTGGGCTAGCTTCCTGACCCCGTTAGAGATAGGCATGATAAAACGGAATATCAGATACCGAACCTTATCATTTTTTTTATCTTCGACTTGAGCCCAAGCTGATCGAGTGTATCGCCGGCAAGCTTGCTGAAATTATCGACAACCCTCTGGCTGCCCAGCAACAACAGGTTACGCATATTGCTGCGCAGAAAGAATACATTGGCGCACTGCACGTGATGGGTCGCAAACAGTTTCTTGTGTTCTGATTGTCCTTCGGTAAAGTCGAAGAAGTGAAATGCGCGCTCCTCGAACAGGTATTCGAGAGCAAGCCACTGAAGAACCGTTCCCACGGAATAATCCATATAGGCCGGATCGTATCCGAGGTGGGCATAAATCACGACCTTGTTGTGGATGGGGCAATAAAGATAGGAGACGGGCTGATCGTTGTGAAAAAGGATAAAGCCCCTGACACATCCCTGTTCGGCAAGCTGCTGCATCTCCCTAAAAAACTCATCCGAGTCCGGCAGCCCGGCATCGAGCAATTTTTCCTGATAGGTAGTCTTCGAAACCACACGTGCAAGCCTGAAGAAATCAGGCATTTCGGATGGATAGCGATACACTTTCCACGAGATCTCTCCGCCCGAATGCTCCGCAAATTTCCGTATCTTACGGTTGAGGGTGGAACGCGTCTTGGATGAAAACTTGTTCCTGTACTCCTCGAAGGTCAGCCGCATGTCGATATAGTACCGGCGATGCTGGGAGGGGACATAGCAGAGATATCCCATGCGCCGGGCAAGTACCGGCTGCTCACCGGCAACGCGCAGCGAACGTATCAGAAACCCCTGGTTTCCGGGTGAGAGGGGGTCTTCCGGCGGCATGAGTTCCGCCACCGGCAAAGTCTCGTCGTCCAACCCTATCTCGCGAACCTGCAGCCGTAATTCAGGAGCGAACAGCGTCTTCTCCCCGAGCTGGAGCTTGATCGGCACCTCGCTGACGCGCCACGGTTGATTCACCTCAATCCCCGTCGCATGCCTTGCTCCAGCACTCTCAGGCCGGTTTTCCACGCGGCGGATTTGAGCGGCGACGGCTGCGCTTCCGCCAGGGCGGGAGTCAACCCGCAAAATCCCTTTACCTGGAAACAATCCCGATGGCGATCCAGGAAAGCGCACAGCTTGCGAAAGCGATTCACTACGATTTCATCCGGCCGGTTCATGCTTTCATTGAGCAACTCGAAATTGTGGAACAAAATGACAAATGCCTTGCGGCCGGATTCCAGCGCCTGCCAGAGCAAGCCTTCCATCTCGCGAAATGAACAGGCTGTCAACTGAACATGGCGCAGGGTGCGGGTGCCGCCGGAAAATACCGCCATCGGATATTCGTAAACGCCTTCACATTCGACAGGCTCGACCAACAGCCTGTCCGGGCTTATCCCGCTCTCGGGACCAAAAATGCTGGCGTTATAGCTGGCATCAAAAGGAATATGGTTGGCGGCAAGCGCGCGCAGGGTGTTTCTGTTGCAGCCGAAGCCGCCTGCCCGAAAAGCGGTGACATGCTGCCCTCCCGCCGAACCGATCAATTGCGCCCCGGCCCCGATCAGCGTGATTTGCTCCTGCAACGAGAAGTAATGCAGGAACTGGCGTTTGCCGGTAATGTTGTCCAGAAGCGGCTCACGCGACTCATCCACCCATTCCGTATGCAAGTGAAGCTGTGTCTCCTGCCCGCCATCCCGCACCAAGCCAACGATCTCCGCCAGCGGATCCAGTCCGAAGCGGGTGGAAAACAGGGGCTCGATGAAGAACACGCCCGTCAGGCCATATTCCTGCAACTGGCGCAGTTGGTACGGCAGGCCGTAGTCACCTCGCGGTGTCGGACCGTAAATATATCGCTGGAAAGCGCTGCCAAACTTGGCATCGATATCATCCCAGCCGTCGCACCATACCTCCACGTCCACGGTAAGGAATACATCTATCATCGGGATGAAAGCCAATAAAAATTCGGGTTACCGGACCTAGGGTGAGCTTTGCCTGGCCGCGAGGACCCACTGATAGTTCGATCGATCCAAAAATTGCAACAGGAGCCCTTGTATGCCCGCACGCCGTTCATGCAACCCTGAAGTTTTTCAAGTCATTTGAAACCGCAACCGGCTGCTGTGCGTGCAGTACGTTGCGCAGAAAGGCTTCGAACATCAGCAAGGTCCATAACGGCGCACTATGGTCCCGCCGTCCCGACTGGTGCTGATCGAACAATTCCTGCAGGGATGATCTATTGAAAATCCCGGTATCCGCTAAAACTGGACCCATCAGGGCATCATGCAGCCTCTGGCGCAACGGACCGCGAAACCAGCTCGACAATGGCACCGAAAACCCCATCTTGCTCCGGTAAAGAATTTCGTCGGGAAGATAGGGTTCCAATGCCTTCTTGAAGACATACTTGCCTTCATGCCCATGCAGCTTGTAGGACACGGGTAATCCCGATATCCATTCCACGAGCTTATGATCCAGCAGCGGGACGCGAACCTCCAGCGAATGCGCCATGCTGGCACGGTCAACCTTGGTCAGGATATCCCCGACCAGGTAGGTCTTCATATCCAGATACTGGACACGGGATAGCGGATCGTCGGTGGGACATTTGCCGGCATGCATGCGCAACACTTCGGCAGCATTATATCCCTGGAGATCGCGGTTGAACGATGCACTGAACAGGCGCCGCCGCATTTCATCCCGCACAATGGAAACACTATGAAAATAGCCTTCCACGGAGTCGCGCGCCAGAGCCTCGAAAGTGGATTTCGCCCGGAAAACCTTGGGGGCCCAATCCGCCTTGGGATAAAGGGTTCCGAGCAGGCCGAACAAAGGTTTGCGAATGCCGAGGGGCAGCATCGCCCTCATGCGCTCCTCATACATATGCCAGCGGTACCGGCGGTACCCGGCCAGATTTTCATCGCCGCCATCCCCGGACAGGGCAACCGTTACGCGCTGCCTGGCCAGTTGGCAGACACGGTAAGTAGGCATTGCCGAACTGTCGGCAAACGGCTCATCGTATAAAGTTGAAAGCTTGTCTATCAGATCGAAGTCGTCCGCATCGACCTGGTTGACGTTATGGCGGGTGTGATAGCGATTGGCTACCGCCTGCGCATACTGTGATTCATTGAAAGCCGGATCGCCGAATGAAATGGAGCAGGTGTTGACAGGCTCATCCATGAGATTCGCCATCATCGCCACCACTGCGCTGGAATCCACGCCACCGGAGAGAAAGGCACCCAGTGGCACTTCCGTCATGAGATGAATCTTTACCGATTCCCGCAACCGCCCAATCAGTTCTTCCTGCGCCTCCTGCATGCTGATGGAACCATGAGGCGCAAAGGGTACGTCCCAGTAACACCGCACCCTGGGAATGTTCTGCCCGGTTTGAAGTTTCAATGAATGGGCCGGAGAAAGCTTGAACGCGCGCCTAAATATGGTCTTTGGCTCGGGAATGTACCCATAAGCGAAATATTCCTCGATGGCATGGGAATCCATCTGCCGGTCAAAATCGGGATGAGCGACAAGCGCCTTCAGCTCTGAGGCAAAAATGAATGTGCCATCATCGAGAAGGGTATAGTAAAGCGGCTTGATGCCGAGCCTGTCGCGCGCAAGAAACAGGATATCGCGGTTGCGATCCCATATGGCAAACGCGAACATGCCACGAAAGCGCTCGACGCATTGTTCGCCCCATTCTTCCCACCCATGCACGATGACCTCCGTATCGCAATGGGTCCGAAAGGTATGGCCGGCCGCGACAAGCTCCTCGGCCAGTTCGTGAAAGTTGTAGATTTCCCCATTGAAAATCACCACGACGCTACCATCTTCATTGAAAAGCGGCTGCTGCCCGCTGGAAACATCCATGATGGAAAGCCGCCGATGCCCAAAGCCTATGCCCGGCTCCGTATACAATTCCCCCTCGTCAGGGCCGCGATGGGTCTGTACCTGGTTCAGGCGGCCAAGCAATTCCCGGTCGATTTCCCCTTTGCCGCGGGTATCAAACAAACCTACAATTCCACACATGCTTCCATTCCTCTGGTTTCCTGTTCCTGCAGTCAGTGACGCAAGGCTTTGTCGTATACCCGCAGGTAGCTCGCGGTCATCGCTTCCATACTGAAATTTGATTCGATATGGCGGCGTGCGGCTTGACCGTGACGAACCAGCAACTCGGGATTTTCGTAATATTTAAGGATGGCGTCACTGATCGCTGCCGGCTCGGCTGGCGGAATGAGCAAGCCCGTGAGCCCTTCCTGGATCAGCTCCACATTTCCGCCAACTTGCGTGGCTATCACCGGCAAGCCTGTCGACATGGCCTCCAGGATGGTATTGGATATGCCCTCGCCCAGCGAAGGCAACACGAACAGATCCATTGCCTGCATCATTTCCGGTATATCGGAGCGCTCACCGGGAAGCCAGGCGAGGGCTTGCGCGCCAGCCTCGCGCAGCATCTCCATGCATCGATGCCGCGTGCTTCCCTCGCCAACGATAAGCAGACGCAATCTTTCCCGGGCGGAGGGTTCTTTTTTCAGCAGCATCAGAAAAGCCTGGACCAGGCTTGGATAGTTCTTTACTTCCGCCATCCTCCCGACACTGCCGATGACGAACGAATGCTCCGTGAAAAATCCTTCCGGGCCGCCACCGAGTCTCTTGGCGCCCTGGGGCCGGAAGCGCTGGGTATCGACCCCATTATAAATCTGATCAATGCGGCCAGGCTGGGCGCCAACCGTGCTCGCGAGCCATGATTCCAGATCCCGGCTCACGGCAATGAAATGATCCACGAAGGGGCTGATTGCTTTCCGCAGCAGATTATATTTGCGATTTTTTCCATAAAGATCGAATATATCCCGGCCATGCTCCCCATGGATTCTTGTCGGAGCGCCAGCCAGCGCCGCAATGACTTGTCCCTCCATCGTTCCCAGATTCCGCGTGTGAACGATATCCGGCTTCAACCGCCGGAATGTCCGGAAAAGGTTGAGATAAAGGCCAAAATCCTGACCCTCGCGTTTGTTGAGCGCAACGATTTCCACATCTTTTCGGTTGATGCGCTGCCGGAATTCCGAGTAGCCCTTGAGACAGATGATTGCATGCCGATAACGTTCAGGTGGAATATGGTTGATCAGATTCACCAGCCCGTTCTCCAAGCCGCCAACCCCCAAATGATGAATCACATGGACAATCAGGGGAGGTTGCCCGGCAATCTTCCCGACCTCCACATGACCCTGCAGACTATTAGCGATCCTCTGCATTCTTGAGGCTCCGCGTGATCTCCGGCATCATGTCGCGGAGAAAGCCTTGAAGTATCGGGACTGCTTCGTCCGGCGATTCATCGTAGGAACTGGCAACGATGATTTCCGCCGCGTCATCGTTTCGTCCGAGGAGTTTTTTTCTGGCCATCAGCATCTTTGCCATATAGGGACTGGTCGTCTCCTCGTCACCCAGCCAGTACCAGCGCCAGACCAGCAGATTTTTTGACTTGGAACGCAGCTGGCTCTCGTTGACGGCAATTTCCCCGGAACCGAAATCCACCGGGCGCACGCGTTGCCCCACGTTGCGCCATATGGGATCCAGCTCGGGGACAAGGACGTTTTCCGAACTGATCAATTCCTTCCCCTGCCGCTGATTGCGGTAATAGCTGATATAAAGATCTACGGAAAATGTGCCGCTTTGGTAGGCGCGGCCCAGTTGAGCAGGTTCCCCCACGTAGACAGGCGTCCACCCGGACTCGGGAATTTCACTCGCCTGCCATTTTTCCGATATCCCCGAAATGGTGATTTCAGGATCGGTACTGCGGGAAAACTGGGTTTCCAGATAACCGCCGTAGGCCGGCCAGAAGGAAGCGATGACAATGACCGCGGCGGAAGCCGCGAATGCTCCTTTGAGCGCTCCCGGGCTTTCCTTGACAGGAAGACCGTGATGCATGGAAGACTTGTCCCTTCCATCGGTATTTTCATCCTTTTTATCTTCGCGCCAGAGTGATCCGCACCAGAATAGCAATAACATGACAAAACCAAAGAAAATCCAGCCGTAGATCAGGTGATCCACGCCCACCGCCAGTTGCATGTCGCTCAAATGGCCTGTCATCACGATGAGATATGCCCGGATGCCGTTGGCAATAATGGGCACAATCACGGAGAGTACGATAAAAACAAGGCGGCGCGCCAGGCTGCGATAGGTCAGGTAGGCGTAGAGCGTACCCAGCGTGAATGAAGCGATCAGATAGCGCAAGCCGCTGCAGGCCTCGACCACCGACCAGTTTCCACTTGGTATGGCAAAATAACTGCCCTCCCGATAAACTGGGATGCCGCTCAGCTGCAGTGCCTTTACGGTAAAGTCGGCGGTAAATTCGATCAGCGGCGGAATGAGCGCTTCGCCGAAAGGCACGGCCAGCAAGAGATAGGCTAATGGAAACGCGAGCGCCAGCACCATGCGGCTGCCGAGGATTGCCCACACCACAGCCGGAATCATGGCCACGAAAATGTATTGCTCCAGCACCTGAACGCTGGCAAGCGCCGCCAGCAGCCAGCCAAAGCCCAGGACGACCAGCACCAGCAGGGCTAGGGGATTGGGTTGAGGCGGAATCGTCTTCAGCTTTTCACGCTGGGTCCAGATCAGGTATGCGCTGAACGGAAAAATCAGAAACCCGTGCGCAAAGGTATCCGAACGCTCCCAGATTGAAACCATGGACCAGGTGGTTGCATGGTAAGCAAAAAGGATGGCTGCGACGGTAATGGTCGTAAGCACTGCGGCAGTCCGCAGGCTGGATTGCTCGGCAATCCTGTCGCCATCATGCACAAACCCTCGCGGCGCGCGCACGCTCATCCCTCATCTCCCATTGGGTTCGAAATAGTGCTGAAGGTCACGATGCAATGGCATATCGGCGCGAAGAACCTTGGGTTGGGAAAGAAGCGCATCTACCCGCTCCATGCCCCTTTTCCAGCTGTAATCATCGAGCACCCGCATCCTGGCAGCACGCCCGATTTCACGCCCGGGCATTTCCCGCAAAAGCCTTATGATCTTATCGGCAAATTCATTTTCATCTTTAGCCACAAGAAGCTCTTTTCCAGGAAGCGCGTCTATTCCTTCCAGCGCCTGGGGAGAGGCAACCACGACCTGTTCCATTGCCATGGCTTCCAGTACCTTGTTCTGTATGCCCCGGGCTATGCGGAGCGGTGCCACCGCCGCAAAAGCATGAGCCAGATAGGGGCGGACGTCGGAAACGGATCCCGTTACCCTTACACCCGGAAGCGCTTCCAGGGACGTGACTGCCGCGGTGGGCCGAGCGCCGACAATATAGAACCCGACATCGGGCCGATATGCACGGATTTTGGGAAAGACCGCCCGCGCAAACCACTCGACGGCGTCGATATTTGCCCAATAGTCCATTGCCCCGACAAAAACCAGGACGGTCGAATCCTTCGGATAGGGGCAGGCATAGCCATGCCGGGGAGAGAAGTATTCCGCGTCGACGCCATTGTTGAAGTAAGTGACCTTTTCCGCGGCTTCCGGGGAAAGCCGTTTGAACAGGTCCGCTTCCGCCTCCGAAACGAAGGTTGCGCTATCGAACTCGCAGACTACGCGCCGCTCATACTCGAGCAGCAGCCTGGATTCCCGCCGGTAGATCCAGCTCAATGGCCACCTGGTGCTGGCGGAATATTGCATCCACTTATCCGAATCGATGTCCACGAAATCGATGACGCGTTTTGCACTTGCTGTTTCGCTGGCGTATTGCGCCATGCCTGACGAGAAAACCACTATATGCTCTATTGGCCGGTTCCGGAGAATGCTGTTCACCCAGGTCTGCAAGTGCGGGTTGCGGTAATAAGGCAATGTGAGCGGCTGCCCGTAGAGCAAGCCGGTGAGGCTGCGCAAACGTGCAGTCCTGGGATGAAGATCGATGATGCAGGTTTCGGCGCACAAGCTTTTCACCTTGTCCAGGTACTCGTGATCCTTTTCGTCATCGATAAAAGTGCCGAGGTGGACGCGATAATATTTGACCAGATGCTTGAGCAAGTGATAGGAGCGTATCTTGTCACCCTTGTTGGGAGGATACGGAAACCGGTGTACCAGATAAAGAAGCTCTTTCATCGGACTACCCCAGGTTCCTGACAATGTGGGGACCGATGAAGTTGGCGAGCCATAGCGGCATTTTTTGCCAGGCCTTGATGAACAGCTGGTACTTCGGATTGAGGGGATTATGGTCCGGCATTGCCTGGGCGGCATGCAACTGATATTCATAGTGGAGCGGTTGCGCCTCGAATCCCCAGTTCTTCTTGAAATCGAACGACCCGGTGCCTCGCTTGCTTCGCCCGAAATCAAAAATCCTGTAACCTCTTTCACCGGCGCGCCGCATCAGCTCCCAATACATGAAATCGTTTCCCGCCAGTTCGCGCGCTTCACTCGTCCCGCCGCCGTAATATGGCAAAACTTCATCGCGGAAATAAAAACTCATGACACCGGCGACGGTTCTTCCTTCCTTGGTAATGATCAGAAGTTCGCAATCGTCCCCGAAAACGTCTTTTAGAAGCCGGAAGTATTGCCGGGAAAATACCGGCGTGCCTAATCGATGCACACTTGTCGAATACGCGGTAAAAAAACGATCGGTATCTTCGTCCATCGTACCCTCGAGCCCGGCCTTGATGCCTTTTCGCACCATGGCCCGCTGCTTGCGGGGTATCGCCTGCATGTTGCGTTCTTCATCCGCATCGATCTCCTTGCGGAAGGTTACATAGAGATCCTTGGAAGGCCAGTCCGCATGAAATGCTTTCAGGTTCCTGTATTCCAGGTAATCCGCGTTTAGCCGGACTGATAATGCCTGGGCGGCTTTATCCAGCGCGTCCCTGCCCGCTTCTGAAATAGCCGCGATGCCGCCATAAACACAAAAAGGAAGGGAACTCAGGGAATGTCCAAAAAAAAGGCTATTGATCTCCGCCAGGGGCAGCACGCCCTGGATGCGTCCGCCTGATTCCGAATAAAGGAACCATGTTTTGTGCCCCATGGCCTGTTCGATGACGCTTTTCCACCCGGAGCGGTGAAAGAAGGTTGCTTCCGGACAACCGGATACGAACTCATCCCACTTTTTTGTATCCTCGGGTTGAAGGAGGTGTACGGAAGGCATTTCGAGCGAATACTCTGGATCATGAAAACCTTCCTGGAGTACAGCGATTGGAGAGCTCATCGCTATTCCAGGAAAATCCGATCCATTCGATCCCATTTGAAATCCCGGGTCAGGGCCGCGATACGCGCTTCCATGCGATGAAGATTGTAGTAGTGGCGAAAGCGCGTTTTCATGCTGATGCCCGTTTGCCTGGGCTGCTCGTGATCCATTTCCCATGGGTGGAAATAAAAGATTGCGGAGCGACGCTCGAGCCGGTTCAACCTTTGCAAAAACCAGCGCGAAATGGGATAGGGCCAAAGCCGGAAATACCCTCCGCCCCCTGCGGGGAGGTTCCGCCTGAACAGGCGCATCGTGGTGATTGGCAATTCCAGCAAACCCTTGTCGCTGCATGGATGATAAGCAAAGCGGGGCGCGTCCGGCATGCCATAATGGTCGTGCTGGATAGGATAAATGCTCGAGCTGTAACGATAGCCAGCCTCTTCAAGGACGTTTAGCGCCCATTGATTGTGCCGCCCGATGGAAAAGCTCGGTGCGCGGTAACCCAATACCGCCTGCCCGCCGATATCTTCCAGTAATGCCTTGCTTCGGGAGATATCCTCGCGGAATTCGTCCGGTTTCTGGTCGGTTACCCGGTAATGCGCCCAGCCATGGCTGGCAAGCTCGTGACCTTCGGTGACGATGCGCCTTACCATGGCGGGGTAACGCTCTGCAATCCATCCCAGAGTGAAAAACGTTGCCTTCGTTCCTTCCTCGTTCAATAGCGCCAGGATACGGTCGATGTTGGACTCCACCCTGCAGGGGATGGTTGTCCAGGCCTCCCTGGGAATGTGGGGTGCGAATGCCGAAACCTGGAAGTAATCTTCCACGTCTATAGTCATTGCGTTGCGTATCAATGTGGATTCCATTTCAAAATTCACGTAAGGCTCACGGACCGGTCGGTCGATGGTTTGATCAAACCGTCAAACCTTGTCTTTGCGGAGGTTTTTGTTGACACCCGCCAGGGAAAGGATCTGTTTCAGCAACGTCAGCAAAGACGTAAATGAAGTTTCCAGCGTGGCAAGCCGATCATTGACATTTTTCAAGCTGCCGACGGTATTTTCCCCTTCTTCACTGTTCCTGGATTCGGCGCTCCGGGATCCATCGGCCAGTTCGCCTGGCATGTCAAACTCCTGTTGAACATCCCGAATCACTTCATTGACTTCGGCGGAACTGAAATGATGCAAATTTTCGAGGCATCCCATCAGCAGAAGCCGATCGCACAGCCCATTGATTTTCCTGGGTATGCCAGACGAATACCCAAAAATACTCTCGAAGGCATTTTCGCCGAACGACGGGTCGCCACGCCAGCCGGCGGTATGGAGACGGTGCTCAATATAGGCGCGTGTCTCGGCCAGATCCATGGGCCCAAGATGATAGGTCGCGGTTACCCGCTGCCGCAACTGCTGCATGCCGCTGCTCAGGAGGGTTTTTCTGAACTCGGGCTGGCCCAGCAAAAATGTCTGAAGCAAGGGCCTGTCCTCTGTCTGGAAATTGGACAACATCCTCAATTCTTCCACGGTGCTGGGTGAAAGATTCTGGGCTTCATCTACTACCAGCAGCGTACGCTTTCCCTGCAGCTCGCATTGCCGCAAAAATTGTTCGAGGCGAATCAATACCGATGCCTTGCTCGTATCCTCATGCGGCAAGCCAAAAGCGGCCGCCACCAGCCTCAGCATATCGTCCGAATCCAGGCCGCTGTTCACGATTTGCGCAGCGGCAATCTTTTCACCGGCCAGCTCACGAAACAGATTACGCACCAGCGTGGTCTTGCCAGCGCCCACCTCACCCGTTATGACAATAAAACCCTCTCCCTGGGAAAGGCCATATTCCAGGTATGCCATGGCCCGTTTGTGACCTTTGCTGCCGAAGAAAAAATTGGGATCTGGCTTCAGTTGAAACGGCTTCACCTTGAAGCCGTAGAATGATTGGTACATTGATTATCTCGCTAGAAACTCATGCTCAGGGTGCCCACCACCGCATTCTCATGGTAGCTCAGACCCGGCTGGTTGGATTGACGCATGTTATGCCTGACCTCGAGCATACCTATCATATTGGGCAGGAGTTGCGGCAGTTGTCTAACTAGACTAACTCTGGCCAAGCCGAGATTGTCCACCCTGTCTACTGCGAGAAAAGCAAAACGCGTATAGGTAAGATCGATATTGGCGCGGGTAAGCTGAGAAAGCCTGTAGCTCCATAAGGCATTGACCCCGGTCTGTCTGGTGTTGTTGAGCAAAGCAGCGTTTCCTGCGCCGATAAGGCCGGAATCCACCCCTTCTGGCGAAAAAGCTTTGCGCCTCATGTCGAAGCCTCTCAATATAAATGTATTTCGTATGCCATTCATGGCCACGGACGCCTGCAAGCGCTTCTGCAGGAAAAGCCGGTTGCTGAAAAAATTGTTTGGATCAAAAAAGGAGCCCTGAAGGCCGAGACCAAGAAGCGCTTGGGCACTTTGCTGAATGGCTTCCGGGCTCATGCTGGGATTTTGTGCCGCCATAAGCTGGGCGAGCGAATTTCCGATATTGAACCCCCCACTCATGCCTGCCTGCTGATTAAAGGTGGTTATATTTTCATCATAATTGAGGTCCCACACGGTCATTCGGGTACGGTGAGTTGCCACTGCCGAATATGTGTCCCCATAGAATCTCTGTCCGGCATTGAATGCGATGCTGGTCCTCTGGCTTGGTTCCCATATAAAACCAACTGTCCAGGTGGGGCTCGATGGGCTGCCGCGGATTGAGAGAAAAGTATTTCTTTCGTAGCCGCCGGTTGCAGTCAACCCGAATCGCGGGGTAACCATGTAGCGAAGATTGCCGATAGAACGCTCGAACTCTACCGTTCGGTTGGTGCGTTCATAATGGACCGCCTGATGACTGTAGTTGAAACCCCATTGCACGGTACTGAAGGCAGTGCCGCTGTTCAGGCTGGCCTGATAGGCGTCGGCCTGGCTATTGAAAAGCGCGTTGGAACTCGAACTGACCATGTTGCGCGTATAGCGCAACTCCGTCGTGGCAATGTCCTGAAAACGGTAGCGAATATAAGGACTGATGTTATAAATGTTTACATTCTGCCGGTTACCGGTAACGTTAATATTGTTAACACCCTGGGCGCCAAACAGGGTCGCGTTCTGCTGCGTCATTACTGCCCTACCATCCACGAAAAAGAAATCCTTGATTAGCTCCGCCGTTCCCATCGCATTCAACTGATGTCGTATCCGATTGAAATTGCTGAGGTTAGCGTAAATCAGGTTGTTCATGGTGTAGTCTATATTGACCGAATAACGCGTTCCCACACCGGTTACCACCAAGCCTGGATTGATCTGTGTGACGAAATCGCTTCTTTGCAGTGCCTCAGGCTGCAACCGCACGTTATCGGAGAATGTTTCTACCACGTTCAGCCGGGGAAGAATTCGCCATCCACCTATCGGCTCGTTGGCCGGTGTGTTAGGGGGAGCGGCACGAAACTGCGGAAGCTGGCCCTGAGCCACCCCTAGCGGGGTCTGGAACTGGCCATGTGAATGAAGAGGCAGCAACAGCATCGGTGTGGCGGCAAGCCAAACTGCGGTAAGGGAGTAACTATGGCACCTTTTATTTCTAGGCGCTTTCATGGTAATAGTAGCCGTAATACTCGCCACCGGAGAATGATCGGGCCTTGTTATAAATCAGATTCACGACATCGCATGACTCGATTTGCCTGAGCGTTTCCTTTACAGTCTGCTGTGACGTTGTTTCGGCTTCCACTACCAGAACAATCTGCCCCATCTGGCCCGCGAGGACGCGCGCCTCGCTGGTTAACAATAAAGGCGGTGAATCAAAAATGACGACACGATCCGCATAACGTTGCGCAAGTTCGCGCAACAATGCACCCATGCTTTGGCTCGCCAGCAATTCGGTTGAATGGGAGTGCCGTCTTCCTGCGGTAAGCAAGGTCAACTTTTCGATATCGGTCTTGATGAGCACATCCGCCAGGTCGAGATTGTCGTCCAGCAGGATATCCATTAATCCCTGCTCTGTTCCCAGTCCCAGAATTTTAGGCACCGTGGGGCGAGCAACGTCCGCGTCCACGAGCAGCACGGTCCGGTCCATCTCCATCGCTATGCTCATCGCCAGGTTGACGGTACAGAAACTTTTTCCCTCCCCCGCGAGCGCGCTGGTAACCATGATAAGGTTGCCATTCTTTATCATGCCCGGACCCTTGTTGAAAGCATTGGTGAGCAATGGACGCTTGATTACCCGAAACTGCTCGGCAATCTGCGTTCTCCCCTGATCGGGCGTCACAATGCCGTATTCGCGCATTTTGGTGTGATTGAGGGTGATCCTCTTGGGGGTCAAAACAGATGCCGAAAGAGGACGGTCGGGAGTGCCGGAAGCTGGAGAAGGCCGAAGCTCATCGTTTTTTTCAGCCGGATCATCCTTCTCCCGGACAGCCGGCTCGCTGAGATTTGTGGAAACTTCGGGCGCCAACTGGACAGTGCCAAGCTTTCTTTCTTTGTCAAGCTTCCCTGCGGCTTTCTCGATGATACTCACACTCTCTCCGATGCATATATGGTTGAAATTCGCAATATCATGACTACCTGCCTGGCATCTTGTGAACAGATCCGAATATTCCCCGTAACAGGATTATAACCATACCAGAGGTAAAAGAACGGCGATGCCGAATTTGGAACATCCGGCTGGAATTCTCATCTTACTAATGAAACTTGCAGACTTATAAGATTTATCTACGCCCGTTGCAGCTATTTTCCTTTCCATCTCTGCCGTATTTGTACGCAGACTCCTGCCGGTGCATGGCTGCGGTAAAAAAGTTGGCAGCGATGCCAATGAGAAAACGGCTATCGAAAAAATTAATGGTGGTTTTTATAGTTAATGAGCCATCCTGATCATCAACGCGCCATACAATCCCAGTAGCGATACCAGAGACAAACCGAATCCATAAAGCCGCTTTCTGCGCTTTATTTTTTCCTTGTCGGTCCATATCATGGGAATTGAACCCAGTATCGGCCTGCCGGTGAACTCACGAAGACTATTCTGGCTATGGAACGTCGGTCTTATCTGGCTGACAACGAAGGCCATCCCGATGCCTACAAGCAGCGCCCCCAGGAATACCAGCGAAAACAGTTTGCTGCGGTTGGGCCCCACCGGTAGATCAGGGACGGTCGGTGGATCGATGATCTTGAAAGACATCAATTCAGTTGCCGATCCCAGCTCACCCGATATTTTTGCAGACTCCCGCCGTTCAAGAAGCTTCTCGTAATTGGACTTATTCACCTGGTAATCTCGATTGAGTTGCGCAAGCTCCGCCTCCACTTGGGGAACAGCATTGCTCAGCGATTTCAGCCTATCGTAACGCGACGTATATTCCTCTACGCGAGCCCTCATGGAAGCGACGTCGGCTTCGGCTTCCGCTAGCGCCACGTTCAACTGCTGCAACATTGGGCTATAGTTCTTCCCAGGATCGGAACTGGGCCTCACAAGCTTGGCTTCCTCTTTTTTCCGTTCCTCGAGTTGAGCGATCAATCGCTTGGCCGAAATGATATCAGGATGCAGTTCGGTAAAGTTGAGCCTGAGCGCATCGAGATTTTTATTCAATGCCTCTATCCGCGAATCAAGCTCTACGTTGACTATCGAGGACGGGTCAGTCTGTTCCACCATGAGAATAGGCTCGTCCCCCGTAATCTGCCTCTTGATGGCATCGCGCGCCTGTTCCGCCTCGCGCAAATCCAATCTGGTTTTATTGAGATCTTCCGAAGCAGCCGACAGTTGCGCGTAATAATCGCTCCCTTGCTGAGGCATCAAACCGATGTTCTTTTGCTTGAATGCCTTGAGATTATTTTCACCAGCTATCAGTTTCTCCTCGTAACTCTGGATTTGCTCATCAATAAAGCGGATTGCAGAAGAAGAATCCTGTTTCTTGTCGCCGAGACCCCCTTCCACGAAAATCGTTAACAGGGATTGCACTATATCCTTGGCCAGTCTGGGATTCTGATTATTGTAATGAATGGTAAAAAGGTTGTCGCGTCCCGTCGTTCCCAGCTTTATTTTATCCATTAGTTCCTTGACCAGCCTCTCCTGGTCCTTGACGTCCTTCACCTTGATGTCCAGATCCACCATCCGTACCACACGTTCCACATTCGGCCGGCTAATCAAGGTGCGACTCATGATGGAAACCTGCTGCTGCAAATCGGGAGAGATGGTCATGCCCGCCATCAATGGCTTCAGGACATTTTGCGTATCGACGTAAATTCTGGCCGATGCCTGATAATCATCCGGAAGCTTGTAGACTATGATCCAGCCTGCTATGGCTATGAACCAGGCAGTAGCGACGGCAGCCCAGCGGTACTTCCAGACCCCCTTGAGATAAACAAGCAGTTGAGAAGTCAACTCCTCCATGAGTCAGATAGTCCTTAAAAATTCTGCTGCTGTCCCCGTCCTGCAGACGAAAAAGCGCCTGGAAACCGGTCTTTGCCAAATATCGGCGCCATCAATTCCGGGAAACCAAACACGTCCATTTTTATCATAGATCCTGACTGTTGAAATGGAACAAGCAAAGCCAGCATGAATTCCATACTCCGGCCAGCCCTGCATATCCCGGGTAAACAAAGAAACGATATTAAAAATCACCTCATCTACTTTCCAATTCTGGACCAGACGCAACTTCTCTAAAAGAGTCCATATGGCCTATACCCAATTCTATTGCGGAAGCGGGATCCCGTCCCGAACAACCCATGATCCAAAAAATCAGGCAGGGGTCGTCACATCAAAAATAGCTTTCCGGTATTACCAGCACATCACCCTGGCGCATGGGTACATTTGCAGTAATGTCTCCGTCCCTGATCAGATCATCCAGCCGAACACTGAACTGCTGCTGCTTTCCATCGACGTTGCGAATAACTCTGGAGCGGTTACCCGCCGCAAATTCCGTCACTCCACCCACTGCAATTAAAACATCCATAAGTGTCATTTGTTCGCGATACGGCAATGCCTGGGGTTTAGCCGCCTCTCCTATTACCCTGATTTGCTCGCTGTATGGGCCGATAAACTCTGTCACGACAACCGTAACGACGGGTTGTTGAATGTACTTGGACAAGGCCTCCTCGATATCCCGCGCCAATTGGGTCGAGGTTTTTCCGCTGGCGGGCAGATCCTCCACCAGCGGGGTGGTAATTTTTCCATCGGGCCGAACGGGCACACTCATGGAAACCTCCGGATTGCGCCAGACGATGATATCCACCATGTCGCCGGGGCCGACCAGATAGTCATGTCCCACATAAGCCTCTTCTGCGACGAGAGAGGGATACGTTTTACAGGCGCCGAGCGAAAGGACAGAGAACAGGATGGCGAAACTGGCCAGCCATTTCCTTATTGTCATTGTATTGATGTACGTAGCATTCACGGAATTTCCTCTTTAAGCTAGTGGAACGTCGCCAGTGGCAGGCTAGGATGAATTAGAGTCAACAAATAAAAGATGGTATAAACTAATACTTCTGTCAAGATAAAAGCCGATTGCGGGTTTTCAGAAATAATGCAATCATTTTCTAATCCCGCGTCACCGACATGTGTAATAATAGCACTTTACCTGCACTTTACCTCTTCTCAGCAGCTATCCTGAATTAACTCCTGCCGCATCTCGAAACCCATCCTGGCTTTCTTGCCTGTTCACTAAACTGCTTGCCTGCCCCCCCGCGGAAACCATGGCGCTTACGCAAATGCCTCAACTTTAAAGCAGCCGGCCTGTTTTTCATGCAAGCCATAATAGAATCGTAGCAATTTCGGTTGACTGGGCAAATTGGACCTTGGTACACCTGCAGACCCGTCTCCAGACAACCGGGGCGTCATGCACCTTCCAAAGCGCGTTCTTCCCGCACTTTATTGCGTTGGGACCGGATTAAACCCATTCTCTTCCGCGTCATTTTGCGGTAGATTTCCGCATACACGTCTTGAATAATTCCAACGATACCGGCTCTGCCGCATTGCCAGAGATCGCCTGCTACCTGGCGGATGAAAGCGCGACGCTGACGCTGGGATCAGACGTCGCCGCGCTATTGCAACCGGGGCTCACTATTCTCCTTGAAGGTAATCTGGGTGCCGGAAAAACTACACTGGCAAGGGGAATGTTAAGGGGGCTGGGTTACTCGGCGAAGGTGAAAAGTCCGACCTATAATTTGGTTGAACTTTATAAATTTTCTAGGTTATACTTCTATCACTTTGATTTTTATCGCTTCAATAACCAGATAGAATGGGAAGAAGCCGGTTTCCGTGAATATTTCAATTCGGAATCGGTATGCTTGGTGGAGTGGCCTCAAAAGGCAGCCGGACTGCTCCCCATCGCAGATTTGATTTTTTTTCTGAATATCTCCGGTGGAGGCCGCGAGGTCAGGATTCGCGCAGCAACTGAAAAGGGGAAACAGTGTTTGAAAGAATTGCGAAATTCAAGGAATTTCTGAGCAAGTTTCGGAGGGTTCCTGATTGCCCTGCCGGCAGAGTGACTTGCGTCGATAGCGCTCCTGCCCTCCTCAAGCCGCTGCCTCACCTGTTGATGGCCGCTCCCTTATTGCTATTCATCGATTCCTCATTGGCTGACACAAGAATTGCTTCAGTCCGTGTCTGGCCGGCAACGGAATACACCCGATTCACGCTGGAATCAGCCTCGCCTATCGAATATTCGGTCAGTACGGTAAAAAATCCGGACCGCGTAGTAATTGATCTCAAAGATGTCATACTGACTTCAGAGCTGAAGCAGGTATCGAGCAAGATCAATCCCTCTGATCCCTATATTCGAGCAGTGCGTACCGGCCGCTTCAAACCCGGTGTTGTACGCGTAGTGTTGGACCTCAAGACGGAGGCCCGGCCACAAGCCTTCGTACTCAAGCCCGTGGGAGCCTACGGATATCGTTTAGTGCTCGACATTTATCCCGCTGTACCGCCGGACCCTCTCATGGCGTTGCTGGAGGACCGGGCAGGGATACTGCAAGCTGATGCCGAGACTGGCAACGCTGCTAGCAAGATGGACAGTAAAAACGAAGAGGCTGCTAAAAATAACGAAACTTCGAGAAAAGGCAAGCCGGGAGAAATGTTAAGGCTTATCACTGTCGCCATCGACCCGGGGCATGGCGGTGAAGATCCCGGCGCAATCAGCCGCCGCGGCACGCATGAGAAAAGTATTACACTCGCCATCGCCAGAAAACTCAAAGCGAAAATCGATAAGGAACCCAACATGCGCGCAGCGCTGACGAGAGAGGGAGACTATTTCATTTCGCTACCGAAACGCCTGGAAAAAGCACGCCAGGTAAACGCCGACCTGTTCGTTTCCGTGCATGCGGATGCCTATATCAAACCTCATGCGCGAGGCTCATCCGTATTTGCGTTATCGGAGAGCGGCGCCACCTCCGCTGCTGCCGGCTGGCTGGCAAAAAAGGAAAACCAGGCCGATCTGATCGGCGGCGTCGACCTGGACATCAAGGATCCTTTTCTGAAGCAAACCCTGCTGGATCTTTCGCAAACCGCAACCATTAACGACAGCCTCAAGCTTGGAAAAGAAGTGCTCCTGGAAATAGGCGATATCAATCATCTCCACAAGAGCAATGTCGAGCAAGCAGGATTTGCCGTGCTCAAATCTCCCGATATCCCCTCCATCCTGATAGAAACCGCGTTTATCAGCAACCCGGATGAAGAAAAAAAACTGATAGACCCCGTCTACCAGGAAAAATTGGCTGACGCCATCCTTTCCGGCATCAAGCGCTACTTCACCAATAATCCACCGGCGTCGCGTTCGAGAATGGTGTTTCTGGATTAGGGAGCTTCTGAACAAATCTCTCCCTCCCCATATTTAGAAATTATCCGTAAATAATATTTGTTTTTCCTGGGCTACCTGCCTTACGGAAGGCGATGATGGCGCGGTCGAGCATAAGCAGTGCGGGGTAGCTGCGGCGTGTAGCCGTATGACTCCATCGCCTGCCGCGCGGGCTCGCCTATGTAATCAGCTTCCCGATCGCTTGCTGCCCTCTGGTAAGAGGGCAGCCCGTGTTATATTTCTTTCCCGAAGTTGCGCGGGAAGCCCGAATACGTCTTCAGGTTTCATGCAACTCCGGGCAAACGGACTTCGAGGATTCATCCTGGACGATCGGCACGCGCTACTGCAGCAGCCCTTGCCAGATAAGTCCGCACGCTTCCTCTCGCCAGCGCAACAACCCGGCTCTCAATGGTCTTCCCTAGCCCTTGCACGGCTTCTACGCCATAATCGCAGCGTTAAATTCCGGGAACACCTTGTGGGCCACGAAGATCTGTCCCAATTGAAAATTGATCGCGGTGCTGGCAGCAACATGGTCAGCCATCGGAAACGTCCTGGTTTTCTTACCGCTATCGTTATCATCGCTGCATCGGTACTGGCAGGAGTCCTTTATTTCCGGAATGGCAACACGGTGGAAGTAGAGTCGGCCACCGTCACCACCGCCTACCCATCGCAATCGTTCACCTTGCTTAATGCCACCGGGTACGTGGTGGCGCAACGCAAGGCGGCGGTGGCATCCAAAGCCACGGGACGGGTTGAATGGCTCGGCGTGACGGAGGGCAGCCAGGTCAAGGCGGGAGAGGTTATCGCACGGCTGGAAAACGCGGACGTTAGCGCGACCATGGAACAGGCATCGGCAAATATCGGGGTGGCCGCCGCGAATTTGCAACAGGCCCAAGCTGAGCTGATAGAAGCCCAGGCAGCATACAATCGCAATAGCGAGCTGATCTCCAGGGGCTTTATTTCCCCATCCGCTTATGATATCGCGGAAGCTCGCTATCAAAAGGCCCAGGCTGTCGTTGGGAGCTTCAAAGCATCAGTCAGCGCGGCGCAAGCAAACTATCGCGCGGCGCGAATCGCTGTCGAGCACACGCTGATTCGCGCGCCTTTTGACGGCGTGGTTCTGACGAAGAGCGCAAATATCGGCGATGTCGTCACGCCTTTCTCCTCTGCGCTCGACGCCAAAGGCGCGGTAGTCACCATGGCCGACATGAATACTCTGGAAGTGGAAGCAGACGTATCCGAGTCGAATCTGGCAAAGGTTGAACTCGATCAGCCGTGCGAGATCCAGCTGGACGCGCTGCCGGATGTCCGCTTGCGAGGGAGGGTGCAGCGCATCGTCCCGACGGTGGACAGGGCTAAGGCCACGGTCCTGGTAAAGATCCGGTTCGTCGACCATGATCCCCGGGTATTGCCGGAGATGAGCGCGAAGGTCGCTTTCCTGGAAAAAGAAATGCCCGACAACCAGCGCGCTGCCCGCACGGTGGTGCAGCCCGCAGCCATCGTTCAGCGCAACGGACAGAGCGTGGTTTTCGTCATCAGGGAAGGGAAGGCTGTCGAAACATCCATAGAAACCGGAGAAAGAATCGGCGACGTGGTTGAAGTGGTGAAAGGTCCCAAGGCTGGAGAAAAGGTGATACTCCGGCCGGGAGACGGGCTCGACAATGGCGACAACATTAAAACAACGGCAAAATGACGGGGATTTGTGCATGCCCTTCGGCGCGGCACTCGACATATTCGCCAGGGAAAAACCCTGAAATTCATGCAGCGGTCGCCTGACTTGGATAATCATTCAGAATCTCCGGTTCATACGGAACCTCCAGGTGAACCGGTTGTTCACATCAGGCAGCTCTCCAAATGCTATCACCGCGGAGGACAGATCATACCCGTACTGACCAATATCTCTTTCGATATCATGCATGGGGAATTTATCGCGCTGATGGGTCCTTCGGGCTCGGGAAAAAGCACCCTGCTCAACCTTATTGCCGGCATCGATAAGCCCGACAGTGGATTGCTGAAAATCAACGGAACAGACATCGCAGCCCTCTCCGAATCGGAACTGGCGGATTGGCGGGCAGCGAACGTGGGGTTTATATTTCAGTTCTACAATCTGATGCCGGTGCTGACGGCCTTTGAAAATGTGGAGCTGCCACTGCTGCTCACACCGCTTGCACGCGACCAGCGCCGCAGGCGCGTGGAACTTGCATTATCGATGGTAGGACTGCGCGATCGAATGGAGCATTATCCGTCCGAGTTATCGGGAGGCCAGCAGCAACGCGTTGCCATTGCGCGCGCGATCATAACGGATCCAGCCCTGCTGGTAGCGGACGAACCCACCGGAGATCTTGATCGATCATCAGCAAATGACATCCTGGCAATGCTCGAGCGCCTCAACAGAGAATTGGGCAAAACCATCATCATGGTGACGCACGATCCGCACGCCGCTCAATCCGCCCATTCGATCCGGCATCTGGAAAAAGGCGAACTGGAACTGAAGAAGCACTGAAAGATCTATCGTTCAACGGATTGGCGCTCAATCATCCTCGACCCAGCAGTTGGACAGGGTGGAGTTTGCAGTTTTTGGAGTTGCGGGGCAAGGCGCAACGACGCGGAATGGCCATTCCAACGAGTTGCAACGCAGCCATGTGCCGCAAAAGTCGCGCAATCCGTCCTGTAGCGAACTCACCATATAGGCGAACGTCGAGTACCTCCGAAAATCTTTGTGGATCATAGCTCTAAACTGGAAGTGAGCAGTCATCTGCCGGATTTAGGATCATGCATTTTCTCAAGCTCATACTAAGAAATACCTTGCGCCACAAGCTGCGCTCCGGTCTCACCGTACTTGGCCTGGTGGTAGCCATTATTGCCTTTGGTCTGCTTCGAACGGTAGTGGATGCCTGGTACGCCGGTGCAGAGGGCGCATCCTCGACCAGGCTGATCACGCGCAACGCGATTTCGCTGGTATTTCCGCTACCCATCAACTACCAGGAACGAATCCGTAAAGTCGATGGCGTCTCTGCAATCAGCCATGCCAGCTGGTTCGGAGGAGTATACGTCAGCGAGAAGAACTTTTTCCCTCAGTTCGCGGTAGACGCAAAAACGTATTTCGATCTGTACCCCGAATATGTCATAGCGCCACAGGAAATGAAAGCGTTCCGCGCCGACCGCAAAGGTTGCGTAATCGGGCGTAAGCTTGCGAACACTCATGGCTTCAAGGTAGGCGACACTATTCCGCTACGCGGAACCATTTACCCTGGCTCGTGGAATTTCACCATAAGAGCGATCTATGATGGCGCGGAATCTGCAACCGATACATCACAGTTTTTTTTCCACTGGAATTATCTCAACGAAACGATGAAAAAGGCCGTTGCCCGGCGAACCGACTGGATAGGCGTATATGTTATTCAGATTTCCGATCCCGACAAAGCGGCGGAAATATCAGACGAGGTAGACGCGATGTTCCGCAATTCCCTGGCCGAAACCCTTACGGAAACAGAAAAAGCATTTCAGCTGGGCTTCGTTTCCATGACAGAAGCGATAGTCATCGCTATACGCATTGTTTCCTTTGTGGTGATATTCATCATTCTGGCGGTCATGGCCAACACCATGGCAATGACCGCGCGGGAGCGGATCCGGGAGTACGCCACCCTTAAAGCCCTGGGGTTCGGACCCTGCTTCCTTGCCGGACTGATTTATGGCGAGTCTCTCATGATCGCGCTTGCCGGCGCTGCAATCGGAATCGTGTTGACGTTTCCAGTCGCCGCCCAGTTCAGCGAGCAGGTCGGGACGCTTTTTCCCGTTTTCGGGGTTTCCAGGGAAACGGTCTATATGCAGGCGGCCGCAGCCGCAGCAGTTGGATTGGCAGCTTCAGTGTTGCCCGCTCTGCGGGCGGCCCGCGTGCCCATCGTGGATGGCCTGAGGAGCATTGGCTAAGGCCCGTTAACAGACCCCCAGGCTATCATGCCGATCCCGCTTTCCTATACGCTGCGCAATCTCGCGGCACGCAAATTGACGACGTTGCTTACGTCGGGCGGCATGGCGCTGGTGGTGTTCGTTTTCGCCACGGTATTAATGCTGGAGGAAGGCCTTCGAAAAACCCTGGTCGAAACCGGGTCCATGGACAATGCGGTTGTCACCCGGCGTTCCGCTGGCACTGAAGTACAGAGCGTCATCGACCGCGAGCAGGCTGCCATCGTCGAAAACCAGCCGGAAGTAGCAAATGGCATCGACGGTGCACGGCTCGCTTCAAAGGAAACCATCGTGCTGATTTCGCTGGTCAAACGTGATTCCGATAAAGCATCCAACGTGTTAATCCGGGGCGTGGGGCAAAAAGGCATTGAGCTTCGGCCTCAGGTCGGTATTGTCGAAGGGCGCATGTTTTCCCCCGGATCGGCAGAAATCATTGCCGGAAAAAGCATTGCGGAACGATATCATGGCGCGAGAGTTGGCGAGATATTACGTTTCGGGCAACGTGAATGGACCGTGGTAGGCATCATGGATGCGGGGAGAACAGGTTTCGATTCGGAAATCTGGGGCGATGCAGACCAACTGATGCAAGCCTTTCGCAGGCCGGTCTATTCTTCGGTGATAGTCAAGCTGAATGACGCGCGGGGATTCTCCGCATTCAAGAACCGCATCGAAGCCGATCCGCGCCTTACTCTGGAAGCCAAGCAGGAAAACGTCTTTTATGCCGAACAATCGAAAGTTCTGGCAAATTTCATTCGTTACCTGGGACTGATTCTCTCCATCATTTTTTCCATAGGTGCGATTATCGGCGCAATGATCACCATGTATGCGTCGGTCGCCCATCGTACTACCGAAATCGGCACCCTTCGAGCCCTGGGATTCCGCCGCGCCACCATTCTGCTGACTTTTTTGATAGAAGCGTTGATGCTGGGCGCAGCAGGAGGCGTGGTCGGGCTCATACTGGCTTCATTCATGCAGTTCTTCACCATCTCAACCATGAATTGGCAATCTTTCTCCGAACTCGCATTCAGCTTCACGCTGAACGCCGCCATCATCGCAAAATCTTTGGCATTCGCCCTGATAATGGGAGTTGTCGGCGGCGTTCTTCCCGCTGCCCGTGCGGCGCGGCTGGATATCGTCGACTCGCTGCGAGCGGCATAAAACGGCAATTCAATCTGCTCGCGTTCAGCGCTACCCTATGTACCCAGCGCGCCTATCGTACCCATATGGAAACGTAGAACTCCTTCCCTCCGCTCCACGAAATAGCGCTTCAAAGGTTCACGAATCACCCGAAAAGCGAGAGTTTCCCATGGAATTTCCGGCTCGGTGAAAAGTCTTACCTCCAGGCTTTCAATTCCCGGGCTGAAGCCGAGATCCAGCAACTGTGCGCGAAACAGTACGTGCACCTGGTTGATGTGGGGCAAATTATAAATAGCGAAAAGCGGTCCTATCCGGACAGAAGCGTTGGCCTCTTCCATAGTTTCCCGCTCGGCGCCCTGAACCAGGGTTTCGGCATTTTCCATGAAACCGGAGGGAACAGTCCATAAGCCCAGGCGTGGCTCGATAGCCCGGCGGCACAACAATATCTTGTCTTCCCATTCAGGGATACAGCCGACCACGATCTTCGGATTCTGATAATGGATAACGCCGCACGCCCGGCATATGTAGCGTTGCAACGTGTCCCCCTCCGGTATGCCTAATTCGACCTGTGCGCCGCAGCTACTGCAATATTTCATTGCGGCGCAACTTGAAAGATGGTGGCTCGAATCCGGCGGAAGGCAGACTGCTTGTTGCACTTTGCCAACCGATGCAGCGTTACCCTCTCGCGTGGTCGCTTATATTCAAAGGCTTTCATTGTCCCTCATGTCCCCTTCTAAAAGGCGAATTTTCGTTCAATTCATCGAAGTAATGGTCGATCTCATCCGCCTCACGCTTCAGGTAGTGGCCGACCGCCGCAGAGAACTCGGGATGAGCAAGCCAATGGGCCGACCAGGTATGGACAGGAAGGAAACCCCGGGCAAGTTTGTGCTCTCCCTGGGCGCCGCCTTCGAACAGCTCCATGCGATTCGCCATACAAAACTCGATGCCCTGATAGTAGCAGGTCTCGAAATGCAACCCGGGCACAAACTCCGAAGCGCCCCAATAGCGGCCGTATAGCGTGTGGGAATTGCGTAAATTAAGGGCAGCGGCAACTGGCTTTTTGCCACGCATCGCCAGAATCAGCAGCAGATTTTCCGGCAAGCTCTCGCCGAGCCTCATGAAAAATTCCAGATTGAGGTACGGAGTGGAATAGTGATCCCGGTAGGTCTTATTGTAACAGTCGACGAAAAAACGCCAGTGGTCAGATTTTACCTCATGTCCCGATAACCACTGGAACCGGATGCCTTCGGCATGAATCCTTTTTTGTTCCTGGCGGATCTTCTTGCGTTTGTCGTGACTCATATCCCGCAGGAACATTTCAAAGCTTTCATAGAGACATCCCTCGCGATTCCGGTTCTTCCAGTGAAACTGGATGCCGTGCCGCAATTTCATTCCCGCTTTTTCCATCTCCCGTGCTTCCTGCTCCAGCGGAAACAGGCAGTGGAAAGATGACATGCCCGTCTTCGCATTTTTATCTCTTGCCATCGCCAGCACCGCCGAAATAAGCAGGGCGCGATGCCCCGAGGTTTCAGCAAGCAATCTGCGGCCCGATACCGGACTGAAGGGTATCGCGCTCAAGAGCTTGGGGTAGTAAGGGTATCCATGACGCTGATATGCATCGGCCCAGGCCCAGTCGAAAACATACTCTCCATGAGAGTGGTTTTTGATATAAAGAGGCAGGGCGGCCGTCAATTTACATCCCTCCCACAAGGTGATGAATTCTGGCGCCCAGCCAGTCTTTGCCGAGGCACAGCCGGTATCATGCAAGGCCGATAAAAATTCATGACGCAAAAAAGGATCGTCCCCTGCAAGGCGATTCCATGCGGTGATAGAAACCTCATCAAGGGAATCGATAATTTTTACTTTCAAATCCGCATCCATGAAAGATTTTCCCGCGTGCGCCCTTTCCGCGCAAGACCGCGCGGAAAGAAGCATTCTGGTATTATTAAAAAGATAAAATGAGGAGATTGGCCCATGGCGAAATCCCATGAGCGTTAGACGAAATCAAGCCGGCCCGGAGATTTTTCCCGGCAATGCTCGAAGTAATCAGGAGCAGCGAAATTTTGTGGCAGAAAATGCGTAGTTCGATATCCCGCGCATGACGCGCATCATCATGAAGCTCGCCATCGCACAAATCGATTTGACAGTCGGCAACCTCGAGGGCAATGCTGCCAAAATTCTTGATACTGTCCATCAGGCAAGAGATGCGGGAGCCCGCCTCGTCGTTACCCCGGAATTGGCGCTTTCCGGCTATCCTCCAGAGGATCTGTTATTGCGCGATGGCTTTGAACTGGCCTGCCGGGAGGCGCTGGCAAATCTCGCGATTAAAATAAAGGGAGTTACGCTAGTGATCGGGCATCCGCACCGCGTCGATCACAAGCTCTACAACGCGGCCTCCGTTATCCATGACGGCGGAATCATTGCCACCTACCTGAAAAGCAGTCTGCCCAATGATTCCGTGTTTGACGAGCGGCGCTATTTCGAACCGGGATCCGATCCATGCATATTCGAACTGAGTGGGATAAAATTTGGCATACAGATCTGCCAGGATATCTGGCAGGGCAACTCCGCCCGCAGGACAAGAGAAGCCGGAGCAAATGCACTGCTGGTGCTGAACGCTTCACCCTACCATATGCGCAAACAAGCCTTGCGCTATCAGGCCGCACGCCAGCAGGCCGATGAAATCGGAATTCCTATCATCTATGCCAATCTTGTCGGCGCGCAGGACGAGTTGCTTTTCGATGGCGCTTCTTTCGCAATCGATGCGGAAGGCAAGCTCACCCATCAATTTCCTGCATTTAGAGAATCGCTAGGATTGATCGATCTTCAGAATGGCGTACCCGTACCGGTGGAAATTGCAGCCCCGCCAAGTCTGGAGGCGGAAATCTATCAGGCCCTGTGCCTGGGGCTCAAGACCTATATTGAGAAGAATCATCTCCCCGGCGTATTGCTGGGCTTGTCGGGCGGAGTGGATTCGGCGCTCGTCATGGCAATCGCGGTGGATGCGCTAGGCGCGGACAAGGTGGAGGCAATTATGATGCCTTCGAGATTTACCGCCGATATCAGTTTGTGGGACGCTCGAGCGATGGCGAAGACGCTGAATGTCAGGTACAGCGAAATCAGTATCGAGCCGGTATTCACTCAATTCCTGGAAACACTCGGCAACAAGCTGCTGGGGCGCCACGCCACTGCTACCACGCAGGAAAACCTGCAGGCACGCATACGCGGAAATATGCTCATGGCACTTTCCAACAAATCTGGCGCCATTGTGCTGACTACCGGCAACAAATCGGAAACGGCTGTTGGCTACTGCACCTTGTATGGCGACATGGCGGGAGGTTTCTCAGTACTGAAGGATATAAGCAAGACTATGGTTTACCGCCTCTGCCGCTACCGCAACTCATTGGGAAAAGCCATTCCCGAAAGAGTCATCACACGGCCACCCTCGGCTGAGCTTCGTCCGGGCCAGACGGATCAGGATAGCCTCCCGCCCTACGATGTGCTCGATGGAATTGTTGAAGCTTATATGGAGCGTGATTTATCGCTACAGGAAATTCTTGATATGGATTACGCCGAAGCAGACGTACGCCGCGTCATCAATCTTATCCGGCAGAATGAATACAAGCGCAGGCAGTCCGCCCCGGGCCCGCGGATTACAAAACGAGCCTTCGGAAAGGACTGGCGCTACCCCATCACGGCTTCATATCAAGACGAATTCTAGGGACGCGCAGAACAAATCCTCGCTGAGCGCGTTACTGGTAAAATCGCGCCTGCAGTCCGCGCTGAGGAGTCGCATCTTCCTGCGGAAGAGACTCTGTTCCATCCTTCGCGTATCCCATCCCGCAAAGCCGCCATCGCGCCAGCGGAGATTTGTTCAGCGTTTCCTTGGTTGCCAACTCGCAAAGCACGCCGCTTTTAAAGGAACAGACATGAAAAAGATCGAATCCATCATCAAACCTTTCAAGCTCGACGAAGTGTGCGAAGCCTTGAACGAGATAGGAGTAAGCGGGCTGACTGTTACCGAAGTCAAGGGTTTCGGCCGGCAAAAAGGACATACGGAACTTTATCGGGGAGCGGAGTATGTGGTGGATTTTCTGCCCAAGATAAAGATTGAAATAGTGGCCGATGAAAAAATGGTGGACAGCATCATCGATACGATAGTAACTGCGGCGCGTACGGGAAAGATCGGCGATGGCAAAATTTTTGTCACGAATATCGAGCAGGTCATAAGGATACGCACAGGCGAGACGGACGACGCAGCGATCTAGGGAAGCGCTGAATAAATCTCCGCTGGCGCGGCGGCGGCTTTGCGGGATGGGATGCGCGAAAGGCGACGACGCGAATGGTTGACCCCTTTGCTAGGAGCCCGATAAGGTAGACCGCTCGCAAAGCCCCGCCCCATGAGGGTTGCGATAAAATCGGGTGCTCAGCGAGGAATTATTCAGCGCTTCCCCAGCTTATCCCATACGCTCCTTGTCGTGGACGCTTCCTATCGTGTGCGTCCGTGAGGAACTTCGTTCGTCCCCATCCATCTTATCGACATGAAATTTCGCCTTGGCATAGCTGTTTTATCCGTGTTGATCACAAGTGGCGCCCAGGCTGCCGAGCTGCCCGACCTTGGCGATGCATCCCGGACAACTATTTCACCTCGCGAGGAACGGGAGCTGGGACTGAGAATCATGTCGGAAATCCGGGCCGACCCGAATTACCTGGATGACGCCGAAGTTGCCGGTTATCTTACCAATTTGGGAAACAGGCTGATTCTTGGCTCCCGCGAAGCCCAGCCGGATCAAGAATTCGAGTTCTTCGCGGTGAAGGATGACACCATCAACGCATTCGCATTGCCCGGCGGCTTCATGGGGTTTAACACCGGGCTCATCATTACAGCCCAAAGCGAATCGGAATTGGCGGGAGTAATGGCGCATGAAATCGCCCATGTCACGCAGAAACACCTCGCACGCATGATTTCCGGCCAGAAGTACAGCATGTTGACTTCTCTCGCCGGCGCCGCCTTGGCGATACTCGCTTCACGTACCAATCCACAAGCGGGACAGGCTGTACTGGTTGCCTCTCAGGCTCGGCAGATCCAGTCCCAGCTTGATTTCACCCGCGAGCACGAAAAGGAAGCCGATCGCATCGGCTTCAATATACTGGTCAGCGCCGGCCTCGATCCGAACGGGATGTCGGCCTTCTTCGAGCGCCTGCAGCGAGCAGGAAGGTTTCATGAGAATGGTGCGCCCTCGTACCTGCGTACTCATCCTATCACTTATGAGCGCATCGCAGACATCGAGAGCAGAACCCAGGGCATGTCCTATAAGCAAGTGCCTGATAGTCTCGATTTTCAGCTGGTACGGGCGAAGTTGCGTGCTTCGCTGGACAACCCGGGAGACGCCGTGGAACGCTTCGACTCTGTTTTGCGGGACAAGCGCTATACCAACGAGGCCGTCGAGCGCTACGGGTTGATCAACGCATTGCTGCGGGACAGGAATTACTCGCGTGCCGAAAAGGAACTCGCGCAACTTTATGAAAATTTACAGTCCGGCTCGTCGAACGACAAAGTGAAAAATCACGATCTTGGCAAAACCATCAGGATCGCGCGCAAGAACGGCCCATCCAGCCCGATGATCGACACGCTGGCTGCACGCGTCGAACTGGCAACAGGAAAAGTCGGAGAAGCGTTCGAGACATACCGGGCTGCGCTACAGATATATCCGCAACATCGGGCGCTGATCTATGACTACGCAGACGCGCTGATCCGTAATGGCGAGCCTGGAACGGCAGTCAAGTTCATCGATCGCCAGCTGCAATATACGCCCAATGATACATGGCTTTTCGGACTGCAGGCACGAGGATACGAAGCGCTGGGAGATGCGATGTCGCAACATCGCTCCCAAGCTGAGGTTTATACACGGCAGGGCAATTATTCCGCGGCGATAGAGCAATTGCAGATAGCACTGAAAGCGGGCGATGGAGACTTTTACACGATGTCCAGCATTGAAGCACGGCTCAAGGAATTGCGTGTAATGGATGCCGATAACAAGAAAGACAAATAACAGACAAGAGGAAAGGAATTGAAAGATAGCACCTCTTCTACTACAGATATGCTTTCCAGCGCCCTTGTTTATGAATGAACCTCGCGAGCGGGTGTTTATCCAGGACAAGCGGCTTCTTTTTACCCGTCGACAGTCCCCATAATCGGAGTCCCGTGCTCAGGTAATATTCTGCGGTCTTTTTTTGCCTGTTACTTATACTTCTCTTCATTTTTAATGATTCGACCCTTTCGCCGCATCCGGCTATTCATCATTTTGACAACGTTGCTGCTGAGCGGGTGGATTTGGTACTGGCAATCCGGATCAGACTCGCAGCAGGGTCGATATAAAACTCAGACGATTGACCGTGGCGACATTCTTCAGAGCATTTCCGCCAATGGCACGCTCAATCCTGTAGTCCTGGTGAATGTAGGTACACAGGTGTCCGGCACCGTATACCGCCTTCATGCAGACTTCAACGATAGAGTGAAGGCGGGCGATATGCTGGCGGAACTTGATCCGGCACTTTTTCAGGCTCAACTGCGGCAATCGGAAGCAAATGTCGCCAATGACCATGTTGCGTTAAAGCTGGCCCAGAGAAGAATGGCGCGCAACCGCGCGCTGGTGGAGAAAGGCTTCATTTCCGGGGACGCGCTGGATGCGGTCGAACAACAACTGGAGGTTGCGCGCGCCCAGTTGGCCGTGGATAACGCGCAACTTGCCCGGGATCGTACCAACCTCAATTACAGCGTTATACGCTCCCCGATTTCGGGCATAGTGATAGCGCGCAACGTGGATGTGGGCCAGACCGTGGCGGCAAGTTTCCAGACACCCACGCTATTTCAGATCGCCAATGATCTGCGTCAGATGCAGATCGATACCAGTGTCGCGGAAGCCGATATCGGCCAACTGCATCTCCACCAGGTGGTGCATTTCACTGTGGATGCGTTCCAGGAACGGGAATTTGCAGGGGTGGTAAAGCAGCTACGGCTTAATCCCACCATTCAGCAGAATGTCGTTTCGTATAACGTCGTGGTTGCAGTAGCCAACGATGATGAAACCTTGCTGCCCGGCATGACCGCCAATGTACGATTCACGGTGGAGCAAAAACAAAACGTATTGCGCGTGCCCAACGCAGCGCTGCGCTACAAACCGGCCGAAACAGACGTCGATCCAACTTCGGCAAGCAAGCCAATCGAAGGCAAGCGCCTGCTTTATCGACTCGAGGGAAGCCATCGTGTTCCCGTGTATGTCAAGACAGGGATTGCCGATAATAACTTCACCGAAATTGTCGAAGGAGATATCAAGGAAGGCGATGAATTGATAATTCGTGAAATGGGCGATAAGGACAAGTCCGGCAGCAAATTCAGATTCAGAATGTTTTAACGACTCACGGATTTCTCGGTGATGCTGCTTCAACAGGATAACCCCGGTGCATCCTTGATCAAGGTGGAGAATCTTTCCAAGACTTATAGCCTGGAAACGGGAGTCAAAGGAAATGGATCAGTCAACAGCCAGGTTCTGTTCGAAGTCAACCTCACTATTTCACGAGGGGAATTCGTTGCCATCATGGGACATTCCGGGTCGGGGAAATCGACACTGATGAATATACTCGGCTGCCTGGATACGCCGACCCATGGCCAATATTGGCTTGACGGGAGGAATGTCGCGTTCTTGTCCGATGATGAGCTCGCGCTTGTGCGCAACCGCAAGATCGGCTTCGTATTCCAGGGATTTAATTTGCTCAAGCGAATGACGGCCCTGGATAATGTTGCAGCTCCGCTGCTTTATGCCGGCGTTGGCCGATCGGAAAGCCGCAAACGCGCATTGCAGTTGCTGAGTCAGACTGGCTTGGGCAACTTCGCGGCATACCAGCCTACCCAGCTGTCCGGAGGACAGCAGCAGCGCGTTGCCATCAGCCGTGCGCTCATCAATGATCCGCCCCTGATACTCGCCGACGAGCCAACCGGTAATCTCGACACCCAGACCAGCCGTGAAATCATGGCAATCTTCGAGCAACTCAATCGGGAACGGGGCATCACGGTCGTGATCGTTACCCATGAAGATGATATCGCCGCCTTTACCCGGCGGCTGGTGCGTTTGAAGGATGGAAGAGTAGTGCACGATGGAAAGGTGTCGGCATGAATCTCTTTGCTATCATAGGAGAGGCGCTACGCGCCTTGCGGCTTAATCGGCTGCGCACCAGCTTGACCATGCTGGGCATGATCATAGGCGTGGCTGCCGTGGTACTGATGCTCGCGGTCGGACAGGGAGCGCAGACCATGGTCAACCAGGCTATCGCTTCCATAGGAAGCAACCTGTTTATCGTCGTGCCCGGTGCCACATCTTCCGGAGCATTGCGTTCAGCTGCCGGCAGCGTGCAGACACTGACCATGGCCGATGCGCAGGCTATTGCTCACCTGCCCTCGGTCAAGGCTACCGCCCCGCTCGTCACCGGAACCGCACAACTCAACTACGGAGCCAATAACTGGAGCACGTCTGTTACGGGGGTCACGCCCGACTACTTCAGCGTGCGCGAATGGCCTGCCGAGAGCGGCGCATTGTTCACCGATACGGATTTGCGTTCCGCCTCGCGCATCGTGATGCTGGGCCAGCTTACCGCGAAGAACCTGTTTGGGGACGAAGATCCCACGGGAAAAACGGTTCGCATCAAGAATAGTCCTTTTGTGGTCGCAGGCGTCCTGGCTCCCAAGGGGCAGAGCCTGGATGGCCGCGATCAGGACGATTCGGTGTTTATTCCCATCACTACGGGACAGCGTCAGATCTTCGGGAACCAGTTCCCCGGAACAATACGATTTCTCATGGTCCAGGGCATCTCAGCGGAGGCCATGGATGAGGCGGAAGTCGAGATCAACCAGCTGCTGCGCCAGCGTCACCGTATAGCCGAGGGAATGGAAAACGACTTCACGGTGCGCAACATGGCCGCCATTGCCGCAGTGGCTACCGGAGCGGCCAAGGTCATGTCTCTCATGCTTGGCGCCATTGCCTCGGTATCGCTGCTGGTCGGAGGCATTGGCATCATGAATATCATGCTGGTATCCGTCACCGAACGAACCCGGGAAATCGGCATACGCATGGCTATTGGAGCAAACCGGCGCGCAATCCTTGCGCAATTCCTGCTGGAAGCCCTGGTAATCTGCATCCTGGGCGGAGTTATCGGAGTCGCGCTCGGAATCGGCGGAGCCTGGGCGGTCAGTCACGCTACCGACATGATAATTGTGATCACCTTTGGAACGATATTGCTGGCGTTCGCTTTCGCTTCCGCCGTGGGGATTTTCTTCGGGTATTACCCGGCCAGGAAAGCTGCTGCGCTTAAACCGGTGGAAGCCTTGAGGTATGAATGAGGCGAGGATCTTAAATAAAAGGGGCCGACGTCACACTGGGGAAAGTGAGAACATCGGCCTGTCTGGGATGATCAATTCAATTCCTTATTAAAGTCATAGGTTGATCCTTATCAGTAGATCTACTCGGGGTATATGGCCTTACTCTTTCCTGCCATCCTTGGACATGAAGAACCAAGCAACGACAGCACCTATACCTACCACCAAAATTGCCATTTCCATGATTTTCTCCTTAAAGAAAATGAGATGTTCAAGAATCTGACCAGCTTGATGATCATCTACCGCATAGAACGTTTTCACTTCCGGTCTGAAAACCCGGACACCTCCCATTATCAAAGAGTACAATTTGCGGAAAAATTCATTACCTCCGCAATTGATTAGAGGCGGTCCAAAATGAAAAGTTTCACGCTCAGGTGAAATTTTTTAAAAAAAATGAAACACCGATTTATACCGGCGAACTCGCTTTTATAGTCCGGCTAAAACAGCGTTATGCCTTTCGCGAGGCAGGCGCACGTTATTCGACTGTCACCGACTTTGCCAGATTCCTCGGTTTGTCGACATCGGTGCCTTTTTGCAGCGCAACGTGATAGGCAAGCAATTGCAAGGGGATAGTATGGAGAATGGGACTCAGTGCACCAGCGTGCTCCGCCAGGCGGATGATGTGAACCCCCTCGCTTTCCTGGATTCGGGAATCGGCATCGGCAAATACATACAGTTCTCCGCCCCGTGCACGCACCTCCTGCAGATTGGATTTGAGTTTTTCCAGCAAGGCATCGTTCGGTGCGATCGCAACCACGGGCATATCCTTGTCTACAAGGGCGAGCGGACCGTGCTTCAACTCGCCCGCCGCGTAAGCTTCCGCATGGATATATGAGATTTCCTTGAGCTTGAGCGCTCCCTCCATCGCAATGGGATAATGCACTCCGCGTCCCAGGAATAGTGCATGCCGTTTTTCTGCAAATTGCTCGGCCCACTCGCGAACCTGCGGCTCTACCTGCAGAGTATGCTGCAACGCCACCGGCAGATGGCGCAATGCGGCGATAATGCCGCGCTCGCCTTCGCTCGACAGCTTGCCTCGCAGTTTGGCGAGCGTCATTGCCAGCAGCATCAATGAGGCAAGCTGGGTCGTAAACGCTTTGGTTGAAGCTACGCCGATTTCTGGCCCGGCACGGGTAAGAAATCGCAGATTGGTCTGGCGCACCATCGCGCTCTCGGCCACATTGCAAATGGCGAGACTATGCGCGTGCCCCAGCGAACGGGCGTAGCTGAGCGCGGCGAGCGTATCCGCGGTTTCTCCCGACTGGGAAATGCCTACCACCAGTGTATGGGGATGTGCCACCGGGTCACGGTAGCGGTATTCGCTTGCAATTTCGACATTGCAATTCAGCCCCGCCAGCGTCTCCAGCCAGTAGCGTGCAACCAGCCCTGCATGATAACTGGTGCCGCAAGCAAGTATCAGAATGCTGTCTGTGTTGTTGAAAATGGTTTCCGCTTCGGTTCCGAACAAGTGTGGCGAGATGGATTGTGCATTGACCACCATTTCCAGCGTGTTTGCCACTACCCCAGGCTGCTCGAATATTTCCTTCTGCATGAAATGCGCGTAAGGGCCTAATTGCACCGCTTCGTTCGTCAATTCGCTTTCATGCACGGTACGCACCACTTCCTTGCGCACTCTGTCGCGAACACTCACGATCCGGTAGCCATCGCGGCGCAATTCCGCGACATCGCCTTCTTCCAGGTAAATCATGTGCCTGGTGACCTGCAGCAACGCGGAGGCGTCGGAAGCGGCATAATTCCCGGACTCACCTAATCCCAGTAGCAGTGGCGCGCCGTTTCGGGAAACGATTATCCGTTCAGGATGCGCCTCTTCCATAACGGCGATGGCATACGCCCCCTGGAGTTCGTTCACCGAGCGGCACACTGCTTCAAACAGATCCGATGTTTCCCTCAGTTTGTACGTAATGAGATGGGCGATCACTTCCGTATCCGTATCCGACGTGAACTCGAATCCTTCGCCTTGCAGATGCCCACGCAGCATTTCATGGTTTTCGATGATGCCATTGTGCACTACGGCAACCTTCGAGATTTCGCCGGAAAAATGCGGGTGGGCGTTGCGTTCGGAAGGCGCGCCATGGGTAGCCCAACGGGTATGGGCTATCCCTATTTCTCCATGAAAATCCTGCTCCTCCGCCAGCCTGCTGAGTTCCGCGACCCGGCCCGTAGTGCGCAAGCGATGCAATCCGCCATTCATGAGCGCGAGGCCAGCGGAGTCATAGCCGCGATATTCCAGGCGCCGCAAACCCTCCAGCAGCGTGGGAACGATATTAGTCCGGGCGACTGCGCCCACTATTCCACACATCGATATTTTTCCTCCGCTGCCGCAGCCCCGAAAATTACTGGAATGAATGAAGTCATCGCCTAGCTGTCATGCTTGTTCTTGGTTGTCCGTGTGCCCTTGGTACCCTGGACACCCTTGACCGGACGGGTCCATCCTTCAATGCTCGTTTGCCTCGCACGCGACAAAGTCAATTTCTCGGGAGGCGTATCCCTCGTTATCGTTGATCCCGCGCCGATGGTAGAGCCGCGGGATATCGTCACCGGCGCCACCAGCTGCGTATCGGAGCCGACAAAAACGTCATCCTCGATAACTGTCTGGTACTTGTTGGCACCATCATAATTGCAAGTAATCGTTCCAGCGCCGATATTCACGTGCCGCCCGATAATGGAATCACCGATGTAACTCAAGTGATTCGCCTTGCTGCCGGCAGCGATGGTGCTATTCTTGACTTCCACGAAATTGCCGACGTGGACATCATCGGCGAGAGCGGTGCCTGGACGGATGCGGGCGTAAGGACCAACGCGACAGTTTTTTCCTATTTCCGCTGCTTCGATCAGGCTGAACGGCGCGATAGTCGAACCCGCCGCGATTCTGACGTTTTTCAGAATGCTGTAAGCGCCCACTTTCACCCCATCCTCCAGCCGCACGCTGCCCTCGAATATGCAGCCGATGTCGATTTCTACATCGGTACCGCAATCCAGATGCCCGCGAATATCGATGCGGTCCATATCGGCCAGGGTGACGCCTTGATCCAGCAAGTTTTTTGCGTACTCATGCTGGTAGACGCGTTCAAGCGAAGTGAGCTGCGCCTTGCTATTGACTCCTACTGTTTCCCAGGCGTGGACTGGCTGCGCCGTTTTTATCCGGACGCCATCTCCGGAAGCCCTTGCGACGATATCGGTAAGATAATATTCCTTTTGCGCATTGTTATTTTCCAGCTTGTGCAGCCAGTCATGGAGATGCGAATTGGGAATTGCCATAATACCTGTATTGATTTCCCGGATCCTTCGCTGCTGTTCGCTCGCGTCCTTCTCTTCGACAATGGCGATGACTTCGCCTTTTTCATTGCGCAAAATTCTGCCGTAGCCCGTCGGGTCGTCCAGTTCCACCGTCAGCAGTGCAAGGTTTTCCGGTTCCGCCGCTGCAAGCAGCTTGCGAAGAGCTCCCACGCTGATCAAGGGCACGTCCCCATATAAAACCAGCGTCTTGCCCTCTGAATCGAGATGGGCCAATGCCTGCATGACGGCGTGGCCCGTACCTAGCTGCGGACTCTGAAGCACCCACGTAATCGTTTCATCGGCAATCGCCTGTGGCACCGCTTCTCCACCATGTCCATAGACGACGCAAATCCGCTTCGGCGACAGGGTTCGAGCCGTCTCCAGCACGTGCATCAGCAACGGCTTGCCCGCCAGTGGATGCAAAACTTTTGGCAATGCGGAGCGCATGCGCTTGCCCAGTCCTGCCGCAAGGATAACAATGTTCAATTCAGACACGTGATTGAAAAGAGAAATGAGGAAGAACAGAAAGGAACAGCCCGAACCAATTCTTTAATATCCGGGCAGCCGGCAGCATCTAATTTATCACATCAGCCGCATAAATCCAAACCCACCCTCTTCGGGCGGCACTGGCATCCTGCGCGAGATTGTACGAGGCGCCCGTTGCGTCCCTAAATCCGGCCGCTGACCGCTCATTTCCGTTTTAGAGCTGTGATCCGCAAAGACTTTCGCGGCACTCGACGTTCACCCATATGGTGAGTTCGCTACAGGGGCGGATTTAGGATGGTTACAGCCTTTGAGTAAAGCGGAAAAAAAAGGCAGCCATAGCCGCCTGCGGAAGTAAGAGCACAACTGCCTAATGGCCGCGTTTTCGCAGCTTCTGAATTGCCGCCAGTTGCGCTATCGCTTCGCTCAGCTCCGCCTGGGCCCGAGCATAATCCATTGCGGAGGCCCTGTCTTTCATGGCTTCCTCCGCCCTTTTCTTTGCATCGATTGCCTTCATTTCGTCGAGATTAGCTCCACGCACGGCCGTATCGGCCAGAATAGTAACGACATCCGGCTGGATCTCGAGCATGCCGCCGGAAACGTATACCAGCTCTTCTTCCTGGAGGGGAGCCTTGATGCGCACTGACCCAGGTTTGATACGGGTCAGCATTGGCGTATGCTGAGGATAAACACCCACCTCTCCCGCCTCTGCCGGAGCGACCAAAAACTCGGCAGGACCGGAATAAATGGATTCCTCCGCACTTACAATATCAACGTGAAACACACCCATTTTAGCTTCCATTAATTATGCGCAAGTACCCACGCAGGTCATCGCGGGCAGATCGTTGAAATCGTTATTGCAGCGTCTTGGCTTTTTCGACCGCTTCGTCTATTCCGCCCACCATATAAAATGCCTGCTCCGGCAAATGATCGTAATCACCTGCAACGATACCTTTGAAACCCTTGATGGTTTCCTTCAGCGAGACATATTTTCCGGGAGAACCGGTGAACACTTCCGCCACGTTGAACGGCTGAGAGAGGAAACGCTGAATCTTCCGCGCTCTTGCAACTGCCAGCTTGTCTTCGGGGGAGAGTTCATCCATTCCCAGAATGGCGATGATGTCGCGCAACTCCTTGTAGCGCTGCAGCGTCTGTTGCACATCGCGAGCAGTAGTGTAGTGTTCTTCGCCAACAACCAACGGGTCAAGCTGGCGCGATGTGGAATCGAGCGGATCCACAGCCGGGTAGATTCCGAGCGAGGCAATATCGCGGGAGAGCACTACCGTTGCATCCAGGTGGCCGAATGTGGTCGCGGGTGAGGGGTCGGTCAA
Organism: Nitrosospira sp. 56-18; assembly: GCA_001899235.1. Classification (GTDB taxonomy): domain Bacteria; phylum Pseudomonadota; class Gammaproteobacteria; order Burkholderiales; family Nitrosomonadaceae; genus Nitrosospira. The sequence goes on from MKVR01000050.1 coordinate 240,667, forward strand.
GTCATCCGCAGGCACATAGACCGCCTGGATGGAGGTAATGGAACCTGCCTTGGTGGAGGTGATGCGTTCCTGCAGGCGACCCATTTCCTCCGCGAGGGTGGGCTGGTAGCCCACAGCGGACGGCATGCGTCCCAGCAAGGCTGAAACTTCGGTGCCCGCCAGGGTAAAACGATAGATGTTATCAACGAACAGCAGGACATCCCTTCCTTCATCGCGGAAATACTCCGCCATGGTGAGGCCGGTCAAGGCCACGCGCAACCGGTTGCCAGGGGGCTCGTTCATCTGGCCATAGACCAGCGCCACCTTGTCCAGCACGTTGGAATCCTTCATTTCATGATAGAAGTCGTTGCCCTCCCGCGTACGCTCGCCTACGCCGGCAAATACGGAGAACCCGCTGTGCTCGATTGCGATGTTACGGATCAGCTCCATCATGTTCACGGTCTTGCCCACGCCGGCCCCACCGAACAGCCCTACCTTTCCGCCCTTGGCAAAGGGACATACCAGATCGATAACCTTGATCCCGGTTTCCAGCAACTCGGTGGATGCCGAAAGCTCGTCGAATGCGGGCGCCTTGCGGTGAATCGACATCCGCTTTTCCTCGCCGATCGGGCCCATCTCGTCGATCGGCCTTCCAAGAACATCCATGATGCGACCTAACGTCTTCGTACCCACAGGCACAAGGATCTGGTCCTCGGTATTCGTTACCAGCATTCCCCGCCGCAGTCCATCAGACGATCCCAGCGCAATGGTGCGCACCACGCCGTCGCCCAGCTGCTGCTGCACTTCAAGCGTCAGTTCCGTTCCTTCCAGCACCAGCGCATCATAAACCTTCGGCATCTCTTCCTGCGAAAACTCGACGTCGACCACCGCGCCGATACACTGAACAATTTTTCCCTGGCTCATGTTGTACCCTAAAAGCAAATCAAAATATTAAACCGCAGCCGCGCCCCCGACGATTTCCGACAACTCCTTGGTGATCGCAGCCTGGCGCGATTTGTTGTAAATCAATGTCAATTCATTGATCACGTTGCCGGCATTATCGGAAGCCGCTTTCATCGCGACCATGCGTGCGGACTGCTCGGATGCCATGTTTTCCGTCAGCGCCTGATAAATCAGGGCCTCGACGTACCGCACCATGATATCGTCGATGACCGGCTTCGCTTCCGGCTCGTAAATATAGTCCCATACCCCCCGCTGTCCCTTGGGGCCCTCTCCTCCCTTCAGACGCTCGTCGGAAAGGGGAAGCAACTGCTCCATCACGGGTTCCTGCTTCATGGTATTAAGGAAGCGCGTGTAGAAAAGGTAAACGCGATCGAAACGGTCCTGGGTATACCCATCCAGGATGACCTTTACCGCGCCAATCAGCTTCTCGATATCCGGCTTGTCTCCCAGGCCAACCACGTGGGAAATCACATTGGCGCCGAGCCGATTCATGAAGCCAAAGCCCTTGTTCCCGATGCAGCAGACTTCTATCTGCTCGCCTTCCGCTTCCCATGCCTTCATCCTGCCGAGCGCCATGCGCAACACGTTGGTATTGAGGCCGCCGCATAACCCCTTGTCGGACGTAACCACCACAATGCCTACGCGTTTCACCGTATCCCGTTCCACCAGAAACGGATGCCGGTATTCGGTATAGGCCCGGCTCATGTGCGCGGCCACATTACGGATCTTTTCGCCGTAAGGCCGTGCTTTTTTCATACGCTCCTGCGCCTTGCGCATCTTCGAAGCAGCCACCATTTCCATGGCGCGCGTGATCTTCTGCGTATTTTTTACGCTTTTGATCTTGTTGCGAATTTCTCTGCTGCCGGCCATCGGTCAATAGGTTCCGTTCTTTTTGAAATCCTGGATCGCAGCATCGAGCTCCTTCTCGGTTGCGGCATCGAGGTCCTTGGTGGATTCTATCCTCTCCATGATGGAAGCGTACTTGCTGCGTATGTAGCCTTTGAGCGCGGATTCGAACGCCAGCGCACGTTTCACGTCGACATCATCGAGATATCCCTTGTTGACGGCAAACAGCGTGAGAGCCATTTCGGAAACGCTCAAGGTCGCGTACTGGGGTTGCTTCATCAACTCCGTCACCATCTTGCCGCGCTCCAGCTGCTTGCGCGTCGCCTCATCGAGATCGGACGCAAACTGCGCAAACGCCGCAAGCTCCCGATACTGCGCCAGGGCGAGGCGAACACCACCGCCGAGCTTCTTGATGACCTTCGTCTGTGCGGCTCCCCCAACCCGGGACACCGAGACGCCGGCATTGATAGCTGGCCGGATGCCGGCGTTGAACAGATCGGTCTCCAGGAAGATCTGGCCATCGGTAATCGAAATGACGTTGGTGGGAACAAACGCGGTCACGTCCCCCGCCTGGGTCTCGATCACGGGAAGCGCAGTGAGAGACCCTGTCTTGCCCTTCACGGCGCCATTCGTCACCTTTTCCACGTATGCAGCGCTGACCCGCGCAGCCCGTTCCAGCAAGCGGGAGTGCAGGTAGAACACGTCGCCCGGATAGGCTTCGCGTCCGGGTGGACGGCGCAGGAGCAGGGAGATCTGCCGGTAGGCCCATGCCTGTTTCGTCAAATCATCGTAAATGATGAGGGCGTCCCTGCCCGTGTCGCGGAAGTACTCGCCCATGGTGCAGCCGGAATAAGGCGCGATGAACTGCATTGCCGCCGACTCGGACGCCGTGGCCGCCACCACGATGGTATATTCCATCGCGCCATGCTCTTCCAGCTTCCGCACCACGTTGTTGATGGACGATGCTTTCTGTCCGATGGCGACGTAGATGCACGTCATGTTTTCGCCTTTCTGATTGATGATCGCATCCACTGCAACCGCGGTCTTGCCGGTCTGGCGATCACCGATGATCAGCTCGCGCTGGCCCCGCCCCACGGGAACCATGGCATCGATGGATTTGAGGCCGGTCTGCACCGGCTGATTCACCGATTGCCGCCAGATCACGCCGGGAGCAATTTTTTCGATGGGCTCGGAGCGCTGGCTGGCAATGGGGCCCTTGCCGTCTATGGGCTGGCCCAGCGCGTTGACCACTCGGCCAACCAATTCTTCGCCGACCGGAACCTCAAGAATACGGCCGGTACATTTGACGGTGTCGCCTTCCGTAATGTGCTCATAAGCGCCCATGATCACCGCGCCTACCGAGTCGCGTTCCAGGTTGAGCGCCAAGCCGAAGGTGTTGCCGGGGAATTCCAGCATCTCGCCCTGCATGACATCGGAGAGACCATGGACGCGTACGATGCCGTCGGTTACGGAAACGATGGTCCCCTGGGTGCGCACTTCCGCGGTGGCGCCTAAGCCCTCTATTCTGCTTTTAATCAGCTCACTGATTTCGGATGGATTCAAGTGCATTTTTACAATAACTCCTAGCTTTTAAGTGCAATAGCCATGGCTTCCAGTTTGCCGCGCACGGAGGCGTCAAGCACTTCGTCACCGATTTCCACCTTCACGCCGCCTATCAATTCAGGATCGATGCTTACCGTCGCCTCTATCTTTCGCTTGAATCTGGTCTCCAGATCCGCGACCAGTTTCTTCAACTGCTCATCGCTTACCGGAAAGGCCGAGATAATTTTTGCTTCCAGCACGCCCTCATACTGCGTTTTCAATTGGTCGAACAACTCGCTCACCTCGGGCAATATCTCGATACGGCCATTTTCGGCAAGCAGCAATATGAAATTACGGCCCTCTTCATCGAACTTCTCGCCACCGACTTCCAGAAGCAATTCGCCCAGCCGTTTTGCGGGAACCTTGGGATTGCCGATAATCGCTCGCATGCTTTCGTCCACGGCCATTGCAGTAGCGAGTTGCAACATTGCAGACCAGGCCGGCAGCGTGCCATTGTTCCTGGCAAGCCTGAAAACAGCTTCGGCATAGGGGCGAGCGATGGTGCGGGCTTCAGCCATCGTTCAAAGCTCCGCTTTTATGGAAGCCAGCAGATCGGCGTGTGTTTTGGCATCCACTTCGCGGCGGAGGATTTTTGCCGCGCCCGCCAGGGCGAGATCCGCCACCTGCTGCCTCAAGGCCTCGCGCGCGCGGAATACCTCCTGCTCGACTTCGGCCTTCGCGCCCGTGAGAATGCGGCCACCTTCTTCCTTTGCGCTCACCTTGGCTTCATCGACAATTTCGGCTGCACGTTTTTCCGCTTGGGCAATGATGTCCGTCGCACGCTGCTTGGCTTCCCTGACCACGTCGGCGGAACGATGGCTCGCCAACTCCAGCTCCTGTCTCCCTCTTTCTCCGGCAGCAAGGCCGTCAGCAATGGTTTTTTGCCGGTTTTCGACAGCACGCATCAAGGGGGGCCAGACAAACTTGACTGTAAACCAGATAAATATGGCAAATGCCATTGCCTGGGCAAAAAGCGTGAGGTTGATATTCATGGCTGCCTCTGATTATGGTCCGGTAACGGGCATTGCTACTTGATGACAGCCAGCAGCGGATTGCCAAAGGCAAAAAGCATGGCCAGACCCACACCGATAATAAAAGATGCGTCGATCAACCCGAGGAGCAGGAAGACTTTTCCTTGCAGCGTCGGGATCATTTCCGGCTGGCGTGCGGCGCCTTCAAGGAAGCTGCTGCACATGATGCCTATCCCGATACAGGCGCCGGCCGCGCCCAGACCGATCATCAGGCCAATGCCAATGCCCGTATAGGCCTGAATCATCGCCAAGAATTGCAAGTTGTCCATCTCGATTTTCCTCGTAGTAGTGATAAATTAGGTTTGCCGATCAGCAGGGGAAACGAAATCAGTGCGACTCGTGCGCCATCGATAGATAAACTACCGTCAGCATCATGAATATGAATGCCTGCAAGGTAACGATCAGAATGTGAAAAATAGCCCATCCGGCTCCGAGCAGCGTACCGAAGAATGTCCCGGCAAGCCCGGTCGCGGCCCACATGCCAATCAGCAGAAAAATGATTTCCCCAGCATAAATATTGCCGTAGAGACGCAAGGAATGCGAAAGCGGCTTGGAAACATATTCGACGATATTGAAAAGTATGTTTACGGGCCACAAAACCGGGTTCTTGCCGAAGGGAGTACATACCAGTTCGTGTATCCAGCCTCCCAGGCCCTTGACCTTGACATTGAAAAAAATCATCAGCAACCAGACCGAAAGGGCCAGGGCAAAAGTGGTATTGATGTCGGTGGTGGGAACACTGCGCCAGTTATGCAGGCCGAGCACGCTATATACCCCGGCCATGATATCGATTGGCAACAGATCCATCGTATTCATCATGAGCACCCAGACAAACACCGTCAGCGCCGCAGGCGCCACGAACGCATGCCGGTCTCCGTGAAAAGTACTTTTGACCTGCTCATCGATAAACTCGATCGCGAGCTCGACGAACGCCTGGCGCTTGCCCGGCACGCCGGATGTCGCGCCCCGCACTACCCACCACAAAAATCCGAAGCTTATCAGGCCGAGCAGGACGGACATGATCAGTGTATCAACGTGCAGCGTCCAGAACGCGCTGTCACCGACCGAACTGGTAAGGTTGGTCAGGTGATGGCTCATATAAGAGGTTGGAGTAAGTTCGGTGCCCGATGCCATGATCTGCCTTGATCTGCTTTAATCTGTCTACCCTAGCCTGTTTGCCGGCGGGATTCGATCGCCTCTGCATCGTCCGTGACAAACAGCGCCATGCCAAAAATCAATACGGTGATTGCGAACGTCCCGATAAAACCGACGGCAACCACGTCTTTATATAGCGTCAATACCAGCCATAGCATGAGCACTATGAAGATTACCTTCATCGCCTCCGCCTTGAATGCGGTAATCAGCACGCCGGCCGGTGTGGAGGCGGGATAGCGCGCGATAATCGCGGCGAAAACCGCGGCGGATGCGATACTGGTCACGCCGCCCAGAAATGCTGAAGCCGCCCCGTGCAGGCCCCATACGAAGCCAAGCACCATTACCATTGCCGCAGTGACGATCGACTGCCAACGCATGACCATGCGTACTGGCCTGTTTCGTATCCAAGGCATAATTTTTGGTGTCTATCAGAAGCTGCTCAGCATGATGCTGGGCTGCTGAAGATCTTATCCTGGAGATTCGACTTTTCACTATCCGGACGGAGCCCCTTTTCGGGGTTCTTGTTCTTGATCATGTCAGGCCAGTCAAAATCGGCGGTGGCTCGTATTTTGAAACACGCGGATTCTAATCTGCTTGAGCGCTTCAGTCAATGGAAAGTCCTGCTCGAGCCGCCGAATCCGCGCAAAATTATCGGCATTGCCATCGCATACGAACTGGTGCGTATGCGCCCGTACAGCCCGTACAAAAAGGCTTTCCGCGAATCCGCATGACTTCCCGGAATACCGATCCTGATAGAAGGGGATTTATTTGAATTTCGGGTTCCGGAGCCAGGGAGCATTTCCCCGGCACGATTGCAATGAACGCGCTGCCCACAGTTTCCGGCTGCTTCCGCAGGCGGCAGGAACATGAGTGCCCGGCACCGATCCCACATCTATCAGTCGGGTGCTTTGTAAAATTCGACAAAGAAACTGGCCGCGCCAAGCGGCTCGACATTATGCAGAACTTCGGGCAGGACGATGCCAAGCCTGTCCACCGACAATTCCGTTTCTTTTCCCAACACCGGGACGCGATAAAGCAGCTTTCCCCGAGTCACTCGGATTTTCGCCCATACTCCGGTCTTGGTGGAATGGTCTTTTCTGAGCGCGGCCGGAACCGACTCCTCATTGAATTCCGCGGTCCTTTTGTATGGAACGAAGTGATCCGGCAACTCGAAATTATCGCACCGCACGCAATTCAGCGCTTTGCCTATCATGCCGCTGCGTCCCTCGGCGGTGGTCACCCACGGACGGTTGATGAAAGGGGGATTATGGCGGACATGTTGCGAATGACCGCAACTCAGAATCGCGACGGGATCTCCGTCGCTCCCCACTCCGAATTCGACGATTGGTCTTTCCATAATCTTGAGTTAAAAACTTGTTGGACAGGTCTGCTTGTTGCGTAAAATCAATCCGGGATGAAGAAGGCTCCACAGGAACGCATTCCTGGGATTCCTGAAATCCCTTTGGCCGTGTTGTGTCAATGCAAGGCCACTTCGGTGTTCCTGAGCATGTTCTGGATCATCCTGAAAACAAAACGCGCCTGGCCTCCGCGGTCCCAAGGCGTAAACCGCGGCAATTGATATAAGTCATCCCCCGGCCTCGCCGCCCCATAAGCAGTTGAAACCGCCGCTTCAAAGCCCAGTTCCCGGGTCATCGCAACATGTTCCGGCAGATAATCGCGCTCCGGCTTCCCATTCGGGTAAGCGAAAAAACGTACCGGAGCGCGAATTATACCCTCCAGCATTTCCTTTCCGTTTGCGATTTCAGCGCGCGCCGCACTTTTTTCCGTACTGGCGAGAATGGGGTGAAGGACCGTGTGTCCTCCAATCTCCATTCCTGCCCCGTGCAGCAAGCGGACCTGTTCCGAAGTCATCATGAGGTTATCGGGTAGGTTCACCGGAATAGCCGAGCATATTTGCTCGATGCGGAATTGCCTGGATTCGGGAGGCATGTGCTTGAGCCCGCTTATCAGATTGTCGATCGCGTGCCGGCGCTGCGCGATCGTTCCGATCGGAAAGCTTCCCAGATTCAGTCCGCGAAGATCAAGCGTATTTCCCGGCGCGCGGCGGACGAGTTCGATCACCGTATCGTTCCACATCCGTCCGCCATCGAGAACCCCGGAAGATACAAAAAAGGTTGCGGGAATCCCGTGTTTTTGCAGTATCGGCAACGCAATCTCCGCGTTGTCCGCATAGCCGTCGTCGAACGTGACGCATGCGGCGCGTGCGGGCAGGCTCCCCGAGCGCAACCCCCGAACCGCGTCGGCAAGCGGAATGACCCTGAAACAATCTGTCAGCAAACCCATCTGCTGATCAAAGGATTCCATGTCCCCGCCTTCCGGAAACAGGGGGTCGGCTTGCGCCAGAACGCGGTGATATATCAGTATGGACAAGTGTCCCCGGCGCCCTCCCGGAGAAAAAAACTGCAGGAGCGCGCGTGCGGGCGAAAGAAACTCTGATCGGCCGGGCTTGGCCGTTCCATAAGGGCCAGACGTGGGCATCATAAACGTGGTTGTCCGGACTATCGGTGAAAAGGCAAAGGTGTCATATGCTCGAATGTGCGGCCAAAACGCAACCCGATGTCCTGCCGTGGGTCGGTGCATCAAAAATTGCTCGTGGCTGAATCGTTAAAACTTGCCGCTAGCTGGAATCAGGGGTAGTAGATTGTGATGGACTCATGCGCCCAAACTGGCCGGAAACATCCGTATTTTGGACGGCTGCCGCAGCGGCTTTTCCCTTCAATTCCTTTTCCACCAGTACTCTTGTTGCGACCATCGCCGCCATGAGGTAGTAAGGCACATCGAAATAAAGCAAGCTTAGGAATGCGCCCCCTACGGCAAAACCTATCAGGCTTACCTGGATCATTGTCGCGAGATTGTAGGCCCACCGGTATTCTTCCTGCTTCCCGGTGTTTCGGATAATCCATGATCCCGTTCTCCAGGTTGAAAGACCGAGCAGCAAATAGAGTCCCAGGCCCACGAATCCGTGCTCCCCGAGAGCCTGAAAATACACGCTGTGTGCAGCATGCAGGTCTTCCGGGTCGGGAGCATAAAGCAAGAAAAGTTCCGGCATGCTGACTTCGAAGCCGCCACCGAGCAGAGGACGCTCCTTCGCCAGGTTATATGCCATCCACCAGGCATTGAACCGCCCTTTGACCGACAAATCCTCCTCGTAGGCGTTGATGGTATCCATTCTCTCGCCCCATTGCTCCGGCATGAAAGCGAGAGCAGGCAAAGCCATGACGAACACGAATAGGGCAATTCGGAACTTGTGGTGGCTCTTGAGCCACAGAAACCCCCCCATGGCCGCGATTGCCAGCAAAGCGCCGCGCGAGTAGGATCCAAGAGCAGCCAGCGCGCAGAGAATCATCGCAATGGTCAAACTGTGGCGCACCCACATTTTCGAGGAGGTCATCTGGAGATAGTGCATCAGGGGTATGGTCATGATGAGCGCGAGCGCGATTTCATTATTTCCACCAATAAACGTGCCCTCCGGCCCCCATACCTTGTCCTCGCCCCCCGTCGCCACCGTGAACACCCCGCCCTTGACGCCGTAATAACCGAGAGATAGCACGATTACGCCGATAAGAAGATGTATATGCCACCGGGTTTTTATGAGCATCATTGTTACAAAAGTCATCAGCATGATTTTTATGACTTTTACCCATTGCTCAAAGGACTCCTCAGGGTATAAGGCGAACATCGTGGTTACATTCATCCACATGACGAAAGCAATGAAGAACCATGTAACGGAGGTGAAGGGTAGATTTTTGGAGTGCTTCGTGAAAATCAGGGTCACGAGGGTGACGCCGCCTATCAGCGCCGCAAAAGGAAAGGTCGTGGCAAAACCCCAACCCTGTGTGTGTGGATTCATGACGCTGATCCACACCCACATCAGTACCCCTATATAAGGCCTTTTGAAAACGAGGGGCAGCAATCCGAAGACAATGATGGAGACGAGAATATCTCTCATGGCCTCTCCGGAGAGGTGGAGTCCATATCAGATGTTAAAAACATAGGGAACACGTGCCCATACCCATGGATGCCTGATCGCGTTATTCTGGAGGCGCATGATCGTAAACAACAGGATGATCACTCCGGGCTATAGCCAGAAGAAATGACTGGCCGCTCTTGCGAGTCGTCAACTTCCACCACGCATGCCTGCTCTGGATTGATACTCAAAATATTACGGCATTGAAGATACTCCACCACCCGCGCTACACAATCATCGAGCAGGCACTCGCCGGTGCTCACCACAAGCTCCGGAGCAAGGGGCGCTTCGTAAGGAGATGAAATGCCTGTAAACTCCTTGACTTCTCCCGCTCGCGCTCTCCGGTACAAACCCTTCACGTCGCGCTGCTCACAAACCTCCAGACTGGCCTGGCAAAAAATCTCGATGAAATCACCGTGGGGGAAAATGCCTCGAGCCCGCTGGCGATCAGTATGGAAGGGAGAGATAAAGGCAGTCATCGCTATCACGCCGGACTCAACCAAAAGCTTTGCCGCTTCGCTTATGCGGCGAATGTTTTCGGAGCGATCCGCCACCGAGAACCCCAGGTCGGAGCACAATCCGTGTCGGATATTGTCGCCATCGAGAACATAGGTCCGGCAGTTCAACTGATGAAGCCTATCCTCCACGGCATGGGCCAAGGTCGATTTACCCGAACCGGAGAGGCCGGTAAACCATAATACCGCCGAGCGGTGCGAATTCAACCGTTCACGGTGAGTACGGGTAACGGTGGCGTTGTGCCATATTGTATTGGTGCTTTTTGTCATTTTGTGAGCTTGATAACCTAGGTCCTGTTAACACTTGTTTCGCGCCTGCGCAGCCTTGCAACGCTGCGCTCGCGTTTTAGTGCGAAACCCGGAGGGACAAGATGGAATTTCACCCAACTCATCGTTACCCGCTTGTAGAGCTTACTCTGCTGTGCGGCTCGTGCCTTGTTCCGACTGAAATTCATCACCGTCGTGAGTGCGAAACAAGTGTTAACACAGCCCTAACCTAGCATCCGCGCAACTTTCCATGTTTAACGGTTTACTAAATGCACTCTTTAACCCCATTTGTTTGCACATCAATACTGGCTAATATCGAAAAGGGGTATTTGCGCACTTTTCAATCTCACCCTGATTGAAAATCTTGATGGCCGATTTCGCAGGGTAAAAAAGTTTATCATGGGCGCTCGCTACGTTCCGATTTATCCCCTGTCTGTTCGTGGCCAATTTTAGCAAACCTCTTTTCGAAAATTTCAATGCCGTAACGCACAGTCGAATGCATGAACGCACGGAGCCCGCCAGACTGCGGGGAGTTAGCCTACAATAAGTGTTTTGCCCGCGCCTTCACCGGATTTTCTTGACGGCATCAAGCTATCCTCGCAACACCTTTGCTACAAATAACCCAGGATTGACGACCGAAGGATTTTGATGAAAAACAATCATGCGCTGATTATTCTGGGAATGCATCGAAGCGGTACTTCGCTATTGACAGGTCTGTTGAGCCAGGTGGGCGTCCAGATGGGCAAGAGCCTGTACGCACCCCAAAAAGGGGTAAACGAGAAGGGCTTCTGGGAACACGAAGATATTGTGGATACGCACGATGAGTTGTTGCTGAATCTCGACTCGCAGTGGGATGACCTTCTCCCCCTGGCGGACAACTGGTGGGAGAGCGCACGGATTAAACCTTTTGCCGAGAAATTGAGCAAACTGGTGAGGCGCGATTTTTCCGCTGCCCGCATCTGGGCCCTCAAGGATCCGCGCATGTGCCGGCTGTTACCGTTGTGGCTCTCGATTCTTGCCGCCAGCGAAGTCAAGGTTACTTTCGTCTGCATGAACAGAAATCCGTTTGAAGTAGCCGCCTCCTTGCAGAGACGGGATGGTTTTTCAAGAGAAAAGGCGTTCGTCCTGTGGCTCAGCCACTCGTTGAGCGCAGAATGGTATTCCAGGGGATTGCCGCGTATTTTTATCGAATTTGATGACGTAGTCCAAAACCCTGTTCAAACTCTGTTAAAAATAGAGCAGGAATCCACTACCCTTTTCCCTCTGCCAATCAACGAAGCAATTGAAAAAATCAGTAGTTTTGTTTCGCCTGGATTGAGGCATCACGTTGCTGACAAACAAGATGACATTTGTGAACCTTTGCCCCTTATGGCTCGCGAGCTACACCGCATTTTCGTCGAACTGGCTGGAGGAAAATTAGTTCCCCAGGAAGCGATAGATGAGGTTCATGCGAATTTTCGCGCGTATAGGGAAAAATGGAGCCCAGAACTGATTGAGCAGATCAATTATCTTAACCGCGAACGCGCCGACTACAGAATCAAGTTTTTTCAAATTTACAGATCGCTGAGTTGGCTCACGGTCAAGCCATTGTGGCTGATCGAAAAAATGTTTAGAAAATATTGAACCCAAATCCGGCAGTTGACCGCTCATTTCCCGCATAGAGCCATGATCCACAGAGACTTTTCGCGATGCTCGACGTTCATCTGGTGAGTTCGCTACAGAGCGGATTCAGGCTGAATGCAGGAAGACTTGCTCTTCCGGATTTCAAGTTTGAGTTAGTGCAAGCCATCAAAAGCAGCACTAAAGCGCGTAAAAAATCTGACCAGATCGCTCTCCGGTAAATGGTTGATGCCCGCTGCCCGTTTTCGCCCGCCCCCACTTTCAAACTGATTGCACAGCGTGTCCGCACCGAACGGATTGGAAAGCGGAGAGCGAACACTAACGACATAACCTCCATCCCCTCGCGCTGTCAGAATGGCATGAGCGAGCAATGGCTCGGCCTGGGCCAGGTGATTGCCGAAAGAGCCGCTGACGCGGCGGCTCCATGGCTCATCGGGCAAAATATATGCTTTACCCCGGGAACATGCATATTCGGGTTTCACCTTGCTCGCAAGCGCCATGTCGGCAGCAAAACCTTCCCGTAGTGTCGCTATCACCGTTTCTTCTCTCAGAAAATCAAAAGGATTGGAAAAAGGGTGAAGACGGCAATAGAGTTCAGCCGGATGAAAGAAAAGATCTTCGACGGTATCGCCATAGGCGTTGTAGTTCAGGCACTCTCCCAGTTCACGGAGACGAACTACATCCCGTTCCGATAGATGCATGGCTGCCGCTAAGCGCATGGCCGGTTGCGGCAGGCCGTCGCCAAATGCGGCTACCGCTGCCCAAATACGAAAACGTCCATCCAGCATATGGTCAACCAGAAGACTGGTACAGACGTCCGACGAAGGATCTATCACGGCACTGAGGCCCGGATGAATCGGAATATCTCCCGCAAAGTGATGATCTACATAAGTGATGCTCACGCCTAGATCAAGCAGGTCAAGCAGTGGCTGCCGGTTTTTATCCAGGGAGATATCCAGGGCAACGACATGGTCTCCCCGGGTAGCCCGCACGTCTTTCAACAGGCCGATATTCCGTTTGACTCCGGTGACGAGAACGCTGCCCCTTGGTTCGGCCAATCTCAGCTGATGCAGGGCACATATGCCGTCAGCATCTCCGTTGAACGCGTCAAAATAAGTCATGCGGAAAAATGGAAAGGTTTCCCCTGGCATCATTCGCAGGCATGATCGCCGGTCGGCCGTTGCCACGGTCCATGGCAGGACCCAGGGACCGGCGCCTGCTGGGCATGGAACTGGCTTTTCTCTCTCCCCAAAGGGAGAAACCTATCGAAAAATCACTCACCATTTGGGTCTCCATCCCAATAATCCAGCTGGAATGTAAGCAAGATTTTTCACTTTGACAGGAGATGTGATCCAGGATTTGAGAAAAGAACGATTGGCAAGCTTCACGTTGCCTGCAACGAGATTTTTGAGACCGAACTCCATGTGATACCGGGCCATGTTTTTCTTGAAATGAGCTCTGGCGAGACAACGTCCGTCAGGGCTGCACAGCCCCCATTTGCCTACCGCCTTCGACAATAGCTCAGTCCGATAATCCACCGTCCTTGCCAGTCGGTTACCCTGGCCTGGATGCTGCCGGTACAACGTCAGCGGTCTTTTCAGTTTTATGAACGGATATTCGCGTGAAATACGCAACCACAGATCCCAGTCTTCACTGTACGGCAGGGATTCGTCGAATACGCCACATTTGTCGAATACCTCGGCGCGTATCAGCGCTGCGCTGGTCAGGACCCAGCAGTCCAGCAAGAGCAGATGATATATCCAGCCGGAAAATTCCTCGTCGATACCCGTCTCGCCCATCAAATCGGAAAAGCTTTCCGGAGCGGGAAATACCCCATGATCGTCGGGAAACCACCAGAGAAAGGTACTGTACACCAGTCCCACCTCAGGACGCCGCTTCATCTCTTCAACCTGCAGCTCAAGCTTTTCAGGAAACCAGTAGTCATCATGATCCATAAGGCAAATATGCCTTCCTGCTGCTTCACGAATTCCGTGGTTACGCGCAGCACACACCCCAGCGTTGCGCTGAGCAAGCAGCCGGACAGATCCACCGTAAGAAGCAGCGATTTCCCGAGTGCTGTCTGTCGAACCGTCATCGACTATAATAAGTTCCAGGTCTTTGAGAGTCTGGCCAAGGACGCTATTGATCGTTTCCGCGATATACGTCTGGCAATTGTAGGTAGGGATTATGATGGAAACGGAAGGTCTGGAATCTGTCATGCTGGACCACTACGTGGATGAATGGTGTTTCAAAGTTCTGCCTATAAGGAGCGACACAACCGATTTCTCCGGTTCGCCGCTCTCCTGGACACCGACAACGAAGCTGCGGACTTACTTGAATCTTAGCCCATGAATGTGTGATCTTGTAGTGTACCAAGGTCTAATTGCCTGCACTGGGAGGTCCGGTATGATGGGCATCAGCTTTGCCGGACCGCTTGCGCAACATATTCCCCCATTTTTCCCTGTGCCGGAGCTGAGCATAGCAAAGCAAAAACCGTCCCGCCAATGACACACATCTGCTCGCTTTGTGGACTCTCTTGGACTACCAGCTAAATTGATCATGACTGATTTGCCGCCAAACCAGGAAAACAGGATTGCAGTTGTTATACCTTCATTTCGAGTCAAATCCCACATTATCGAAGTTTTGAATGGCATCGGGCCCGCTGTCTGGCGTATCTTCGTGGTTGATGATTGCTGCCCTGACGGCTCCGGAGATTTCGTGCGCCAGCACTGCCGGGACCCTCGAGTGGAAGTGCTTCGGAATAAGCAAAATCTCGGAGTTGGCGGAGCCGTGCTCGCAGGATATCGCGCAGCGGTCGCTGCAGGTGCGGATGTTATCGTTAAAATCGACGGCGACGGACAAATGGATCCCGCCCTGCTATCGCATTTTGTCGCACCGATCATCTCCGGAGAAGCGGATTATGCGAAAGGCAACCGCTTCTATAACCTCGAAAATGTTCGGTCGATGCCGCCTGTGCGCCTGGCGGGAAATGCTGTCCTGTCTTTCATGACCAAATTCTCCAGTGGATACTGGAACATTTTCGACCCCACAAATGGTTATACTGCGATTCATGCCAACGTGGTCCGCATTCTGCCTTTGCAAAAAATAAAAAAGAGATATTTTTTTGAATCGGATATGCTGTTCCGCTTAAATACAGTCAGGGCCAAGGTCGTCGATATACCGATGCTCGCGCGTTACGCCAACGAAAAAAGCAACTTGAGCGTGCACAAGGTGATAACGGAATTTTTCTGGCACAACGTCGCTAACGGATGCAAAAGGATTTTTTACAGCTACTTCCTGAGGGATTTCTCGGTAGCAACCCTGGAGCTGATCTTCGGGTTGCTGCTGCTGATCGGCGGTGGCATCTTCGGTGCCATCGAATGGATTATTCACGCCCGCCAAAATACCTTCGCCAGCACGGGAACAGTAATGCTTTCGGCATTGCCTGTCCTTTCGGGATTGCAGTTGCTGCTTGCCTTTATCAATTATGATGTTGCTACAGTTCCAGCAAACGCCATACACGGGCAGCTTGTTGCAGAAGAACAGTCGCAAAAGGAAGGTGAATCATGAAACCGGACCCAGATTACGATGATTATGTAAGAAGGTGGTCGGAACTATATGAGAAAAACAACTACGATGAAGGTCTGGCAGGGTATTTTCTCAGCAAAAGCCACGAGTGGTCTGAAAAACCTTTCGGCGCAAACTGCCATTTTCCAAAAGTGCTGGAAGTGGGAGCGGGCTCCGGCGTCCATATACGATATATTCGGCATACCTTTGAAGAGTACTGGCTAACGGACCTGAACCCTCCCATGCTGGATGCTTTCAAACTTCCCAGCTCAATGACGACACGAGGCAAGCTTTTTCGACAACGGGAAAATGCAACAGCGCTGTCTTTTCCCGATGCCACGTTCGATCGTATCATCGCCGCGCATGTTCTGGAGCATCTCTATAAACCTCATGAGGTACTCAGGGAATGGGTGCGTGTCCTGAAACCTGGCGGGCTGCTTACCTTGTTGCTTCCCTGCGATCCGGGCGTCGCCTGGCGCTTGGGCAGGTACACGTCCGCAAGGAAAAAGTTTGTCGATGCCGGCATCGAGTATGACTACTGGATGGCAAGGGAGCACGTCAATCCCATCAATTGCCTTGTTTCCTTTGTTCACCATTATTTTCCCAATGTTACTGAGGAATGGCGGCCTCTACTGCTGCCCTCGATAGATCTGAATCTGTTCTACATCGCCCACATTCGCGTCCAATAATCGGTTATCAAACCCTCATGTCCTTCTCGCAACTGCTGCTCACGCTGCTCTGTGTCTCCGCGATTTGCATGGGGCAAATCCTGTTCAAGCGTGCAGCCCTGGAAATAGAGCAACTGGATAACTGGCTTCACCTGCGGGTTCTTCTCGTCATGGGAATAGCGTTTCTTGTTTATGGCGGGGCAACTCTGATGTGGATACATCTTCTGCGGAATATCGCGCTGACGGTCGCCTATCCATTTATGGCATTGAGCTTTATTGCGGTTCCCATACTGAGCTGGTGGTTCTTCAATGAACAATTAAAACCAACCACCATCATTGGAGGCGTTATTATCGTGGCCGGTATCTGGGTGTCGATAGGCTCGGAAGTTTGATCGCATCCACCTCAGCATATAAATACCGCTCCACAAGAGGTTGTAGTCGAATGCAGCGTCTCAGTGCAACACCGGGAAGTCACCGCCTTGATCCATTGACTGCCGTCACTCCACAAGCCGCACCGTGCATAATCTGATTGCCATAGTACTGGTTTTATTCTCCGGGTGGACCGTCTCCACTCAGCTCGCCGTATTGCTGGGCTTATCACTCAGCAACCTGATCGTATTAGCGCCAGTTGTCATGTACATTACAGGCTTCCTGTATTTTCGGCTGGCGCGTTCAAATTCCAAAATTCCCTCATCCAGGAATGAAGTCAACAACGCTGCGATGATCCCGGTCAGCCAGCCACCGGTTCCTGTGCTTTTTTGGCTGTGCGCGGTGCCGCTCATTGCGTACGTCTCTTGGCTGGCCTTCTGGTTCAGTTCGCTTCTGGTTCTATCCTACTATGTCTTGAAACGCGGGCCTCTTGTAACTTTGCCTTCACCCAGGGATATCCCCCTTCGCCCGTACGAACGTATCGTTGTGGTGCTTGCCTGCGCCGGAGCGGTACTGCTTACCCTTGCCGTTTCGCGCAGCGACCTGGATGATACGTTTTATGTGGCGGTGACTGCTTTTGCCGCGGGGCATCCACACGAGCCGCTGCTTGCGTTTGATCCCATGCATGTCGAGCGAAGCTGGCCACTCATTTTTCCCAGCTATCGTTTTGCAACATTCGAATTGTTCGGCGCGGCACTGGCGCACCTTCTCAGCGTACCCGCCATGGATGCGGTTTACCGTATTGTCCCGCCCTTCGGCGCTGTACTCACGGTGCTATGTATTTTCCTTTATTCCCAGGAACTGATGCCACGCCGATGGCTTTTGCTCGGCGCAACCACTCTTGTCCTGATTCTCGTTCTGGGCGAGGCGCACCGCGCCCCCGCCAACTTTACGTTTGTGCGGATGTTTCAAGGCAAGGCTATCTATCTTTCAGCCATTCTGCCCGCCATTTTCTACCTTACCGCCCGCTACCTTTCTCCTCGGGGAACTTCCGCAGACGCGTTTCTGCTTGCTTGCGCCCAGATTACGGCGATCGGGCTCTCGAATTTCTCCATCCTGGCTGCACCGATGGCCGGCGCGGGCGCCCTGCTTTCCAACTACATCCTCCTGAACCAGCAGTCAAAAAGAAAATTTTGGTATGTTGTCGCCACGCTTTCGATCGCGCTGCCCTACCTCATCGCTGTCATGTTGAGTTCGCAGGGCGGAGCTTCGCTATCGCAATTCGAAACTGAATTGCCGGCGACGGTGTGGAAATCGGTATTGGGATGGCGCCAACACTATTTCGTCGCGGTCTTGCTCCTGGCTGGCCCCATCCTGGCCGCGGACAAACTGCTTCGGCTAAGGCTCGCCATCCCCATGCTGCTGCTCCTTGCCATCTATCTGAATCCCTTGCTTTCTCCCCTGATTTCCCGGTTTGTGACCACGCCGCCAGTATATTGGCGAGTAATGTGGTCGTTTCCTCTTCTGGTGGCCGCAGCGGCTGGATTTTGCCTGGTAATAGAGTATGTGAGGGAAAAAGCAACAAGGCGTATTTTCCCGATGATGCTCGGTACCGTGGTTCTGTTCCTGCTTGCCGTATCCATTCCCTTTCATACCTTGCGCCAGGATAATGACATACGCTGGGATTTCGCCGCGAAAAAAATCTCTCCGGACGATTATGAAGTCGCACAAACAGCAATATCGGCAATGGAAGGCAACACAGGCCGATTGCTGGCGCCGGATGAAATTTCAGGCATTGTAGCAATGTTCGAAACCCATCCGGTTCTGGTAAACGCCCGCAGCCTTTATATAGGATTCCTGGCGCCCGCAATGGGCGAGGAAGACTCTGCGGCCAGGCAATTGCTTCACGGTTTCGTCTCAGGCACCGCCGAATCCGGCCCAGCCGTTCGCGCCGCCCTGAATTCGCTAAGTGTTGCCACTGTAGTGACTCATGGGAGCAGCCAGCAGCCTGAACTTGAGCTGTTGCTGACGGATGAGCGCTTCAGGCGTACTCATGCCGTTCACGGTTATGATATCTGGCACAGAAACCTCCCATCTTCCCGATAATACTAACTTTTGCGCCTGCCCAGAAACAGGCCTATTGCATCCCCCAGTAGTTTTTCGTAGAAAACTCGCAGCATCAGATAGTAAACCGCAGCGCCGACCGCGATTTCAAGAAGCAGCCAGACCAGGCCGCTTTGGTGGCCGAACGCGAATTTGACAGCCAGGACGCATAGCGCCATGACAGATGAAGAAACAATGGCTGGACGAATGCTTTTTCCGATTTTTGCCAAGGTAATATCCAGCGCCGCCCTGGCCAGAAGGATCGTGGCGAATACGACGATCAATTCGGTCGTTGCAATGGCTGCAACAAGTCCGATCACCCCCTGATATGAGCCGATGGTGACAAGAGGCAACAACACAAACAACGCCACGATCACCGATCGCAACGATAAATCCGGACGTCCCATGCTGTTCAGCACCGGCCTGAGGAAAGATGTCGTCATCCTGAATGGCATTGCAACGGATAGCAGCGCAAGAGGCGTGGCGACAGGCAGCCATTTCTCACCCAGCACAGTGGCAACGAATTCCTGGGCAATGCTCGCGGTGCCGAGCATGACCGGAAACAGACCGAGCGCCACAAGGCCAAGAGATTTTTCCAGATAATGCGTTGCCAGGTGACGCTGATCCTGGAATTTGGAAAATGCCGGAAACATGATGGGGTTGATTACGGGCATGACTTTGACCAGCGGCAACAGAGCGAACTGGAACGTAACTTCAAAGATGCCCAGCAGCTCTGCCCCAAGGATGGGGCCCGCAATCAGGATAGCGAGCTTGTCAGCGATGAGAACCAGCGAAATCCACAAGAACATGACCCCGCCCAGCGTCATCATTCCGCGCACTGCCGAAAAACTCAGAGAGGGAACGATGATCCATGGTTGCAGAATCATCAAGAGCGTCGTAAGAAGGATGCGGTTGATCATTACCCCCAAGACCAGAGCCCATACTCCTGCTCCCCAGATAGCGAGCGTGAGCGTGGCGATGGATGCGCTGACATTGGCGATCAACTCGACAAACGCCCTCAACTTGAATTTCAATTCTCGATCCAGAAGCGCGTTGGGCACCGCCCTGAAAGGTGTCAGCAAAAATACGAAAGCCAGAACCCTGCCCAGCAATTCGAGGCGAGGCTCGTTGAAATAAGCCGCTATGAGTGTCGCACCAAAGAAATAAGCCAGAAACAGGATGCTGTTGATGACCAGCAGCCAACCGAAAACACTGCGCAGTTCTCCCTCTGTTACCGTCTTGGCGCGCACCAGCGCGAGATCGAGGCCAAGCGTGCTCAGCAGTAAAAGTAGCTCGGCAGGCGCTTCAAGCATGGCGTTGAGCCCGTAATCCTCCGGGCTGATGAAACGCACCACGATAATGGTGCTTACCCAGCTAATGGCCTGCCCGATCAACCGCAGGACGACCGCCCAGCGCGCGCCCGAAAGGATTTTCTGTATGGTTTCGGTATGGGCGTGCTGCTTATCCATGGATATGCTTCCGAAGGAAGGTGTGCGAAACTTCCCGGAAATCCAATAGCCGTAACCCGGACAATGGGTGGTTTGCCATAAGTGCGATATGCATTTTGCTGCAGTAAGCTCGCCGTGCGAGAGGCTAAATCAGTGTGCTGCCACCTTGCTTACCACATACCGGAATTTCCCTGATTTTTCTGGAGGGATCTCGCTTACCTGCTCAACCACGACGCAAACAGCCTGACCCAGCCGTGACCTGAACGCCACTTTGATATTCTCCACGTCTTGCGGCTCCAGCCTGACGTTTGCAACAATGAGGACCCGGGTGAGATCCAGGTTTTCCTGGATGATCTTGAATTGGGATACCCACGGCAAGTCCCGCAGGACATAGATCAGGGCAAGGCCATGCATGACTTTGCCATCCTGAGCAACCAGGAAATCGGTGCTGCGGCCCTGAATTTCCTTGAGTATGGGAAGCCCTCTTCCGCAACTGCAAAGCTTGCCATCGAGAACGCCAATATCGCCAGTGCGATAGCGTATAAAAGGAAAATCCTTTGTGGCCAGATGCGTGACGACGATTTCCCCGGCTTCACCCTCAGGCAAGGGCAGGCCTTGCGCGTCCACGACCTCGACAATGATGTCTTCCGCAGTGATGTGCATGCTGCCGGCAGGGCATTCATGAGCGATAAAACCTGCGTCCCTGCCGCCATAGCCATTGGCGACAGGGCATCCGAATGTCTTGCTGATCTGCGCGCGCTGTTCATCGTAGAGCCGTTCCGAGGTCACAAACGCGACCCTGATCCCGAGATCGTCCATGCGGCATCCTCTTGCCACAGCGTGACGGGCGATATGGGACAACGCGGAAGGGTATCCAAAAAGCATCTTTGGACGCACGGCGCACATCTCGTCCAGGAACCCATCGAGTTTTTTCTCTGACATTTCGAAGGCCGGAAGCAGTCTGGTTCTGAGAAGCCGGTCTCGAAGAGCGCGAAGGCCATCCTGCGCGCCAAGTTCGATCGGCGAACCCCAGACGACGATTTCCCTATCGCCGATGTCCACATCCCACCAGCGGGTAGCCCGCCATTTGGCAGCCACGTCATGACTCACCCGTTCCTTGCCGATGTAGAAGATCAGCGGCTCGCCGCTTGAACCGCCGGTATTGAAACGGGCGAGGCCGCGTGCCTGCTCTGACTTGAGCATGTCGGTATGGGCGCGAATGAGGGATTTGTCCAGCAGCGGCAGGCGAACAAGATCGGCAAGGGTCTCCACCTCACCAGGCTTAAGCCCCTTGGCCTGGAACAGCTCCCGGTAATAAGGGACATGCGCTGCCGCATGCATAAGCAATTGCCTCAACCTGGATAGCTGCAATTCCTCCAAATGCGTGGGATGCCACCACTGCGTGACTTCCAGTTGCTTGCGCACCGCTACGCTATCGTGATGTTTGAGATGCTCTTGCAGGGGAAAAACGAGGCTGGCTATGAGTGCCGTATACCAGTCACCCTCTCTCAGCCCATGAACCTTCACTTGCTGGCAACCATGGCACGGCAGGATTTCGCCAGCACATCCTGATAAACGTCCAACAGGCGCTCATGAACGTTCGCCCATGCATACTGCCGCGCAGCTTCAAGGCCAGCCTGCCTGAGCTTGTCTGCTCTGCCGGGATCGGCAAGTAATGAAACAATGGCATCGGCCATAGCCTGCGGATTCCGCACGGGGACAAGCAGGGCGGTTTTGCCATGTTCCACCAGGTAGGGTATCCCGCCCACATCAGTGCTGACAACCGGAACGCCGCTTGCCAGCGCTTCCAGGATGGAGATCGGCATATTATCGGCGAGGCTCGGATTGATCATGGCATCAGCGCGGTGATACAGGGAAGCCATACCCTCATTGTCCAGGCGGCCGGTAAAGGTAACCGCATCCGCGATCCCAAGCTCTGAGGCGAGTTGCTCCAGCGCCTGCCGCTCCGGACCGGATCCTGCCACGGTAAGCCTCGCCGCGGGGAAATCTCGCCGGACGATGGCAAATGCGCGCAATGCCGTCGCATTGTCGTATATGGCTTCCAGGTTGCGGGTGACGATCAGGTGCGGGCAATCCCTTTCCGAAAAAGCAGGAGGCCGCGGATGGGCAGTAAAACGGCTGAGGTCGATGATATTCGGAACGGTAATGGTCGAGAATCCGCGTTTTCCAAACACGGATTCAAGAAATGCGGAAGGAACGATGATCGCATCGGCACGGCTCAGGCTCGGCTTTACCCATAAAAATGCCTTATCGAAGAAAGCATCAGCTTCTCCGCCGCGATAATTGATGACGACGGGCAGCCCTTTTATCCGGCCTATCCAGATTGCCGGGGCGGCAAAAAGGTGCCAGGACCATCCGGAATTGGCCATTACATGAAATAACCGGACCTCATCCGCAGCCCGCCACAGATGAACCAGATAGGGCAGCAGGCGGAACACGGCCCTTATCCCCTTGAGCTTGCCGACCCACCCGGGCCAGTAAGGGCGGTTCACCTGAATCACTTCCACGACAGCATCCTCCTCCCGCAGGAGCTTCGCCAGCTGCAGAGTCTGGTTCGCCATTCCGCCGGAAGGCGGAGGCAGGGGACCGACCAGCCCGATGCGCAAGCCATCGGCCCTCAACGCAATTGCCTCTCGCCGGCGAGAGATCCATAGATTTTTTCGTATCGGGCTACGCTCGCAGGCCAGCTGCGCTGTGTTTCGACGAAATCGCGGGCAGCCGCACGCAAGCCGGACCATGACTCCCGCCGGGATATGAATTCAATGACTTTATCCGCCAGGGCGCCCGGATCGCCGGCCTTGAAAAGAATGCCGGTTTTTCCGTCCTGTATGAGCTCGAGGTGGCCGCCCACGTTCGACGCCGCTACCAGCCTGCCCTGCGCCATCGCCTCTAGCGGCTTGAGTGGGGTAACGAGATCAGTGAGTCTCATTTTTAATCTTGGATAAACGAGAATATCGATCAAATTGTAATAGCGCTGCACCTGCTCGTGAGGAACCCTGCCGGTAAAAATGACTTTGTCTTCCAACCCCAACCGCGTTGCCAGGTCTTTCAGTTCTTTTTCCTGCGGGCCTCCTCCGACCAGCAGTATGCGAATATCCGGATTTTGTTTCAACATCTTGGGCAATGCGTGCAGTAAGATAACCAATCCTTCATAGGCGTAAAACGACCCGATGAAGCCAAGCAGCAATTTGCCGCTCACCCCGAGATATTGGGCAAATTCCAGGTCTGCAGAGTTATTCATACCAAAATCCTCGAGATTGACCGCATTGGGAATGACAGTCACCTTTTCTGCCGGGATGCCTCTTGCGAGAATATCGCTTCTAAGCCCTTCGCAAATCGTGGTGATGGCATCGACCCGCCTCAGCGCGTAGCTTTCCAGGTTTCGAGTGAGGCGATAACGAACGCCCCATTCACGGTTCGTTCCGTGATCCACCGCGGCGTCTTCCCAGAATGCCCTGACCTCATACACGACTGGAATGCCGAGGCGACGCCCCACCCGCAATGCAGGCAGGGCATTCAGGACGGGAGAATGCGCATGCAGGATATCCGGCTTGATCATTTTCGCGACATCCGTGAGACGCTCCGTTAATTGACTGATGACCGCTACCTGATTCAAGACCGGCAATCTGGACATCAACCCCGAGGAAACGGGAGTACGAAAAAAATGCCACCCCTGGACATCCTCCTGCAGGACATTGCAATTTTCCTGCTTGGAGCCGGTCAGATGAAATGTTTCCCATCCCCTGGCACGCTGCTCCCGCAGGATCGCAAGAGTCCGAAATGTATAGCCACTATGAAGCGGAATGGAATGGTCAAGAATGTGCAGGATGCGCTTCATGTCGTCTCATTGGACGATCGCCATCTGGCTGAGTCATCCGTTGCAGTCAAGCGGTTTGCTGCGATCATGGTACTCTGGAAAATAGAATTCGGAAAACTCCGTTAATTTATACCAGTAGCACCTTTGGGATAACTGTACCAAAGGGCGATTACGGGGATCATCCGGATATTTTATAATGCCAAGCTGCTCGAACCACCTCATGCCGGCGCCGGCCTGGATATGCTTTTCAATTCCTTCATCTTCATTCTCATCTGTCTGCCTATAACCATTGCGGCATTTTTCTGGCTTCTTTCTGAAGACGGTCAGTTTTGTCAGTAACAACGATCTTCCATCAAAAATGAGGAGTGCAGATAGCCGCTGCTTTGGTTCTGCAAAATGACGTTATCGAGACGTTGATCATTACTGAGGAAGAAAGCGACGGCTGATTATGATGTTAGTTTATGACGGGAATTGTTGCCAGGGTTATTGAGCGGTCAGGATGGGTTATCGAAGCTGGTGAAGGCGGTGCTCGATCAAGTGCTGGAAGCGAGATCACAGATGCGCTGGGGGCGAATCGGCACAAACGGGACAGAAGAACGGCAGGGATACCGGAATGGTAATCGGCACGCACATTGTACACGCGCGGAGGGGATGGGAAATTCAGGGAGCGGGCTGCAGCATTTCGCCCAACGCAGAGAACAGATGCTTTCACAGATCATCCTGTTTCAGCATATCAGGAGCGAGGATCTTCCGAAATGCGGGATTTGTTGCAAGAGCCCGGCTGACACGGTCAGCCATTGCTTTGCTGCCCTCATCGTTGAAGTGGACCGAATCCGTGAAGTAGGCAGGGGTACCAGGGATATCGTTCTCACCTTCGATAAGTAGCGCCCCAGTCTCCCTTGCGACCTCCCCGATAATCTGGTTGTATCTCTCATAGGAGGCAAGCAACCCTTCAAAGGTCATGAATGGCATATAAAAGATGGCTGAAGCCATGGCACGCTGCTGCTGCTCCTGCGTTTGACCTTTCCTTAGATGTGTCGAAAAAGTAGCGATTGCTACGACTTTTGCTTGTTTTTGCGCCGAATGCACAAGCTTGACAAGATTGGCGCGAAATTCAGCGCCCAGCCTGGGGGGGTCGAAAACAAGTCTGTCCCGATTTTCCAGGGCAATGCGTTCTGCGGCCATGACCCGAAGGTTTTTCTCGACCAGATTCCATAGCACCGAGTAACGCCCCGGCCATGAGAACTCCTGGAATCCTCCTTCAGCAATCAGCCCCTGCGCGAGTGCCAGCTCACGCAATTCGCCCGACATATCGTTGGTGGCATGGTAAATGATGATGACATCGGGCCGGAGGGGGGCAATACGGTACTCCAGGTTCTGGAACGAGGAATTTACCGTGTAGCCCGAGACACCTCCATTGACATAGTCGAAGCGAACTTTTGGAAATGCCTGGGACAACGAAGCAGTGGCGAGATGCGGCCAGACAAACTCGTTGCCGGAAACCTCATGGCTTATTGTCGTCGATGCGCCAAGGAAAGCGAGGCGAACAGTCCCCGCAGGTTTTTCCGCTGCGATCTCCGGGCCCCGAAAACCAAGGCTATTGATCGAAATATGACCATCAGAAAAGCCAGCGCGCGGTATACGAAGACCACTTTGGGGGTCGAGGGTATAAAATTCTTCTACCGCCGTAACCGAACCATATTTTGCCGCCTGCCTGATCCGAATTGTCAATTCCGCGAACAGCAAAACCACCACTAGTGCAATAACGGTCAATGCGACCAAAGAAATCCACTTGGTGCGGGACGATAGTACGTCCTGGCTGGGCTGGTTTGCGTTTTGCATAGTTCTCTTTCCGATGCGCTTTGTCCGGGGCATTACTCAAATAATGCCCCTCGCAATCATTCATAGAACCGACATGGACTCCAGCCTGGCTTTTCCAGATCAGTCGAGATCAAATGCCTGCTCATAATTTTGCTTGAGCGCCGGATTCTGATCTTCCTTCTTGAGAAAGCAATTGCCCACTGCGAGCACATCGAGTTCTGTTCCCATGAAGCAACGAAATGCGTCCTCCGGTGTACCAACGATCGGCTCGCCCCGGACATTGAAGCTCGTATTGACGATGAGGGGACAACCGGTCATCGCGTAAAAATCTGAAATCAGGTTGTAGTATTTCGGATTGGTCTCCTCATGCACCGTCTGAATCCGCGCCGAGTAATCGACGTGTGTGACCGCGGGGATGTCAGAGCGCGGGACGTTAAGTTTCGCGATTCCAAACAATTCCTGTTGCTCTGGGGTCATCGCCTTCCGGCGGCGCTCGACGACATCGGCGACCAGCAACATGTAGGGGCTGTCCGATTCGAGCTCGAACCAGTCTGAAACATGTTCGCGCAATACAGAGGGCGCAAAAGGCCGGAAAGACTCACGATATTTCACCTTGAGATTCAGAACCGATTGCATTGCTGATGAGCGTGCATCGCCGAGAATCGAGCGGCCACCCAAGGCGCGAGGCCCAAACTCCATTCTGCCCTGGAACCAGCCAAGAGCCTTGCCTTCAGCGAGCGCCTGCGTGCAAGCACGAATCATAGCCTCTTCGCTCATCACCTCGAACCTGGCATCCGCTGCCCTGAGGCGCTGCTCGCACTCCTGTTGAGAAAAGCTCGGCCCCAGGTAAGAGCCTTTCATGATATCGCGCGAGTCGGCGCTGACCTGGCGCCCTTGGTTCTTGTACAGGTGATAAGCGACGAACGCCGCACCCAGCGCACCGCCTGCATCACCTGATGCAGGCTGAATCCAGATATTTTCGAACTGACGGTCCCGCAGCACCTTGCCATTGGCAACGCAGTTGAGAGCGACGCCGCCAGCCAGGCACAGGTTTTTCGCCCCGGTCTCGCTCTTGATCGCGCGGGTCAAGCGTAGCACCACCTCCTCGGTCACCGCCTGGACTGATGCAGCCAGATCCATCTCCCGCTGAGTGAGCGGCGACTCGGGCGCGCGTCGCGGTCCGTTAAATAACTGGTCAAAGCGGCTATTGGTCATGGTCAGGCCGGTGCAGTAGTCGAAGTAGTCGAGATTCAACCGGAAACTGCCGTCGGGTTTCAAGTCCACCAGGTGGTCAAGAATGAGGGCAGCATACTTCGGCTCGCCATACGGCGCGAGACCCATGACCTTATACTCGCCCGAATTCACTTTAAAGCCCGTATAGTAGGTGAACGCGGAATAAAGCAGCCCGAGCGAATGCGGAAAATGCATTTCCCGTTGGACTTCGAGGGTATTACCCTTACCCCAACTGAGCGAAGTCGTCGCCCACTCTCCGACGCCATCCATGGTCAGCACCGCAGCTTCCTCGAACGGCGACGGAAAAAAAGCGCTCGCTGCATGGCTGAGGTGGTGCTCCGAAAAGAGCAGCCGCTCCTCGTTGAATTTTCTGCTACTGAAAGTATGGAGCGACTTGACCAGTAGATCCTTGAGAAATAGCTTCTCCCGCAACCACAGGGGCATCGCCATGCGGAAGGAACTGAATCCGCGCGGTGCAAAAGCAAGATAGGTTTCGAGCAGACGCTCGAACTTGAGCAGCGGTTTGTCGTAAAAGCAGACGTAGTCTATATTGTCGAGGGAGGCGCCTGCAGCACTCAAACAGTACTCGACCGCGTTATCCGGAAACGCTGCATCGTGCTTTTTCCTGGTGAACCGCTCTTCCTGTGCCGCAGCGACGATGCCTCCGTCCTCAATGAGAGCAGCCGCACTATCATGATAAAAGGCGGAAATTCCAAGAACGCGCATGTGAGCCGGCTTCCTGCTCAAAAAAGCGTGTAGATGAACGGTGCAATGGCCGATCCCTTGGCAAGAACAATGAGGCCGCCCAAGATGAACATGGAAAACAGGATAGGCAACATCCAGAATTTCTTGCGAACACGCATGAAACGCCACAGTTCTCTGATCAGGCTCATAGATATTTCCGTCAAAACTGATTGGTAAAACTATCAGGGCGCGGCCCGGGTGGAGTTCGTTCGATCCAATAGGTTCGACATTGATAATCCTTCGTCATCTTCAATGGACCATCCTTACGTAGGGCGCGCATGATCACACCCATGGGAGTGATCACCAGGAAAAACAAGATACCGAGAATGATCGGACTGGTTATTTTGTGCAATGCCAGCCCAAATCGCGTCCATAACCGGTTAAGCGGTGCCAACTTCTCAGGCACGGCCAATGCAGCAAGGCCAAAAGCGACTGAAAAAACAATAGCCGGCACCCAGAAGCCCCGCCCCAATAGCAGCAGAAAAAGCGCAATGAGAAGAAAGACAACCGCAAAAACCAGACCGAACGCACGGTTGGATGACCCGACAACAACATCATCCCGTGCTGAGTTCTCTAACATCCATCGTCCCCAATAACATCGTCGCCAATAAATAAGCTCGACATGCAACAAGCATATTGCCCGTGCTTTTCACCCGCCGGCTCGTGTGTCCAGGATACCGCCAACTTGCTATACTATATATGTTATATTACGTTATATTACCCAAAGTTCCGCGTAACGTTATCATAAATCCAGCGTTTGCGCGACTTCCCGGCGTGGTTCAATCCTTCGAAACAATACCATCCGGCTGCGCACAACGAAGATTATTACTATAGTTCCTTCTACGGCGAATCATTGCACCCATCAGGCCCAAACCGGCTAACAGCATGACGTAGGTTTCCGGCTCGGGAACTGCTGCCACGAGCTCCGGCTTATAAAGCCATACGGAAGCATCCCAGGTGCCGCCACTCACTTGAGTAGCCTCATCCAGAGCGATAAATGCCCCAAGCGCGGAATCGTAGTGCCATTTGCCAAGCACACCCGTCGCGAAACTGCCGTGTGGATGATCCAGGGTTGAGCTCGTTAGCTCATGTACTGTCCACGTGGTATTGGACCCGATTTTGCCATTGGCGTCGGTAAGAACCTCGGCCTCCCAAACGGTGCCGCCGTTCCCGTTCCCATCCCACAAAAATATCGCGTTCAGGCTTGGATCATAATCGATCCCGTAGAATGAATTCATGGTGAAGTCCGTACCGTCGGCTTTGACGAGATTGATCCCGATATCCAGGTTGCTCGCGGGGTTGGCAGCATTGGCTTTGTCAAGATCCCAGATAGTCAGGTCTGATGTATAAGGTCCTGTCACTGTAGCCGTCTTTATGTAAAGGCCATGCAACGTGTCAATTGTTGCCGCCGCCTGAAACCCGGCGCTATTCATCGACAAACCTACCTTCTCAAACGTATCCGTGCCGCCATTCCTTACATCCCCTACTGTATAGCGATATAGGGAGGGAAACCCGGATGCATTCTGGTCCGCGGTAAAGTACACGACGTCATGCCCATTCTCGGCGCGATAGGCTGTAGTACCGTTGATGTAGGATTGAGGTTCAGTCCCGGTGAAGCTCCCATGCCGGTCTATCCACATATCGCCGTTTTGCGGAGGGTTGGCAGTGTTCCATCCGGAATCAGTGCTGCCTCCCAGCTTGGCCGGATCTGCCTTGAGCGGATCCCACATGAATGGTCCCACGCGTCCTTGTGGCGTCTCGAAAATACTCCCTGTTTTGATTGCTGCGCCTCCAAACGTAAGGAACATGTTGTTGATAGGGAGGTATATATTATTGTCGTAAGTGTGAGATGAAGGTGGAGCGCTGCCGCCAATGGTAAACCCTGTTGAAAGATCGACTTTGCTTGGCAACGAGCCCCGGCCCCAGGCACCGGTAGCGCCATCCCATACATACATCTCGTTGCCCGCGTAGTTGGCGTGTCCGCCGCCCCAGAGCATCAGGTTTCCTTGTGACGTATCCCAGGCGAAAGAGCTCCAGGCGCGGACGACCCCGGGGGGAAAACCACTCGGCACCGCGTCGGCGCCAGTCGGCCACGCATCGGAAAAATAATTAGTGCTCGCCTTGACCCACCCGCCTGCCGGCGTCGCATCGAGCAGCGCGGACAGGCGCTCGAACGAGGTTTCCGCATGCGCCATTCCTGCATATCCCGAAAAGGAAGTCAGGAAGGCAGAAACAAGTACGAGACGCTTCGATCGAATCCTGCTTCCCCGGGAGGAAGGCTTAAAAATCTGCCGCCTATTGAGCTTTGTCAATTCATGAACTCCTTATCATTCAAGTCTATACCGAAAAAATTTAACAGATTTTCTTTAGTCAAAATCTCTTAAGGAAGCGCTGAACAAATCCTCACTGGCGCGACAATGACTTTGCGGGATGGGATGCACGAAAGGCGACGACGCGAATGGTTGATCTTTTCCGCAAGGAGCCTGACAAGACCACTCGCAAAGCCCCATCCCATACGGGCTGCAGTAAAATCACGCGGGACCGCGCAGGGCTGAGCAGTGCCTTCCGAAGGAAAGATGCAACCACATAGCGGGATGCCTGCGCCCCAGCAATAATTTGCGCAGTCTGACACCCCCGCCGCTGCCCGATTTTCGCAAAGCCTCCTTGGGCTACGCTCCGGAGAGCCTTTACGTTGCGCTTCCTGATATATCGTAGTCCAGCTGAAATCCGCGTCGCGCACTTATGATTATTTCAGTTTTATACAGCAATGCGCTAAGCGAGGATTTGTTCAATGCTTCTTTAACCGCTTTTCACATAAAAACCTGAAAAAAATGAAGCAAGTTCCATTCCTGCCAGTTTGAAAACTTTAGAAACAATGTATTAGGAGAATAAAACGAAAGCGATGTATGGGTCATTGTAAAATTTTTCGACAGATCAATTAGCTCGTTTGCTCGGCGACTGATCGGCGACCCTCAAGCAGAATGGTATGAGTCCTTGAATAAACGCGAAAAATCACCGCTATTCTGCAGACTGTTCTCCCTACTTAGTCTGTTAAAATGTTTTCCCCATTTTTACCATGATAACGAAAATGGCAGTTATGCTGAAACGTTAGTCACTAAAATATATTCAGGAGTGCGATGATTGCAATAACAAAACGAAAAAACGCGCTTTCTCAAATGCTGCAACAGTGGGGATGGTTCAATCTCGGTCTTTTTGTGCTCAACAAAATTATCGTCACCTTGTCCAGGGGTTCCTGGCGCTTATATCGATATCACTTGATTGCCCAGCCGGTGCCTTCAGAGACCTTGCTTCCATCAGGACGAGGCAAGAAAATCGAAATCAGGCTCATCGATGAACAGGACGAGGTCATCGGGCAATTTCCGAGACCAGCCGAAGCGATCAGGGAAAGATTCAGGCAAGGAGCAAAATGCCTGGTAGCGTTCAAGGAAGGTCAATTCGTGGGATTCCTGTGGATATTGCTAGGGAGCTATCAGGAAGATGAAGTGCGGGCCCGATATACGCCCTTGCCCAAGGAGCGCGCGGCATGGGATTTCGACGTGTATGTCGAACCAGCCTCGCGCCTGGGATTCACCTTTCTCCGCCTCTGGGATGAGGCAAACAGCTTCTTGATGAGTCATGGTATTTTATGGTCATGTAGCCGGATTTCAGCTTTCAACACGGGTTCGCTCAACGCCCACGCTCACCTTGGGATCCTATCCCTGGGCAGTGCCATTTTTTTTTATGCGGGGCGATGGCAAATCACGCTCGCCTCCATTTCTCCTTATTTCCATCTTTCATCATATCCGGGCTCCTTTCCTGAATTCAGGCTGGATACTCAAGAGCTCGGTAAAATGTGAGCTGTTCTGCAAAATAAACCAACCATGGAGCAATTATGCAGCATCTTGAAGAAGTGAGGAATATCTTGTCCGATGTGCTGAGCCTCGGCGAGCGAAAAAACCAGCTCAAGGAGGATTCTGTTTTGCTGGGAAATATTCCCGAATTAGACTCAATGGCTGTGGTCAACGTAATCACAGCACTCGAAGATCACTTCGGCATCACAGTGGATGATGACGAGATCAGTGCCCAGACTTTCGAAACCCTCGGCAGCCTGACTCACTTTGTTGAGCAGAAACTGGCTGGATGAGAGAGCCTTTCGCTAGAACTCCGGCTGAACCCTTCTTTTTGAAGACAGATCATGGTACACGATTCTGCCTTTATCATCATCCTCGATCTACTGACAGATGCCGCGGTGCATTGATTTATATTCATCCTTTTGGCGATGAAATGAATAAATCCCGCCGCATGGCTGCCATGCAGGCAAGATCATTTGCTACTGCAGGATTCGGCGTCCTGCAAATCGATCTGTTCGGTTGCGGGGACAGCAGTGGAGAATTCCGGGAGGCGCGCTGGGATATCTGGAAACAGGATCTGCTAGCAGCGAAAGAGTGGATTGAAGATAGGACCAAGGCTCCCATTAGCCTTTGGGGTCTGCGTCTCGGCGCGTTGCTTGCCCTGGATTTCGCTAAAAGCTCGCCACCCGGAATTCATGGGATCATCCTGTGGCAACCGGTTACCAGCGGGGAATCCTTTATTACGCAATTTTTGCGATTGCAATTGGCGAACGAAATGCTGACGGGAGACCAGAAAAAAAAAGGCAGTACCAGTGTTCTGCGGAATGCGTTGGCCGAGGGAAAAACATTGGAAGTAGCGGGATACGAACTCGACCCCGAGCTTGCCGCGACTATCGATGGCTTGAAAGCCGCTGATCTGGCAGTAAGGGGAACCTGCATTCACTGGTTTGAAATGGTGACTGAGGAAGGACGCGCCCTGCCGCCTTCCACAAAGAAGACGGTAGATGCCTGGGGGCAGCAAGACATCGATGTTCATATGCATCTTGTAACCTGCCTGCCATTTTGGGCAACTCAGGAAATTTCCGAATGTTCCCAATTGATAGCAGCCACAACGGAGGCATATGCAGGACATGATGAATAGCGAAGAACGCGCCCTGATCTTCGAATGCCAGGGATCACGGTTATATGGAATACTCCACCTGCCGCAGCATATTCGCTCGAAGGGGGTGGTGATTGTAGTAGGAGGGCCGCAATACCGCGTAGGGAGCCACCGCCAGTTCACCTTGCTTGCCCGTCATCTGGCTGCCAGCGGCACACCGGTCATGCGCTTTGATTGCCGCGGAATGGGAGATAGCGAAGGAGCGCCCCGAACTTTCGAGGACGTCGAGGAAGATATCCGTTGTGCAATCGATGCCTTCTTGAACGAGGTATCCGGGATCAACCAGTTGGTGATCTGGGGATTATGCGATGCAGCGTCCGCGGCGCTCTTCTATGCGCATCGGGATGAACGCGTGGCCGGCTTGGTATTGTTGAACCCCTGGATAAGAACAGATCAGGGCGCCGCCAAGGTCTATCTGAAACACTACTACCGGACGCGTATCTTTCAACCTGAACTCTGGATCAAGATACGGCAAGGGAACTTCAGCTATAGCAAAGCCTTCCGGTCATTTGCCCGAACCGTCGGGTCGGTGCTGAAGGAAAAAAGAGAGAAAATAATGACGGGGAATGCGAATAATGGTGAACCGTCCACGACTGTTGTTTCCCTGCCCGAACGCATGCTGGCCGGACTCAGCCGTTTCAACGGAAAAACACTTCTCATCCTCAGCGGCAATGATCTTACCGCGCAGGAGTTCTCCGGTCTGGTGAAGGATTCGGCGGAATGGCAGCGGTTGCTAGCCTCCCCGAATGTATCACGCCGCGACTTGCCTGAAGCCAATCATACCTTCTCCCGCCGGGAATGGAAGAATCAGGTGGTCAACTGGACCAATGGATGGCTCCAATCGTGGTAGGCTAGGCGACGCTTTCCTCGAACAGGTGTCAATGGAAAATGAGAGCAACCGCGCGATCTGTAATACTTGACGAAGGTTTGAGGATTGACTGGAATAACGCAGCTTCCCATTCCAACTGAAGTATTCCTCCGCGTCAAAGGAGTTATCATGAAAACTGCGATTCGCGCAACCATGTTCGTATTGGCACTATCCACTACGACAGATCTACTTTCCGCCCCCCATTGCGGAGACTTTGCGCTGAAGGGAGGGGATTACACGAACAGTGCGGACAAACAACTCCTGGCAACCGTCGAGCAGTTTCACTTCACTTCTGACGTGGAGCATTTAAATAGAGGATCTTCCGGAACGGTTGGCAGTGATTTGAGCTACACGCTAATGATGTTCCCCAACCATCACCGCGCGTTGGCGGCAATGTCAAAACTTTCGCTACGAGACAAGACCTTAAAACCCACCGGCGCGAAATATTCGGTCGAATGCTTTTTCGACCGAGCGATACGATTCAAGCCCAATGATGCCGTTGTGCGAATGATATACGGGAACCACCTGCTAAAAACCGGGAAAACCGATAAGGCTACGGAACAGTTAAAGGAAGCAGTAAACCTCGATCCCGAGAACGCCACCATTAATTACAACCTCGGGTTGCTGTACATGCAACGAAAAAACTACGAGGAAGCGAGGAACTATGCGAAGAAAGCCTACGAGCTGGGTTTCCCGTTGCCCGGGCTCAAGAACCAGTTGATGCAGGCCGGAAAATGGGAAGAGTAGGTTTCCGATAAGGCGGCAAGCGGCACTTTTCAGTCCCTTTTCATAAGGTATTACTTGCGCCTTATCTTGAGGCGAGGTGGTTGATATACCAGCCCATCGATTGCTCCAGACCCTGACGGAGCCGGTGAGTGGGTTCGAACCCCAGCATCTTCCGCGCCTTGGATATATCCGCCTGTGAATGCCGCACATCCCCCCTCCGGAACTCTCCGTATTCGGGCCGGTGGTCGCGTGCATGGGGAAACTTCTCCACGAGCAATGCCTGCATCATTTGATAGAGCTGATTGAGGCTAGTGCGCTCATTCAGGGCTACGTTGTAGACTTGATTGACCGCCTCTGAATCCTCCACCAGGGCTGCCAGCAGATTGGCCTGAACCACGTTCTCGACGAAGCAGAAATCCCGGCTCGTTTCGCCATCCCCATTGATGCGCAGGACCTGGTTTCGTATGAGCGCCACGATCCACTGCGGTATCACCGCCGCATAGGCTCCATTCGGGTCCTGCCTCGGCCCGAAAACATTGAAATAACGCAAGCCTATGGACTGGGCTCCATAGCACCGGGCGAATACGTCAGCATAGAGCTCATTTACATACTTGGTGACCGCGTACGGGGAAAGAGGCTGGCCAATTACAGATTCGGTTTTCGGCAGGCCGGGATGATCGCCATATGTGGAACTGGAAGCGGCATATACAAACCGCTTCACATTGGCGTCCCGGGACGCGACCAGCATGTTCAGATAACCCGATATATTGTTCTCGTTCGTACGAATGGGATCGTCTATCGACCTGGGTACGGATCCAAGCGCAGCCTCGTGAAGTATGAAATCAATGCTTTCGCATGCATCCCTGCATGTGTCCAGTACACGAATATCGCCTTCGATAAAGTGGAAGTTGAGCCAGGCCTCTTCACCCGCCAACGCCTTGACTTGAGCAAGATTGTGCCGATGGCCGGTAGAGAAGTTGTCCAGCCCCACTACTTTCTGCCCTAGCCGTAGCAATGCTTCCAGCAGATTGCTCCCGATGAAGCCCGCGACTCCTGTAACCAGCCAGCGGTACTGATGATTTTCCAGATGCTCCCGGACCTTTTGATAATGCGTCATCCTTGACTGTTCTTCCTCAAAGCCGCCAGAGATTGAGCCCCGAGTCGCGCAGCGCCACAGGATCAAACTGGCATTTGACATCGATAAAACAACCATTGGGGGCTATTTTATTGTGAAAATCGGTCAAAGGCCTCGTAACGAACTCACGATGCGAAACCGCGACGATCAACGCGTCGGCACGGGGCAAATCATCCCATGCCTCCAGTTCGACTCCGTATTCATGGCGTGCTTCTTCGGGACTGGCTACAGGATCATGGACATGAATCTCGATTCCGTAGGATTTCAGTTCGCTTATCAAGTCGGCCACCTTGGAATTTCTCAAATCCGGGCAGTTTTCCTTGAAAGAGAGCCCGAGAACGTTGACTCGGGCACCCTTGACGCTGATATCGGCCTTGATAATCTGCTTGATGGTCTGTTCCGCTATGAATTTTGCCATGCTGTCGTTGATTCGCCGGCCCGCCAGAATAACCTGGGGGATGTAGCCGACCATCTCGGCCTTGTGCGTAAGATAATAGGGGTCCACTCCGATGCAATGCCCCCCCACCAGGCCGGGGCGAAAGGGCAGAAAATTCCACTTCGTACCGGCAGCCTGGAGAACTTCCAGCGTATCAATCTTGAGGCGGTCAAAGATAATCGCCAGCTCGTTCATCAAGGCAATGTTCAGATCCCGCTGCGTGTTTTCTATCACCTTCGCTGCCTCTGCAACTTTGATGCTGGATGCGCGGTGCACCCCCGCAGAAATGATCTCTTCATAAAGCGCGGCAATTTTCTCCAGCGTGCCTTCGTCATCTCCCGAAACCACTTTCAGAATGGTGGTGAGGGTATGCTGTTTATCGCCGGGATTGATGCGTTCAGGCGAAAACCCGACATGGAAGTCGTTTTTCCATTTCATGCCTGAAAATTTCTCCAGCACCGGAATGCAGATTTCCTCGGTTGCTCCAGGATAAACGGTGGATTCATAGATAACGATTGCGCCTCGTTTCATGTGCTTCCCGACGGATTCGCTCGCTCCGGTAAGAGCGGTAAAGTCCGGTTGATGGGCGGCATCTACCGGGGTCGGGACCGCGATCACAATAAAATCAGCCCGGTTCAGTTCGGATGGATCATTGGTCACATGCAAATGGCCGGCTGCGCGCATGTCGGAGACCGAGACTTCTCCAGTGGGGTCCACGCCACGCCGGTAGCTCTCGACTTTGCTGCGGGAAAGATCATACCCGATGGTTTGCCGTTTCTTTCCAAACTCTACTGCGAGGGGTAAACCTACATAACCCAGTCCAACCACCGCTACCACAGTCATAAGTTATCTCCGTTCTATTTCGAAATTCTTTCTATATTCAAATTTTCTTAGTATAGATATAAACATTGCAAACATACCGTAGCGCGCATGATGTACCCGGATTTGTTTAAAATAAACTGTACTAAAGGCCAATTCTCCCGCAGTTTGTGCCAGCATATCATACTGAGAAATAACGACCAGAACGATAGTATCCTAACAAGCCAATTTTTCAGGCGAGTGAAAAGAACACCTCCCCGAACCCTGAGCTGTATCCATCCGTAATGACGGAAGAAAGGACTTTTATGCATTATTCGAGCAAATCGCCCGCGATAAAGACAACCTTGGTGAACCTGCTGATCCTTGCCACATTCACAAGCCTTGCCATGACGGGCTGCAATAAGCCGCAGGATGCGCAAACGCTGTTGGCGGATGCAAGGAATTATCAGCAAAAAGGGGATAACAAGGCTGCCATCATCCAGCTCAAGAATTCGCTTCAGCAAAATCCGGATGATACAGAGGCCCGATATTTGCTCGGGACCATCTATAACAATACAGGTAATCTGCAGTCCGCGGAAAAAGAGCTGCAAAAGGCCCTGAGCCTGGGAATGAACCCGGCTAAAGTATGGCCAGAGCTAGGGCAGGCCATGCTTGGCCTCGGCCAGTTTCAGCAACTTCTCGACGATACGCAAACGCTTTCCGGCAATGACGCGTCCGCCGAAATCCTTACGCTGCGCGGCGCTGCTTTCCTGGCTCTTGACAAGGCTCAGGAGGCAAAAAAACTGTTTGAGCAAGCACTTGAGAAGCAACCACATTTTCCTGATGCGATGGTGGGAATGGCGAAGTACTCGCTCATGCAGCGGGATGTCGATACGGCCACCCGCCTTTCGAACGAAGCGGTGGAGAAAAATCCCTCCAGCTCGGATGCATGGCTTTTCAAAGGGGACCTGCTACGCGTCCTTGGCAAAAGTGACCCGGCAATCGCAGCATACAACGAAGTCATTAAAATAAAACCGAATAATACTGCGGCATACCTCAACAAGGCTTTCCTGGAAATTGGGGCGGGGAAGTTCGATTCTGCGAAAACGGACATCGATGCGGCGCGCAAGATAACTCCCGGCAGCTTGCTGGTCTTCTATACCCAGGCGCTGCTCGACTACAGCCAGGGCAAATACCCTGCCGCGCTGGAATCCCTGCAGCAGGTATTTCGCGCCGCACCCGATCACTTGCCGAGCCTGCTGCTGGGCGGTGCGGTCCAATTGGCGCTCGGATCTTTGCCACAAGCGGAAACGCATCTGAAACAATATCTGGAGAAAGATCCTGGAAACCTCTATGCACGGAAATTGCTGGCTTCTGTTCTCCTGAAGAGCCGAGATGGGCAACGGGCTATTAGTATCCTGACTCCTGTACTGAAGAATAAAAACATCCAGCCCGATTCCCAGCTATTCGCCCTGGCGGGGGAAGCCTATATGCAAACCAGGGATTTCGAAAAAGCGACGGAGTATTTTGAAAAAGCGAGCAGCATGGCACCGGAAAATGCGACGCTTCATGCTGCTTTAAGCATGAGCAAGATGGGGCAAGGCGATAACAATCGTGCCATAGCCGAGCTGGAAGCGGCAAGAAAGCTGGACCCCCAGTCATCCCAAGCCGGCATTCTGCTTGTAATGGCCCATCTTCGTCTCAAGGAATTCGATAAGGCGCTTGCAGCGGCAAAAGCCGTCGAAAAAGAGCATCCGGACAATCCGCTCATCCAGAATCTGAAAGGCGGTATTTATCTGAGCAAAAAAGACGCGGCCAGCGCCCGAGCAAGCTTTGAAAAGGCGCTTTCCCTGCAGCCTTCCTATTTCCCTGCTGTGACCAACCTCGCGCAGCTCGATATGCAGGAAAACAAGCCCGAGGCAGCCAAACAGCGTTTCGAGGCACTTCTAAAGAATGACAAGAAGAATATACAAGCGATGACCGCGTTGGCCGGTATTGCCCTCAATCGCCAGGATAACAAGGAAGCCACCATGTGGCTGGAACGGGCATATAAGGAAAACCCGAATGTACTGGAACCCGCCCTGCTTCTGGAAGCTCATTATCTTCGTTTGGGAGAAAAGCAGAAAGCGCTCTCCCTGGTGGAGAAGCTGAGGGGGGCGTATCCTGATAACGCGGATGTTCTCGATTTTCTGGCCCAGGCGCAATTTGCGAACAATGACAAGGCAGGAGCCCTGGAAAGCTACAACAAGCTCGTCGCCATGCTGCCAGGGTCTCCACTCGCACATTTTCGAATTGCAGCAATCCATATTGCAATGGATAATCTGCCTGCCGCGTCGGACGCACTCAAAAAATCCCTGGCGCTGAAACCAGATTATCTGGATGCGAAGCTGACGCAGATTCTGCTGGAAACTCGAAATAAAAACTATGCTGGGGCGCTCGCGGTCTCAAAACAGATTCAGAAGCAATATCCAAAACTGCCGGTGGGCTATGTGGCGGAAGGTGATCTGGAACTGAAGCAAAACAATCCTGCTCTCGCATCCAAGGCCTATGAACATGCTCTTTCCCTTGGAAAAGATCCGCTGCTTCTGATGAAGCTGCATGCCTCGCTCAGGCAGACAGGGAAAAAGAGTGAAGCAAATTTGCGTCTGGTGCATTGGCTCAAGGAGCACCCGGGCGATGCGACTGTTCGCATGTATCTTGCCGAAACCTATATAACGGATCGGGAAATCAAGCCGGCAATCGAGCAATATCAAACCGTCCTGCGAACGCATCCACAGAATGTGGCGGCATTGAATAACCTGGCGATGGCTTTGCAGCAGAACAAAGACTCCCAGGCTCTGGAATATGCCGAAAAAGCACACCAGCTTGCCGCAGACAATCCCTCGGTATTGGACACTTTAGGATCGATATTGATAGAACAGGGAAATACCACACGCGGCCTTCCCTTCTTGCGAAAAGCGGCCACGCTCGCCCCGGATATGCCTGAAATCCGCTATCATCTCGCTTTGGGCTTGATCAAGGCAAATGACAAGGCCAGCGCCCGCAAGGAACTGGAACAACTCATCGCCACCGGGAAAAACTTTGCTGATATCGGGGAAGCCAGGGCTTTGCTGAAACAGGTGCAATGAAGCCAGGGTAGCGTCTCCAGGATCTGGAAGCTGGGCAGTAAATGGGGCGATGAAGCCTCAAAACAAACGGGATCGCCCGCCAATATAGGTGCCAAGGCGGCAGATACTTTACCCCTAACCCTATCCGGCGCTTACTCCGGTGATGGAAATTTTTTTGGCAATCGCGCGATCATCCCGAACAGCATGCCTTCCAGACAGCGAACGGCAGCGAACCCGGCTTTTTTCCAATCATGCATTTTTCCGCCTCTGGATCGCATCATCCAGAGCTGTGTCCGGAACAGGGATACGAGTCGACGCGGAGGCCTCACTCCATATGCGCCGAAGCGCATCCCACATGCTTTTTCGCAGAGTCCTGACATAAAGCGTGTTATCACTCAGCCCGTTTACCAGCCGACGTTGCGCTTCTCCGAGGTTATGGTAGGGCAAGCTCATGAAAAGATGGTGGGTGGCATGGTAACGCAGTCCTACCGGGGCCCATAAGCCGGTGATGAGCCAGTGGCCGGGAACATTGATGGAATCGAGATACTGTTCAGCAAATTCCATTTCCTGGTTTCCGGGATTGCGGTATGCATGAGCACTGAGCGTACGCAAGGAATTGATCAGGAATATGAACATTGCTATGACATACCAGAGCACAATTGCCTTGTAAGTCAGCAAGCCCGCCACCATGCAGATAACGGCAATGGCAATGAATAAAAACGTAGCGAATTCCTGGAGTTGCCAATGCCTATCGTTCCGGATAGCGTCCGCGGCACGAATGTAGCTCATGTCGATGGTAAGGGAGGAGGCGCGTTCCCACAATAATTTCCGGAGTGGCGGAATCAGATAGGAAAGCGGCGTAAGCAGGAGAAAACGAACGATAAAGAAAAAGGGCAAAGCAAATGACAGCAAAACGTATCCTATCATCGCGGTCGGCTTGAGAGTGGCAAAGGGAACATATTCGCCATCCCTGCTCGTACCATACACATCGCGCTTGTGGTGATCGTTATGCACGCCATCATACAAGAAGGAAGGCATCAAAAGGGGTATGCCGCATATTATGTTCCAGACAATCCGAAACGTCCCGAACGTGCCCTTTTTCAGGTGAGCCAGCTCATGAATGAAGATTGCAGCGCGGTAAAAGGCAAAAATGGCAACGATTCCTGCCGCGATCTGCCAGACCGACAGTACCGGCGCTAGTAGTGCCGTGATATAAGCGAACCATCCCAAAGTAACGTGAAAGAGAAAATCTGCCCAATAAATCCAGGGGTTGGGCGTCATCAAATCGCGGACAAGATTGTGAGCCTCCCGCAGGGGAAATTCACGACCGTCTGTGGTATCTATCATTCGGAAATCCTCACCAGGATTTTTCCCACGATCAAACGCACATAATCGGGAGCGGGCGCAACTTCGAACCGGCATCAAGGTCGCGTAGAGGGGGAATATGAGGCGGATGAACGTTCATGGGAAGACTTCGGCATCGGCAAACGCCGGTGCGCTCATATCCTTCGAAGATACTACAGGCAAGGCTCCGCCTATCGGCCACTCAATGGCAAGGTCCGGATCGTTCCATGCCAGACAGCGCTCGAAATGAGGAGCATAGTAATCGGTAGTCTTGTATAGAAAATCAGCGCTTTCACTCAGCACGTAAAACCCATGGGCAAAACCGGGAGGTACCCAAAGCTGGCGATAATTGTCTTCAGTAAGCTCGACTCCAGTCCATCGGCCAAAGGTGGCAGAGGATTTACGAATATCTACCGCAACATCGAATACGGCACCTCGCACCACTCGAACCAGCTTGCCCTGGGGTTGAACAACCTGGTAGTGCAAACCTCTCAGGACACCTTTGGCGGATCGGCTGTGGTTATCCTGTACGAAGTTTACGTCAAGCCCTGTAGCTTGCGCGAAATTTTTCTGGTTGAAGCTTTCAAAAAAAAACCCGCGAGTATCTCCAAAAACAGCAGGCTCGATGATCAGAACTTCCGGAAAGGCCGTGGAAATGATTTTCATTCGACCACCTGCTCCGACAAAAGGCGCAAAAGATATTGGCCATATCCGTTTTTCGCCAGTGGCTGCGCCAGCTTCTCCAGTTGCGCCGGCCCGATGAAACCCTGGCGGTAAGCAATTTCTTCCGGACAGGAGATCTTCAGACCCTGGCGGTGCTCGATGGTTTCAATGAAGTTGCTGGCTTCTATCAGGCTTTCATGCGTACCCGTATCCAGCCATGCAAAACCACGACCCATTATCTCAACCTCAAGCTGATGATGTTCCAGATAAATGCGGTTCACATCCGTTATCTCAAGCTCTCCGCGCGCCGAGGGCTTAAGCGTACCTACGATATCGATGACTTCGTTATCATAGAAATACAGACCCGTGACGGCGTAGTTACTTCTCGGTTTTGAAGGCTTCTCTTCCAGGGCGGTGGCGCGATTCCGCGAATCAAAGGCCACTACACCATAACGCTGTGGATCCTGGACATGATAGGCGAATATGGTTGCACCGCTCGTTCTGCTCATGGCACGCTGGAGCTGCGCATGCAGGTCATGGCCGTAAAATATATTGTCGCCCAGCACCAGCGCGCTCGGATCGGATCCGATGAAGTCCTTGCCGATAGTGAATGCCTGGGCCAATCCGTCGGGGCTCGGTTGCACCGCATAGCGCAAACTGAGACCCCAATCCTCGCCATTTCCCAGTAGTTGCTCGAAGCGAGGCGTGTCTTGCGGCGTAGATATGACCAGGATGTCGCGGATTCCCGCCAGCATGAGCGTGCTCAGCGGGTAATAAATCATGGGCTTGTCGTAAATAGGCAGCAGCTGCTTGGAAACAGCCTTCGTCACCGGATAGAGCCGGGTACCCGATCCGCCGGCCAGGATGATACCTTTACGCTTTGGATTCATGCTCATTTCTCTAGAACTTCAGTCAGCATACGCACGACCCCAGTTTGCCATGGCGGCATGCGTAAATCAAAAGTTGTCTGGAGCTTAGCCGCGTTCAGCCGCGAATTTTTCGGCCGCTGGGCAGGAGAGGAAAACGCGCTGCTTGGAACGGGTACAATCTCTTCCGGATCGACTTTGAGTTTCAGGCCGGTTTCGCGTGCGAAATCCAGCACAAATCGCGCATAGCCAAACCACGAAGTCTCGCCTGCTGCAACCAGATGGTATAGTCCCGCCACCTCTTTCCTGCGCATGGCAGTGCGAATAGCATGAGCGGTCACATCGGCCAGCAGATCCGCTCCGGTAGGAGCGCCTGTCTGGTCATCGATCACGGTAAGGCGATCGCGTTCCTGGGCCAAACGTAACATCGTCCTGGCAAAATTTCCCCCACGCGCGGCAAAAACCCAACTAGTGCGGAAGATTAAATAATTACAGCCGGAGTTGCATATGGCCACTTCGCCCTCCAGCTTGGTGGAACCATAGACATTCAGCGGACGAGTGTCATCCGTTTCGACCCAGGGGCGACTTCCTGAACCGTCGAACACGTAATCGGTCGAATAGTGCACCAACCACGCGCCAAGCCTGGAAGCCTCGCTGGCGATTGCGGCCGGGGCAAGGGCATTGACCGTGCGTGCTGCCTCTGGCTCATTTTCGGCCTTATCCACCGCCGTGTGGGCGGCGGCATTCACGATGACATCCGGAACAACTGCTCGAATGGTTTCTGCTATGCCGTCCAGATGGGTAAAGTCCCCGCAAAATTCCCGGGTATCAAAATCCACCGCAATGAGATCGCCCAGGGACGCTAGGCTGCGCTGCAGTTCCCATCCTACCTGCCCTCCTTTTCCAAACAGCAGAATTTTCATGCCTGGCGTCCGGCGTAATTCTTTTCCATCCAGGTCCTGTAAGCCCCTGACTGCACATTGCCGATCCAGGCAGGATTATCGAGATACCAACGAAGGGTTTTGGTCACCCCTGTTTCAAATGTCTCCCCCGGCTTCCAGCCCAACTCGCGTTCGATCTTGCTTGCATCGATCGCATAGCGCCGGTCATGGCCGGGACGATCCGAAACGAAGGTGATCAGGCTATGGTAGGAGCCGATAACCAAGGGCCTTAATGTATCCAATAATGTACAGATCGTTCTGACAATTTTTATATTCGGCTGCTCGTTCCAGCCGCCTACATTATAGGTTTCGCCGACAACGCCGGCTTCAAGCACGCGGCGAATAGCCGTGCAGTGATCTTTTACATACAGCCAGTCCCGAATTTGCTGGCCATCTCCATAAACGGGCAGCGGCTTTCCTGCTAGCGCGTTTACGACCATCAGTGGAATGAGTTTCTCGGGAAACTGGTAAGGACCATAGTTATTGGAGCAATTGGTAGTGAGTACAGGCAAACCATAGGTATGATAATAAGCTCGAACGAGATGATCGCTGGCAGCCTTGCTGGCTGAATAAGGACTGTTAGGCTGGTAAGGAAAAGTCTCGGAAAAAGCGGGCTGGCCCTGTACCAGAGACCCGTAAACCTCATCGGTGGAAACATGGAGAAAGCGAAAACGGCGTTTCATTTTGTCATTCAAACCATTCCAGTATGCCCGGCTTGCCTCCAATAATCGAAAAGTACCGAGTATATTGGTCTGCACGAACTCTTCCGGGCCGTGAATGGATCGATCCACGTGGCTTTCCGCCGCAAAATTGAGAATGGCGCGAGGCTTGTAGCGACCGAGCACGCTGCTTACCAGCGCTGTATCGCAGACATCCCCATGCACGAAGATATGGCGTTCGTCCGCAGCCAGTGCCGCAAGGTTCTCCAGATTGCCAGCATACGTCAGTTTGTCCAGATTGATGATTGCTTCGTCAGCTTGCGCCAGCCAATCCAGAATAAAATTGGCGCCGATGAAGCCCGCCCCGCCAGTTACCAGAAGCATTTCGTCATTTCCCGAAGAATAAGATTTTCAGCCAGATGCTGAGCGGATATTGTAACGGTGCGTGGCGGCACTCCGCCAATAAATCTCGACTAATGATGCGTAGCAAAA
Organism: Nitrosospira sp. 56-18; assembly: GCA_001899235.1. GTDB lineage: Bacteria > Pseudomonadota > Gammaproteobacteria > Burkholderiales > Nitrosomonadaceae > Nitrosospira. The sequence goes on from MKVR01000050.1 coordinate 285,469, forward strand.
CCACCAGAAAAAGGAGGGGAAGCGGGCATGTGCTTGAGCGATGTTGATTCGGATTTTTCGTAATGGATTAATTCAGGGTCTGTTTTTTTAGTATTTTGATCTCGCCGGATCGGTGTTTACCTGATGAACACGTCTGACCGGCATCTTTGATGTCATTCAAAACCTTTCCTTCGGACCCAGATAGCGCCATTCAGCCACTGGGAGATTGCCTAAACTTATCTTTCCAATACGGATACGTTTCAGGCCGGTCACTTTTAATCCTACAAGCTCGCACATCCGTCGAATTTGCCGTTTCTTGCCCTCCCGAAGGATGAACCTCAGTTGCTCCTGATTTTGCCATGTAACCTTTGCCGGCTTTAATTCTTCGCCATCGAGACTCAAGCCATGGTTCAAAAGACCAAGCGCATGCCGGGATGCCATCCCGATAACGCGTACGAGATACTCTTTTTCCATTTCCGATTCGGGGCCCACCAGTTGCTTTGCAATACGCCCATCCTGCGTGAACACCAGCAGGCCGGACGAATCGATATCGAGTCGTCCGGCTGGCGCCATCCCATTTAAATGGCTGATACGAAAGATCTGCGGCGTCTCATCCCCATCAAACCGGGACTCCCGATTTACCAGTTGGATAGCGGGCCGATAGCCAGGCTCCGGCTGGCCGGAAACATAGCCAATGGGTTTATTCAGCAGTATGGTCATCCGGCTGGTCTGTTGCGCTCGTGCCGCCTCGTCCAGCTTGATATCCTGCCCGGGATGAATCTTCGTCCCCAGTTCGGTGATACGCTCGCCATCCACCCATACCCATCCTTGTTCGATATATTTATCGGCTTCCCTGCGGGAGCATAGCCCTTGCTGGGACAGGAACTTGGATAAACGGATTTTTTCCATCATCGATGAAAGCACGTGGGAAGACATGGCAGCCCTGGATTCTCATTGTCCAGGACTTGCCTCTGCAAGGAGGCATTATAATTTGAACCCTTGCACTGTTTCAGATAAAATCCCCTTCTCCCAGGCGCGTAGCTCAGCTGGTTAGAGCACCACCTTGACATGGTGGGGGTCGTTGGTTCGAGTCCAATCGCGCCTACCAATTTCCCCGGTTTTTCGGGTTACTTAAAAAACCTGAAATAATCTCCCCCGCTTCCCCTCCCCATTACGCCGTGACGTAAATGTGACGTAACTAGCCGTCAATCCCGGTGTGGCGGGTTGTCCACCACCAGAACAAGCGCAGGTTTTCCACCCAAATCCTGAGATGTTCAGTCAACAGGCGAGCATTGTTGGGGCGCATACGTCCCGCTACGGGGTCGATCGTCCTTCGCAAGAAACTGCTCCACCCTTCGAAGTCGCGCCATTCGCGCATCCCGCGCCCCAAAGCCGCCGTCGCGCCAGTGGAGATTTGTTCCGCGCTTCCCCAACGTAGTGCACGACTATCAGTATCGGGATTCCACCGGGGAATGTGGCTGGCAAAATGCTGCGCCGGGCCTGCATTCTTACCGAAGTTTCAGCCTGGAAGACGCGTGGATGTATGGGGGTGGTGGGATGTACGAGCGAGACATTACGTGCAGAATGAATATTTCTTGCGAGTGCGCTGGCACGCTACGCTTTGGATGATGTCGCCAATAGGTTCCTACTGGAGGATGAGGAAAAGCCTGCCCTTCAAAACATCAGCTTAGACATTTTGGATGAAGTAATTGCACTGTTGTTTGAATGCGGATGTCTGCGAAACCGGAAAACTCACGGCACACCTGTGATAATTGATCAGGAGGCGTCGATGAATTAGGCAATTGTCTTGCGCTACCCTGGTATGCCGCGAAATACCCTGGTTGATACGGCATGCATGAATATGCCATCAAGTTTGCGGTTGCGGCCAGAAATCTCGGTGAGAAAGAGGTTCAAAAGCTGTTCTCTATCGAGAACTCATATGTAGAAAACCACCCATCAAGCAGAAAAAAATTTATATATATTAATAATAAAAATTATGACCTTATGATCGCGACAATACCCCCCTGATGAGCTTAAGGGCTCATGTTCATCGTTTCCTGAAAGAGCTTTTCTGTCACATCATTCTGTCACAGTTCACCCCACTGAACGTCCACGAGGAAAAAACGAAAAATTTATTGAAAACTCGATACAACAGGCAGACGAATATAGAAGAGCAGAGAAGCGGCAATTCGGTGTAAATCGCACCGAAAGGACTCCTGTATCAATTCGCTTATCTATGCTATGAGGATAAAATGAACAAGACGAAATTATTCCTATCAGCAGCATCGCTACTAAGCGGACACATGAATCCAGCGGTCGCCATCGGACCTGGCAATTTAGGAAATTTAAGCGGCCAAACCGTCTCTATCGGAAATACCTTTTCAGCTTCAAGCCAGGATTCGTATTTTAATGATGTATACATATTCGATATCTCACCCCAATCTGCTGCGATAGGAACTACGGTCACCGTGAATTTCGATCTACCGTTCTTTCCCGGACCGGAGTTTCAATTATCAAACAAGAATATCAAGTTCACTAACTCCACCGATACCATTACTTATGCCAGTGATAGCCAGGTAAATCCTCTTGATGACATTCTTTCCGTTTCCGCATTTCTACCCGCTGCGCTGGATTATAGATTCGTTGTATCCGGAAACGTGACGGGTAATCTGGGGGGCAGCTACGCAGGCATCCTTCAGGCCCTCCCGATACCCGAGCCCGATACTCATGCCCTATTGCTGGCAGGTCTCGGGATGATTGGGCGCCATTTCACGTCGTTGCATGTCGATTTGAAACGGCGCCGTGACATAGCCAAAAAAACGTGGCAATGCAGGTAAGTAAATGGGATTATTTATGAATACCGCGACGACGGATGACAGCACCCATCAAACCCAGACCAGCCAGCAGCATGGCGAAGCTTTCCGGTTCGGGAATGGGAGATACGGCGCTGATCGATCCAGTATAGATCCCGCCCAGCGAACCGTCCACGACACCGCCCACGCTGAGATAGGCGCCGCCGGTGATGGGCTGATCCCATGTCAGGCTGATATGATTCTGCGTATTGCCAGCGGATGGAAGTACAACCGACTTAAGAACCTGGTCGTCGCCCCCTCCAAAAGCATTGTCAGCTCCAAAGCTGACCAGCGAAATTGTGGACAATACCGTGTTCAAGGTACCGGCGGATCCGAGATCCAACGGGAAATTGACCACACTATAGCCCGAACCTGCATTAGGCTGCTCCAGGGTAAAGGTGAATATGTCGCTGAAGCTTGAACTGCCTCCAATTACCGATCCCGTAAAGGTGGTGGGCGCACTGGCGCTCACCATTCCAAGATCAGTGGTTGTAGCATTTGCGCCCATGCTTGCACCCGCCAGCAGAGCGATACCTACTGCCCGCTTCAAAGTAGAATTAACCATAACTTTTGCCTCCTAATTAGTATTTACAACTTGGTACGACACAATACGACTACACGACAAACTTCTCTTACTAGCACACTCACATACGGGTTTGGCGCTCCGACTGCCATCGACTAGCCAAAACCCGATTTGATCAGCACTTCATACGAGTTCTGGAAGAACACCAGACGCAAAAACTCGTAGGGAGAAGGTTACGCTTTATATCGACAGGGTCAATAGACCTATCGGACTAGCGACGATATAGTCACGTCAAAACAGAACTTTAAGTAAAAAAACACAATTAAAAGGACCGGGAATTGCCGCTTTAATTGGGCGGGATGCGGGGAGACGGGATTGATGCCTTCGTTAGAAGTCCGGCAAGGGCAGACCGCCCGCAAAGCCCTCTCCCATAAAGGCCGCGGCAAAAGTCGGGCAGGGCGTTGGGTGGACCTTCACAGGCGAGGCGATTCTCCCGGAAGAAGTTGCCATCCCCCGCGACGGGCTGTTGGCAACCCGCCTGGTCTTTGGCGCGGTCAAGTATCCTACTCCTGCACGACCCCACTTCGCAAAGCCCCTCGGACCCCGCTCAGAGAGCCATGGCGCTATGCCCACAGCGTCGCAAGTCTGCCCGGCCAGAACCTTGTCGCGCGCCTATCATTTCGATTCGCCATCGATGCGTACTGCGAGGACTTATTCAGGGCTTCCTTAACGTTGATCTCGTTGATCTCTGCCGTATATATCGTCAAAACGCACAATATCGTCTTCGCCCAGATACGACCCTGACTGAACTTCGATCATCTCCAGCGGCACGCAGCCCGGATTTTCCAGACGATGCCGCGTGCCCAACGGGATAAAGGTCGATTCGTTCTCGGACACCAGAAAACTCGTATCGCCACGCGTCACCTGTGCAGTTCCTCGCACCACGATCCAGTGCTCCGCCCGATGATGATGCATTTGCAATGACAATGCGGCGCCCGGCTTTACGACAATGCGCTTCACCTGGAAGCGTTCGCCGATATCGATTCCGTCGTACGAGCCCCAGGGACGAAAAACTTTTCGATGCAATTGCCCTTCTGGCCGCTCCTCCCGCTTTAGGTTATCGACGATCTGCTTGACATCCTGCGCTTTTTCCAGCGGCGCAACCAGGACAGCGTCCGGTGTTTCTATCACCACCATATTCTCTGTTCCCACGCATGCCACCAACCGATGCTCGGACATCACCAGCATATTGCGGCAGTCATGCAGGAGCACATCTCCCTGGGCCACATTGCCCGAATCGTTTTTCGGCAGAACCTTCCATAGGGAATCCCATGCCCCCACATCGGACCATCCGGCCGATAGGGGAATCACGATTCCACCGGGCAATGAGGACTCCCGGTCGACGGCAATACGCTCCATCACGGCATAATCGATCGAGTCGCTTGGGCAACCGGCAAATTCTTCTTTTTTTACCCGTATAAAGTCTCCATCAACCGACCGATGAGTCCATGCATTTCGGCAAGCAGCCAGAATATCGTTTCGGCAAATTTCCATGGAAGAAAGCCACACCGAGGTCCGCATCATGAACAAGCCGCTATTCCAGAAATAAGAACCGGCATCGAGATAGGTCTTCGCGCTGGCCACGTCCGGTTTCTCGGCAAACCGGACAATCCGATATGCGTGGTCTTTGGATGACTCTGGTGGTACAGGCTGCCCGGCCTGAATATAGCCGTATCCTGTTTCGGGGGATTCAGGTATGACTCCAAATGTGACGATCATTCCCTGAGCCGCAAATCCTATCCCGCTGGATACCACTTCCTGGAATTTCTGCACATCCACGATGACGTGGTCCGCAGGCATGACGAGCAGTATCGGATCGCTTTTTTCCTGTTCCGCCGCGAGTGCCGCCAGCGTCAAAGCAGGAGCAGTATTGCGTCCAGCCGGCTCCAGCACGATCGTCCCCCGTTTGCCCATCAGCCGCAACTGCTCAGCTATGACAAAACGGTATTCTTCATTGCATACGATCAACGGAGCTCCAACCTCTACGTTGGCCAATCCATCCATGCGGCGCACCGTGGCCTGCAATAGGGAATCTTCTCCGGTAAGCGGCAATAGCTGTTTCGGATACTTCTCGCGAGACAACGGCCATAATCGTGTTCCGGAACCGCCGGATAGCACCACAGGAATTAATGATTGCATATGAAAAATGGTCGAGAAATAACTTGAATGGCGCGAGCACGCCCCAACGGCATAAGTTTAACTGGTACTACTCCGCATTAGTAGAATGCGCGGAAAGGAATCTACTGAGCATCTCCTGGTTCTTGACACCATACCCATTTGGATTGCCTTCCTGCCAGCGCCAGGCATCGGCGCACATTTCATTTAAACCACGTTGCGCCTTCCATCCGAGCAGATTGAATGCCAGCGCCGGATCAGCATAGCATGATGCGATGTCGCCCGGGCGACGTGGCGCGATTTTATAGGGAACCGGCCGGCCGCTTGCCTGCTCGAAGGCATGCACCATCTCCAGAACGCTGTAGCCTATGCCTGTACCCAAATTGATCGTCATACAACTGCCAGCATCGATTTCGAGTGAGCTCAGGGCCTCCAGAATTTTGATATGCCCCACGGCCAAATCCACTACATGGATATAGTCGCGCACCCCGGTTCCATCGGGAGTGGGATAATCATCTCCCCAGACATTGAGAAATTCTCTCCGCCCTATCGCCACCTGGGAGACAAAAGGCATGAGGTTATTGGGCATTCCCTGCGGATCCTCTCCTATCAAGCCGCTGGAATGTGCGCCGACGGGATTGAAATAACGCAGGATGCCGCAACGCCAGGTGTTATTGCTGCGGTGCAGATCCCGTAATATTTCTTCAATCATCAGTTTGCTGCGGCCGTAGGGATTGGTAGCGGAAAGCGGATGATCTTCGGTTAACGGCAGCCGTTGCGGATCACCGTAAACCGTAGCGGATGAACTGAATACCACCGTATGCACGCCACTTTCTTCCATGGCTTCCAGCAGACGAATGCTGCCAACCACGTTGTTATCGTAATATGACAAAGGCTGTTCCACCGACTCTCCTACCGCCTTGAGCCCCGCGAAATGAATGACAGCCTCCGCCTTGCTGCTACACAACGCTGCCGTTAGTGCGGCACGATCCCGACAATCGCCGGGGATAACTTGCAGTTTCTTGCCGGTAATGGCCTCCACTCGGGATAAAGCCTCTGGATGACTGTTGCAGAAGTTATCGAACACCGCCACCTCGAAACCTGCATTCAGCAGTTCCAGACAGGTATGCGATCCTATATAACCTGCTCCACCCGTTACAAGAATCATTTGGAGGCTCTTGTTGATGTCAAGATATAAACCTAAATCCGGTAGCTGACCGCTCTTTTTTGGTTTAAAACCGTGAGCCACAAAGACTTTCGCGATACTCGACGTTCACCTATATGGTCCGCTGCGTCTCTCATCGGATGATCCATATCATCGCTATTTGAAGTTAATTATCACTAGCCTGCAAGCTCCGCCGCCAGAATCGCAACGATCCGCTCCGCCGCCTTTCCATCCCACAGATGAGGTCGTTGCCCCCGCTTACCCTCGCCAAGCAGCACCTTGCGTGTTTCCGCAACGATATTCACTGGATCCGTGCCAGCCAGCACGTTGGAGCCTTGCTCCACGGTAACGGGGCGTTCAGTATTGTTGCGAATGGTAATACAAGGTACGCCCATCGCCGTGGTTTCCTCCTGTAAACCTCCACTGTCTGTCAGAACGACCGTCGCATCTTTCCATAAATTCAGGAATGGCATATACGCCTGCGGGCCAACGAGCGTGATCTTCGGTCCCAATTCGATACCGAATTTTTCCAGATTGCCTTGCGTACGAGGATGTACCGGAAAAATCAAAGGCAACTCGCACGAGATCTCTTTCAGCGCCCCGCAAATCCGCGCCATTGTGCCCGGATCATCGACGTTGCCTGGGCGATGCAAGGTCACCACTCCGTAACGCCCCTCATTCGCCAGATTCGCTGCCTTGAATCTGCTTGTGTCATATGCCGAAGTATCGGTGCTCGCCAATCGTTCGACCTGATAGAGCAAATTATCCACCATGACGTGTCCGACATAATGAATCGATGAGGCATCCTTGCCTTCGCGCTTCAGGTTCTCTATCCCGCTGGGCTCTGTAACGAAAAATAAATCGGAAATACTATCGGTGACGATGCGGTTGATTTCTTCCGGCATGGTCATATCCCCGCTGCGCAATCCGGCCTCGACATGGGATACCGGGATATTCAGTTTCTTGGCAACGATGGAACACGCCAATGTCGAGTTTACATCCCCGACCACTAGGACGGCATCCGGCCGGTCAGACTGGCACAGTTCTTCAAAAGCCACCATTATTTTGGCTGTCTGCTGCGAGTGGCTGCCACCTCCCGCCGCCATGAAAATATCTGGCTCGGGTATGCCCAGTTCCTCAAAAAACACGTCGTTCATCTGGTAGTCATAATGCTGGCCCGTATGAACAATGCTGTAGGCCAAACTTCCATTTGCCTGCAAGGCGCGAACGATGGGCGCGATCTTCATGAAGTTGGGACGAGCCCCGGCAACGAGGTATATTTTTTTCATCCTTGCCTGCTATTTTTCCCTGAAAATCTGAAACGGCGAATTTGGCAAGCAAAACTGATGCCCATCAGGCCGGTAATCATCATGAAATAGACATTTGGTTCGGGAACGGCCGACAGGGACATGGTTTGAAATGTTTCCTTGCCGTCACCGATTTTCACCCCGGTCGAATAAACACTCATGTGCGGCCATTCCACGCTCGGCGTGCCATATATGCCGCTTTTAAACCATAAACCACCTTCATCATTGAAAGTATTGATATGATTTCTTTCCTGATAAAGAAGAACGCCGTCCTTCCAGAATTCAAGAAAACCCGTATTATCACCCGCCCATTTTACATGAAGATCTAGGTGCACCCAACGATCGGTCGCAAGCGTCCATGAAGCCAGTTCACGCACCTCGTAATCCACATGTGCAACAGGAGTGATACCGGAGGGTGAAGTAATACGGTCGTAGTCAAAGGCGTTAATGAGGCTTACTTTATCGTCTTTGACTGCTACTGCAAGAGTTGGCCTTCGCAGATCGCTTTCTCCTTTATCTGGCGTGTCGTGTACCTGGGCGATAATGTTGCCGTCATGCACATCGTTCCACTTGGCGGGCAGATAATATCCCCAAGAATACCAGCGCTCCGACCCCATGGGATCTTTTGGCGCGCTGACTTCGGAACGGAACCCTCCGTTTGTCCGCAGATCACCCAGGAAGCGGGTTGCCAACATGACGGATTGACCGGAGCCCGCCGGGTCAAGCTGCTTTTCGATTCGGCCCGGGATTCCAAAAGGGGCCAAAACGCCTACCGGGGCGTATCCATCCGCCTCCACTACCCAGTAACGGGAAAAATCTCCCTTGCTGAGTCGCCCGTCAAAGACCATGTCGGCACAGGCGGAACGCATAAAGGCAAGCAGTAGCATGCCGCCACAAATCAGCTGGAATTTTCTGATACGAGTCATCTCTGAAATTTTCAACATCAAGCGCACTCCATAATCTCTACCCTTTCATGCAGGAAGTTTGAAAAAACAACGACAAATCTGATAACCGGATGGAATGGGCAACCCGCTTTCACCGGTTGCTCCGAATAAAAGTAAAACAGCGGCACAGAAACACATCACTACGATGATTCAGAATTGGAATCGAGGGAGCGCTGCTTCCCGACAAACTGACCAACTGAACAGGTCGAGTAAAAATACCAGAACCCCAGGCGAGAGCCAGGACTGTGACTGAACCAGGGAACCCTCGAGAAGTTCAGGGAAGCGCTGAATAAATGGCGCACAAGGCAACGACGCTTCGTGGCGCAGCGAGAAGCAGCCTCTTCCTATGGAGAAGGCCGCCCAGTAGCAAGAGTAGACTATTAGGCTATAGGTCATGCGCCGCTGCCTGATTCCCCATTTCACGGGGTCTCTCATCCAGCTGCGGGATGACTTGCCGTCCTTTCGCATCGCAGGCCCTCGCTACGTTGCTTCAGGAGTCACTCAAAGCTCTACCAGACGATCAATATGATGAGCTAATTCGTTCTGTCGGCCAAGTAATGGTGAACCAGAGGCCGCATTACTTCCTGGCGCTATAAACCCACTGCAGGCCAGATGAACGGCCTCACTTGTTTGTCATTCAGCGACCTGGCTTTCGAGCTACGAAAGTAGTGCTTGAGAATGCGAATTATTATACCATAATTCATCCACGAGCGAGCGCGTATTCCGTATATTTGACTTGCTCGATGCTCCAAAAACTATTGCCTCGATATTGGGCTGCCCGCATACCCACGCGATTGCCTCTCTCGCGGGAATCGCTCCCGATGCAAACACCGACATGGCAATGGCACGGAATTTTCTTTCGCGAAGCGCACGTTCGTACGCGTCGAACCCGCCGCACATGCGAAAACCAATTTTATTGATATTCGAGCAGACGATCGGATTCGTCAAACCGACTTCCTCGAGCGCGTCTAGCAATGCTGGCAGGTTCATTGTGATAAACCCTGGCTCGGCGTTATAGCGTGTCTTCACATGAACTGAAAAGATGCGGAATGCTTCCTTGAAGCCTAAACCGAGCAGCAGGTCGACCACGACATTCTGCAGGAAAATGACTGGCGTGTTGAGACCTGAGAACATTTTCATTTCGGAATCGATCAGCAACGTGGTAATACCTTCAATATCTTTCTTCGCGAACGACATGCCGCCCCGCATCGCGGCGTTGAGAAAACCTTCCGCCGGCAAAAAACGCTTGAGCGCGCCCAGCATGCCTTCCTCGGTCACGGCGTTTGCATACTTATGCGCGTATGGCATGGAAGGCATAAACGAAAAATCGCCATAGCGATCCGGATGTGCCCGCATGTGATCGCATATCAGGGTCATGCGGTCATGAGTGGTGCACATGAAAGATCTTATTCCTTCATCATAAGCATCGTCGAGCACGTCGATGATGCTCTGAATTTCCTGAAACCTGATGGATTGATCTCGTGCCTTGTCTTCAGACATATGGTTGACGCCGAAAAACTGATTATCACCGAACAATAAACGGTCCATGAAAAACTACTCCATCTTGATCGAGGAATTATTACTGCGCCGTTTTGCGGCTGGGGAAAAAGAACCCGCGTTTCTTTGAAGGAACTTCCGGGATTACCTCACCGGGCCGGGATGCCCTTGTGGTTGCATCCGCTATTATCAGCGACATGATGTTATCGGTGACTACTGCACTCTTGAACGAGTTTACATTGTCTGCGGCGCGGTTCTCGGCGATGCACCGCACGAAATAGTCGAGCTGCGCGGAATACTCCTCTCCGCGAAGATAGAACCACACCGGTTCGGTCAGCTCCGTTGTATAGCGGACATTCCACCCCTGATGATAATTTGGAGGGAATTGCGCCGTATCGCGTAAATAGGTCCGGCATTCCTGCCTATCCGCGTAAATTCTACCCTGTGTCCCCCAAATGTTGATTTTGGTCGTCATCTTCCGGACTGATTCATCGCTCCAGTTCACCGATAACTGAGCGCTTTTGCCGTCTTCATAATACAGGGTAGTGAAGACTTCATCATCCGTATCCTTCGAGAAAACCGAGTTCAACACGGAGCCACCCACCCCATGAGGCGACCCGAAATACCAGTTCACCAGGTCGAGCGGATGTGCGCCATAGTCATACAGGCATCCTCCTCCGGTGTGGCGCTGAGTCCGCCAGGTCGTCCCCTTGGTCTTCAGCACGACCGGACCATACGCTTCGGCCAGGATGTGCGTTACCTTTCCAATAGCGCCCAGGTCGAGCAAACGCTTTACCTCTCCGAATGCGCCAACGAAGCGGTTGTGGTAGCCCACCTGATTGACCAGCGCCTTGCTATTCGCCAGATCCGCCAATTCGCGGCCCTCTTCGGTATCGAGGCAAAAGGGCTTTTCGCAAAATACGTGGAGGTTTTTTTGTAGTGCCGCCCTGACCATTCCCGCGTGCATGCTCGAGGGGGTGGCGATGATGACCGCATCGAGATCGACTTCTCGCAGCATGGCATCGAAATCGCTGTAAGTGGCAACCCCGGTATATTTTTTTAGCACATCCAGCACATACCCTGTGGAATCACATATTGCCTGAATCTTCACCAGAGGATGCGTAGCGATAATTGCATAATGAGACAGGCCCATCTTTCCGAGGCCAACGACAGCAAGGCGAATCATGGTTCAGCTTCCTAAAGTATTATGAGTTGAGAATTTCATCCCTGACCATCTGGTAGGCGACCCTGCCTTTTTCAAGCAGGGCGCTGTTCGGCGGACGTTGCTGAGCCATGTCCAGATATCTTAACGCCTCGATCGATGTCAATTCGGGTTTATGCTCGAATGCACCCACTGCAAGCAGATAGCGGTCGACATCCAGAAGCTCGTCCTGGTAAACAGAAATAGTTGGTATGCCCAGCACCGCCATCTCTCTTGTCATCGTGCCCCCCGCTCCGATAAACAGATCGCAATCCTGCGCGATATCGGCAATATCCAGTGCCGTGGTAACGACCCGGACGCCTGAAAACCTGGAGTCCAGATAATGCACGCCTTGTTTCTCGCCCCGTGGCAATAAAACGATGTCGACATGGTCTTTCATTCCCAAAACCAGATCGTCAAGAAAGTTACGGCTTCCTTTGTAGTATTGAGCGGTCCAGGGCTCGGGGCGAATATAAACAATCCTCCTGGAATTTTTCGCTTTCATTGTCGCGCGCCCAGATGACAACCGTTCGTCAAGCTCCCACAAATAAATTCCTTCCTTGACGCCTGGATAATGGATCACTTTCTTCGGGTTTGCCAATTGCCTTCTCAGTTTTTCCATCCCCAGAAATTCCGGCACCATGATGGTGTGGGCACATATGAATGCCGGCACGTTGCCAACTGCATGCTCATTGTCGTTCATATAAATGGAACGTACGCGCAGCAGGCGCGAAACCGCCGGGGAGTGAAATGAACTCTGGGAAATAGATATATCGATTTCACGCTCTTCGAGAAATTTCTTCAGCTGTAAAACACGTATGGGAAACCCCAGCAGCTTGGCCGAAAGGCTGCCTCCATAATGAATTCCGACGACCTCATGCTTGAATCCGTGGAGTTCCAGCAGGGAAATGGTGTTGGCCAAAGGACGCGACGTAATGATCACCTCATGTTCGCGCTCCAGTTCACGTATCATCGTGGCGAACATGTTGATGTGAGGTGAATTCGTCAATTCAAACCAGATCTTCAATTCAGAAGGCTTCCGTTCGTTACAGCGCTATTGATAGATAAGAACAGGTTCCGGGCCTATAGTCGTCCTCGAAGAATCTCCCAGGGAATCTTCCCCGTCACCCAGCAGCCTCTGAACATGTCCCGTACTCAAAAGCGAAGACAGATCTGCAACCAGTTCCTGATCCGTCGCCCATGCGAGCCATCCGCTTCGTCCGCCTTTCAACTGGATATTGCAAATGACAAGCTTGCCGCGCTGGGATTCGCAGGGACCTACAACCGAACCCAGCAGCCAGTTCCGGGTCTGCTGATATGCTCGAGTCATCGGTGTTGCGACACTTCCGCGCACTGCTGCGATTCCCATCGTCGGATGCGGAGGCTCGCCATCCCAATTGAACAGATAGAAACGTCTCAGACCGTCCGAGGCGCCGAGAATCAGCGCCCTGGAAACGTAGGCTGCTCCCAGGCGATCCGGCAAAACATCTTCAAAAGAACCCTTTCTTACGCCGGGACCAATCGAAAGATCGTCTCTCGCGAAAGTAAATCCTGATTCTGTATTGAATATGGGAAGCCGATCCAGCTGATAAGTCGTCAGAATACTTCTCAGCTTCCGAGTGATGTCAGGAATTTTTTCGGGAACATCGACATAGTAGTGAAAACTCGCAATATCGATATATTTACCTCCTCCCGCCTTGAAGAAAAAGGCCAGGCGCCGCAATCCCAGATCAGCGGAAACAAATGATGGCGACACCACCCGGGCAGCGGGATCTTCCTCCGCAAGGACTTCCTTTGCTGCTTTGGCCAGTTCGACCAGGGCGGCCACCGTGCCACTGTAATAGCCGATCTTGGCATTGGGAGGAGCCTTCTCCAGTTCATAAAATCTCGGCTCGTTCCAGACCTCATAAAACTTGATTTTGCCTTTATAGCGGCGCGCGACGGTACGCACGTAATTTTTCCAGTCCTCTATCGATGCCGGCTCGGCAGCACAACCTTTGCACTCTTCGTCCGGCCGGGCGGAGGCCCATTGGGGGGTGCGCCCCAACGTAAACAACAGCTCGATATTGTTACGTCCCGCTTCATCCACATACCGATCCAGCCGCTGGAAATTCCATTGTCCTTTTTGCGGCTCCAGATCATTCCACTGCACATAAGCCCCAAATAACCGCCAGGCGCCAAAGGGCACGAAAGGCCAGGAGGACGCCCCCGCCTTATAAGGCACATCGAGGTGATGAATATGCAGTCCGAAGTATGTGGGCGGAACCCCCGCTTTCGGATCTTCTCCTGCGAGCGGAGCGAAGGATGCCGAGGTCGACGTGCCGACAGGAGCTGTCACCTTGACGGCTGATTGCGCTATGGCGGCAGAAATAGAAACATAGAAGAAAACACCCGCTAGAACAGATGATTGAATCCATTGCCGAGGTTTCATGATTCCCTCCTCCTTGAGATTGTTGCGGAGCTAACAAGCGTGTAGAGATATGGCCAGGCCCAGTACAAAAACCACAGGGGCCCGCAATGACGCCGGGTGAATACCGCCCAGGGTCCGGGAGGGCGCCCCTTCGGTCCGCAAACCAGCGACCACCTTTTTCCCAACGTCAAATTACTATCGCGAAACGTTCCTTCGTTATTATTTCGACTGCAAAACCCATGACGGCCGCTGGCCGCAAAAATCCTAAAACCCTCCTTCCTTACCCTGAAGCCATAATCGAAATCGCCCAGACCGTGAATGAAGCTGGCTTCCAGGTTTCCCACCTTCAAATAAACCTCGCGGGGCACGAGTACGATATTCCCGTTCATGGTTTCGCACTCCGCGTCGCCATTCAGGGGTTCGACAACGCGTGGAGTTGTCTTCTTCCACCACACGGGGAATCGGACCCCCCCATAGGTAACCGAATCAGTCGAACTATCGCGAGTCGTCCCGGCGATGACGACAGCATCACCTGTTTTTTGTGTGCACCGGGACTCGGCATCCAGCAATTCCCGGATCGCCGATCGCGTGACGAATGTGTCATCGTTAAGCCACAACACATAGTCAACCCGGTCCGCGTATGCAGCCGCCAGGGAGGACCGCATACCCCCATTCCAGTAGAGACTGCCGCTGCCATGAAGCACCCGGACCGAAGGGAAAGCTTTGCTCAATGCCTCGGCGGTTCCATCCGAGCTGCCATCATCGGTTACATACGCGCATAATTGCACCGAGGCCGGCAAGTCCGAATCAAAAATATGAGAGAGGGCCTCCAACGTCTTGTCGCGACGGTTGAAGCATGTCATCACAACACCTAGGGACGGCATGAGGCGAGTTCCTCCGAAGAAAATTTACCCCTATCCTGTACCTGAACCCTGGAAGTCGCTGCCGCCATTGCCAGGCCGAAGAGCAGACCCTGCTCGAGCCGCGCACCATATGCCAGAAAAAACACCAGCTGCATCACCAGCGAGACCAGAAGGAACAACCGTACACCGAACTCCGGGTTCCCGCTTCTTTTGATTTTTGATAACGCATGATAAAGACCCATGCCGGTCGCCGCCACCAGGGAGAGAAAAAGCCCCAGTCCTACCATCCCGGTTCGCAGCAACATCTGGACATAGAAATTGTGAGGCGTATATTCAGCCGAATACGAAGCGCCGAACTCCGCGATCTTGCGGTAATAACCACTACCGAAAGGTTGGCCCAGGGCATATGTCAGGATATTCCCATCGGTCCACCATTCACTGAGCAACGCCTGCCAGCCGAGGTAACGGTCCGCAAATGAGCTATGATGTGCTGTCACTTCGGTGAAGGAGGCTTCTAATGATTCAATAAAAGAATCCAGGAAACCCAGCAGTCCCATGGGAACCAATACGGTAAATCCGATTAGCGCGGAGATAAGAATAATTTGAGCTAGACCGGCGCGCTGCCTGCTATCGAACAAGGCAAGCAAGCCCATGCCGGCCGCCATGCTGACCCATACGGATCGATGCATCAATCCAAAGGCGATAGCAAGGCAAATACCAGACAGGACGATCGCCCAGCGCCGCCAGAAAGAGGCCAACTCACGCACTACGATTCCTGCCTTGACAGCCTTCTGTTTAACAGGCGCCATGTTTCCCCAATCCGAGGCCCCGATGATGAGCAGCAGCAAACCAGCCTGGGCTATGAAATAGCTCTGCGCGGCATTCAGCACCCGGAATTCCCGGCCAGCGCCCACTACACGCCAGGATTCCGCAATCGCGAGACCCGCTGCGCCTGCCGCCCACCGACAAAATGCAAGAAGGATGAGTATCATCCCCCCCCAGAGCAGGTACGTAGCCAGGCGGGTAAAATTGACCTGCTCGAAGTTGAAGGAGGACGCATAGAGCGCAAGCGCCATGAAATGGAAGAAAAATCTGAAATCAGGTGCTGCCGCCATGCCGTATTGCTTGAACCCAAGGCTCAACGGCACACTCATCAGCACGAGTAACGAAATCAGCAGCCACTGCGGAACCCCTATGCTTTTCTGCCCGAAAACAAGCCGGGTCAGGCCAGCAAAAAAAAGTGTTATGGATATAGGGTCAAATACCTGAATATTTTTACCCATGTGCAGTATTGGAAGTCCAACCGCGATGGCATCCAGGCAGAATAAAAAGACAATGATCGCGAGCATCGCCTCAAAGGACTTGCACGCCCAAAAAAACGAGAGTAATAAAATAATGGCAAGGAGAATAACGACGCCCATCGCAATGGAAGAAAAAACGAGCATTCTTTCAACCGCCCCCGGTTATCGTCCGGGCGCCAGTAACAGTGTCAATTGGCCACCGCACTGGAAACCATGTCTGGAAAGTGTTGTAGATAGCAAAATTTCGGCAACTATTCACGCCAGTACACTCCGGTAAACACCCAGATATTGCTCCGCAGTCGCGTAGGGATCAGCCAGTTGCCAGGCCCGGTTTCGAGCTGCTTCACACTGAATGCTGATCTCTTCTGGATGCTCGAAAATCCGCTTGATCGCCCTATAAATAGCTTTTGCATCTTTGACATCGACAAGCTGACCTGCATGCCCCCGGTCCAGCAACCAGGGCACCCCCCCCGACCGTCTTCCCGCAATGATGGGAATACCTATTGCCATGGCTTCCGCAATAGCCATTGGAAACGCCTCGGTAAGGGAAGGGTGCAAAAGCAGGGAAGCCGACTGCATCTCCTGTAACAGATCGCGATGTTCGATCCGGCCTCTGAGCTTGATTCCTTCCAGCGGCAGATTCGCCGCGCGCAGCAGCCTTTCCGCCTTTCCCCCCGGTCCGAAATCGGGACCGTACAATCTCAATTCGCATGTACGGGAAAGCGTTTTTTCCAACTCCAGAAATGCGAGGATAGCGGGCAGCGGATTTTTAAAGCGATTCCAATGCCCCATCACCATGGCGATCACAAATGGGGGCAAATCCTTCTCCATGCTTGGATTTTTTGATCCTTCGCATTTTTTCAGCGTCCGCAGCCAGGCCGGCAGTGGATTAGCTACGATGGTAATAGGCCGGGAAACGAGATCCGCCATGCTTTTGGCAGCGTAGCCCGAAACTGCGGTAATAGGGATGCCACTTTTCAATACCTGCCGGGCCATCATGTAGCGCCCCACGGTATAGGGAGTGGGAGTAAAACGCATGATTTCACCAGGGATATCGTGTGCCGTTGCAATCGCCGGCAAGCCGGAGCGGATTGCCACCATCGCATATTCGTAGATCCAGTGGGCATGGAGGATATCCACTCTCTCGCTTGCAACCGCTTCAGCGAGCCTCCTTCGCTCCAGGCGAAAAAAATCCCAAACCCGGCCAATGCGGCCGTGCCTCGGTAACGTGCCATTGGGACGAGAGGGACACAGCCATAGGCGAAACCCCGGCCCATCCACGTGCCGCGGCCGGCTATCGAGGTCGAGAGTACGTTCGGAGGTAAAAGCCACCACCTCATGCCCCAATTCCAGGAATGCGGTAATCAAGGTTCCCATGAACGGCGCTCCAGGCGTTCCCGGGGACAGGGATGCAGTGTCTGACAGATCGAGAAGATGCTGTACATCAGCGGTGCCAATCGGACCGAGAATACCGATCCTCATATTTTCGGCCTGTCCGCGTGCCAGTCGCCGCCAGCAGCAATCGATTCTATCCTCGATGCAAAAGCCTTTGGCAGCGAACTTGAAAATCGCCATAAAACCTTTGCAAGCACCGGGGCCAGCACCCATCTGGGAGCAAACCAGAACAAAACGAGAAACAGCAGGCATTCGATTCCTGCAGCAAGACCCATCTTGCCTATCGGGTGATGAGCTTCCGCAAGCAGTAAAGCAGCGGCGCTACTCCCCCCGGCAATGCAACTCAGCACAAGAGGGCCGCGGAAGCAAACCATCATCTCGATGGGCCGCAGTTGCAGCAAGCGGGCAACGCTAAACGCCAGCAGACATGCCCTCGCGAGATACACCGCAAAGACAACCCATGCCAGCTGGACTGCAGAAGTCAGATCCAGCGCCAACATCGCTCCTAAGAAACACAACAACACCAGCCATTGAAGCAAAGATTCGGTGCCTACACGGTTTACTCCCCACAGGAGAGGTCCGGATACCGCGGTAATCGCATGCAGAGGCATGGCCAGGGCAAGCGGCTGCATGATCGCGATAGCTTCTCTCCACTCCTCGCCATATAAAGTAAGTATCAGAGGCTCCGCGACTATTGCGGCGGTAGCAAATACTGGCAGGGTGACAGTTGCGACAAGCGACAGGCTAGCGAGGTAAGCCGTGCGCAAAGCATGCTGGTCATTTTGCACTGCCGCGCTGGTGGGAAAAAGCACGGCCTGCAGCGTCGTAACCAGATGATTGGTCGGGTAGCGGACAAGGTTGTAGCTTACAGCATAAAGGCCCAGTGAGCGGGCGCCGAAAAACCGCGCCACAAGAAGATTGTCCAGATTCTCGATCAACCAGTTGGCAATATTGGCAGCAAGAGCGCGAATGCCGAACCACGACAGGCGATTTTTGCTCGCGGGCCAACCTAAAGTCAGCTTATGCCTGACTTTGACAAACATCAGAATCCATGAAATCAGAAGCTGGACAAACCATGCTATAAGCATTGCCCAGGCTGTATGCAGCATCGCAGCAAGTGCAAAACCGACGAAAATCTGGCCGATGACCATGCCTGTGACCTGTGCAAATTGAATACGCTTGAAGTCGAGTGATTTTCTTAGCAATGCCAGAGAAACGGATGCGACTGTCTGAATGAAGAGTGGAACAGCCGCAAAACGCAGGTAGGATGCGGCTTCAGCGTTACCCAGCAGAAGCGCCAGCGGTTCAGAAAACGCTATCAGCAAGCCGGAACCAAGCAAGCCGCTAGCGAAAAGAGAAGTCCAAACCCGCTGGACATCAGAGCCATTCAGGGACGGGTTTTGAATCAGAGCTGAACTCAACCCCATTTCCGCGACAACGTAGCCTACACCGACCACCATGAAACACAGGGCGAAATAGCCAAATTCCGCCGGGCCAAGCAATCTCGCCAGGACAATTTGCGCAATCAACTGAATTATGATACGGAGCGCTACTCCGAGGTAATTCCATTTGGCGGCATTTAACGCTAACCGGGCTATCGCGCCGCGCGATACCGCGGCCTGATGATCACCGCAGGCAGGATCAAGCGACGATTTGTTGGGCACGTAGGAAGTCTGCATATGCACGGCCTATTCCTTCATCGAGGGGGGTTCGACTGGACCAGCCAATACGTTTCAATCGGGAAACATCCATCAGCTTTCTCGGCGTTCCGTCCGGCTTGCTCGTGTCAAAAACGATCTCCCCACTGAAACCAACCACTTTCCTCACCAACTCAGCCAGGGTCTTGATGGCAATGTCATTGCCGGCACCGATATTCACCAGCGGTGGTTCGAATCTGCCGGTTTCGGTTTCATCGCTACCCAGAAGACTGATATATTCATCATCCGGAAGCATCATCAGAAAGACGCATGCGTCGGCCATGTCATCACTATAGAGAAATTCTCTCTTTGGGCTTCCCGTGCCCCACACAACCACTTCCCTTTTGCCTGCCTGTTTCGCCTCATGGAATTTACGGATCAGCGCAGGAATGACGTGGCTATTGTTCAAATCGTAATTATCTCCAGGACCATACAGGTTGGTCGGCATCGCAGCGAGAAACTGCGTTCCATACTGCCGGTTGTAGCTCCAGCACATTTCAATGCCAGCAATTTTGGCCAAAGCATAGGGTCGATTCGTAGGTTCCAATGGACCTGTCAGGAGATATTCTTCCTTCATCGGCTGCGGTGCCAGCTTGGGATAAATACAACTGGAGCCAAGAAACATGAGCCGTTTTGCCTGGTTCTTGTAGGCAGCATGAATGACATTGCTCTGGATGACGAGATTTTCATGGATGAATAATGCCGGGTAGCGGTTGTTGGCAAGAATCCCGCCGACCCGGGCAGCCGCGAGAAAGATATACTCCGGCCGTTCGCGTGCGAAAAATGCTTCCGTGGCAACCTGGTCCGTCAAGTCCAGTTGGGCATGGGTTCGTGCAAGAATATTGTCGTAACCCTTCTTCTGAAGGTTACGAACAATTGCAGAACCAACCAGTCCGCGATGACCCGCAACATAGATTTTCATACTTGAGTCGAACGTTGTATTATTCATGATAGATGCATGGGAAACCCGTGCTTCTCCTGGTTCATCCCTTTTGGTGATTGCGGGGTCTTCAGCCGCCATTCCATCCGCCAGATCTTCAAGCCGATCTTTGGCTCACATCCCGGTTGCCCCTGGTCCTTGGTCAGAAACTTCGAAGCTGTTCTATATTATGGCTGGCTTAGGAATGAAATATTGATGTAAGACTATATGCCCTGAGGAATTAGGGTGCCTTTATCAAATCATACGATGATAAATGCCATCGACCTGCAGCAAATGTCCGGATCGCTGGTCCACAAACCCCTGTTCGAGAGAAACAAGCTTGAATCCTTTCTCCGTTAAAAGACCGTGCAAATCATCGAAAAGCACCTGTCCGTCATAGAGCGGTATAAGAGACATTTCAAGCTGGATCATGCGCATGCGCTCAAGTGATTTTTCCGCTCCTTTTATCACCTTATGCTCAAACCCTTGCGTATCGACCTTGAGATAGACGTTATTCTGGACGGAGCAATAATTGTCTATTATTGAATCCAGCATCTTGACATCAGTTGTTTCACTCCCTATATAAGATGAACTGGGCGCCGAGTCTATGTGCGACGACAGCATGCCGAGTAACGAACTGCTGTGGGAATTTCCCGCGATATTGATATTTGCTGTTCCATTCTTATCTCCCAAAGCAAAATTATTCACCTCCCATTTGGGATCGTGCGCGGCATTTTTCTTGAGCAACTCAAATGCTGCGCTTTGCGGTTCAAAAGATATGATGTTTCCGGAAAATCTCATATCTCTTCTCAGTTCCTGTCCATATTGACCTATATTGGCTCCGATATCGAGAACGGTATCGATAGCGTATTGCTCCATTAATCTTTTTCTTCTGGCAAGAGGATGAGTCAGGGGCTGAAAACGTAAGACATCATATCCTGTCCTCCTGAGTAAGCTTCGGAGTACTCGTTTTAATCTCATTGCCCGTTCCTTGATTTAGTCATTTTTTTGAAACTTCCAAACCATCGCAGACCGTCCATTCCGCAGCGACCTGCAATATATCTTTTCGGCCCACAAGCTGCTCTCTATTCGTGGTAATCGTATGCCGCAAACCCGTGTTTCTTTACCAGCTCATCCCTCTCGGCGCTTTTGAGATCTTCGCGCACCATCTCGACAACCAATTCATCAAATGCTGTCTTCGGCTTCCATCCGAGCTTCTCCATGGCCTTTGATGGATCGCCAAGCAGCGAATCGACCTCGGTCGGGCGGAAATAGCGTGGATCGACCCTGACGATGACCTTATGGTGTTGATCTGTTCCCGTTTCCTCTACGCCTCGGCCATTCCAGGTGATATGAATGCCAAGCTCCCGCGCGGCGGCATTGACGAAATCCCGGACCTTGCGCTGTACCCCGGTGGCGATGACAAAATCCTCAGGCTTTTCCTGCTGCAATATAAGCCACTGGGCCTCTACGTAATCCCTTGCATGACCCCAATCGCGCAATGCATCCAGATTCCCCAGGTACAGGCACTCCTGCAAACCAAGCTTGATACGGGCCAATGCCCGGGTGATCTTGCGAGTGACAAAGGTTTCCCCACGGATGGGACTCTCATGATTGAACAAAATACCATTGCATGCATACAAGCCATAGGCCTCACGGTAATTGACCGTGATCCAGTAGCCGTACAGCTTGGCCACGGCATAAGGGCTGCGTGGATAGAAAGGCGTTGTCTCCTTCTGAGGCGTCTCCTGAACATAGCCGTAAAGCTCTGAAGTGCTGGCCTGGTAAAAACGGACGCTGTTTTTCAATCCCAAAATACGGATGGCTTCCAGAATGCGAAGAGTGCCGATGCCATCAGCATTGGCAGTATATTCCGGAGTTTCAAAACTGACCGCGACATGACTCATGGCAGCAAGGTTATAGATTTCGCCGGGCTGCACCTGCTGTATGATGCGGATCAGATTGGTCGAATCGGTCAGGTCGCCATAGTGCAGAACAAAATTTCGTTCCGAAACGTGCGGATCCTGATAAAGGTGATCAATCCGGTCGGTATTGAAAAGCGAGGAACGACGCTTGACGCCGTGGACTATATAACCCTTATTGAGCAGGAATTCAGCCAGATAAGCGCCATCCTGACCTGTAATGCCAGTAAGAAGTGCAATTTTTTTCATGCGTTCAATCGAGTGGAAGGTTGCCGTTCAACTTTTTTCGATATCCCGGCTTTAGGGCATGCAGCATTTGCTCTGCGAATTGAGCCTGTACTTCGTACGCATTCGCAGCCCCCGGATCGATGGACGAGATGCGGATCAGCATTCCATCAGGAATTTTTCCGCTAAGACCATAGCTCAGCTCAGCGAGCTTTTTCTGGATGCCGCCCTGAAATACCTGATCTCCGATAGTAGTCCAGTAGGTAACCGGCTCGTTGCGCGCCCCCAGACTGGTCAGGATCCGTGTAACCGGAATTGAGCCATTGCTCGTCGGAAGCGTGCCTTTCTCTTTTGCCTGCAGGGCAAATCCTTGAGCAGGATAACAAATCTCCGGATAGTGCATCTGCATGGCGTCCCTTTGATTGTCGCCGTAAGCTATCGCCAGCATTATTCGATAGCCGCTGGCGTTCGAATAAGTACGATTGAGCGTCTGTGTATAGATCTTTTCTATAAGCTCCTGCTGCTGCGGGTCAACCATCTGCAATGAAGGAGTAGTGTCTTGACGCCAGTCCCCAAATTTCGCAGGAATTATTGCTTCCAGGTCTATTGCCTGGTTTTGGGCCGCCATCTTTTCAGTAGGACGAAGAGCAAGCGCCAGGCCGGAAGCGGCTAACATCAGTATCAGGAGTATGAAATTCTTGAGCCACAAACTCATGGGATCACCTTGTTTTATGCATTGCCATGGCTGTGCCGTAGCTTGACCCCAAGCTGGAGCAGCGAGTCCATTCCGATAATCAGCAGCAGCGCGCTGAGGAACAGCACCATGCCTGCAAATCCGTGCAGGAAACCTTGCCCAGCCTCATCGCCATAGTGATAGGTTATCAACGTGAGTATCATCACGCGTATGACATTGGCGGTAAAAGAGATGGGGACAATGAGGATTGCGAGCGCCACGTTGCGGAAAAGGGAATCGTGTCTGATGATGTTGAGATAAAGCAATCCCAACGCTTCAAGCGTAAATAGCGTATGCAATCCCGCACACGCATCGGCTACAAGCAATTTATACTGCCCGACCTGGAGAATGACGCCAGTACGGGCGATGGGATAACCGGCCCAGAAAAGAATATTTTCAGCGACATAGGAAACGGCCATTTTCATGGGCATGGTCAGCATATCCACGAGCGGCGCGGGCAGCGGAATCATGAACAACATGAAGAATAACGGAAACCATTGCGATTTCAGGGCCGCTCTTCCCCGGAGGAGCAGGATAAAGGAAGCAAGCAGCCAGATGACGGATCCGACCTCGAAAGCAAGAATATCCTGCGAACGGCCCAATACATAGAGCAGCAAGCCCGACAGGAAAACCAGCCATCCGGCAGTGGTGGAAGGGGAGTGATCCTCGCTCGATTGCCACATATCCGGCCATTTTCGATAAAAAAGCCAGCAGGAGATTCCCAGCACGATGGGCCCATGGGCTTGCTGATCGGTGCCCCAGACTCCCTCGAAAAGATCAACGAGCGTGGGCAGGTAGAGCACCAGCAGGCCTGCAATGATCGGTAGCCAGGTGAGCAGTCTGGACGACCAGCTCTGGTGGCTCGATGTTCCATTAATCAGGATTGGAGAATTTGTACCCATTTTTCAAGAGCATCCGCCCTTCTTCTATATGACATGATTGGTTAGCAGGAAACCCATTGAGCCATGCTTTCATCCGCTTATCGACTCGTGCCGCTGCCGACCGTTGAGTACATGCACTTGCATTGAACTGACGCTCCCCATCTTTGCATGTTGTATGCCCGGCAAAATAAACATTCTTTTTCCCTGAATACCGGCTGCCAAGCTGCATCCGCAAAAAGCTGGAAATCAATCAGGGAAAAGATGATGCCGCTCACCACTCTTAAGACCTGGCAAAATCGAGAGAAATCAACGTTCCATACTGGTATCCCGTTTAGGCAGGATGAAACAGCGTAACGGTCTAGAGACTAGTGTCCTTAACCTGAAATACGTTGAATAAATACCTGGGCCATTCCCGCGATAGCACGAATCCAGCAGCTTGAAAAAGCTCTGGATTCCGGCTCACCGCTGGCGCGGCGTCCGGAATGGTAAATATTTTCATGCAATAATCTACGATTCACCACACTAGCCATGCCGTTGATTTACCAGATAAAAACATATCCATGAGTTTCATTTTTGCTGGCCGGGAAGGATGTTCAATACCGCGCCTACCAGTTTGACGCCAGTGTGATCCAGATCACGGGCTAGCGAAGTAATATCTCGCACCGAACTTCTATTTTTACATGCAAGCAGAAGAGCAGAACCCGTTCCAGCAGCGATCATCTGAGCTTCGGCGTAACTGCTGGAAGCCGGCGTGTCGAAAATGATGATATCGAAGTCCCTTGCAAAGGATTGCAACAGTTCAGCAAAACCGGGGCGGCCAAGAAGTTCTTGGGGGTTAGGCGGAATCGGACCCGCAGGCAAAACATATAGTCCTGGCAGCAAGGAAATGCGGGCTATGGCCTCGGCACCTGTTCTCCCCGCCAGCAAAGTGGAAAGGCCAGCCTTATTATTAATCTTGAACAGCTTATCCTGACATGGCGCTCTCAAATCTGCGTCAACCAGTAGAGTACGCTCACCCAGTTGAGAAAAAACAATGGCTAGATTCGCGGCAACGAAGCTTCTTCCCTCCCCTTTGCCGGGACTCATCACTGCCAGCATCTTCTGGCGTGCCTCAGGCTTGAACCAGCGCAGCATGAGCTGAGCACGCACGGAGCGAAGCTTTTCCACAGTGTTGCTCAATGGCTGGTAAGCGGCGACAAGACGCCGGCTCAGGCTGCTATCGTCAGCCGGCAGATAGAGATTGTCGAACTGACGTGAAAGTGCAAACTGAATATCATCTTCTGTAAGAAGACCCAATTCGATGGCCGCCTCGCCAAAACGCTTACCTTCATCCAGCTGCAGGCGGGAAATACGTTCCGCATTTTCTGCGGAAAGACGTCCAGTGTGAACCAGGATCGCGCCGATCGAACTCCCGCTCCCCGGCGTTTCGGTTTTACCGTAGATTGGCGCCTCGCCCGAACCCGGCGCAGGGGGTCGTTTAATGGTCGGAAAACTGCTACTCAGAGGGTTCATGTCAATTCGACGTGCATCAGGAAGTTTCTGTTCCCAGCAGGCGGTCGGATTTATGCCGGGAAAACCTGTTGGGTAACAGCTTGATTCCCCTGGATGGCAACGCAGATGACGACAGCGTCGCGAGTACAGGGAGATCAATGATTTCTATGAGATCTTCTTCGGAACGTACCCGGCGATTACGGAATTCACGTATCAAGGCCATGGCAACACCGAGCAGCGTGCCAATGAAAGTGGCAACAAGCAAGTTGATCAAGATCTTTGGACGAGAGGCTTCGGTCGGCATGGATGCAGGGTTCAGGATAGCAATGTTCGTTTGTGCGGCAAGACTTTCAAGCCGGGTCTGAGTCGAGCGCTGACTCACGCCCTCGAACGCACGCTGTGCGGCTTCTACATCGCGCTGAAGCACACTGATCTGATCACGTTGTCCATTGAGCTCAAGTACCCGCTTTTTTTGCAATTCCATTGCTTCACGCAGCTCCTTTTCCTTCTCCTTTCCAACCTCATAAGAAGTGCCTATGCTTTCCGAGATCTGCCGAATTTCACCCGCCAGTTTTTTTCTCAGTGACGCCAGTTCGGATTGAGCACGCTGCGTTTGGGGGTGGTTTCTGCCAAGATTGACACTGCTTTCCTGAAGCTTTGCCTCGAGCCGGGCGATATCCGCTTTAAGGCTATTGACCAGCGGGCTTTGCATTACTTCTGGCAAGGTTTCCGAGTTGGAAGAAGATTTCCGCTTGCTGCTGCTGTCGGAAGTTTGCGCCTGGACGATCGTTAATTGGGTGGAAAGATCGTTAAGCTTGGTAACCTCATGATCCAGGCGCTCATCGATAGCGACGATGCCCGCTTCCTGCTGATGTGCGGAAAGCGCGCGCTTGGCTTGCTCCAACTCGTCGCGCAGCGTCTTGGTCTGATCCTCGAACCAGGTCGCATATTGGCGCGCCGGCTCAACCCTCAGCTCCAGATTGATTGCAATGTAGGCTTGCGCAAAGGCATTGGCAACTGCTGTGGCGAAGGCAGGGTCATTTGCGGTGAAATCGATATTGATCACATTGCTGTCACGTGCCGGCTTCAGGTCAAGCTTCTTCTTGAGCAAATTAGCCAGCCAAGCAACCAGATCGCCCTTGCCCTCGGTGTCATCCATCCATTGCTCCTTGACACTTGCGCTCTCATCCATGCGCAATAGCTTGACAACGCGCTGAGCAACGCGATCGCTGTATATGATATCCATCTGCGTGGCCATATAACTCGGCGTGGCAAGCGCCGGCAAAATACCGGCGAGGGGATCGGGCGATTTGACATCCACCACAACCGCAGTACTGGCAGTATATTGCTTGGGAAGCAGCAGGCTGATCACGAGCGTGGCGGTTACCACGAACAACAAGGTAAAAATCACCGCCTTGTAGCGAGCCCGGAGAATAAGCAATATCTGTCGAAGCGTCATGTGACAATAATCCTCAGAAAATGCTTTCGCGCACGTAGATTATGTCGTTGGGTTGAACAAGATCAGTCATCTCGGGTGAGAGCTTCACCACCTTGCCATCGTCCTGCTTTCGATGTAGACGCAATCGCCACTCGCTCCCCCGGGGGGTTGGCCCGCCGCCTTGAGCCAGAGCCTGCATGACTGTCATGCCGCGTTCTATACGGTATGCTCCCGGACGCTGGGCCTCTCCATAAATATAGAAAACAGGGGCGCGATGCACATAGACCACATCCCCACCCGCCAGATAAATATCTTCGTCCGGCTTCTCGCCAAGATAAAGCGCAGGAATATCGATGACCTTGCGGAAGTGCTTTCCGTCACGCAGACCCGTCACGATGGCATAATCATCGCCACCCATCGTAGCCCCTCCTGCTGAAGCCAGCATATCGCTGACACGGCTGAGGGTCTCGAGGGGAAATCGCCCCGGCCGATTGACTTGCCCCAGCACGCTTACCTGGCTGCCGCGCATCTGCAGGAGGACGATATTGACCTGCGCCTGCTTGATATACCCACCCTTCTTGAGCGCATCCGAGATTTTTCTTTCCGCCTCGGCGATGGAGAGGCCCCCGACTTCCACTGCGCCGATGAGCGGATAGGTAATGGAGCCTGTTTCCGATACGCGGGTTTCGGTAGTCAGATCAGGATTCTGGAAAACCTGAATACGCAGGATATCGCCCGGACCGAGTGGATATTCCAGGTTATCCTGCCCGCTGACGCCGGTCGTAAAAAAAACAATAAACAATGCGAGGAACAGAGGGAATTTTTTAATAATGGACGGTATCATGGTCTCAAGTTTTTCCTTATGCTTTCGGAATTGAACGAATTGTCACTTCAATCCGGCCACGCCTTTGTCAATCGCAATATCCGTGGCAGACGTTGATGCAGCGGGACTGGGTTTTCCGGCATTGCTGGCCGTTGCAGCAGTGTCGCTGGCAGTTGCAGAAGCGGGTTTCGTTTCCGTAGTGCCTGGACTGGCATCGGCAAACTCACCCATATAAGTGATTTTGGCATTCGCCTTCAGCGTCTTGAATTCTTTTTTGGCGGCTTCCGACGTTCTTTGATTTGCAAGAAACTGCTGGATACGCGGCAGCGCGACGTCTTCCGCTACGGGTACCGACTGCGCGCCGGCGAGCCTCATTACTGTAATGGACTGGGGAGCCTGCATTATCATCCCCTGTCCCACCTTGAGAGGATGGATCTTCGGCAGTATTTCGAGAGGGATCTGTTCCGCCGGACGCGTGGCGCTGCCGGCTGCGAATTTGATATTCTTGCCTTTCAGCCAATTTGCAATCTCTTCCATTGATGATCCTTTCTGCAGCATTTCGCCTAGCTGATCGGCGACGCCTTCGGAAGACGGGAGCACGATTTCCTGGATGTTATAGATCCGGCGCTCGGCGAAGAGCTGAGGGTGAGCGGCATAGTATTCCTTTGCCTCGGCAACGGTTGGCTTGGGCAACTCTGCCGCAATTTGTTCCACGTAGGCGCGGGCCAGTATTTCCCGCCGCGCGTTCTCGATGGTCATCAGCACATCCGGCGCCCGATCGAGCTTTTTCTCCACGGCCTGCTCGACAGCGAGTTCCTGATCGATCAGCCTGTCGAGGATTTCACGACGAAGCTTGGGCGCGGCCTCGGGTTTACTGGCGGCCGGAGTTCGGGAGAGAACGTAATTGACCTGGTGAACTGAGATTTCCCCGGAATTTACTTTAGCCGCAATCTGGCCAGCGGGTTTCGTGGATTCCTTGTTGCCACATCCCGCGAGCCCGGCAATAAGCGGAAACGATAATACCAATGATATGGTTTTTATATGGCTGAGTTCCATGTATGCTCGTTCGAAAATTAATATATATAAAAATGCCTGTCCAACCTGGTACGATTGCCTGGCTGGCTCCCTGAACTCATTCAGGCTCGATGCCTGCCTCTGCTGCCCCGGCTGCACCTGCCTGCAATTCCGATACTCCTGATACTCGATTCCATGATGGAGTAGAGGATATACACGGGGTCTGAAAGCGTCAATCAAAGTTTTCTGCAGATTTATCCCGATATTCTCCGCCGTTTCTCCATAAAGCCGACAGGATAAAAAAGCAAGCCTTTACAATAAAGTAGCGGACGCCCCATTTGAAGTCAATAGGCCGTACAGTCTATCTTTCGAGGCCGCCCAAGCTTGCCCGGCTAGTCGCTTCGCGGCTGCCCTGTTCACTTACTTGTGCCTGAGCGATCGCACCAGATTTCCGGATTCTCCGGCAAGTATCGCAGCAATCTTCAATAACCTGCTTTTCAGGACGAAGTAATGCCCATCCGGGGGGTTGACCGGTATCTGCGCAACCTCGGGAAGGCACAGGGCAATGATCTCATGCTGAAGAGATGCGCCATCCCTATCGGTTGTTTTGTCCATCCCAAGCATGATGCCGTAGAAGTAGTCGCAATTAACCGGGTGTATCGAGACCGGGTCCAGTAGATCCAGCGATTGCTCGATCGAAGCTGACCAGCAACCTAGCCTTTGGTCCCGGTAGAATAAATCCTGCCAGGGAACAGCGATGGCATGCGTGAGGCGCCACCTTGCCCATTCGCGAAGCGAATCGGCGCTTGCCCCATTTCTAAAATAACTATTGAACCGTGCCATAAGCCGCTCAGGCCGATCCACTATTTCTTCCAGCCTCAGGCCGGACAGCTTGCGATAGAAATACTTGCGCCCTATCTCCCAGCACCCCGATCTGATCAGCCAGCTTCGAGAATCAAGCTCATCGAAACTTCCGCGCGCATAGAGTTCACGGTCGGCATCCACCACACTGCCGTGGATATGAAGATCGTACTCTTCCAATCTGTCACGCAGCAGTTTATTACTGGTCACGTATCGATGGCTAATGCCATAGACAGCCGAAATCCGGGGCGGCAGAGTCATATCGGCCTTGCTTATCCGCGGATGTTCCAGTGTCAAGGTCGAGAATGGAACGCCGGATGACTGGAGCACGGAAAAAGTGGTTCGTGAATCCAGCCCACCGGTCAGTGCAAGGATTATCGAATTATGGTCTTCCTGCCGACCCATGCTTCGAAATACTTGCGCAATGCCAGCCGATATTTCGCTGGCTGCATTCCGGACGCCTGTTCCGGTAGGCACCGCGGTCAATCGATCGAAGAAGCTTACTTGACGGGTAGCAGGATTATAGATCTGGTCCGGCAATAGCTTGCGTACCCCGGAAAGCTTGCTTAAGGGACCGGGAAACCAATTGATGCCATACCAGCCAAGTATGCGCGTATCGCGAACGGACGAAGGGGCCAGCCGTGAGAGAAGCGCAAGGCTGCCCGAAATAAAAACGCTTCTGTCATCCTCCAGTATATAAACCCCCAGCAACGATGCAGCGTCGGTAATTACCGCCGAGCAGCTCAGCAGCAGCCAGCGCCCCGACCAGGTTATTACGAGTGCGGGAACATCGCTGCTGGCGGATCGGGATATAGCGATGGCTGGGTCATTGGAAGATGCGCCCGCTACCTGAAACGCATGGCCCAGCAATGCCCACTGCTGGCCTGAGGCATCCATGACGGTTGTGACGTTGAGCCAGGGGCAGTAATGGAGGCGAAAGTTGCCAAAACTTATACTGCGCCAGCCGTCCGGGATATCGATCGCGGCATCAGAGAAAACAAACTGGCGACGGTGGGTTCTCGAAGTGGAGTCAGCCTGCGGTTTCGCACTCATCAGGTTACAACCGTTTTGTTGGACTCGTATTTAAACGAAAATCCCCGAATTCAAAAACCTCGATTCGAAGGAGGAAAAGAGATAGCTTGCTGGATCAGAAATTAAGCCTCGCAGAAACGCTGGCTGCGGCA
The DNA here is from genome assembly GCA_001899235.1 of Nitrosospira sp. 56-18. Lineage (GTDB taxonomy): Bacteria > Pseudomonadota > Gammaproteobacteria > Burkholderiales > Nitrosomonadaceae > Nitrosospira. The sequence goes on from MKVR01000050.1 coordinate 316,269, forward strand.
CTGTCGTAATCGAATCCTCTGTGATTGGAGCTTCGGTGATCCCTTTGCAAAGTTGCGCTGACCAACAGCGCATTCATGGGACGCCAGTCGAAAGCAATAAGACCGGAGTGAACCGCATCGCTCCGGTCCTGGTTGGGAAGGACGACAACGGCACCGCGAAAATCACGCATGGTGTAATCATAGCGCAGGCGCAACGCCATTTTGTCGCTGATCTGCCACACAGGCTGGAGGGAAAAGCGATTATTGACAACAAAGCTGCTGGAAAAGATCTCAAATCCACTAAGCTGAAAATTGAGCGAGGTTTGCGAATTGAACAAATCGCGTGCCCAACTGGCAGTGATGCGCGTCTTGCCGGTAACCTCCCAGTTCAGATTGAAGTTGCCCACGATTCCCGAAAAATTACGCTGGGAGAAGTGAGCATGAGTGCGTTCCAGATGACCCACTCTCCCGTCAATCTTCGTCTTCGCGGTAATGGGCCAGATCATTTGAAAATCATGCTCCATTTCGCTGAAACGCGTATCGAAAAGCGCGCTCGCATTCGGCTCGGCTCGATTGATGAACTGGCCTGCGCCACTTCTGACTTTATAGGTGAACGAGGCACCTGAAGGAAAGGCATAGCGTATGCCTCCCTCGATGGACCGTACCCTGTTATTGAAGTCCTGCACGTTGAGCCGGCTGTTCTTTCTCGTATCCTGCGCGAACCCGCCGATCAGCCTCCACGCCCCGTCGATCTCATAAACAGCGTCAAACCTGAGATTATCATCGGTACGCAGATTCCGGTTGGTCGAGTTTACAAACCCGGTAAGATCGGCAAAATTGTTCAGGGCTTCCCTATGGCCACTGCTCATCCTTCCATGGAAATACGGAGTGATGAACCAGTTCCATGCCGCAGTATAGTTCTTCGCCACGAAATTGAGGAAGTCGAAATTATTGTAGCGATTGTCGACAAGGCTTCCGTTGAACTCGAATCGCTGCATCGAATAGGACTTGTTCAGGTTGAGCGTGGCAGTGGAAATGATGATCTGATCGGCCCTGGTAGGCTTGCCGACAAAACGCTCGGGGTCGATTGTGGATGACAGACGAAAGATATTGCTATCGTAGGTGAACGTGCTGCCAACAGTCACATTAAGCGTGTCCCCCGCATCGGCGATGGCATACCTTGGGATCAGGGATACCAATCCAGCAGCAGCGAATGCAATCCATCGGGCATGACAAGGGAAAGATTCAGCAACAAACTTTTTTTTCATCAGGTCTCTTCATCTTTCCTGGGCACGATATACCGTATGGATAACGCGTTGGCCGCCTGAAAGGTAGCCGAAGTGTTATTTGCTGACAATAGGCTGGAAGAGCTATTGAAGCTCAGTTTAAGGAGCGGAAGGTGCCTGAAAGGTTGTGCCTGAAGCCATCCCCTGCCAGAGGCGGCGGGATTGGAATCTTCAGGAAGTTTAACCCAAACCGGTACAGGCAGCAATATTGCCTGTTTGCCACTATTCTTTCACGCTTTCGTCCGATATCATCTCGTGGAGCCACTCCTGCAACGGCCTCAGTACACGCTACGGTCTTTGGACACGACCATGATGGTTTTGAGGATGATATGCAGGTCCAGGCGCAGGGACCAGTTGCGCAGGTAGTCGAGGTCGTGGTCGATGCGGGCCTGCATTTTGTCGAGAGTGCGGGT
>MKVR01000051.1 GCA_001899235.1 Nitrosospira sp. 56-18
GGGCTGTTTTCTGGCGGCATTGCTGCCCAGATCATCACCCGCTACTCCAACCTGACCGACGTCGTCTGGAACAACCAGAGCAAAGTCATCCTCAACAACCGCATCGTGCCCTAAGGAAACGAAACACAGGAACACGGGCAACAAGAAGAGGAAGCAGGAACGTAAGACAGGAACTGGCGGCTGCACCCCCGCAAACTGCAGAAGCAGCAGCCCGGGAACCCGGGCAGCCGCCGCAACACCCAGGGAACAGCCTGCGCCCGGCAAGCGCGCTGCGCAAGCAATCGCAAACACCGCGAGCAGGCGGCAAGGAACATTTCGCAAACAAGGAATCAACGACACACATGAGGGGAGGGCGCGATGAGCAGAACAGATGAAATAATACGGGCGGCGAAAATGCCGCCGGAAGCGGTAAAGATGTCCAGGATGATAGACGTGATCTATTTTCCCATCCTGTGCATTTTATTGGTTGGAACCTACCACATGCACTTCATGCTGCTGGCAGGAGACTGGGACTTCTGGCTGGACTGGAAAGACCGGCAATGGTGGCCGGTGGTCACCCCGATCGTGGGCATCACCTACTGTGCAGCCATCATGTACTACCTATGGGTCAACTACCGGCTGCCCTATGGCGCCACCCTATGCATCGTCTGCCTGCTGGTAGGCGAATGGCTGACCCGGTTCTGGGGCTTCTACTGGTGGTCGCACTACCCCATCAACTTCGTGTTTCCCTCCACCATGATACCGGGAGCGCTCGTGATGGACACCGTCATGCTGCTCACCCGCAACTGGATGATCACCGCCCTGGTAGGCGGAGGCGCGTTCGGACTGCTGTTCTACCCTGGCAACTGGCCCATTTTTGGCCCGACCCACCTGCCGCTCGTGGCTGAAGGCGTGCTGCTCTCCCTGGCTGACTACACCGGCTTCCTGTATGTACGCACCGGCACCCCCGAGTACGTTCGGCTGATCGAACAAGGCTCGCTGCGCACCTTTGGCGGCCACACCACCGTCATAGCCGCGTTCTTCTCCGCCTTCGTCTCCATGCTCATGTTCTGCGTATGGTGGTACTTTGGCAAGATCTACTGCACCGCCTTCTTCTACGTCAAAGGCCCGCGTGGACGCGTATCCATGAAGAACGACGTCACCGCCTATGGAGAAGAAGGGTTTCCGGAGGGGATCAAATAATGAACGCAAAGAACCTGATCAAACTGGGCAAAGTGGGCATAGCCGGCGTAGCTGGCGCCGCCACCCTGGCCTTGAGCCTCATGCTTGACATCTCCCCTGCGGCCGCGCACGGCGAACGCTCGCAAGAACCGTTCCTGCGCATGCGCACCATCCAGTGGTACGACATGAAATGGGGACCTGAGACCACCAAGGTCAACGACGTTGCCACCATGACCGGCAAATTCCACCTTGCCGAAGACTGGCCGCGCGCCGTAGGCAAGCCGGGCCGCGCCTTCTTCAACGTTGGCAGCCCCAGCCCCGTGTTCGTGCGGCTCTCCACCAAGCTCAACGGCGAACCCACCTACATCTCCGGCCCCCTGGAGATCGGGCGCGACTACGCCTTTGAAGTCAGGCTCAAGGCGCGCATACCCGGGCGCCACCACATGCACGCCATGGTCAACATCAAGGATGCAGGCCCGATTGCCGGCCCTGCCGCCTGGATGAACATCACCGGCAGCTGGGACGACTTCACCAACCCCGTCAAGCTCTTGACTGGCGAGACCATAGACACCGAGACCTTCAACTTCAACAACGGCATGTTCTGGCACATCCTGTGGCTGGGCCTTGGCATCTTCTGGATCGGCTACTACGTAGCCCGGCCCATGTTCCTGCCCAGGAGCCGGGTACTGCTGGCCTATGGAGACGATCTGCTGCTCGACCCCATGGACAAGAAAGTGGCCTGGATCGTTCTCATTGCCACCTTTGGCATTGTCTGGGGCGGGTATCGCTACACCGAGACCAAGCACCCGTACACCGTCCCCATCCAGGCGGGCGAATCCAAGGTGCAGCCCATGCCCGTCAAGCCCAACCCCATCGCCATCAAGGTGACGCACGCCAACTACGACGTGCCGGGGCGTGCGCTACGGGTGACCATGACCGTGACCAACAGTGGCGACACCGCCTACCGCATAGGCGAATTCACCACAGCGGGCGTACGGTTCATCAACAAAGTGGGATTGAAGCACCTGGACCGCAACTATCCGAAGGAACTGGTAGCCACCGGACTTTCGTTTGACAACGACAGCCCGATCCAGCCCGGAGAGACGCGCGAAGTCAAGATGGAAGCCAAGGACGCGCTGTGGGAAGTACAGCGGCTGATGGCGCTTCTGGGCGACCCGGAAAGCCGGTTTGGCGGATTGCTCATGACATGGAGCGATTCGGGCGACCGCAACATCAACAGCATAGCAGGCGCTGTGATACCGGTCTTCACCAAACTCTAAAGCAACCCAGGCGAAACACCGGTCCGCCACCGTCGCCAGACGGCAGTGGATCGGTGTTTTTTAACGTGAGCAAAACAGAAGCA
>MKVR01000052.1:0-42372 GCA_001899235.1 Nitrosospira sp. 56-18
CCTGCATGCTGTGCAATTCCAGCAGCGGCGCATTCCCGGCCTTGCCCGGCAGCGCAATGGAAAGATCCGACAGATCCAGCTCCATGCTCGTCAGGGCAAGTGCGGCCTTGCCCTCCCCGTAGGAAAATCCGTAATTTGTCGAAAGAGACAGGGCGCCGCGCGGCTGCGCCATCTGCACTTTCCCGCGAAAAAACTGCCAGATGCTGGCCAGCTTCAATTCGCGCAGGCTTGCTTCCCCGTTCGAGGTGAGCGGAATGAGCGTGGCGTCGCCCTTCCATGCCAGCGTGCCCCCGCCGGGAATCTGCGCTTCCAGCAGGTAGCGTCCCTTTTGGTCGGGGATCGTGCTCACCCCGGCGAGCGTCAGGTTGATGGGAGAAAGCGTGATCGTCGCGGCCGCAGCTTTTTCATCCCCCGGCGCTTCCTCGGAAAAATCGCTGAAGCGCACGCTGCCATCGCTCAGCGACACGCGTTCCAGGACCACGCCGGGAGGTGGCGAAGGCTCCCGGATCTCTTGTTCCTGCAGTTTCTTGAAGCGCTCGATGACCTCCATGATGTTCAGCCGGCGCTCGCGGTCGATCACCAGGGATAGTTCCAGACCTTCCAGCGCCACATCCGCGAATGTCCAGGCCCGCCCGAAAATGCTCGACAGCTCGAAATCGACATGCAAACGGCCAAGCTTGAGCAGTGGCTGGCCGGGAGCATCATCGAGCTGAAGCCCGGACACCTCCAGCGAGAACAGGTAGGGATTGATGCGGATATCGCCCACGCTCGCCCGCCTCCCCAGATACCTCTCCGCATAGTCCGGGACGGCGCGCGCCAGCCAGGAAGGGGCGATCACGAAGCCTGCCAGCGTATAGGCCAGCAGCAATGCCGCGCCGATCCATGCCGCTTTTCTGAAATAAGGACTGGCGATAATCTTTTCCATGTCAGGCAGTTTGCTAGCGATTTTTTTTCAGAATTATAGCCGTTCTCGATCAAGCTTAATTTCTGCTGCCTATTGATCCTGCCAATATATCCGAGATATCCGAGCATCAGAGGATTCGGGAATCTCATTTCCGGAAATCGGAAATTTGGAATATCAGCATGGTGAGACCGGACAATGCATTGAAGAACGGCACTAAGGGGGGAGATTCGGATAGTCCATCGAGCTTATTTACTTATCGTCCTGGCGGTATAAACTGGAAAGCTCATCCATCCGTTGCTTTTTCTCACCGCATTCTTTCGGAGGAGCCGTCATGATAGCCGCCCCTGCCTCTAAATCTCGCGTCTTCGTATTCGCCGCTGCCCTCGGCATGGCTTTGAGCGCCGTATCCCCTGCTCACGCAGCAATCGCTGCGCTTCTCGTGGACCTCAACAGCAAGGAAATAACGCCCATCGGGCCGATGGGCGGTAGCGCTGCTTACCCCACTGCCATCAACAATGCTGGGCAGGTAGTGGGTTATTATTTCAATACGCCTACAACTACTGCTGCCCACGCTTTCATGACCGGCCCTAACGGCGTGGGTCTCACCGACCTTGGTACGCTTGGTGGAATTGCAAGTTACGCCTTTGGCATCAACGACGCCGGACAGGTAGTGGGCAGATCCAATGCCGCCGGGTCGGATCGATGGACTTATCCATTCATCACCGGCCCCAACGGCGTGGGCATGACGCGCCTTGGCACGCTCGGCGGTGGAAACAATGTTCTCGATGGCGCCACCGGCATCAATGCATCTGGGCAGGTGGTGGGCCAATCCGCTTTGCCTACGCTGGAGAATCACGCTTTCATCACCGGCCCGAATGGCATAGGCATGACCGACCTTGGCACGTTTGGCGATGGAGCTACTAGCGAGGCTCTTGCCGTCAATGATGCCGGACGCGTGGTGGGTACTTCCACCGTAGGTGTGGCGGGTGATAGACCCTATGCATTCATTACCGGCCCTGATGGCGTGGGCATGACTTTCCTTGGCACGCTGGGCGGACCTGATAGCGTCCCCTATGGCATCAACGAAACCGGCCAGGTAGTAGGCAATTCCGATACACGCAGCGGTGAACAGCATGCTTTCATTACCGGGCCGAATGGCGTGGGCATGACCGATCTCGGCGCACTGGGGGGATGGTTCAGTTTCGGTGCTGGCATCAATGACGCTGGTCGCGTGGTGGGTGGATATTCCGTAGCGGATGGCGGACCACTTAATAACCATGCCTTCATCACTGGTCCAGATGGCATAAGTATAACTGACCTTACTTCGCTGATCAGTCCCCCCTCCGGGTTTTCATGGGAGAATGCTCTTGGGATCAACAATCATGACCAGATTATTGTGATAGCAACCTCTATTCCCGAACCGGAAACCTATGTCTTGGTGCTCGCGGGACTGGTCCTCGTCAGCACCATGGTGCAGCGGAAACTTTCGGATGACATCCCCACGGCAACGGAATAGAGGCTGAAATAGCCGCGACCTGACGCCGTCCTTGTCAAGCCATTTGCAGCGAGCTGCGGCCCAGGCAAAGCTTGAGGATCGCAAAATGTAACCCATCATCTTCCTGATACTGGACAAATGTTTTTGATGGGTTGCGTTTCACTCCACCCATCCTACCGTGCCATGACAATCACGAGGCGGCTGGCGGAGAATGCGATGAGAGGGAGCGCAAGATGGAAGAATCACGCGTTTGACTATACCGGCGCGGCCCGGAGAAATGTGCCAACGAAAATCTCGAGGCAAATACTGGAAGAATAGTCCACTTGTCCTATTGCGCTATTGATCGATCGGTCCAGACTGGAAACTCCCTCCATCCCGTGATTGGAAGATCGCCGCCATGCAAACAATCGCTTGCTCTAAAATCCGCAACTTCCTGGCCATAGTGGCAGTCCTGAGTGCAAGTCTTGGCTTCGCGGCTCCGGCCTTTGCCAAAGAGGCCATCTTGAATCCTGACGGTAAACTAACTTATCTCCACATGGACACCGCTCTCGTCAGTGGCATCAACGACGCCGGACAAGTGACAGGAGATATAGTCGGCCACGGTTTCGTCACGGGCCCCAATGGCGTGGGTATACTGAGTAGGGTTGACGGCTCCCCTACCAGTATCAACGATGCCGGGCAGGTGGTCGGATATTCTTTCACGGCGGATTCTGAGTACATCTTCATCACAGGTCCCAATGGCGTGGGGATGACTAACCTTGGTACGTTGGGTAGAGGCTACGTCAGTGCCTCTGGTATCAATGATGTCGGACAGGTGGCCGGAGATTCTGGCACGGCTAATGGTTATCACCATGCCTTCATCACCGGTCCCAATGGCGTGGGGATGACTGACCTCGGTACACTGGGTGGGGCTAACAGTTACGCTTCGAGCATCAACGATGCCGGAGAGGTGGCCGGAACTTCTGACACGGCCGATGGTTCTCGGCACGCCTTCATCACCGGTCCCAATGGCGTGGGGATGACTGACCTCGGTACACTGGGTGGGGCTAACAGTTACGCTTCGAGCATCAACGATGCCGGAGAGGTGGTGGGATATTCTGCCACGACCGAAGGCGCCACCCGCGCCTTCATTACCGGTCCCAATGGTGTGGGGATAACCGATCTCGGTACATTGGGCGGACCTAGCAGTTTCGCCTATGGCATCAACGATGCCGGACAGGTGGTCGGATACTCTGTTATGGCTGATGGTTCTAATCACGCGTTCATCACCGGTTCCAATGGCGTGGGAATGATCGACCTCAACTCGTTGGTGGTAAACCTGCCGGTGCCGGGCGAATACTTTATAGCCGACGCACGGGGAATCAATAATCACGGACAGATCCTCGTCTATGTCGGTGGCGTCCCCGAACCCGAAACCTACGCCCTGCTGCTGGCGGGTTTAACCCTGGTAGGCTTTACCACGCGGCTTCGCAAGGCTGCTGTCGATTACCGGGCCTAGATTACCGGGCCTAGATTACCGGGCCTAGATTACCGGGCCTAGATTGTGAAATCCACTTCCTGTCGGAGGATCACCGTGATGGTTGTCCCTATCCTCAAAACCCGCCTTTTCCTGCTGGCTGCCACCCTCGGCATCGCCCTGGGGTTCACGCTCCCAGCCCATGCGCAGGTGGCGCACCTATATTTCGTTGATCTCAACAGCAAGGAAGTAACTCCGCTCGGTTTATCCGGAGACTACGCTACCGACGCTATTGCAATCAATGATGCCGGACAGGTGTTAGGCCGGTCCTATACAGACCCGGGGGATAGCTACATTTTTATCACCGGTCCCAACGGCGTGGGCAGGACCGATCTCAATTTGATGGCCGGCGTGGAGTCCGCTACTGCGATCAATGATACCGGGCGAGTGACAGGCTTTGCCTTTGGAGCCGCCCCAGCGATCCACGCTTTCATCACCGGCCCTAATGGCGTGGGCAGGACCGATCTCGGCAGCGTGGGCGGAGGTGATTACGATCCAAGCTACGGTTATGGAATCAATAATACCGGGCAGGTGGTTGGATATTATGTCACAGCTGGTGGTCCTGAGCACGCCTTCATCACAGGTCTCAATGGCGTGGGCATGACCGATCTGGGTACCCCGGGCGCATACTCGAGCCGGGCTACTGCGATCAACGATGCCGGACAGGTGGTAGGTGAATATAATAACGGCGAAGGAGACCACGCCTTCATCACTGGACCCAATGGCGTGGGCATGACCGATCTCGGTATCCCTGGAGGTAGCGAGGCTTATGCGATCAACGAGGCAGGGCAGGTGGCGGGGACGAGCTACGAGAGAGGAAACTTCATCACAGGCCCCGATGGCGTGGGTATAACTTATCTGGATGGCGTGGGGTTTGCCAGTAATAATAATAACAGTACGATTATCAATGATGCGGGGCAGGTGGTCGGCTCTTCTGTGGTCCCCGGCGCAGGATTCGGTCACGCTGTCATCACCGGCCCCAATGGCGTGGGCATGACCGATCTCAACTCATTGGTGAATCCGGGGAGTCCCGTTCTAACCGAGGCCTTCGCGATCAACAACCACGGCCAGATCATTGCCGCAGGCGAGGCTCCCATCCCTCCGATCTCCGAACCCGAAACCTACGCCCTGCTGCTGGCTGGCCTGGCTCTGATCGGAATCATGGCAGCTCGGAACTCCCGCATATAGTGTCTTGACGAAGATAAAAGAGTGTAGCGATAACCGGGGATTGACCATCGAGTATCGGAAAGCTGAAGACCTCTCAACTGGAGACTTTAAAAATGCGTACCAACTCTTTGTCGGGCTTGATGAAATCCCTTGCAGTAGCGGCTATCGTTGCAACCTATTCTCAAGTCGCCATCGCGGTTCAACCCCTATCCTATTCCACATCAGTCGATAATGTAACTGGAACGGCAAGCTTCCATGTCAAGTTCGATAGCAGACCCGATTTTTATACTGTGGATCACGTATCCCGGCAAGCGGATTCAGTGCAGTTCTGGGTGGATGCGGTAGCTCGTGACCCGATAATACGGGCGTATAACGTATTGGATGGCAAATTGACGACCCATAGCCAGAACGTCATTTCTTTTCACGAAATTCCGTCCACCAACCAATTGCAGATTATCTGGGTTGCGCCCGAGACGGAACCCGGGCCGAGAGGCTACGGCGGTTGGGGTTTCGTCGCGGGCAGCGTTGACTATTCGCTCACAGCGGACAACGTGCTGTCTTTCGAGGTGCCGCTTTCATTACTGCGGGACACCGATGGCGTTTTTTATTACGACTTTGCAACTGTCCAATATGGTTCCGGAGGAAATGTTTTTACCGGTGTTAGCGGCATATCGTACGATACTCCCGTGATCTATGCGCCGCCGATACCCGAGCCCAATATTTTTTTGCTGATGCTGTCCGGTATCGCCTTGTTGGCCGTACCCGGATATCGCTCCCGCTATGGACGCCTGGCAAAGGAAGCAACTGCCGTAAAAACTACGTTCAAGGCTTGAGGCCGGTGATTATGCTGTTGTAACCAAAGGCTGGCTTGACTTGAATGTCATGAAATCCCGCGTCCGCCAGCATGGCGAAGAGCTCCGCGGACGAGTACGATCTGCCCTCCGTCCATCCCATCATCAGCATGCTGAATGCCGCTGCCGCGAACGGGCCGGTTTTGTCCTCGTTATAGAGCATGCCATGGATGATGATGCGCCCCCCGGAAGGGAGGCTGTTGAAGCTCTTGGCTGTCAGGAAACTGCATTTATCGAAAGCCCAGTCATTATAGACGGTGGAATAAAAGTGGAGGTCGGCGGCAGGCAGCGGGTCGCTCCACATATCTCCTCCGCACGTTGCGATGCGGTCCTGCATGCCATGCTGCGCAATGAAATCCTGGGCGATCTGGCATACCATGGGAAAATCGAAGATTATGGCCCGCAGATCCGGCCATCTCGACACGGCGCCTATGGAATGCGCGCCCGAGCTTCCCCCGATGTCGAGCATGATACGGTTAGCGGATAGATCCAGCACTTCAGGCCAGTGGAACGCCGATGTGATGCTCATGCTGTACATGCTGCGCGCAAATCTCCGTATGAGTTCGGCCTGGACCTCTTCGGGCTGGTAAATCCCCGACCCGCCGTAAACCTGCGGCGCATCGGTGCGAATCGCCTTCTCCAGGCTTCTGAATGAATGCACCTGCTCATTTTCGATCATCAGGTCCCACATGTAGCCAAAATAACTCGGGCTCTTCTTGAGCAGATAGCATTCGGCCATGGGCGTCAGCGAATAATTCCCCTCTTTTATCGACAGGAAGCCCAGCGCTGCCGCCGCGGTGAGCATCGCCTCCGCGGGGCGCGGCTTGACGTCCAGCTTCTCGCAGATCGCCGGCAGCGAAAGCCCGCCGTGTTCCAGCAGGGAGAAAACCCCCAGCTTATGCGCGAGAAGCACCGCCGAATAGCCATAGAGCCCAAGGAAGACATCCCATAGTTTCCTGTCATCGGGCGCCTGTGGTTGCTGCGTTTCTTCAGAAACTTCTTTTGTCATGAATAAATCCTCGTTGCGGTCCGGATGCTGAAATCAGCACCCGCAGGCGATAATGTGCGCATGAAAAATTTCATGCCTTGATGACAACATATTCTCTAGAAATTATCAGCACGCTTCGGTCAGAGCCGGGCAGCGGCAGCGGATTTGCCGCTTTCAACCAGGCGTTTTATATTTTCCACCGTGCGGCTCGCGCCATCCTGAACAGCGCTGCGCACCATCTGCTCGAAAGGCCGCATGAACACCTTGAGCTCGAGCAGTTCAAAGGTAAAACTCAATTCGGTCATATCTCCCGTACCTTGGGGCCGTAATTCGTAAAGACAGCGATAAGGCTCGACCACCCCTGCAAAGGCCAGCCGCCTGCAAGGTTCATAAATCGTAATCCGGAATGTCGATTCCGAGCGTTGGCCATGATCCACGCGCACTTGCCTTACCATCGTTCCCAGTCTTACGGGCCCATCGGTGAGGCACTCGAGTTCCTGTACTTCCGGCGACCACCGGGGATAATTGTGAAATAGATCGTCGCCAATAAACTTGTAAAGCTCCGCAGCGGACGATTTGACCAGAATGCTCTTCCTGCCGACCACTGGATCGGCAGGGCCCAGATTGAACATGGAGCCTAAATTGAACATCCCGTATCACTCCTGCTCAACTTAAAGCGACATAATGATCAATAATGATTGCGGATGCAATGCCGATTACATGAACGGGCGCGCTTTTTGGTATTTCAAGCGGCGAAGTGTGCCAGTGGGGATAGATAGGAGGACAGCATGCGTGTACTGGTAGATTGGTAGATATAACCGGCACGCAAATCGGGGAACTGATTCGGATCAGCAAGGCCGGGAAGGCATCTCGCATCGAAATCATCCGGTCAGCTATCGCCATTTTCATCGAAACGAAAAGACCGGATGCGGTTGAACCTAAATCCGGTCTTTGGCAAGCAAGCTGTAAGATGAGTGGAGCAAAGCGCAACCCATCAAAGTATCAAGAAACCGGAAGCGAACCGGTAGGCTTCTTTCTCCACGTCATCGCACCGACGAGTGCCAGGCCGGCAAGCAGCAGCGCGTAGCTCTCCGGCTCGGGAATCGCCGCGGCAATCACTTGGCCCGCGTCATTGATGCCTCTGGCCTCTGTCAGAACCCATCCAGCAGGCAAATGGATCAGCGAATTGAGGTCTGTCATGCTCCCGCCGTTGGGGCCGGTAATGAAGGCGTGGGCGGCGCCTTCGGCTGTGGAAGACGTCCCCACGACCTGGCCGGCCTCGTTGATGCCGTTGGCGTTGCTGGTATTTCCGCCCAGCGTGCCCAGGTCTCTCAGGTCCGTTCCGTCCGGACCGGTGATGAAGGCATGGTGGCTGCCTCCAGTGGTTGAAAAATAGCCCGTGACCTGTCCCGCATCATTGATGCCCGAAGCATTGGCGGAACCGCCGCCCAGGGCTCTCATGCCGGCGCCATCCGGCCCGGTGATGAAGGCGCCGGCGCCATCAGCCGTATAAGAAAACCCTACCACCTGCCCCGTATTATTGACGCCATTGGCAAAGCTGGCATCTCCACCCAGGGTACCGAGGTCTTTCATGCCCGTTCCGCCGGGATTGGTGATGAAAGCATGCGAAGACCCGAGTCCCGCATCGGACGATCCCGCCACCTGCCCTGCGTCGTTGATCGCTGAAGCAGCGCTGCTATCCCCGCCCAGCGTCCCCAGATCGCTCATGCCAGCGCCGTTCGGACCCGTGATGAAGGCATGGGGGACGCCGTCCTGGGTGTCGGACGACCCCACCACCCTTCCCGCATCATTGATGCCAAAAGCCCGGCTGGAATCGCCGCCCAGCGTGCCGAGGTCCCTCATGCCCAATCCACCGGGGCCGGTGATGAAGGCATGGGGGCTGAGAATGCCGGAAGGGCCAGGGCCTGCAGCCGTAAAGGATTCGCCCACCACCTGTCCCGCATCGTTGATGCCCCAGGCGGAACTGGAATCACCCCCCAGCGTGCCGAGGTCGGTCGCTGTCTTGCTGTTGAGATCGATGAGATAGGCACGCTCGGCCGATGCGGGGGAAATGCATCCCAACCCGGAAAGGAACGCGATTGCGAGCAGAAAGCTGCGAAGGTTGAATCCAGACGTTGCTTTCATATTGCACCTCCTAAGGTTTTTGAAATTTCAAGAACGATGGAATGCAGGACTATCGGAAAAATAACGAAGACAAAGCTAAAGCAACTGTAGGATGGATGGAGTGAAACGCAATCCATCGAAAAAACATCAGGAAAATGACGGGTTATGCCTTGCTCCACCCGTCCTGCGAAAGCTGATCTTCCACTACCCAAGCTCAAGGTGTGATCAAAGGCAGTTTGTTACTATTGCCACTCAGGATGGAGCCGGAAGCAGGCTGGCGCCTTTTTTCCGGTGAACGAGCGCTGCGAGGAGGGCCAGGCCAGCAGGCAGCAGCGCGTAGCTCTCCGGTTCCGGAACAACGGTAATGTAGCCGTAGGCAATGACTTGGCCTACGTTATTGATGGCTATGGGATTAACCAGGATCACCCCCTTTGGCAGGTCGGCCAGCGAATTGAGGTCGATCATGCCTGCCCCGTTGGAGCCAGTGATGAAAGCATGTCCGTCGGACTCGCCTGCCACCTGCCCGGCCTCGTTGATGGCATGAGCTTCGCTGCCACTCCAATCCGTCCCGGCCAATGTGCCAAGATCTCTCATGCCCACTCCGTCAGGGCCGGTGATAAAGGCATGCGGTATGATTCCCTCCGACGCCCATGCGCTCCCCGCTACCTGCCCGGCATCGTTGACGGCATGAGCCTCGCTGTAATCGTTGACGGGCGGGTACAGTGCACCTAGGTCTTTCATGCCCACACTGTTGGGGCCAGTAATGAAGGCGTGCTGCTGCAGGTCGCTGCCCAGGGTAGATCCCACCACCTGGCCGGACCCGTTGAGGGCCACATAGGTGGAATCCTCACCCTCTAAACTGGAATTCTCACCCACTATGCCAAGGTCGGTCATGCCCACGCCATTGGGGCCGGTGATGAACGCATGCCTCTGGTTGTTGCCGATACCGAAATATCCCAATACCTGTCCAGTATCGTTAATGTCATAAACTCCACTATAAGAAAACCCCCCAGGCACGCCCAGGTCTCTCATGCCTACGCCATTGGGGCCGGTGATAAAGGCATGGGTGCCGGTAGACGTGGCAGAAACCCCCGCCACCTGTCCGGATGCATTGATGGCAACAGCATAACTGGAATCCCCACCCAGTGTCCCCAGGTCTCTCATGCCCGCGCCGTTGGGGCCCGTGATGAATGCGTGACTCTGACCCGCGGCCGTAGTGGAAGATCCCACCACCTGCCCGGCATCGTTGATACCCGAAGCATGACCTGAATAACCGCTGAACGCGCCCAGCTTGGTTGCCGTCCTGCTATTCAGGTCTATGAGATAAGCTTGGTCTACGTATTGCGCCGAGGCATGACTGCCAAAACCCAGTCCGCCCAGTCCGGCGAAGAACGCGGCGGCAAGGAGAAACCAGCGGAGATTGAATCCAGGGATTATTTTCACGTTGCGCCTCCCACGGTTTTTGAAGTTTTCAAAAATGAAAGGGGTGCGCGGACGGTTGAAGAAATAGCACACAGATCGACCGCAATCTGAGCTTTTATATGGTGGAGCAAGCACCCTGCCCAGACAACTTAGGCTTCATGCCAAGGCTGTGCAATAGTCCAAACAGGCTATTGAGAATGATGTAAAGCAAAAATTGCCATATCGGTGAAGAACTCAGGAAAGCCTGACCTATACCCCTCACATCGCCTTTCCGGGCCTACGGCGCTGGCGCCTTTCTTTTCATGTTCCAGATATGCAGCACCGCGTAACTGCGCCAGGGCCGCCACGCCTGCGACATCTCTTCCGCCTGCCTGGCGGTGACGCCGCCGAGGTTGTTGAGAATGGCGATATCGCCCTTGGGAAAGGCATCGCGCCAGCGCAAGGCCCGCATGGCGATATAGTGCGCTGTCCAGTGGCCAATTCCGGGCAACTCGACCAGCCGCGCGATTGCCTCGGCGGGATCATGAGGGACAATGCTGTCCAGCGGCAAGGCGCCCGAGGCTTCCGCCTGCGCGAGGGCAATGATGCTCTTGCAGCGCGCGCCTACAATACCGTGCCTGGCAAGGTCATCGATGGTGGACCCGGCAAGGCACGCGGAAATCGGCGCCAGGCGGTTCAATTCCGGGTACGGCGTGGCGAAGGGCTCTCCGAATGCCGCACCAACGCGGCCCGCAATCGTGGTCGCGGCCTTCACGGTTACCTGCTGGCCAATGATGGCCCGCAATCCCATTTCAAATCCGTTGAAAGCCCCCGGCACGCGCATGCCGGGATTACTCTCGACCAGCGGAGCCATGAGCTTGTCCTTGCATAATTGCGCGGCAATGATATCGGGACGCGCATCGAGATCGAACAGATTGCTCACCCGGGCGAGGAGCGTCGGCAGAACCGGCGCCAGGCCATGGTTGAACTGCAGCACGAGGGCATCCCTGCTCTTGTCCTGCGTTACCCTGATCCAGCCCTTATGTTCCCCTCCCCCCTCTTCCTTGCATCCCTTGAGATGAATAGTCCGGGAATAAAAGCTTTCCGTAACCCATTCGACCCCTTTCAATTCGCGCGCCTTTAAAAAAGCCAGCACGCCTGCCCAGTCATAGGGCGGACGATAGGGAAGCTGCACCGTTGACGTATCCGGATCGTTGGCCGAGATCATTGCATAATCAGCGGCATTTCTGCCGGCTTCCATTCACAGGTGGCATAATCTCCGGTCAAACACCGGCATGCTGCGCCTCGCCGCCTTCCAAGTCGAGTAGCTGCCTTTTTGTTCCGAGCCCTCCCGCGAATCCGGTGAGGTCGCCGGATGCACCAAGCACGCGATGGCAGGGAGCGATGATCGAGATGGGGTTTTTCCCGGTCGCGGCGCCCACCGCCCGGACCGCCTTCGGGTTGCCGATCTGCATGGCGATCTCCCGGTAGCTGCGGGTTTCTCCAAAGGGAATGGTCAGCAGCGCCTCCCATACCTTCCTCTGGAATTCGGTCCCCTGGAATTCGAGTTCGAGGTCGAAGCCATTTCTTTTTCCGGCGAAATACTCGTTCAGCTGCCGTTCCGCCTCCGCCAATACCGGATTGTCCGGCTCTTCGCGCATCGGGCCCAGCCGCACCCGTTCCGGCTTGTCGTTTTCCCACAGGACGGCGGAAAGTTTTGAGCCATTTGCAACCAGCGTCAGCTTGCCGACGGGCGAGTCGATGACCTTGCAGGCGTAAGACATCTTGGAATTCCTGTTTTCGGAAGGATCCAAATCTACCACGGTTTCTCGGTACTCATGCCGGAATGAACAATGCGGGCATTGCTTTAATCCGCATGGAAGCGGTGGGACAGCACCATTCAGGAAAAAAATCCTGCAAAATGCCCTATCTCGCTCATCTCGGCTGCCGGCCCCATGAAACGCCCCTTGAATAATGCCGGCGCGACCCCATAAAGAAGAGCTGATGCTGCAAATGTACCGACCGCTCATCGGGAGCCTGGATGGAATACAAGGATTATTACAAAATCATGGGGGTGGCGCGCGATGCGCCCCAGGAAGACATCAAGCGCGCCTATCGCAAGCTCGCCCGCAAGTATCATCCGGACGTAAGCAAGGAAGCGGACGCGGAAGCACGCTTCAAGGAAGTCGGCGAAGCCTATGAAGTGCTCCAGGACCCGGAAAAACGCGCCGCTTATGACCGGCTGGGCGCCAACTGGAAGGCGAACCAGGAATTCCGCCCTCCTCCGGACTGGAACGCGGGATTCGAGTTTTCCGGGCACGAATTTTCCCAGGCGGATGCGGCGAAATACAGCGACTTCTTCGAATCGCTGTTCGGGGGGAATTTCCGGGCAGGGTTCGGCGCGGAAGGCGCATCCGGTGGCAGAGGCGGCGGGCCGGAGGGGTTTCATCGCCGGGGCGAGGACCGGTATGCCAAGATCCTGATCGGGCTGGAAGATGCCTATGAGGGCGCAACCCGCGCGATCACATTGCAGATTCCCCAGGTGGATGCCAGCGGCCATGTCTCCACCCGCGAGCACACGCTCAACGTAAAGATTCCGAAGGGCATACGCGCGCGCCAGCAGATCCGGCTGGCCGGCCAGGGCGCGCCGGGACATGGGCAGGCGCCCGCCGGCGACCTTTACCTGGAGATTGAATTCCGTCCCCATCCGTATTATCGTGTCGATGGCTCGGATGTATATCTCGATCTGCCGGTCAGCCCCTGGGAGGCTGAACTGGGAGCTACCGTGAAAACGCCTACGCCTGGCGGCATCGTCGATCTCAAGATACCGCCTCGTTCGGCTGCCGGCAAAAAGCTCCGGCTGAAGGGGCGCGGCATCCCGGGAAAAACACCGGGGGATTTCTTCGTCGTCCTGCAGATCGCACTGCCTGCCGCACCCATTGAAGAGGACAAGGATTTCTACCGCCGCATGTCGGAGCATTTCAAGTCGTTCAACCCCCGCGCCGGACTGGGAGCAACGGGATGAAAAGCAAAAACGGACACCAGGATTCATCGCCTTGCGTGCAGGGGGCGCAGGGATCAGCGGCGGACACCCCCGAACTGAGCGGCACCCTTCTGGATGACCAGCACCTGCTCACGGTGGAGGATGTCTGCCGGGTGTGCGCGGTGCGAATCGAATATATCGAGGAACTGGTCGAAGAGGGCCTGATCACGCCGCAAGTGGAGCAGGTGGATGCCCTCCATGCTGCGAAAGGACATGAGCTGCAGTCCTGGCGCTTCACCGGCATGCATATGCGCCAGGCCCGGATCGCCGCTCACCTGCAAAGCGATCTGGGAATCAATCTTGCCGGGGTGGCACTTGCCCTGCAGCTGCTGGATGAAGTCGAGGTTCTGCGCATGCGGGTGAAGGCGATCGACGCCACGTAGGCCCTGCAAGCGTTTCTCCATGGCATAAACGGAAACAAACGGAAATAACGCTTGCAGCAGGGCAAGGCGCTGTCCTTCGATATGCTCCTTGATATGCCCCTTGCCAAGCCTGGCGTCCTGCCGTTTCCGGCCTGAGTGGCCGCCTGGCACACCTCGCGCCAGCGGAGATTTATTCAGCGCTTCTTTAACCTAGGGAACCTCTGAACAAGTCTCCACTGGCGCGACGGTGGCTTTGCGGGATGGGATGCGCGAAAGGCGACGACGCGAATGGTTGATCCCCTTCGCCAGGAGCCTGACAAGGCAGACCGCTCGCAAAGCCCCGTCCCCACTGGGTTGCGGTAAAATCGGGCTCTCATGGCGTTGCGCTCCTTGGCATCGTAGTCCAGCTACGACCTTCGTCGCGCGCCTTATGATCATCCCGATTTTACCAGCAACGCGCTCAGCGAGGACTTGTTCAGAGGTTCCCTAAATCTTCCATCCCTTCTCCCCATCCATGCAAGCTACCCCGGAAGCAGAGCTGCAGGCGGGCGAACATCCGGCAGCGCCGCCGCAGCCAGTGCCGCCTTACAGGCAATCCGTCGAGGAGGCGCAGGCTGTTCTGGAGACTCATCCCCAGTATGGCCTGGACGAAGAGGAAGCACGCGCCCGGCTCGGGAAATACGGGCGAAACGAGCTGGCCGAAGAAAAACCGGTTCCGGGGTGGAAACGATTTCTCGCCCAGTTCCAGAATGTGCTTGTCATCCTGCTCCTTGCCGCCACCGCCATATCGATGAGCCTGTGGCTGTACGAGCATGAAACTGCCCTGCCTTACGAAGCCATGGCCATCTTCGCCGTGGTGCTGCTCAATGCGGCCATGGGTTACATCCAGGAATCCCGCGCGGAAAAAGCAGTGGCGGCGCTGCGCGAGATGTCGGCGGCACGGGCCAGTGCCATAAGAAATGGCCGGCGGCGCAGCATTCCTGCGACGGAGCTCGTGCCGGGCGACATCATCATCATCGAGCAGGGGGATACCATACCCGCAGACGCCCGGTTGATCCATTGCGCGGCTTTCCAGACCGCGGAGGCCCCGCTTACCGGGGAAAGCCTGACGGTATCCAAGAACACGCTCCCCATCGCTCAAAATGCCGAGCTGGCAGATCGCCATAACATGGTTTTCAGCGGCACGGCAGCCACTTCCGGACAGGCGCGCGCCGTCGTCACCGCCACTGGCATGCGCACCGAGCTGGGCCATATTGCCGGAATGCTGGAGCAAGCGCCCGCAGAGATCACGCCCCTGCAAAAAGAACTCGCGCGCATGGGCAAGCTGCTTGGAATCATCGTTATCGCCATTGCCGCGATCATGATTGCAACCATTGTTCTGGTCGAGGAAGTGCGTAGTTTCGCCGCCATTCTGGATGTGCTCATCCTGGGCGTGGCGCTTGCCGTCGCGGCTGTCCCCGAAGGCCTGCCGGCGATCGTGACTGCGGCCCTTTCCCTCGGCGTGCAGCGCATGGCCCGCAGGAATGCCATCGTGCGGCATCTTCCCGCGGTGGAAACACTGGGTTCGGCCACTGTCATCGCCTCCGACAAGACCGGCACCCTGACGAAGAATGAGATGACGGTGCGAACAGTGATCACAGCCAGCGGGCGCATCGACATGGGCGGCGTAGGCTACGCGCCGGAAGGCGGGATTTCCCGGTACTGCGGCGAAAATGGAAACGGAGCAGGAAGTGAAGAGAATCCGGCAAAGATCGATGGCGGGTTGAGAATCGAGCTGGATCGCGCGCTGGCAGCCGCCGGGTGCGCCAACAACGCCGTCCTGCAAGACCAGGATGGCCGCTGGGCCGTGCAGGGGGACCCCACCGAGGGAGCATTGCTCGTGGCCGCGCGCAAGGCGGGACTGGACGATAACGTACTCAACGCGCGTTTCCGGCGCGTAGGGGAAGTGCCGTTTTCTTCGGAGCGCAAATTGCATACGACAATGCATGCCGATGCGCAGGAGAATGGACGCCTGGTGGTTTTTACCAAGGGGGCGCCCGATCTGCTGCTGGACCTTTGCACACACGAACTGGTGGGGAATGCGCCCTGCCCCCTGGCGGAAAGCCGCCGCGCGGAGATCCTGAAAGTGAATGAGCAGCTCGGGGCCGAAGCCCTGCGTACGCTGGGTGTCGCTTTCCGCTTCTTGCCGGCGGAAGGCCTGGCCGCAACAGGAACCGCATCGCGGATTGAAGCCGGTGCGCGCATCGAGCGCGATCTCGTCTTCGCGGGATTGATCGGCATGATGGATCCGCCGCGTGCGGAAGCGAAGGAAGCGGTGGCGCGCGCAAAAGATGCAGGGATGCGGCCTATCATGATCACGGGCGATCACCCGGCAACCGCGGGAATGATCGCCCGGATGCTGGGAATAGCCGGAAACGGACGAACGCTCAGCGGCAGCGATCTCGAGAAACTTCCGGATGAAGCGCTCGCCCAGGCCGTCCATGAGGTATCGGTTTACGCGCGGGTCAACCCCGAGCACAAGCTGCGCATCGTCAAAGCATTGCAACGGCAAGGGGCGGTGGTGGCAATGACCGGCGATGGCGTGAACGATGCACCCGCCCTGAAAACAGCGGATATCGGCATCGCCATGGGTTTGACGGGAACCGATGTTTCCCGCCAGGCGGCGGACATGATACTCGGGGACGATAATTTCGCCACCATCGTGGCCGCGGTCGAGGAAGGACGCACCATTTTCTCCAACATCCGCAAATTCCTGCGCTACCTGCTTTCTTCCAACATAGGCGAAGTGATTACCATGTTCTTTGGCGTTCTGCTGGCGGATCTCATCGGACTGGCGGCAGAAGGAAATTCCGGGGAAGAAATGGTTGTGCTGCCGCTGCTGGCAACGCAACTCCTGTGGATCAACCTGGTGACCGATGGCGCTCCCGCGCTTGCGCTCGGCATGGACCCGCCGGACGCAGATGCGATGCGCAAGCCGCCTCGCCCCGCCGGCGAGGGTGTCATCACGCCACGGATGTGGCTCAGCATCGCCTATATTGGCGTGGCCATGGGGGTAAGTGCGCTGATGGTACTGGACGCCAGCCTGCCAGGCGGTTTTATCAAAGGCTCGGGAAACATGCGCTATGCCCAGACGATGACGTTCAATACCCTGGTGCTGCTCTCATTGTTCAATCTTTTCAATGCGCGTTCCGAGGAGCAGAGCGCATTCGCCGGATTATTTTCCAACAAGTGGCTTTGGGAGGCGGTAGGGCTGTCCCTGCTGCTGCAACTGGCGGTGATCTATGCCCCCTTTCTCCAGCATGCCTTTTCGACCGTCAGCCTGAGCCTGGAGGACTGGCTGCTGTGCACGCTGGCGGGCAGTTCGGTGCTGTGGCTGAGCGAGTTGAAAAAGGGGATCGTGCGCATAAGCAGGCCGGGCGCCCGGCGGGCAGGCTCCGATGTAACATCCTGAATCCGGTAGCTGGCCGCTCTTTTTCAGTTTGGAACCATGATCCCAAAACCGGCAGTTGATCGCACATTTCCAGTTTGGAGCCATGATCCACAAAAACTTTTCGCAGTATTTGACGTTCACCTATAGGGTGAGTTCGCTACAAGGCGGATTACGCGATTTTTGCGCCTCATGGCTGCGTTGCAACTCCTTGGAATGGAATAGCCACTGCGCGTCGCAGCACCTTGCCCTGCACCCCAAAAACCGCATATTCCACCCCGTCCAACCGCCCGGATTTGGAATCATTCAACTGCCAAACCGCGAGGAAGCGCTGGATTATGATGCGAAGTAAGCGTATCGTCGAATGGCGGCACCTCGGCGCATCGCCACCCGCATAGTCATGCGTGCATGTCCATTTTTACAGGGGACCCGGCAATCGGGGCAGATCACAGGGGAGATGCCGGGAATCGTCTATTACTTACAATCCGGAGGAATCGAATGAACGTCGTTAAACGTCATATCCTGTTGAGCCTTGCCATGGCAGCCTTTTCCGGTTCCGTCGCGGCGCAGGATCTCGGGCAGATTACCAATACGCTGGGTGGCGCCGCGGGCGGCATGCCCTCTGTGCCAGGCCAGGGGGCGCTGGGGGGAGCAGCGGGGTCGCTGGGAGCACTCGGTTCGCTGGGATCGATACAGCCCGGCAGCATGGGCAATGCCGCTGGCATTCTCCAGTATTGCGTCCAGAACAATTACCTCGGCGGTGGAAATGCAGCCTCTGTCAAGGATCAGTTGATGAGCAAACTCACCGCCAGCAGCGGCCAGCCCGCGGAAAGCAATCCGGATTATGTCAGCGGCACGAACGGGATCCTGAGCGGCAGCAATGGCCAGACTCTGGATCTCAGCACAGCCGGCCTGAAAGCCGCGGCAGCGAAACAATTGTGCGGAAAAATACTCGACCAGGCGAAGTCGATGTTTTGACCCGCTATCGCGGCTAACGGTTAACGGCTAAACGGATAGGCGAGCGCCGTCCCCGGACCGGGGAAGCGCTCATCATCCCATTTCATCCCCGCACTTCGCACTTTCTGGCTGTGCCGCCGGCGAGCAAGTTTGTAGCCGGATTAGTGGAACGTAATCCGGCATGATGCTGAAGCTGGCTACCTATGCGGAGATTCCGCATCGCCACGCTTCATTCCCCTTTCGCCAGTAATAATCAACCAGGACGGATCCATAACATCGCCTGCAGCGAAGCATAAGATAGCCCACGCTCTCGTATGAAGTTGTAGGTCGGATTAGTGAAACGTAATCCGACATGTGCAGACCCTATCCCATCCCCATGCCCGACATGGCAATTCCCGCGGGCGCAGGGGAAACATTCTTGA
This sequence comes from Nitrosospira sp. 56-18, assembly GCA_001899235.1. Classification (GTDB taxonomy): domain Bacteria; phylum Pseudomonadota; class Gammaproteobacteria; order Burkholderiales; family Nitrosomonadaceae; genus Nitrosospira. The sequence continues at coordinate 18,658 of MKVR01000052.1, forward strand.
TAACCTAAAGTACAAGCATGACCGGGGACGCCATCAGCTAAGCGGTGTGGTAACGAACAGATTAGCCGCATATTTCACGTTATCTTTTACTCAACTCACGGGCGATCTTCATTAATGAGATCCTTGATGCTTAATCCACTCAAGGTCACTCTCTGATTGACTTCGAGCAGATCGCGCGCTACTTGCCGGGCTCGCGCGCGATTGAAGCCGGGTTCGTCGGAAACCAGCCGTGCCACAGTGATAAGAAAATTCCTCGCCTGCCGCCACCCAGTCGAGCAACGTCCCCAGTTTATTCCTGGCCTCGAAGGCGCCGATTGCGCGCATGGTATTCCCTGTGAAATAAGCTGGATTAAATCCAGCCTGTCATATTTCAAGTGGCTTCGGCTGCATGATCCTGTACCATGATAAAAATCACTGGCCGATCTCTCCCGCCGGCCGCTAGCTTTCCGCTTCCCGCCCAATCCGTTACTGGAGAAAACAAGCAACATGGCTTCGACTTACGAAAACATCAGCATGGCCGTATTCTGCGATTTCGAGAATGTGGCGCTCGGCGTACGCGATGCAAAATACGAAAAATTCGATATCGAGCCAGTGCTCGAACGGCTGCTGCTCAAGGGCAGCATCGTGGTCAAAAAGGCCTATTGCGACTGGGACCGGTACAAGACCTTCAAGGCTGCCATGCACGAGGCCAGTTTCGAATTGATCGAAATCCCCCATGTTCGCCAGTCGGGAAAAAACTCGGCGGATATCCGCCTGGTGGTGGACGCGCTCGATCTTTGCTACACCAAGTCCCATGTCAATACTTTTGTCATCATCAGCGGCGATTCCGATTTTTCGCCGCTGGTTTCCAAGCTGCGCGAAAATGCCAAGCAGGTGATCGGGGTTGGCGTCAAGCAATCCACTTCCGATTTGCTGATCGGCAATTGCGACGAATTCATCTTCTACGATGACCTGGTGCGCGAAAGCCAGCGGAGCAAGGCAGAACAGCACGATTCGAAGCCCATGCAGCCTGCCGCCAAGGCGCCATCCCAGGTTGAAAAAGGCGGCAGGGAAGAATGGGAGTCGCGCAAGCGCAAAGCCATAGAAATCGCGGTGGAAACGTTTGATGCGCTGGTATCCGAGAGAGGCGACAGCGGGAAAATCTGGGCTTCCACGCTCAAGCAGGCCATCAAGCGCCGCCGCCCCGGCTTCAATGAGTCCTATTACGGCTTCCGCGCATTCGGCAACCTGCTGGAAGAGGCGCAGGAACGAGGCCTACTCGAACTGGGCCGCGACGAGAAGTCAGGCACCTATGTCTACCGCAGCGATAGCGGGAGCGCCGGCAAACCCTCGGCGCACCCGGAAACCAGCGTGACCGGGCATACAATGCAATCCTCGATCCAGCTCCCGGTCCAGCCGGCGCCCGACCCCGAACCGGCGAATGGGCATGAACCGCTACCCCGTAGGCATACTGACCATCGGCGCGGAAAAAAGGCTGCAGAGCTTCTGCCGCCGCCCGCCCCCGCCGAAACCGGTATGGCAGCGCGACGGGAAGTGGAATCTGTCATCCCTTCGCATGAGCCAGGCATGCTACCCGAGGATACGGCGGGGAAAGCGGTGGACAAAACGACCGGCAAAGGCCGCAAACCCGCCCCGCGCAGGCGCAGGTCATCGAGAGCGGAAATACCGGACGCGCCCGGGGATCAGCAAATACAGGAGATACCGGGAATACCTGAAGAGGCTCAAAACGATAATGGAAGTGCGTGAATAGGCAATCAGAGGTGGTGTAGAAGCCCCGGTGGAAGGCCGGGGTAATATCAATCCTACATCCGCTCGGCCAGCGGATATTTCCCGGTCAGCACCCACACTTCGGTGGGAATCCGCAATATCGTGCTCAAGAATTCCATGCGCACGCCCATGGCATCGGGAGCGGTAATGATCGCATTCGCAGGCTTGCCGCATTCGGAACTGATGAGCGCTTCGATGCCTATTCCCTGCTCTTTCAGCTTTTGCATCCGGCCTTCCATGTCGGATTCCCATACGCCGAAATAGAGAATCCCGCCCGCGTTCCTGGCAGAAAATATACCATCTCCGTTGGCCTGTATCAGTTCCAGGTAGGGTGCGCGAGTGCGGGAGTAGGCCGCCACCACCTTTATGCTCTCGGATTGCCCCTGCTGCGGATTTTCGATACAGAGCACGCTGTCGGTCGGTTCGGTGAATGTGATATCGAGCAGCTTCGAATAATACGCGGCGGCCTCCTGGAGATCGTGGACGACCATGCCGATATGGTAGTAAGGCGCGGTAAACATGTTTCAATAGGACATTTCCGGCGATTCCGCCGGCGGATCCATCAGCAGCAGATCCTTGGCGATCTCGCCTATCTTGAGATAGGCCTCGTAGCCCGAGGGCTTGCGAAAATAGGCGTCGGCGCCCATGCTGGCAGCCTCGGCGCGATCTATCACCGAGTCCGATGAAGAAACCACCACCACCAGGGATTGCCTGCATTTGCTGCTGCGCCGCAGGTATTCCAGCACCTCTATTCCTGAAACCTTGGGAAGATTCAGGTCGAGTAGCACGAGGGCCGGGCAGTTGCCCGAGCCGTCTGCGTTCAGCTCGTCGATATACCGCATTGCCATTTCGCCGTCGCTCACCACATGAAGGCTGGCGGCGATTTCAGCCGCTTCCAGCGCCTCCCGCATGAGAAACACGTCCGCCTGGTTGTCCTCGACGAGCATGATGGGAAAGCATTCTTGGGAGCCGTCGCGGCAGCGTGAAGTAAAAAGTCGATCCCTCCCCTGGCGTGGATTCGGCCCAGATGCGGCCGCGGTACCGTTCCACGATTCGCCGGCAGATCGCGAGGCCGAGGCCGGTTCCCGGATATTCCGTGCTGGTGTGAAGTCGTTTGAAGAGTCCAAAGATCTGCTCCTTGAATTGAGGTTCGAAACCGATGCCATTGTCCTTAACGGAGAATAGCGCGTACCCGCCATCATGCTGCGTGGCATCCACATGCACGACAGGAGATTCCCTGCCGCGATATCTTAGCGCATTTGAGATAAGGTTCTGGAGAATCTGCTGCAGGTGGACGGGAGATGCCCGCACCTCGGGCAGCTCACGGGATATTACTTTTGCATCGAGGCCGGCCATGGTCTCGGCGAGATTGGAGAGCACGATCGCCAGCACGGAGTTGGCGTCCGTTTTATCGGTGGAGACATCGAGCTTGACGACGCGGGTATACTCGAGCAGGTCACCCACGAGCGCCTCCATGCGCGCCGCCCCTTCGGCCAGGTACCTGAGAAGCTCCTGCGCTTCGCCATCCAGCCGGTCCGCGCATCGCCTGATGAGAAGCTCGCTGTAGATGCTGACGCTCCTCAAGGGCTCCTGCAGATCGTGGCTCACGGAATAGGCGAACTGCTCCAGGTCATCATTGGCGCGCCGCAGTTCCTGCTCGGTTTTCAGGCGCTCGGTGATATCGGTATTGGTTCCGAACCAGCGGATGATCCGGTCCCCTTCGCGGATGGGCAGCGCATGGGAGAGAAACCACCGGTAGGTTCCGTCCTTGCCGCGCAACGGAAACGTATCCTCCCAGGTCTTGCCGGTTTCGAAGCAGTGCCTGATATGCGCGACGACCCGTTCCACGTGCCCGGGATGATGAACAGCCCGCCAGCCCCACCCCCGCATGGTCTCGAATGTGGTGCCGGTATAGTCATACCATCGTTGGTTGTACCAGAATACCGAGCCTGATTCATCCGTCATCCAGGCGAGCTGCGAAATGTTGTCGGCGAGCGTGCGAAATTCTTCTTCGCTCTTGCACAGGGCTTCTTCCGCCTGCTTTTGCTTGGTCACGTCACGCGAAACCACGACGATGCCCATCGGCGTACCGGCCTCGTCGCGAAGCGGGGCCTTGATGGATTGAAAGAAATGGACCTTGCCGCCCGGATCGGGATACTGCTCGTCGATCGATATGGTCTTCCCCGACTGCATCACCCCGCGGTCCACTTCCATGATCGGTTCAGCCAATTCCGGCTTCGAGATTTCCCCATCGGTTCGGCCTATCACCTCGGCCATGGGAAGCCCGAGGATCCGTGCCGTCGCCTCGTTCAGCGCAAGGTAGCGCCCTTCGCGATCCTTGGCAAGAATTACATCCGGGCTGCTGTCGAGTATGGTGGTAAGCAGGGCATTGGCCCGGTCGCGCTCCATCTCGACATTCTTCCGCTCGGTGATATCGGTGTTCATTCCAACCCAGCCCGACGTTTTTCCGTCCGGCGCCGCCAGCGGCACAGCGCCTCCCGCGGTCCAGCGCCACTCGCCGCTCATATGGCGGATGCGGTACTCGTGGTAAAATGGCCGCTGGTTTCTCACCGCTTCCTGCCAGCTTCCCTCCGCGCTTTCCCTATCGTCCGGATGAACGCAATCCAGCCAGCCGGATGTTCTCCATTCCTCGAAGGTTTGCCCCGTGTAAGTCCGCCAGGAGGGAGAATCCTCGACAATGAGCCCGTTGGCATCCGTTGCCCATACGATCTGGGCAGAAGCCTCGACCAGCGCGCAAAACCGCGCCTCGTTGTCCGGCTGCACGCTCATGGAACTCCTCCCCGGATCGTCTGCCGGCGGGCGGAGCGGAAAGCGATGGGTTCTTGCCATATCGTCAGGTCATCAGATACATAGGATACTTCGGGCACGGTAACACAGGACACAGGAGATAGCCGGATCGCTCAGGGTACCGAAGCTCTGGAGCGCTCGGGCACTTGAGGCGCCGGTACTGAAGCATCGGAGATTCAGGAGATTCAAGCAACTCCATGCAGGTTCCCACGGACTTGTTCAGAAACCACCTGAGCTTTCAGTATTCATAAACGGATAAACCCCATCAAGAGATGACAGGCGTGTGAAACTTTGTCACCATGCCGTCAGGATAGTTCAAGATCGGGAATATGTCAGCAAAGGGAGAAAAAAGACGCGATCGATGGGAAGGAATGAACAGGCAAGCCATTTGATTCATTGGCTCCCCGGCTAGGGCTCGAACCTTGCGCTCCCGCGGACCGTGGCGATTCCAGCTTGCATAAGCTTGCATGGATGGGTGGAGCAAAGCGCTACCATCCTGGTACCGGATAAATATTCTGGGTGGATTGCGCTTTGCTTCACCCGTCTTGCACTTCTGAGCGAGGCCGTACCCTCCGGCTATGGCGGCGGAATTGACGGCTCCGTTCTTACACCTTCCTTTTCGGTCGCCCATTTAGCCTCGGCGTTTGCGTTGTTGGCCGCGCGGCTGGCATTGATGCAATCGGGGGTTCCGTCGAGCAAACCGGGATTGGCCCTGCATTCGGCCAGCTTGGCCTCGCGCTCAGCGGCATTTTTTTCGTACCAGTCGACCGCGCGCACTGTTCCTTCTCCACTGCGGGTGCCGCACCCCGCCACTAAAGCGGCGCATACGCCCACCGCAACGAAAATGATTTCCAACTTCGTTTTCATGATGAGATCCCGTCAGGTTTTATCCGCTCCCCTTATCTGGCCGCGTCGTTCTTTCGACCCAGTTTACGTAGGATGGGTGGAGTGAAACGCAACCCATCAAAAAGCAGCTACCCAGCACCAGGAAAATAATGGGTTACACTTTGCTCAACCATCCTACAGTCCACTGCCGCAACGGACGATCTTAAAATGAAACCCGGTCAGGACGCGTCGTTCAGGCGATGCGTATCCGGACTTCCAGTCCGCAACCCTAATCACCAGCTTTAGCCGGTGGTTGTTGAGTCTGGCCACCTTCCCGCGCCGCATCGTTCTCGCGACCCAGAAGCCGCAATGCCGCGGCAGTGACATGCTCTGCCGTGAAACCGAAGTGCTTCATATTCTCCTCGCCGGGAGCCGAAGCGCCAAAATGGTCGATGCCAATCATGGTCCCTTCCGCCCCGGCGAACCGCTCCCATCCCAGGGTTGCGCCCGCTTCAACGGTCACGCGTTTCCGTACTGCCCCTGGCAGCACTTGTTCGCGGTAAGCCTCATCCTGCTCGGCGAAAATTTCCCAGCTCGGCAGGCTCACCACCCGCGCCCCCACGCCCAGCTCTTTCAACCGCGCCTGCGCCTTGACGCAAAGACCGACCTCGGAACCCGTCCCGATCAGCAGCACCTGCGGCGCGCCGTCTCCGGCATCGGCAAGAATGTAGCCGCCTCGCGCTGCTCCCGCGTCCCGTGAATGCGAACGGTCGAGGATGGCAAGATTCTGGCGCGACAGCACCAGCAATGTCGGCGTCGCGCGCTGCACCGCCAGTACCCACGCTTCCGCGGCCTCGGTCGCATCCGCCGGACGGATGACCGTCAGGCCGGGAATCGCCCGCAGGCCCGCAAGATGCTCGATGGGCTCGTGCGTCGGGCCATCCTCTCCCACTGCGATGCTGTCGTGGGTAAAGACGTAGACCACCCGCAAACCCATGAGCGCGCCCAGCCGTATGGATGGCTTCATGTAATCCGAAAAAACCAGGAACGTCGCGCTGAACGGCAGCACGCCTCCATGGGCCGCCATGCCGTTCACGGCCGCACCCATGGCATGCTCGCGCACGCCAAACGCGATGTTGCGGCCCCCATAGCCCCATGTCCCCCCGACCGCCCCCTCGACTTCCACCTTGCCAGCAGCAGCGGAATCAGCCGGGTCCTCGGGAGGCTGGAAATCGCCCTGCCCTTTCAGCGCCGTATTGGTCGAGGGGTTCAAATCGGCTGAGCCGCCGACGATGTTCGGAATGAGCGCGGCCAATGCGTTCAGCGCCTGCCCGGCGGCCACGCGCGTCGAAACCGGCTTGTCCCCCGGCTTCCATTGGGGCATTCCGGATTCGAGGTCCGCAGGCAGCCGTCCTTCCATGACGGCATCCCATTCCTCTGCTTCCGCCGGAAAAGCCTTGCGGTAGGCATCCAGACGCCGCTGCCACGCCTGCTGCGCTTGCGCCCCGCGGCCGATGGCCTCCCGGAAGTGCGATATCGCCTCGGGCGGCAGGTAAAAATCGGGGCTTTCCGGCCAGCCCAGCGCCTTCTTTGTCTTCGCCACCTCCTCCTCACCCAGCGGAGAGCCATGCGCATGAAAACTATCCTGTTTATCCGGGCTGCCATAGCCAATATGGGTATGCATCAGCAACAGCGAGGGCCGGTCCTTTTCCGCGCGCGCCTCGGCCAGCGCGGCGGCCACGTCATCGGTATCGTTGCCGTCCGGCACGGTGCGGGTATGCCACCCATAGGCTTCGAACCGCCGAGCGACATCTTCGGTAAACGTGAGGCCGGTCCCTCCCGCCAGCGTCACGTGGTTCTGGTCGTAGAGATAGATGAGTTTGCCCAGGCGCAGATGCCCCGCGAGCGAGGCAGCCTCGGAAGCCACGCCTTCCATCAGATCGCCATCCGAGACGAGCACATAAGTGTAATGATCCACGATGGCGTGATCCGGGCGATTGTAGCGGGCTGCGAGCCAGGCTTCGGCAATGGCCATGCCCACGCCATTGCCGAAACCCTGCCCGAGCGGGCCGGTGGAAACCTCCACGCCGGGAGTGTGGTAGCTGCGCTCGGGATGCCCCGGCGTGTGGCTGCCCCACTGGCGGAAGCGCTTGATTTCGTCCAGCGGCAAATCATAGCCGGTGAGATGCAGCAGGCTGTAGAGAAGCATCGAACCATGCCCGGCCGACAGCACGAAACGGTCCCGGTCCGGCCACTGTGGATCGCGCGGGTTGTACTTCAGGTAGCGCGTCCATAGCACATAGGCCATGGCGGCCGCTCCCATGGGCAAACCCGGATGGCCGGAATTCGCCTTCTGCACCGCATCGACGGAAAGGAAGCGAATGGTATTGATGCACAGCTCATCCAGCGCCTTGCCGGCTTGAACGGATTTCTGCTCTGCTGACGCCTGGTCTCCCGCCTGGTCCGCGCTCGATTGAATCGCCATATTGTTCCCCCGTTGGTTGCGTCTAGAGTTGCATCCAGACTCTCACGATAAACTCCCGGGCTCTGTGCGGCAGGGCACGATTACCGATGCCAGGGAACTTCTGAACAATTCATGCGTGTCCGCGATCAGCGCTGCCACAGGATCTGGGAGGCTTCCAGCGGGATGCAGATATCGTCATGGCGCGGAACGAGCCGGGCAGTGTAATCCGTTGCCGGCCGCTCAGCCGGTACGTGTGCGACATAGGCATAGCCCGTGGCCGCGGCCACCAGCCGATGCATGCGCTGCATCTCCTGGCGCACGGGGGCGCCTTCTGGAACGCCCTCTGCATAGAGCTCGACCCGGACCGCTTCAGGGTCCAGGCCGTTGAGATAGGCATGCACCACGAATACGTGCTGTCCGCCCTCGGTTTCCACGGTCGCATCGCCGAAATGCAGACCCCCCCATTTCTGCCTGAGCTCCGACTGCCAGCCGGCTATCCGCGCGCCAAGCGCACCATTGTCGGCGCTGCGCTTCAAGTAGGCTGAGGCGGATGGCAGGTAGTGGCGCTCCGTGTACTCCCGCACCACGCGGCTGGTCGCGAAACGGGGTGTCAGTTGCGCCATGCTTTTACGCATGCGCGTGACCCAGGCGGTGGGAATTCCCTGTTGGTCGCGCGCATAAAATTCGGGTATCACCTGCTGCTCCAGCAGGTCGTAGAGCTGGTTGGCTTCGAATGCATCCCAGGCGGGATCGTCGCCGTGCTCCTTGCCGTCCCCCAACGCCCAGCCCACCTCCGGCGTGTAGGCCTCCGCCCACCATCCGTCCAGCACCGAGAGATTGATGCCGCCGTTGACCAGCACCTTCATCCCGCTGGTTCCGCATGCTTCCCATGGGCGGCGCGGCGTGTTCAGCCATACGTCCACCCCTTGCACCAGTTGCTCCGTCAAGTGCATGTCATAATCGCTGAGGAAGATGATGGAAGCCCGCGCTCCGGTATGGCGGATGAAGTTTCCCCATTCCTGGATAAGAGCCTTGCCCGCCTCATCGGCGGGGTGCGCCTTGCCAGCCATGATGAGCTGCACCCGGCGCCGGGGATTGGATAGCAGTCCCAGCAGGCGCTCGCGGTCGTGCAGCAGCAGATCGGGCCTTTTGTAGGTGGCAAAGCGGCGGGCGAATCCGAGAGTCAGGGCATCCGGATCGAGCAGTCCCTTCGCCCCCTCGACCGCTTCAGGTGGCGCACCGCCGACCGCCAGCTGCAGCGACAGCTCCCGCCGGACGAACTCGATCAGTTTCTTGCTGGAATCGCAGCGGAATTGCCAAAGATCGGCATCGGCCATGTTCAGGATCTTCGGTTCCAGCGGTTCCATCGTGTCGATCCAGCGGTCTTTGCCGCAAACCTCGGTCCAGAGCCGATCCGCCGCCGCCGAGTCCCAGGTTGGCACGTGCACGCCATTGGTCACATGGCCGACAGGCACCTCGTTGATCGGCCAGTTCGGGAAAAAGGATCCGAAGAGGTGCCGGCTCACCCTGCCGTGCAGGCAGCTGACTGCGTTCACCGCCGCGCTGCCGTTCATGGCGAGATAGGCCATGTTGAAAGGCTCGCATGCATCATCGGCATTCCTGCGCCCCAGCGCCAGCAACTCGTGGCAGCCGATGCCAAGCTTATGCGTCGCGTAATCTCCGAGAATACGCGTGATCAAGTCCGGAGCGAAGCGGTCGAAGCCGGCGGCAACCGCCGTGTGGGTAGTGAACAGGTTGCCCGCCCGCGTAATGGCCAGGGCAGTCCTGAAATCATGCCCGGTCTCCCGCATGCACGACCAGGCGCGCTCCAGAACGGCAAAAGCCGCGTGGCCCTCGTTCAAATGGCAAACCTCCGGCTTGATGCCCAATTCGGCAAGCAGTTGCCAGCCGCCGATTCCCAGCACTATTTCCTGCTGAAGGCGCAATTCCGGACCACCGCCGTACAATTCGCTGGTAATGCCGCGATGCGCGGGATAATTCGCCGCGTCGTTGCTGTCCAGCAGATAAAGCACGGTTTTCCCTACCTGGACCTGCCAGGTGCGCAGCCAGAGCGAATATCCCGGCAGCCGGAATTCCAGCCGCAGCCATTCCCCATTGGCGCGGCGCAGTGGCGTGATCGGCAGTTGGCCCGGATCATTGTATGGAAAAAGCGCCTGCTGTTCGCCATCCTTGCCGATCACCTGCCGGAAATACCCTTGCTGGTATAGCAAGCCGATGCCTATTACCGGAACGCCCAGTTCACTGGCAGTCTTGAGCTGGTCGCCCGCCACATTGCCCAGCCCCCCCGAGTAGATGGGCAACGCTTCGCTCAGCATGAATTCCATGCAGAAATAGGCGACGCATTTCAGTGGCGCTTGCGGATGATTTTGCTCGAACCAGGTTGGCGCAGCCAGCGTGCCGCGCCGGTCCTGCACCAGGTCGGCCAGATTGGCGGAGAAAGCCGGATCGGCAAGGCACTGCTCGAGTTTTTCCTGGGAGACGGTCTGCAACACCACCCAGGGATTGTGTGTGAGCTTCCACAGTGCGGGTTCCAGTTGCTCCCATATGTGGTCGGCGCTGTGGTTCCATGAAGTGCGCATGTCGAGCGCCAATTCCGCAAGAGAATCGTAACCTTCAAGATCGGGCACAGGATGAAGACTATGCAGCTGCTTGCCCTTGGTCTGGTCGGTCATGCGGCCTCCTGTCACGGAAGATGCGCAAAATGCGCACGAAAGGTGCGGGGAAGTGAGGCAATCCATTACTGCCACGGAGTAGTTTACGCCTTGCCGTCTTCACGTCAAGCCACCCCAGGCTGCCCCAGGCTGCCCCAGGTCATCTCAAGCCGCCTCGGAACCTGCCAGGCGCAGGAAGGCAGCACTGGCGCCAAAATCGCCAGCACCCGTCCGTTCCGATACGCCGGCAAACGTTGCCTTGCTGCTATATCCCCCATATCTCCCCCTATTCCATAAAGCCGTATCCATGCCCCGTGTACCCTATATACCCTGTGTACGGCAGCGAACGGAAATGGCCAGCGGAAGCTTCATATTATTGAAGAGTTTTCGCCGGGATGATCCGGGTGCCGGCTGACTGGGCAGGACGGAGCACTGCGGAAGCGATGAAACCCGAACAGGATAGGGAGTCGAAAATGGACAAGGAACCGCTGATCGAGCTGCCCTGGCATGGACAGGAAACCATCGCCAATGCGCCAAAGCTGCTGGATCAGGCCAGGCAGGTGAAGATCACGCTGCCGGCCAACTATAACCACTCGCTGTTCAGCGTATTTCATCCCGGCGCGCCGCCCGGCCACCCCGAGGCGGTGGATGTTTCCGGAGGGCGGGAACTGCTCGTCACGGTTGCATCGATCAAGGGATTGGAGGGGATCGCCCGGCTTGCCGACGGCTTGCCGGCGGAAGGGGTAATGGTCCAGGTCGTCAGCCCGCCAGCAATCATAATGACGCTCGAACCTCTTTCAGCGGAACTGCCGAACCTCCGCCCAAGCCCAATCAGCGATGACCAGGCTTGATGCCTCCCGTACCCAAACCCAAACGGCAACGAGCTGAAAACGGACATCATGGGCAAGGAAATCGAGCGGAAATTCAGGGTGAACAAAGAAAGAGCCGCAGCCTGGCGAAAAGCCCCCTGTCTGGAGATACGGCAGGGCTATCTCTCGCTCGATAAGGAGCGTACCGTCCGCGTGCGGATCGCCGGCGGCGACGCCTGGCTCGCCGTCAAGGGCATTACCCGGGAAGCTTCCCGATCCGAATACGAATATCCCGTTCCCATTGCCGATGCGGGGGAAATGCTGGATTTTCTGTGTCTGCACCCTTTAATCGAGAAACGCAGGCATCGTGTCGAGCACCAGGGGTTTCTGTGGGAGGTTGACGAATTTTACGGAGACAACGCCGGGCTGATCATAGCGGAGATCGAGCTGGAAAGCGCGAACCAGGCTTTCCCCAGGCCGCCGTGGGTTGACGTGGAGGTGACGCACGACCCCCGCTATTACAACGCCAGCCTGGTGCGCCATCCATACAGCCTGTGGAAATCTGAGCGCGGGACGCCATGAATCCCCAGGCGGCAAATCCATCAGCTCTGGCAAATCCGGTAAAAACCCGCTGGGCACAGCCTTGCGGCACACCGGCATAAAAACCGTGAACCATGGGAATTCACGGGTATCATATAAGAAGCGTAGAGGAGAAGGCATATGAACCTGACGCTCGCCACCTACAATATCCATGCCTGCATCGGCGCGGACGGCCGCTTCGAGCCGGACCGCACCGTGGACGTGCTGCGCGAACTCGATGCCGATGTCGTGGCGCTGCAGGAAGTCGATCATCACGAAGTCAACGGCTCCGACCTGCTGGACTACCTCGCCGAAAAAACAGGCTTGACCCCTATTGCCGGCCCTACCCTCCTGCGCGATACGCGGCATTACGGGAATGCGCTATTGACGCGGCTGCCCATCCTGGCGGTAAACCGGGTGGACCTTACCCTGCCCGGCCACGAGGCGCGCGGTGCGCTCGACGTGACTCTTGGTTCGAACGGGCGCCGCTTGCAGGTCGTGGCGACACATCTTGGGCTGAAGCCCTGGGAGCGGCGCCAGCAGGTGCGCCAGTTGCTGAGCCTGTTCGATATCGGCTCCAAGGACGTCTACGTGCTGCTGGGAGACCTCAATGAGTGGTTCCTGTGGGGAAGGCCCCTGCGCTGGCTGCAGGCGCACTTCAAGCAAACCCCGCACCGGGCGACCTTCCCTTCCCGCCGGCCGTTCATGGCGCTCGATCGCGTCTGGGTGCACCCGCGCCGCAAGCTCACCGCAGTGGAAGCGCATGTCAGCAAGCTTGCCCGCATCGCCTCCGACCATCTTCCCCTGAAAGGCATCATCGAAATCTGAAAAAAAGGATCGGATCCTGATCCCCCTCGAATGGATTTTGCAGGCCGGGTTAGCGCGAGCTTAATCCGACAATTCCGCCCTAATCCATCCGCTTATTTATACCCAGATTTTGTAGGTCGGATTAGCGCAGTGTAATCCGACTTCCCACTTCCCATTCCTCATCCATCCGGCTATTCATGCCCCACGCTGCGGGTTCCGCTACGCCCCGACCCCAATCGAGTGGATATAGCCCTGCCTCCGCATAGAATCTGTAGGTCGGATTAGCGCAGCGTAATCCGACATTCCGACTGATTTGCGCCGCAATCCCGGGCATACCCGAAACTGCTTCCCACTCTTCCCGAATTACTGGTGCGGCCTCATCGATCTATTCCCGGAGTCAGTTCATGGCGTAGCCGCGTAATATCCGCGATCTCCGCAATCGGCGTTTACGTTCTCCACCGCACAGAACCATCCTGCTGCATGCGGCATCATTGCATCACGCTGTCCACGTATTTCACTTCTGCTGTATCCCGGTTACCCCTTTGCAAGGCAGAAAACGTGGATTTTTTATAAGCCTCGGCCGTTTCTACTGCAGACCCCAACCTGCGGCGGATGGGAACCAGATACTTCCCAACCGGTAAAACGGCTCTTCCCGATAGGAGGAAAAGAAAATGTTAGGAAAAATTGTCACCATAGCCGCAGCCGCTGCGGGCGGAATCATGCTGTCGAAGCATTTTCGGAAATCTTACGACCCGGATAAATCCACAGTGGAAGAGTCCATAGAAGTCAATGTTCCAGTAAGCACAGCCTACAACCAGTGGACCCAGTTCGAGGATTTTCCGAAGTTCATGAAAGGCGTTACCGAGGTTCATCAGATCGACGATACACACCTGCACTGGCGCGCCAGGATTGGAGGCAGGGAGGAAGAGTGGGATTGTGAAATCACCGAGCAGACGCCTGATCAGCGAATCGCCTGGCACAGCACAGGCGGAGCGGAAAATGCCGGGGTGATGACCTTTCATAAAATCGCCGATTCCAGGACGCGCATCATGCTGCAGATGGATTACAGCCCGAAAGGCTTCGTGGAGGGGTTCGGCAACGCCCTGGGCGCGGTCGGAGCACGCACTCGTGGCGACCTGAAACGCTTCAAGAAGTTTATCGAGGAGCAGGGAAAGGAAACGGGAGCCTGGCGCGGCACCGTGGCTCAACACTGACTTCGACCGTCCAAAGCAGGCCGTCAGCCAGTCTATCTATTGATTCGGCTGGAAAATACCATGAATACGCCATTCCGGGCTTGACCCGGAATTCAGTTCCCGGCCAGCAGATAGGCTAGGCTGCTTCGTACGCCACTGGATACCGGCTTCTGCCGGTATGGCGTATTGCTTGCTTGCGGGATCAAATAATGCGGCGGAGGCGAATCACCTGGAAACCAGTGCTTCGCCTCTGATTTTCGTGATTGCCCGCTGGCCATGGACAGCTCAGACGGAACTATTCGCGGCGGAGGCTCCTCCAAAATAGACAACAACGGTAAATAAGGAGAAAACATGTCGGATTTAGTGGTGGTGGGTTTTGATAAAATTGAAACAGCCGATCTGGTCCTGCTAAGGCTCAAAAGATTGAAAAGGGAGTACCTCATCGACCTCGAGGACGCCGTCGTGGTTGAGCGCGACGCGTCCGGCGAGGTCCATCTCAAGCAGAGTATCAACCTCACGCAACTCGGCGCCAGCTCCGGACTGCTGTCTGGCAGCCTCCTTGGCGCGCTGGTCGGCATGATGTTTCTCAATCCCGTGGCCGGTTTTCTGATCGGAGGCGTGTTCGGGGCGGGGGGCGGCGCGTTGTCGGGTTCGTTGACCGACTATGGCATCAACGATGATTTCATCCGGTCGCTGGGAGAAACCATTCCCGCCAACTCATCGGCCCTGTTCATACTTGTGCGCAAGGCACAGCCCGAAAAGGTTCTGGCTGAGCTTTCAGACGTCAAGGGCAAAGTGCTGCGCACGTCGCTTTCTCCGGCACAGGAACAGCAACTGCAAAAAGCGCTATCCGGCTGAGATCCGCACCATGTAGCGGGGCGGAAAGAGCGTCCGGCCTGCTTCCCGTCCCTGCCCTGGCCTGCTGGCGCAAAGCTGCCGCCCCCGCAGGCTGTTTTCCTTCATTCTTCATCGAAAGATTCAATTCAGCGGCACCCGGCATCCCGCGGCCCGCAAGCTGCGACCGGCAGTTCAAACCTGGCAGTTCATGGAACTTTTATATGTAATTTGCCTTAAAATGGCTCTTTTTACTATCGATGCAAATCGTGGAGGAACGAAAGTGAGGCATCTGCTTATCCTGGCCGCCGGTCTCATGGCGGCGACTGTTTCCGCTTTTGCGGATACGCATGACTCTTATAAACTGCAGCTCGACGATGGCCAGATCGCTGACGTGATACTTACCGCGAGCAACCTGTCGATAGAAGCCGCGCAGCTCGCGAGGCTGAAGGCGCGTAGCGCGGCAGTGCGCCAGTATGCTGGAAAAATAATTGCCGAGCATGGGCACGTCAATGATTCCCTGTCGCGGCTCGTGAAAAAAATCGATGTCGTCCGGGAAAACAATCCCATCAGCAGCGCCTTGAAGGCCGACGGGAAGGCAGATCTCGAAAGGCTGCGCTCGCTCCATGGCAAGGCATTCGACGAGGCTTATGTCAAGCAGGAGATCGTGCTGTACCAGGACGTGCTCGATACCATCGACAACCGCCTGATGCCCAATGCCCGCCGCGAAGAATTAAAAACGCTGCTGTACAATCTGTTTGCCCCGTTGTCGCTGCACCTGGAGCAGGCCCAGCAGATCCAGGAGGCGCTGAATGATGAACCGGGCGAAACACCGCGGGAAGGAGCGGGATTTCATGCTGGCAATCTAACTGCTTGATCGAAGCGGTTAACCGGGCCGCATAATCGAACCGCATAACCAAGCTGCTTGCCCGGATTCAGGATCGTCACATCCGGGCGCCAGAAACAGTGCCCAGCAGCCCCCTCGCCTCCATTTCCATGCGCAGCCTGTCCATCGCCTGGGCATGTATCGCATCCAGCGCATCGTAGGATCTGTTGCGCAGGGATGCCGCCTTGAGCATGCCGCAGCGCAAGGATGCCCTGATCTCGCGCAGCCCTATCCTTTCGCCGCAATATGCGCGGATGATCTGGTCGATGCTTCTGCGGCTGTGCACGCCCGTGCCGAAATTCGCCGCGAGATGATGCGCAAGGATATCGGAACCGGCCGCCTCCCTGCCGAACTGGATTCTTACGTAGGCCATGTGCAGCGTCGGCAAAACCCGCTCGCACAGCGCGAGTATCAGCGCCGCCTGCGCATGCCGGTCGTGCGCGGTCAGTTCCCCGTTTCCGCTACTCCCCCCTGCCCTGCTGGCTTCGCGCATGTCGTTGACGGAAGAAATCTTCACGATCGGCCTGCTGATGGTTTCGTAGGCCCATTTCAGGGCGTGCTCCGGGCTGCTGAACTTCATTTGCGGCTCCTTTTCGATTGATATAGACCACATTGCTTTCCGTGGCGGCGCCCTTTCGCGCAATATTTCACGACTTCCCAGGAAAGATTGTTTTCCGCAAAATAGAGCGCCGCCTCATGGACGCAGCCGTGGCAGGACTTCGCCTGCCTGCGCTCCAATACCTTCTGCGGATCACCATATTCCCAGCGCTCGAGTTGCGGGAAAGCGAAAGGAAAACCGAACCCGCCCAGGCAGGGATAATCGGATTTCGCCTCCATTGCTCTTATCCCCCCTGGCGCCGTTGTCACCTTTGTCACCTTTGCCATGCTTGCCACCCCTCCTCTCTCCATAGTCCTTCCTATAGCCGGCCCAGGTCGATACATCATGATGTGGCCTGCTCATTGCCGGACTTGCCATCGCTATCCAGGGCGCCGCCCACGCCTTCGTCTCCCTGGTCCCTTTTTTCCTCTACATGCCTCAGGCTGCTGAAGCCGGGCATGGACTGGCTGGCACTTTCCCGCAGAACCCGCTCCGCCAGTTGCCTGTTTCCGATCAGCACCGGCTTTCCCGATTCGAAACGCTTGAGCTCGTTATGCGCGGTGGCAATGCCGGTCAGGACAGGGGCATAAGGCGGGCGCTCGTTGCGCGAGCGGAAGCCGCGATAGCGGTTCTCGAATTCTTTCGCGACGAATGGCCACTCCGCCTCGGATTTCGTTCCCAGCCCTATCCACCCCCCCATGTCCTGGATCACGCGGTGGATCAGCGCATCGTCGAACACCACATCGCAATAAGTACCCACCGAGCGGACCGCGCGGTCGACTTTTGCCCAGGCGCGCAATGCGGAATCCTGTGTGGAACCCTGCAGCATGCGGATGATGTCCGCGGGTTTGGGAGCAAACTGGCCAGAATCCGGATTCGCGAGATGACGATTGAATGCATCGATGATTGCAGGCAGCTCATGGCTTCTAAGCGCCGTCCACCAGACATCCAGCGCGAATCGGGACAGGCTTTTGCCATAAAATCCCATTACGCCGGTGATGCCATCGTGAAATTTCTGGAAGTCGTCTACCCGCATGGCGAAACCCTCCTATCCGCCGCGGCGGATTGCCCTACTGGCGGTTCCACCGGCTCCCCTGGCTCTGCCGGTTCTGCCGCCGGGGCATTCCGCAATTCCGGCGGCATCCATCCCGCGGTCCCCGTATGGCTGGCCGCTTGCAGCAGTTCCTGGCCGCTGGGCATGCGCCCCTGGTGCAGAACCAGTTTTGCAGCCTCTTCACGCTGGCGCCTCACCATTCCGACCACGTAGGGAAAATTTGCTTTTCCCCGGGCCGCGGCATTTCCTGCCGCCTGCAGGAACTCCTCTTCGGTCGCGCCTGCCTGCAGCAGCGCCAGCAGTGTCGGATGATGGGGATTGCAGCCTGTCACCCCCTGGCCCATCAGCGCCTTGCAACACGCGCCGGCGGTACCCGGAGCAACAGAAGCTCCCAGGCTGCCAGTGCCTGCGTGAAAGCCAGTCCGCCCGCCGCTATCGCCACGGTTGCCGGGACGGGAATGGAGGCTGCCATGGTCCGGGGCCGGCTCCTGCTCCCGCCCCTGTTGACGGGCAGCCATTTCCGGTTCCGGCTGGTCTTTTTCCGGATCGCCCGTCCCACAGGAATTGAAATCCGCGCTTGCCTCTTCCCGGAACGGGCGAGACTGGCGATGCAGTTCGTGCTGGCGCTGGCGCTGGTGATGGGGTTGGGACTGGTAAGCTTCGCCGCTGGGTTCGCCGTGGGTTTCGGTGTACGGGGCGGACCTGCTCCCGGAGGGTTCCTGGTCGAAACCCATGGATAACCCGTCGGGTATATCCGCACCACCGGGCTGCATCTGCCGGATTTCCGTATTTGCGCTAGCCGCCTTGGCTGGCCTGCCGCCCTTTCTGCCATTGATGCGCGCCGCCTCGATTTTTGGCCTTGCCTTGGCGATCTCGCGATCCGCGCGCTGGTTGTGGCGCAGTCCGTCGCCGCCCGATACCGGAAAGAATTGCTCCGCGACCGACTTGACAGCCTGCTGTTCCAGGCGCGTCATGGCGCGGCAAACTCTATAAAGACTGGAAAGGTCCTCCGGCAGCGGTTTCTCGACACTGAAATACGTATCCAGCAGCATCGTGTAAGCGCCATGCTCGGCGAGCGAAAGGTGCGCCGTATCGCGCTGATAGTCTCCACAATATCGTTCGTAATAATTCATCGATATGCTCCTTTGCCCGCGCTGGCATTCAGATCCTATGGAGTCTCATAGGCTATCCCTGCAGGTTTACTCCAGAGGCTTCTGCGCAACCCGCATTACCCCCATTATTACAAGTATAACTTGTTAATGTCAAGCTATTCTTGTAAGCGTGGCGCAAGCGTTGCTTGTATTATGAATGCATGAATATCGCGAAAATAATCCGCGAAGGGCGCGAAAAACTGAATCTGAATCAGTCAGAACTCGCTGAATTGCTTGGCGTGACGCCGCAGGCGGTGCAGCAATGGGAATCCGGCGCCACCCAGCCGCGCGGAAAAAGGCTGAACAAGATAGCTGAAGTACTCAAACTGCCATCCATTCTCATGCATTTCGGCATATTGGAGGACGTGCCGGGAAAAAAAGACGTCGCCAAGCCTCCGGAGCCGCCGCCAGGCGATCCTCCCCGAACCATCGTGGAAAAATCCGTTTCCCCCAACGATGTGCTAATCAATGAAGTAGTAAAAGCAATGCAACGAATGTCCAAGGAAGATGCCGCCCTGCTGGTGACGCTCAGCAAGGCGCTGGTGCGCGAAGAACCGCAGTCTGCAGCGACCGGCGCGAAGAAATTGCCGGTGCCGGACCTGGCGCCGCACCCGGCTTCGGCATTTCCTCCGCGCAGGGTGCCCAGGACAACTGGAAAGGCGCGCGGAAAGACGGCAGTTCGATAGAAGAGCGTACAGCAGGCATCAGCCGAACCGCCGGAAATTCGAGAGGCGGGGAAGAAGGCGCGGCGACTAGCCTGCGAAAGCCTGGGCAATAACAAGACATGAGCGGCACCGGCGCCGGCACCCGTCCGTCTGGCCGCCAGGGAAATCAGGAGCGGCATCCGCAGGAGGAGATATCCATGGCAAATCGCACACCCTACGACAACCTAGAGATGATATTCGCCTTTCACATTTCGGAGAAAGCGCGAACCAGGCGCGAACAGCATATCCTGCGGTTTCCTCCGGATCTTCGGGAAGAAGAAAGGCGCCGGTATACCCTGGAGCATGCGGTCAAGGAAGTGCTGGTGGAAGTGGCGGAAGTCAGCCTGCTCATCAGGGAGCTGGAGAGTTAGGGAACACCTGAACAGAGTCTCCGCAAGATGCCGCCAAAGACATATAATTCTGCTTTATCTTGGGAGTCACCATGAAAACCATCCTTTTCGCGCTGCTCAGCATCCTTGTTCTCTCTTCCTGCGCCAGCAAGATGGCTGGTTTGCGCGAGGGCCAGACCAGGGCGCAGGTCATCAGTGCTGTGGGTCCGCCCGATGGCTACCAGCGCAGCGGCGAGTACGAAGTATTGCTCTACATCGAGCGGCGCACCAACGCCTGGTCCTATTTTTCAGGGGGCATACAGGACCTGACGGATTATTCAGTCATCCTGAAGGACGATCACGTCGTGGAATATGGCCCGGGCAGGACACATCGTCGTGATGCCGATCCTACTCCTTTCATCCGGGTTCCCGTCCGATAGCAATAAAGCAGCAAAGTCCGTCCGTATTGCAGATCCTCTCTTTTTTCAGACAATAAGTAAAAGCCGCTGAAACCCCGCACCAGGCGGGATTCACTCCCGTGCATTGACAATTACAAGTATTACTTGTAAACTGTCTCCCGAATGCCGTAGGGAATACTGCGCTGCGGCTTCCCGCGAAACAGATGCGTAGTCCAAGCTGGCATAGCCTCTATCCTGCAAGTCCCCTGTGGCATGGAAAGACAAGCGGTCCGCGAGGAACAGGCGCGAAGAAATGTCCAGGCCGTGCCTGGCGCGGAACTCCGCCCGATTTGAAAGGGCGAGAACAGGAAACCGCATTGTCTCGCCGCGGGAAACGTCAGGAATCAGGGGCGCGAGAACATGGAAAATGGTGATGCGTACGGCATGAATCGGGCAGGCTGGTCCGAAGCCTGGACCGAGCATCGGCCCGCGCCCCTGAATCTCACCGACACCCAGATCCTCGACTGGCTTGGCGAATACTGCGACCAGGCAATATATCGCCGTCCCTCGCCGGAATCCCGGGGTGGATTTACCCTGTATTGCTACGATATCCGGACAAGCGGCGCCACCCTGCGCGAAGCTGTTTGTCTCGCCGCAGCGAAATGGAAGGAAGCAAATGAATAACGATGATCCATGTTGCCGGTATTCGATGCCGTCGGATTACGCTGCGCTAATCCGACCTACCCAACTACCCAGCATGTAGGGCGTCAATAAGCGTAGCGCATTGCGCCGAAAGAAAACAGGTCAATGAAATGGGCTCTCACTCTTGAGAATTTGTAGATCGGATTAGCGCAGCGTAATCCGACTTCCCACTTCCCATTCCTCCTCCATCCGGCTATTCATGCCCCACCCCTGCGGGTTCCGCTACGCCCCGACCCCAATCGGGCGGATATAACCCTGCCTCCGCATAGCGGTGGAAGCTCGAATACGGTCATTCCCGCACTGTCGCCGCCAAACCGTGCTTTACCGGATTAAAATGAATGTAATCGACATGCTGCATCATGTCGGCTTCATTTCGCAGCGCATGTTCCCAATAACGGTTTTGCCATATCGGCAGCCGTTTCTGTTGCGATTTTTCCGATACATGCCGATTTGTTGCATTTCCCGAAACCAAATCATATCGCTTGGTGAACCATGTCTTGATCAACCGCCACCGCATCGCAAAATCGGCATCTCCTTCAGGAAGCGACCAGATGCAATGCAAATGATCGGGAAGAATCACCACCGCATCCACCTCGAAAGGATGGCGCGAGCGAACCGCGCGAAATGCCATTCGCAGTAAATCCACGGCCGCTCTGGAAGCAAAGACAGGGCGGCGTTCGGCTGTCACCACGGTGAAAAAAAATGAACCACCCGCGATCCACGCTCTCCGGTATTGCATTGGCCTCTCGTCCGTTGTCGGATTACGCTGCGCTAATCCGACCTACCCAACTGCAACGGCACGCTATCCCGGTCATAAGCATTTACAACCAGATTAACATTTGTAGGTCGGATTAGCGCAGCGTAATCCGACTTCACACGACTTCCCATTCCTCATCCATCCGACTATTCATGCCCCACCCCTGCAGGTTCCGCTACGTCCTGACCCTAATCGATCGGATATAACCCTGCCTCCGCATAACGATGGAAATGAGAAATCGCTGCATTTTCCCCGGAATTTGCAGAATTTGTAGGTCGGATTAGCGCAGCGTAATCCGACATCCTCCGCATAACGGTGAAAGCTCAGGCTATTTCTTTCTTCCCAGCGAAACCTTGATGAGCCGCGCTCGCTCATGATGATCGGTGAGGGACCGCCGCATTTCCCGCAGCAATTTCTTTAATCCCTCGTTCCGGGCATCAGGAATCAGCTTGTTTTCCAGGAGGTCGAGCATATGCTGGTGGGATTCGACCTCGTGATTGATATAATCCAGGTCGAACAGTATGCCGCTCTGCTTCCCGAGATTCTCAAGAAACTTTTCCTCTTCCGCCTTCAGCTCATCGCTTATCGGACCGGATCTCGGCGTGATTCCCCGCCAGGCCACCCAGTCGCCGAATCGCGAACTGGACCGCTGGTGCTCCTCCGCCAGATCACGCCCGAACATCTTCACGTCCCTGTTGGTGGATACCGAATAGGCCAGGTTGCCGGCATCGATTTCAGCCCGGTTCACCGCCATGACGATACCCACAATCTCCGCGTCGTCCAGCGGCATGCCGGTCTCGGCAAAAACGGCAAAAGCCTGGACCGCCAGGGCGACAGCCAGGATAAGCAATTTTTTCATGGAAATCCCTTTGTTGACTGGATGGTGCGGCATGCCGTCACCCGGATGCCCGGCCCCCTGGCCGGAATGGGGCACCTCCTGGAAAAGGCCGCGCTTGCCTTTTTATTTACTTTTCTTGTCGTCGCTTCCGGTTTTTGTTTCCGGCTTGCGCGTGCTGTTTTCGCGCCTGTCCTCCTTCTTCGCGGAACGCGGCATTTTCGCCTGGTCGGCTTCGATGCGCCTGGCAGCCCGCTCCCAGGGGTATTCCTGCGGCTCCTTCTGCGCGAACGCCTGCGAGGAAATCAATACGGAAAATACGGCGAGGAATAGCGTTCTCATGGAATTACGGAAAATTGCTGCAGCCTTCCAATCATTACAAACGGCCAATGGCCAACGACCCATGGCCGGCGGCATTGGGTACAAAGTCGCGTGAATATCCGGCACCCGCACCGTGATACGGCGATGGGGCGATACGCAGGAGCATGGCCGGCTACATTATGCTACCCAAAAAACCGGCGTGCTTCAAGCTGATGCCAGCGAATGCCAGCGAACGCCAGCGCGGCATCCGCAGCCGCTATTTCAGGATACAGAACAGCAGCAGGACTGCCGCCACCAGCAACATGATCCAGAACAGGTTTTTCCAGTGCCCGCAATGATCCTTGCCGGATGCGGGACCAGGCACGATGACCGGCGGACGACCAGGCTGACCGATGATCACGCCCGGATTGCCGCCAGCCGATGGATCGCTGGTGACCGGTACGGTGTAGGAGCCGTCGCCATTATCGACGGCCGGCCCGGTCACCGTTGTGCCAGGCGTGCCAGTTACCGTGAATCCATCGCCGCGGCCCGGACCCAGGTTGTTGCCATACTTGTCTTTCGGGATAACTATGATGGTTCCCGTGCCCCCGCTGACATTGACCGTAATCACCGTGCGTGAGGGATCGACGCCCGTATCCACATGCACCGACCACAGCAGCTCGCGGGTAGCGGTGCAGCCCTCCCCGTAAGCCGCCTGGAAGCGAAACGTATAGTCCCCTTCCACGGTCAGCAGATCCGCGAGCGGATTGCCGAAGATGCCCGCAGCTTCGGGAGAGCCAGTATGCTGGGAATCGTCGAACAGGGAGAAGCTCTGCTGCGTGTAGCCGACGACGGGCCGGCCGGTGCGCTGCTCGATCGCCATCAGGGTGGCCTGGCGCGCGGGGACGGTGTCGGCATCGATCACCACCGGTGCGCCGAGCTTTTCCTGCGAGAGCAGGTTGCCGATGCTCGCATCCGGCCGCGAGACAACGACCTTTACCTGCGCATTGGGCGGAAGTCCGCCCTGCAGGTATTGAAGCCCGACGAGCGGATTGATCACGTCGCCGGTATAGTATCTGGCGGTATCCGGCATGCGGCGCAGGATGGCGCCACCACTGGCCACCACATTCACGAAATAGGCGGTTTCCGGCGCGAGCGCCGCAAATTCCACGCCTACAACGCCGGGGCGGAAGACCAGGGCCTGCCATGTGCCGTCGCGCTCGCCGTTTTGCGGCAGCGGCAC
>MKVR01000052.1:42395-50157 GCA_001899235.1 Nitrosospira sp. 56-18
TGGCGCCCAGGGGGGTCGTCAGTTCCACCTCCAACCGGGCTTCGCGGTTGTCCCAGCCCACTACCACGGTGATGGTTTCCTCTTCGCAGACGTTGAACGGCAGCGGCGCCGCGGCCTGCTGCCCCTGGAGAAGCACAAACTCCGGATCGAGCAATAGCCCGGCTTCAAAGATATTGCCGAAGGCCAGGGAGAAAAACTTCTGCAGCTTGAGATTGGTATCGGCCTGCACATACTGCCCGCGATGCAACGAGGCCAGGGCGGTCAGCATAGTGCCGTCGAGGCTCGCCGGCGTGCCGTAGCCGATGGCATCGACAAAAATGTCGGTAGGTGAAGTATCGGTGGGGTTCACCATGGGCGGCGTGTTCTGCAGGCCGTCAGTGAACAGCAGGACGTTGCGCAGGTTCGCCGCGGTGGTCAATTGCCCGTAAGCGGCGTTGAGGCCGCCGCCAATGGTGGTCGATCCGCCGGCCGCGAGCCCGCCGATTTTCGTCGGTCCCGTCAGGGTGGCCTTGTTGGCCGCGGTCACGTCGTCCAGCGCGAAGTCCACCGGCGAACTGGCAGTCGTGCTGAAGGAGACGAGACCGAGGCGATTGCCCGTGCCCGCGCGCACCAGTTGTACGAACAACGAAGCGGCGGCACGGGCTTCTTCCATCTTACTGATGCCGCTCGTTCCCGGCAGCGACATGCTGCCGGAACGGTCGAACACCAGCATCACGTCGCGCTTGATCGCCGGCGGCGTGGCGATATCCTGCTGGACGGTGGCGACCGGGAAATAACTGAGGCCGCACTTGAAGCCATTGCTGAGCACGCCGGTGATGCGGCCCGCGGTGTCGAACAGGCCGGAGCCCGAGCTACCGCCGGAGACATCCAGGTTCACGCTGATGGAAGTCGGTCCGCTGGAGATGACCGAGGCAAAACCGGGATGCGGAATGGAAAGCTTCTTTACCGCGCCGTTGGGGTGATGGATGCCGAACACCTGCTCCCCGGCAGCGGGAATATCCATGCGCATCGGCACGGGAGTGATGCCCAGCCCGCCGGGCGGCACCTTGAGGCGCAAGAGGCAATAGTCGTTGGCGCTGCCATCGGCGAAGCGCTGCCGGATGACCTCTTTCACCTTGAAAAAACGGCCGCTGTAGCCTCCCGGCCGGTCGCCGTTGCATTGCGTCCGGTAATTGAAGATGACGGAGGCGCTCTTCGCATCGTCGATGGGGCTTGCCATGCAATGCCCGGCGGTGATGATGGTATCGGGACTGATCAGCGTCACGCTGCAGGTGGAAACGTAGAAACCCAGGTTCTTGTCGAAATCCACATGCATGACCATGCCTATGGCGGGCTCGATGCTATTGCGGATGTCTCCCGCAGGACCGATGCAGGCCACATTTTCCCAGTTCGGCGGCGTGGAGCAGAACCAGAATGGATCGTATTTGGGCTCTGTATAGCTCGCATCGCCCTGGAATGGATCGCAGTTGGAAAGCGCCGTGGGGTCCTGGATGCCGGCGTGCCGTTCTCCCCGGCCGTACCGGTCGAGCTGGACGCCGCCGGTAGCCGCGCCATTGGTGATATAGCGGATGGGCACCGGGCCGCCCAGCGCATAGATGTTGATGGGACGCGTCCAGAAATCGTCGCCGTCGGCGGAGGTGAAAATATCGGTGTCATAACCCAGATCCACTTCCAGGCGGTTGGCAGCGGGAAGGCTCGCCCCGGTGAAATGCAGGATCAGGAGCTTGGTCCCGCCGGGAGCGGGAGAAGGCGGCGGGTTGAAGTTCAGCGTCCAGGTATCGGACGGGCCGGTGGCCGGACCGAAGTCCGGTCCGATATTTGCGGTTGGCGCGGTCTGGACCGAGCCGGTTACATGCGACATGGCTTACCTCGCTGTCTCAAGAATGGAAAGGAACCTGTGGAAAAACACTGACGAACATCGGCTGGCTTTTCCCATACCCTGTTTTTGTTCACATGACCTGATCCTCAAGGAGCGATTTCTTCGGCCTGGCCGGATGCCGCCATTGTCATCTCCATTGCCCATGGCGATTCCGCTAACCTGTGCCCAATCTCCAATCCCCAATCGCATTGCCTTCTCCACACCGATCAATAAGCTCCTCTATGTTTGTAGCAGATAAGATAATGAAAACAAGATAGCCGGGCAGGAACTTCTACGACGCCAGGATCTGTAGGTCAGATTAGCGAGGCGTAATCTGACAACATCTTGCTTCCACGGAAACATCAGCAGTAATTGGTGCGGAAACACCTCACGGGCGTGGGGAAGTTTTGTAGACCTGTAGGTCAGATTAGCGAAGCGTAATCTGACAACATCTTGCCTCTACAGAAACGTCAGCAGTAATCGGTGCGGAAACACCTCTCACGGGCGTGGGGAAGACACACGCCGATGGCGAGGCCGGGGCGCGTCAAGGGAAACACCCCCACGGGCGTGGGGGAAGGTCGGGAAAACCTGCCGGCAAGGCGGCATTCGCCCGCCTGGGCTAACAGGCATTCATATCGGATATTTCATCAAGGCTGCTTCCAGTTCTCGACAAACGCCTGCCGGATATGCCGTACCGCCGCATCCTTCCTGAGCTGGTATTGCGCCGCAAACTTTCCTTTGTCATAGAGAATATTGCTGCCCTGGTCCTCGTCCACCGCAATTTCGTTATGGTGGGGAAGCGATCCGCGCAAGCGGAAACTTTTGTCTTTTGTCAGCGCCGCAGGAATGAATGTGATCGCCTCCACGATCTTCTTCGAATCGCCCTTCTGTGCGTAGCGCCCGGAAATCAGCTTGCCTTTCCACAAAGCCGCGGCTTCCTGGGGGCTCCCCTTCCACAAGTCGTCATTGGTGGTGAATTTGAATTTTCCCGAAACGATGTCGAAATCCGAGCCCGCTCCATATTCCGGCGCCTGCGGGAGGGATGCCGCAGGATTGCCGGGGTCATACAGAGCCAGTTTGCCATTCCGGACCG
Source organism: Nitrosospira sp. 56-18 (assembly GCA_001899235.1). GTDB lineage: Bacteria > Pseudomonadota > Gammaproteobacteria > Burkholderiales > Nitrosomonadaceae > Nitrosospira. Next base: position 45,347 of record MKVR01000052.1, read on the forward strand.
CACCAAACTGCCCGTAGCTGCTGTGCGCATAAAAATCGCCGATGGCATGCGCGGCGCGGTGAAACAGATCCAGGTTCCGGACGCCATCTGTCTTGAATTGCGCCAGGCGATCAGCGACCTGCTTCCAGCTTTCTTCGATATAGCCGTTATCGAAATGGTCTCTCGGGTCGTAGCCTCCCGGCAGGTCCACATCATCCACGGTAAGGCTTCTTCTCCACAGGAAGCTGGTGAAATGCCCGTTCAGGGACTTCAATACCCAATCCGGGCAAATATCCGGCGTAAGCGCTTCGTTGAGTATGGTTTTATGGACCCATCCCGCAAAGCGGGGATCGAGTTTGGACCAATCACACCTCAGGCGCGCCGCTTTTTTCCCCTCGTAAAGCGCGTGGCTCTGCATCGTCCACAGGTGCACATCGTTGAAAATGAAGAGCGGAATATATTCGGCGCTGTCCGGCAGATGCGGCATCTTTCCCCACGTACCCGCCTTTTTGCTCCCCTTTTCCCTCGCTTTTTCCGAATGGGCGGCATGCGCCGGCTCGATGACCTGCCACTTGCCGGCCTCGTCCTTGTACATCACCCACACATGGTCGATATCCTCGTGCTTCCTGCCGAACCAGGCGCGGAATTTGCCCAGCGCCACGCGCACGTTGAATGAACTGACGCCGCTCGCCAGCAGCATCGAAGCGATGAGCAGCGCGCGGTCCTCGCAGTCGCCGGAGCGCAAATTCAGCGTTTCATCCGGAAACTGCCAGGGGTCGAGCCCCTCGGTGAGCCGGTATTCAATTTTTTGCGAAACAAACTCGGTGATGACGTAGGCACGCAGATCGAATGAGCCGGGATCGCGCGATACGAAAAGTTCCCACGAAGCGCCTTCCAGTTTTCCGATAAACTTGCGCAGGTCCCCCTCCAGGGTACGCCGCATGATGGCGTTATCCCTGGTCACCAGGAACTCGCGCACGTCGATGTCATACCCCCCCGTTTGCTTCATGACAACGGGCCGCGAAGAGGGAACGATGGAATCGTGAATGATGCGTTCTCCATCCCAGTTCCAGCGGCGCAATCCATTCACGCGGGAATTCGCAAAGCACATGATGATCCTTTCAAAAAATTGAACCTGAATCCGGCAGTTGACCGCTCATTTGGTAAGATCGTGCGGATAGCGGGAAGCCATGTGGCGCAATGCGCTGCGCTTATTGCGCCTTACTTTTCTTTTCCGGCCTGAAAGCCTCGGCCAGGACTTTTTTGGTCTCCTCCCATGAAGCCTTGTCCGCCACGACATTGTAGGCGAGAGGCAGGTTGAACTTGCGTCCAATCTCATCCGCGGCGGGGTTGGTGAAGCTGTGCTTCGCGCCGGGGAAAACCACGGTTTTATAGCTGACCTCGGCTTTTTCCATTTCCTCTCGAAACGCAGCCACCTGCTCCGGTGGAATCATGGGATCATCCTCGCCGGTAAAGGAAATAACTTTCGCCTTCACCATGCCCGGCTGCGCAGGGGTCTGCGTCGCCAGGCCGCCATGGTAGCTGGCTACCACTTTCAGGTCCTCGCCCAGCCGCGCCATTTGCAGCGCCACGCTGCCGCCGAAACAATAACCCAGCGCGGCGATATTACCGGGGTCCACGCTCACCTGCCGCCGGAGAAACTCCAACGCGGCATCGAAACGCGCCTTGGCCAGCGGCAGGTTCTTCGCCACCTCGCCGGCAAATTTTCCGGCTTCATCCGGATGATGCGCCTGCTTCCCATCCCCATACATATCCAGCGCCAGGGCGGTATAGCCCAGCTCCGCCAGCATCCGGGCGCGCTTGCGCGCATACTCGTTATGCCCCCACCATTCGTGCACCACCAGCACGCCGGGCCGCTTCCCCTTGATTGCATCGTCATAGGCGAGATACCCTTTCAGCGTTTCCCCGTTATTGCTGTACGTCACTTCCTTTCCCTGCACCATTGCCTGAACCCCCGAGCTCAAGAATAAGAAGATTGCGGTGAATATGAATTTGTTCATGATTGTCGGCAAAAATCGATTATGGGAGATTATCGGATTCACCTTTCGGTGGATTTATTTGGCACTTCCTTGCGCATGGTATGGGCAAATCATGAGATGATCAACTCCCGGCTGAAATTCCGGTTATTGAATTTTGTGGTTTTGCAGGCCAGATTAGCGAAGCGTAATCAGACAACATTTTGTACATCAGGTTGGCGAGGTTCCATGCACCCACGGCTCGCCTCTCCCGATGCGCTGCTGGCGCCCTCGAATATGGACACCGCCACGATGGACCAGTTTTGCAGGTCGGATTAATGAAACGTAATCCGACAACTTCATTCTGTTATGACATATTTGGCGTAGGTCAGATTAGCGAAGCATAATCTGACTGCATTTTTGTATTCTCGAATGTCATGGCATCTGTTGCGCCGCGTGTTTCACCTGCAAAATCTCCACGGTACGGGTCTCGGCATAAACCTGACGGATAAAGACGGATAGTCTAAATCCCCGGCTCAGCCGTTACAACTATTCCGGAGCAAGGGTTATATCGATGCCGGCAGGGCCAGGAAGGGTCAAAAGAGCCGGGGAATCCGTTCCGGTTCCATGGCCCGGTGCTCTGTCAAATGCTTTTCCCGGCTCTTCCCCCGTCGGAAAACCCGGCGTGCGCCCTTCACTCCATGCCAGGCCAGCCATCAATGCGATCATCACGATTCGCGTCCGCAGAAATGTCATGTTCATAGCCAGACTGAAACAATGAGATTGAAGCAGCCCAACATATTCATTGAACCGCTGAGATAAGCCCTCCACATAGCGGGAATGGGCATGCTTCTCCCGCAGTGCTGCTAAAAAGCGCGGAAGCGGATCACTGACCTGCCAGGTGTCCGAAGCCTGGCAAGTCAATAACGGCATTTCAAGGCATTCCTTTAACTGCGGGGAACACTTTCCTGCTCACTCGTACCCGGCGGATGTTTCAGGGGGATGCCGGGCCGCGCTGCAGGACGCGCCTTCCGCTGGAGAGCCTATCCAGGGTTCGATGCGTATCTTCACAGGGTTGGGAGGGAATAACTATTGGACTGATGTCCACGGGGAAAACGGCAAAGCGCGGACGAAAGTACAGGAGGGAAAGTCTCGACGGTTGCCCATTGGTACCCCCATTGGTATCCGTAGGTACTCCCCATTCGTACCCGATTGGCGCCTTTTAAGGAAATCCCGGACCGCTTTCCTATGTGCGCTGGTTAACGGATAAAATAGCTATTTTTTGCTAGATTTGATCAGTCAAACTTAAATTTCTCGCGGGTGTTCCATGAACAACGATCTTTTTTCTTTCCCCATTACCGGATGGGAAATCAAAACAGCGCCGGATGAGGGCGTGCTTTCGGTGCGATTCCCGTTCCTCTCCCATGAGGAGCAAAAGCTCGCGGAAGCCGACCCGGGCAGGCCGTATGTAATGCGGGCGGAACAGGCGCGGGAGCTTCGGGATGGGTTATCGAGGGCGCTGCAATACCTGGATAACCACGAAGAGGATTCCCCCGACTCTCCCTTGAGCGCGGATTTAAGAAACAGCCTGCTCATTTATTGAGCGCGCCCTTCCGTCGTGGGACAGTGCGGAATGCCGGCCTGGATTCGCACAAGCCAGCTCCCGGCGTTATCTGTATCCTGGCCTCGCCTGATACGATGGACCAACTGCGGATCGATCCGCACCTGATCGAGCAGATCAAGCTGATCGGGCGCGTGCCTCGCGGATCAATCGATCAATCAATAGTCAATCAATAAATAGCCGCTGATTATCCTGGAGCGGTCTGGATATCCTTCATCGGCCATTGCAAGGTTTTATCACGCCTGCCCTATCCCCTTTTACAACTGCACCGGAGCAGCGAATTTGCGATTCCTTACTTGAACTAAATCCGGCAGTTGACCGCTTATTTCCACTGCCGGATTCAAGTTGAATTCCTGTGCATCTTCGCTGCCTCATGCCTGCCTCATGCCTGCCTCATGCGCAAACCAGACGATAACCGGGAAAAATGACGCCAGATGCGCCGCCAAACCGGCTCGACCGGCCGGTGGATGAGGCATACGACCATATTCTGGGCCCCCCCGACGCTGAAATAACGCTGGTCGAATATGGCAGCTATGCGGATGCTTCCTCTCGCGCTGCCCATGAACGCGTCGCGCGGCTGCGGCACCAGTTCGGCGACCGCCTGCGCTATGTGTTCCGTCACCGCCCCCTGCCAGGAAACGATATCGCCCGCCGCGCGGCGGAATTGGTGGAATCCTATGCCGATCCGGCACGTTTCTGGAATGTGCATGTCGCGCTCATGACACACCCGGATGTGCTGACCGAAGATGACCTGAATACCATCGCGGCTGACCAGGTCCTGGAAGTGCAGAATGCCCCCGATAGCGAAGAAGGGACTCTTGGGGCTAAAGCACGGGTGGATGCAGACATACAAAGCGCCGCCGACAGCGGCGTGCTGGTCACGCCCACGTTTTTCATCAATGATCGGCGCTATGACGGCCCATGGGACGGGATTTCGCTTTCCGAGGCCATGCTGGGTTCGCTCGGCCATGTGGTTCACGCCGCCGCGCTGGACTTTGCCAAGTGGGCGCCTTCCACTGGACTGCTGCTGCTGGTGGGCACGGCGCTGGCAATGATACTCAGCAATACGGCGGCAGGGCCGTATTTCAACCAGTTCTGGGATCTGCAACTGGGCGTGGTATTCGACGGAGGCCAGTTCAATCTTTCGCTGCGCCACTGGATAAACGACAGCCTGCTCGTCATTTTTTTCCTCGTCGTAGGCCTGGAAATCAAGCGGGAATTCACGGTGGGCCACC
>MKVR01000052.1:50172-58664 GCA_001899235.1 Nitrosospira sp. 56-18
ACGATGCTGGTTCCCGCCGGGCCGGAAGGCCCGGAAGGCGCATGGCGGTGGGGCTGGGGCGTGCCGATGGCGACCGATACGGCCTTCGCGGTGGCGCTGATCGCCATGATGGGCAGGCGCGTTCCGGTTGAGCTGCGGGTCTTCCTCACCGCCGCGGCCATCGTGGACGATATCGGCGCGATTCTTGTCGTCGCCGCCTTTTATACCGACACGCTGCAGGCGGGTTACCTTGCCGGCGCCGCCGCCATTACCGGCCTGCTGGCCATGCTCAACCGTGCTGCGATCTATCGGCCGTCGCCTTACGTGCTGCTGGGCATCGGCCTCTGGGTCTGCGTGCATGGCAGCGGCGTGCACGCGTCCCTCGCTGGCATCGTTCTCGCGCTCTTCATCCCCACGCGCCCGCCGCCCAATATCAAGACGCTGATGCTGCAAGCCGACGCCATCCTGAGCGCGGAAATGAAGCGCGGAAGGGAAGTCATGCGGTACGGACCCTCCGTATCCTCTCTCGAAGCGCTGGACGCGATCCACGACCGGCTGGAATCGCCCGCGGAGCGCATGTTGCGCTACGTGGCCCCGCGATCGAGCTACCTGGTATTGCCGCTGTTTGCGCTGGCGAATGCGGGGGTGGTGCTGGATGCCGCCGCGCTTGCCGGGCGCGAGGCGCTCATGCTGGGCACTGCCGCCGCCCTCGTGGCCGGGAAGCCGCTGGGGTTCATCGCCGCAACCCTGCTGGCGGTAAAACTGGGAATAGCGGCCAAGCCCAGGGCGTATACCTGGCGCCAGTTGGCAGGGGCGGGAGCGCTCGCGGGGATTGGTTTCACCATGTCCCTTTTCATTGCAGGCCAGGCTTTCCATGTCGAGGCCGATTTCGCCGCTGCCAAGATCGCGATTTTCGTGGGATCGGTACTTTCCGCGCTGGCGGGAACGGCAATACTGTGGTTTGCAAGAATAGGTCCTCCTGATTCCCAGCCAGAGCGGGCAAGCGCGAAATAGGGCCAGCATCGCTATTACCCGTGCCTGCACCAGATGATATCAGGTGATTTGCGCCAGGCGATTGCCGGCAACGGCGACGGTCCGGTCATCCCGATTTTACCGGCAACGCGCCCAGTAAGGATTTGTTCAGCGCCTCCTTGGTGATATGCCGCACAGAAGCGAAATGACATCCATGTATGATTTCCGGTTTCAACCTGAATCCGGCAGTTGGATCACCATGGCGCGCGCTGTCCGAGGGATTCTCCAGCCTTTGGGATAGTGTGTTTTTTAATGCAGCAAAAGGACAAGGAGCGATCATGAAGACAACGAAAAAAGGATACGCAGTCTGGCAGGGCGGCATCAAGGATGGCAGCGGGACCATTTCCACCGAGACGGGCGTGCTCAAGGATGCGCCTTACGGCTTCAAATCAAGATTCGAGAACGGCAAGGGTACCAATCCGGAAGAGCTGATTGGCGCGGCCCACGCGAGCTGTTTTTCCATGGCGCTGTCCCTGATGCTGGGAGAGGCAGGCATGGTGCCCGAAAGGATCGAGACTTGCGCGACCATCACGCTGGAGAAAATCGGCGAAGGCTTCGAAATTACCCATAGCCATCTCGACGTGAAAGCCAAAATTCCGGGGGCGGATAAAGCCAGGTTCGACGAGGTCGCCGGCAAGGCAAAGGCGGGATGCCCGGTGTCACGGCTATTCAAGGCCACCATCACCATGAACGCCGCGCTCGAAACCTGAGCGATCGCCCCGCGCCGCAGGACAAATAGGGCAAAATCAGATAGGGGCAAATAAAACCCGGAGGCAGAACCTGCCGCCGGGTCAAAAGGCGTTATCGCCTAGGAGGAAAAAGTAGATGAAAAATCGCATTGCCTGATTGGAATGATACACGCTTGGCTCACGCTGCCTATTGGACTGAAGTACATAGGGAAGCGCTGAATAAATCCTCGCTGGCGCGGCGGTGGTTTTGCGGGATGGGATGCGCGAAAGGCGACGACGCGAATGGTTGACCCCTTTCGCTAGGAGCCTGACAAGGCAGACCGCTCACAAAACCCCGCCCCATAAGGGTTGCGGTAAAATCGGGTTCTCATGGCGTCGCGCTCCTTGGCATCGTAGTCCCAGCTACGACCTGCGTCGCGCGTCTTATGATCATCCCGATTTTACCAACAACGCGCCAGCGAGGATTTGTTCAGCGCTTCCCTAGGGAGTTGTTTTCGATATGAACGCTAATATGAACGGGATCGCCGTGGCTCATCCTTTCATCCTGACAGGGTCACGCCGCAATGGAAAGAGATGCCAATGAACACATCCACATCCGCCAATAAGATACGCACCGGCGTGGCGGCATGCGCCATGGCAGCCGTCATCTGCGTTTGTACTGTCCTGGGCAGCTTTGGCAATGGGGCTTACGCCGGCGCGCACGACGCGGTAAAAGCGCCAGGCAGGCAACTGGCGATTATCAGCAGCTACACCCTCCCGATCGCCGAGGTGTCGGGGCTGGCAAAGATCCGCGATTCCTCCATCGAAATGGAGAAGAACGGCGGGATCGATCTTTATGCCATTGGCGATGCAAGCTATCAGTTGGTGCGCTTTCGCGCGGGTGGCGCGAACCATGCCAGCCAGGAGCCGGATATCCGGATTCAGGATGCGGCGCGCGTTCTGGGCAGGAAAGCAGGCAATGACTCCCAGTGGGAGGCCGTGGCGGTCGATGGCAAGGAGTCCGTCTGCATGCTGAGCGAGACCCGCGCGGAAATCTCCTGCCTGGATACGGATCTGCAGCGCGCCAGGGCGCTTTTCAGCCTAGATGTATCCGGCTTTCCGCAGCTCGATTCAGCCTGGAAGGAATTTCCCAACTCCAGGGGTGAAGGCATGATACTCATGAAAAAAGGCCACGTGCTCGTGCTCAAGGAAAAGAAGCCCTCCATGCTGATCGAATTCGGGCCGGAGGGCGATCAGCCGATGGGCTACGGTTCCGATGCATTCCTCGCGCCGGATGAGGCTTTTGCCGGACTGGTCAGTAGCAGCGGGGAGCCTGTTTACCGCGCAAACCGGTCAGAGGAACCCGCTGCGCGCCGCCTGGTTGCGCTGAAGGCGTGGGAATTCTCCGATCAACTGCACGAACTCGCCCATGATGCGAGCGAAATCGCGCTTGGCCCGGATGGACGCGTATACCTGCTATCGCAGGAAAGCGCCACCCTGATCCGGCTGGAAAAAACCCTGAAGCCCGCCGAGCACAAGGTCGATGTGGAACACGGCGCTTACTGGCGGCTCCCCCAGGGAATGGACAAGGCGGAAGGCCTGGTGATCAGCGAAGGCATGCACCCCTGGATCGGCATCGATATCAAGCAGACCAACCGCCCCAACCTGTTCCGTCTCTCGCCCATAGATCCGTAGGATAGGGTGGAACACCGCGCTACCCGTCGCCTTCCAACGCAGGGTGGGTAGAGCGGCACGCAACCCGCCTGATCCGGCCCATTCATCTACCCGGCATCTTCACGCTCTGATTCGCATGCCGCCGCACCGCCCGCCGCCCCATCTTTTGGCATTCCAATATCATGCTTCGGCGAACCTGCTGCAGGGAAATACAAAAAGTGAGGTATGCTTCAGCTTTGGCAGAACAAAAGTGCGCGCGAATGGGCATTTATGCGGTTGCGGCAGTGGGAATAGGAGCGGCGCTGGGCGCATGGCTGCGCTGGTGGTTCGGCGCTGTTCTAAATCCCGTATTCCCCACCCTGCCCTTGGGCACTCTTGCGGCAAACCTCATTGGCGGCCTCCTCGTCGGCATCGCGGTGGAGTATTTTCATCGCAATGCCATACTGCCGCCTGAAGCGCGGTTGTTCGCCATTACCGGGTTTCTTGGCGGACTGACCACATTCTCGACCTTTTCCGCCGAAACCGTGATGCTCATCCTGCGGGAACAATATCACTGGGCCGGAATCCTCGTTTTCGCGCATGTCGCCGGTTCGCTGGCGATGACCATACTCGGCATCATGGCCATCAGGTGGCTGGCGCAGCATTAGGCCTGGCAGCCCCGATAGGTAAAAAAATATCGCCAGGCGATATAGAATGAAGAATAGGCAGCGCGAAATGAAAATCATTGGCAAGGAGGAAAAAGCAACAGGAGGCCGGACATGCAAGGCACATTTCTCAAGTTTTACGTGGGGGAATACCGCGAGCACAACGGCATTCTCCTGTTCGAATGGCTGCTGGAACGCGCGAAAAAGATGGGCTTCCATGGCGGCACCGCGATACGGGCAATCGCCGGCTTCGGCCGGCATGGCGTATTGCACGAGGAGACTTTTCTGGAACTGGCGGCGGATCTGCCGGTGGAAGTCAGCTTTGTGCTGAGCGAGGATGAAACGCGGCGTTTCCTGGAGATGCTGCAGGCGGAAAATATCGACCTGTTCTATGCCCGGTTCCCGGTCGAATACGGATTCCTACCGGAATGACGGCGCTGCCTCCCCATCTCCAGCCGCAGCCGCCCTGCTCCCATCGCAGCCAGCCCTATTCCCAATAATGCCAGAGACATGGGTTCCGGCACCGGCTCCGCTGAGCTGAAAACGCCTGACGAGCTGCTCATCAGGATCAGGTTCCTCCCGTCCACCCCGTTCAGGCTTCCCACCGTGTTGATGCTGCATTCCAGGCCGCTCAGGGTGTTCGGGCCGGCCCCATCGATCAGCGCGCCTTTTTCATTCTTGAAGCACGAGGATGGATCGACCTGGGAAAACGGCGCGCTGAACAGGGACTGAAAATCCAGCGCAAATCCGGGAGGCAAGCCGGCCGGGAAATAGGCGGGATCAAAGCTCGCGATGGCAATGGCGAGATCGCTGTTTCCAGTTGCCGTGATGCTGCCCACCCCCGGATAATTATCGGGGCCGAAAGCGTCCAGTCCTCCCGGGGCGATATTCAGCCCGGATATCGCGGTCTGCCCGCCGGTATAGCTTCCCGACAAGATGAGCGAGGCATCGCTATTGGTGGCATCAGGCCCATATCCCGTCCCGTTGCCCGGATTGGCGTTCGGAGTCGGGTCGAAATAAATCCTGAGAAAATTGTCACCTCCCGCCAGGGTATTGAACACGACGTTCGCGCCCATTGTGGAAACCACCTGCTCCTGGTAGCCCGCGATATAAGTCCATCTGCCTGCCCCGCTCGTATTGCCATCGAAGCTGCCGAGCGAAGCCTGGGCATAGAACTGAAACACGTCGCCCAGCGGATGAAAAAATATGGAAGCGCTGCCCACCGGCGTGATGAGGGTATTGCCCGGAGTCCACTGCAGGGTGTTTACGTCTCTCGCGGAGCCGGAACCCGAACCATCCGCGTCGATGACGACTGCGTCGGCCGCGGCAGCCAGCGCCATCGACAAGGCGCCAAGCATGAATTTACGAATCAGGCTCATCAGTGATCCTTCAGCGGTCCATCAATCCTCATCCGTCATTCCGGAATCCAGCCCACATTTGTTACCATAGCCGATGATGGAAGAATAATAAAGGAGAAATATTGCAAGGCTTGAGGCGGAGGATTGATTCAAGTGCGCCATCTTTTCGTGTCGCGGGATCAAGTATACCCCTCCTTCCAGCGAACCGGCGCGAAGCGGATCAAGGGCAGCGGCGGACTTCCGATGGTCGAATCCTTCAGCGCCCCCGAAAGATCGAGGGCAATATCCTGCGATTCAGGCGAGGGCGCGGGCAGGTCGAAGTCCAGCGACAGGAAATAGCGGACCCCTGCCTCCGCGAGCGCCAGTTCAGCGCCGACATCGCGATGCTCCCACTTGCCGCCGCTTTCCACCCGCTGCCACCCTGGCTTGCTTGTATCCCACATGCCAAACTCGTATCCCCGCGCCGCGGCGTAGCGCTGGCCGCCGACCATCAGCAAAGCCAGCCGCGGGCGAAACATGAACGCGCCCGTTCCCGGCGTCACGTTGACGAAAACCCGTGTTTTCCCCGGCTGATGATTTTTAGGATAGACATGGCGCGGATCGACCGAGAGCGGCAGGCCGAAGAAAACCTGCGTATCGTAGGTCCGCAACCGGTTATCCATGCTGACCTGCAGCTTCAGTCCCGGCAGCGCCAGCTCGACCTTCCCTGGCTGCGGCTCGGCATGCGCCGCCGCAGGCGCATCGCCCACATAGGCGGCGCTCTCCCATCCGCCGCGAAACCCCGCGCAGCCGGCGGCCGTGGCACACGCCACGAGAATGATGGAACCTCGTAACGATCCATTCATATCCAATTCTTCCTGGCGGAATTACCGCTGTCGGATTACGCTTCACTAATCCGACCTACATCCCGATCCTCACTATCATCGTTAATCCTTATCAACCCCGTAGGTTGGGTTAGCGCAGCGTAACCCGACAAAAACTCCGCCGTCCGGCCAGAAGTAGGTCGGGTTAGCACAGCGTAACCCGACGAGGCACTCCCGGTCCGCGGGATGTGTTTTTATCCCCGGCCATGCTATAACTGCCATGCGCCCCCTTCCAAAAATTCCAAAAAGTTTATCCATTATTCAATGGCGGAACAACAAGACGACAAATCCAGACTGCCGCTGACCGGAATCTTTGCCTTGCTGGCGATGGCAGGCAGCTTCCTCATCTACGAGGGAATTTCGCTCAAGACTTCCCGGCCCATCGACAAGGAGACGCCCAGCCATGTATTCCTTGGACAAGGATTGATACAGTCGCGCCTGTGGCAGGATCCATTCGAAGCGGTCGAATCGTACCGCCTCCAGGAGGAAAAAGGTAAAGGGAAGGAAGAAAAGCAGCCTGCGCTCCAGCCGGCAGGGAATGATCCCCATACCCTTCATACCCTCCTCGAGGTCATTCGCAACTCGGGCATGCAGTCCGGGCTGCGGGTGCTGCCGGTCTTCGTGGACGGGAGCCCCTATGTCAACGGCGTGGAATCGCGCCTGAAGGACCGTTACGCCATGATTTCCGCCCTGGGGGCGGCGGGATATGTGCCGGAGTCCGGCGAATTTATCCGCGTTTTCCGGTGGGACAGGGAAAGGGCGGCCGAGGCCGGCGCGAAGGCGCCCGGCACAGGCTCCCAGGCCATGCTGGTCCCGGTCGAATTTTTCATTCCCAAGGCGGAACTGCGCAGCGAAGAATACGGGAAGCGCGTCCTGGTCATGTGGCTCAAGGATCAGGACTTCAGTTTGCTGGATGATCTCCTCGCCTACCTGGATGGCGCTTTCAGGGAGCGGCTCGCATTGGGTGACGCGGCGGTGTCCTATCGCGTGCTCGGCCCTAGAAGCTCGGCCACGCTCAGCGCCATGCTCAAGACGCTGCAGGATATCCAGTCCAGCCCGCTCTCGAACCCGCCCTTCCGCACCATAAGAGATATCCGGTTTTACTCGCCCTGGGCCACGGCGGAGGACACATTTTTACTGGATTATTCAATCGGCCCGGCCAAGCCCGGAACAGAGCAGACGGTGGACGAGCTGTTTGCCTACCCCCGGCTCGAATTCATCAGGACGATAAAAACCGACGCCCTGCTGGCCGAGCAGCTTCTTCAGGAGCTCAGGCGGCGGGAGGTCGATTTGAAACCCTGTGCGGAAAAACACTGCAACCCCAAGGTCGCGCTGATCTCGGAATGGGATACGCTCTATGGGCGGGCGCTGCCGCGCACCTTTGCTGCAGTGGCGATGAATAATGGCTCTGGCGAGACCGGACCCGGGTTGAAGGCACAGGTGGACAAGCTGCGCCGCGACCAGTGGCCCGGATGGATCTACACCCATTCGTATCTGGCCGGCCTCGATGGCGAATTGCCCGCCAAGGACAACGATGAACCCCTACCCGCGGCGCAGACGGGCATGCCGGCATGGAGCGGCAAGCCGCCACAGGGCAGCGAGCAGAATGCGGGCCAGCGGCCCGAGGGACGAAGCCAGCTCGACTATGTTCTGAGGCTGGCGGCTTCCCTGAAACAGGAGGAAACGCGCAATGGAGAGGAATTCAAGGCAATCGGCATACTGGGAAGCGACATATACGACAAGCTTCTGCTCCTGCAGGCGCTGCGCCAGCAATTCCCCCGGGCGGTGTTCTTCACCACCGACCTGAATGCCCGGCTGGCCTGGCCGGGCCAGTGGCAATGGACGCGCAATGTCGTGATCGCCTCCCACTATGGGCAGGAGCTCAATCCCCGGCTGCAGGCGCCTATACCGCCGTTCCGCGATGGCTACCAGACCTCGCTGTTTTATACGGCGCTGTGGACGCTGGATCATTTCATGCCGGCCGGAGCGGAAAAACCCGATTGCCCGGATTGTTTCCGGCTCAGGGCAGGCAATCCGCCCGAATCCAAAACCACCTATTTTTCGCCCGGCGCGGAACCAAGATTGTTTGAAGTGGGCCGCAGCGGCGCCTTCGATATCAGCGTCGACAAGCGCCAATCTTCGGGTTTGCCGGATAATGCTGCCAGCATACATGCCGCGCGTCCCGACATCGAGCGCTGGGAACGCTGGTCGAGCCAGTCCGGCAGCCTGGAATGGATGACGGCAGCCGCAGGCATCGCCATACTGCTTTTGCTC
>MKVR01000052.1:58681-176710 GCA_001899235.1 Nitrosospira sp. 56-18
CAGCACCGCGACCAAGGCCCTGGCCCGCCTCGCATCGAACAGGCTTTTCTGGCTGGGTCTGGCCGCTGCTGCGGCTGTTTCGTATGGCCTGCTCGGCTGGTTGAGAAAATCGCTGCCTGATGCGGCCGCCGAACCGATGACCCTGACGGAAGGCATCAGCGCATGGCCGACAGCGGCGATCCGCCTGCTCGCACTGGCGGCGGCACTGATTTTACTGGCCTATTCGTGGTGGAAATTGAAGAAAAACGAAAATGCGCTGGAGCGCGATTTCAATCTCGGTCCAGGCCCTGCCGCCAGCGCTACGGCGGAAACAGGCAGGCCGGACAGACTGGATTGCCCGGCTCCTGATTCCAGTCCTTCCTCCGCTCCCAAGCACGAATCCCCCGGCCTGCCTTTCAGGGGGCATGGCTTCTTCCAGCGCATTGCCGAGCTCCACTTCTGGCCTTTGCCCGTGCCGGGCACCGTGCATGCAGGCAGCAGTGCAAGGGCAGGCGCCAAGGCCGCGGCGGGCATGGATGCCGCCCGCCTATGGCATGAATACAAGGCGCTGGGAGCCTTGCCCGGCGTTGCCATGCGCTGCCTGCCGCAGGCCGCGCTGGGGCTGCTCTTCGCATTCCTGGCCATGGCGCTGCTCGGCTTTCCCCATACGCCCTGCCGGGGCGAAGCCTGTTTCGAGATCAATCATGTGGTTGTCATGCTTGGCGTTGCCGCGATGACCTTGCTGGTATTCTATGTGATCGACACTACCCGGCTCTGCCGCAGGTGGGTGAACTGCATTGCCGCCGGCGACGTCGCATGGCCGGAAAAAACCGTCGCGGAAATGGCCGCCGAACATGGCCGGCCCGTGGAAACCCGCACGCACTACCTGGAGGAATGGCTGGGCATCGAGCTCATTGGCCGGCGCACCGGGATAATCGGCAACCTCATCTACTTTCCGTTCGCGATCATGTTCCTCCTGGCCATCGCGCGCCACACCTATTTCGACAACTGGGATTTCCCTACGGCGCTGGTCATTGTCTTTACCGTCGAGGCGACACTGATCGTCATCGCCGCGCTTATCTTGCGGCGCGCCGCCGCCGTGGCGAAAAGGGAGGCGCTCTCGCGATTGCAGAAACGGCTGGAAATGCAGCGGAACCGGTTGTCCGGCGATTCCGGCGAAACACCGGATGAAACAAGGCAGCAACGCCAGATCGAATGGGCGATCGAAGTCATCAGGAACAACCAGACCGGCGCATTCCTCCCTTTTACCAGGCACCCGGTGTTCGGGGCTTCCGTTGCCATGCCCTCCGGCGCGTATGGCATCGTGCTGCTGATCGAATATCTGGCAACGACTTTCTGATCGCCGGCCCATCATATCCGTGAAAGCCAGATGCGACGGAGCGGACAAGAAGCGGGAGCCTGCTATCGCTCCCTGCCGATCGCCCGGCACTGGAGCGCGATTCCCGTGAGATTGTTGGGAGACGGGCCGGAGTCGAAATGTGCGGTAAGCGCCATGGCAATCTGGCCCGGCGGACACTCCACCCATTCCTTCCACACACTGCAGTTGAGGCGCAAGTCACTGGGCGCGTTGAGATCGAGCAAATCCTCCAGTGCGGCCGAGCTTGGCTGTTCCGCATAGCGCGGAGGAAGATCGCTGAGCCTGCCATCGCGTACGAATTGGCGTCCACGGAGTTGGATACCCTTGACCTTCGAGTCGTTTTTAGTCATGCATACACGCACTGCCCGCACGAAAGTGCGTCTCGCAAATTTTATATCGCCGAATTTGACCTGCATCTCGGCCCCACCCGGGTTTTTGCCGCAGAGATTCTTGCCAAAACCCGAATCCTTGCCGTAGTTATTCACTTCCTCCGTCACCGATGCAACATAGCAGGGCTTATCATCGCGCTCCAGCGAACGAATTCCATAGACGCCCTGGGTGCCTTCCGGCGTGCCCAGCACAACGGGCGTGCCGGCAACGCCCGAAACCCCGGTGGTGGTGACTTTGCCCGTCAGCGATACCCTGATCTCGCTTGCGTCGGCTACAGACAATGGCGATGCGAGAGTAAGAGCAACTCCGGCGAGCACGGCCCGCAGCGCCAAGGCGCCGCGGCCACCGCGACTGTTGCGACGGCTGCCTGATAATTTGGGCATCATCCTTCCCTGCCTTGCTTATGATTATATGGCCGCAACCCGTGCAGGATGCAGGGTGGCAAAGTGTTGCAATCCACCGATTGTATCGGCACATCGGTGCATCGGGCCATGAGCGCAGTTCCCTGCTGCTGCAGCATGACGGGGCGTGGAGGCGCGCCGGTTCGCCGCATGCGGGCATTATAATCCAATCCCGCGATTCTGGTCCCTGATGCGAAATATCGCGATCAGCGCACATGCCGCAGCGCGCAACGGCCCATGTCGAAAGTCAGCCGATTGCTGCCATAACCCCATACGGCGGTAAAACGGCTTTCACTCCCTTTATCTCCTTTTCCGCTTTCATCCTCTTTCGCACCTCCCCGCCCTTCCATGCCAGCATCATCCACCGTCAACGAAACCGTGATCGGCTCATTTCCCGGATGGGCTGCCGGCTTCAGCCGGGCAATGGCGGTTGTCGTGCCGGATACCGCATCCTTGAACAGCGTGGCCGCACCCGCATAACAATTCGTCCACAGGCAGGCGGAGATTTTTCCAGTGCGCGTGTCATAAATGAAAGATTCCACATCCTGAAACCCATGGGCAGTCTTTTCGCACCGCTCCACGCTGCACTCATGCTTGACCTCCGGCGTGCACCGGTATTCCCGGTGCGCCCCCGCCACGTCTTTATCCACGTCCGCGCCCACGGCCGGGCGCGACGCCAATGACAAAAACAGGATCAGGGAAGCCCCGCCGGCCCATCGCCCGCGCCGCCTCCGGGAATGTCCCCTCATGCTCTCATGGTACCGCGATGGTGAAACCCCATTCCTTCAACTGGGCAATGAATGATGGCAGGTCCCGCGCCGTACCTGGCTGCACGTGCATCAGGATGTTGAAGGAAGTCTTGCGCGATTGCTGCGCGAACTGGCTCTCGATATTGCGTATCTTTTCAGGCCCCAACCCCTGGGGAGCCTTCCAGTCTTCCGTATCGATATCCCAGGTGACGATCTCCAGCGACAATTCACGCGCCGCCTCGACCAGATCCGCATCGAGGTGGCCGCGAAAGCCGCCGGCGCCGTATGGCGGGCGGATTTTCGTGGGAATAAACCCGGTGGTATCTTCGATCACGTTCTGGGTTTCTTCGAGCTCCGAGCGCACGTCCTCCGCTTGCGCCGCCGCCAGATCCGCATGGCTCCAGGAATGGTTCTGGATGTCGTGTCCGTCGCGCACGATCTTCCTCGCCGCATCGGGGTACAGTTCCACCTCGTTGCCGAGAACATAAAACTCCGCCTTGATTTGATTGTCCCGCAGCGTTTGCAGTATGCTTTCGAGCGCACCGACCGGTGCGGGTCCGTCATCAAACGACAGCACAACGGATTTTCCATCGCCGAGCATTTTTATTCTCCTGAAAAGTGGGAGGGAGAAACAAGACAGGCTATTGCCTCATCATTTACTCTTTTATTTATAGCATTATTTTCCTGATCGGGCATTTGCCGCCCAACTTCGATACGACCCTCATGCGGATGAAAACATGGAACACAAGCCCATAACCAATACTCAAAACGTAATCAATTCCAAGGAACTATTGACGCGCATCAACTGGCTGGAGCAGCAATTGAATTACCGCTGCTCGGATGATTATTCGGAAGAACTGAAAGCGCTGAACGCATTTGCGAGAAATATCGAAGCCGCCGCGTCCGTTTCCACCTATGACAGCGGGGTGAACCTGATCCGCGACAGCACGTTCGAAAATCATGCAAATGGCAAGATTGCGGAAGGAACGGGCAAGGCGCTTTGCAGGAAGGATTGCCGCCCCGTCGATTTCGGCGGCGTAACCTACTGGCTCCCCGGTTAGGCGGATAGTCGAATAGGCGGATGGGCGGAGCGCTTCGCAACATGCGCCACCTGTTTCCGCGGCATGCTGGATGGAATTCCCGGCACAACATGGAGAAACAAGCTATCCTGTAAATATCCGGACCCCTTTATCCCCTATTATCCCTTATCGAAGGAGCAACGCCATGGATGCCAATCCCGTTGGATGGTTTGAAATCTACGTGCAGGATATGGAGCGCGCCAAAGCTTTCTACGAAACGGTCTTCCAGGGCAAGCTCGAGCCCCTGCCTGCTCCCGCCTCCGGCACGGAACTGGAAATGTGGGCCTTCCCCATGTCGCACGAAGGCTATGGCGCAGCCGGCGCGCTGGCGAAAATGGAAGGAGGTCCATCCGGCGGAAATACCACGCTGGTCTACTTCAAGTGCGAAGATTGCGCCGTGGAAGCCGCACGTGCCGCCGGACACGGCGGGCGCCTTGTCAAGGAAAAAATGTCCATCGGCCAATATGGCTATATCGCGCTCGTTTCCGATCCCGAAGGCAACATGATCGGATTGCATTCCATGCATTAAGGTCTGTTAACCTAAATCCGGCAGCTGGACGGGGTGGAGTATGCGGTTTTTGAGGTGCAGGGCAAGGTGCTGCGACGCGGAATGGTTATTCCATTCCAAGGAGTTGCAACGCAGCCGTGTGCCGCAAAAATTGCACAATCTGCGCTGTAGCGAACTCACTCTTATAGATGAACGCCGAGTACCGCGGAAAGTCTCGGTGAATCATGGTTCTAAACTAAAAGTGAGCGGCCGACTGCCGGATTTAGGTTCGACACTTGTTTGGTTCCGATTCTTGATTCTTTGAATTTAAGGAGGTTCACATGGAAATCGACCCCAAAATGTCGGCAGCGCTCGGCGACTTCAAGACGCAACTCGAGAAGATCTCAGGTACGCAAATCGAGGCGAGCGCGGACCAGTTGGCTTTTTTCTCTTTTCCCGTCGGATCGGCATTCTATGAAGAAAATAGCCAGATCACCTCAAGATTTGTCATATTTCCAGGAAAATTCTGCACGAGTCCGCGCACTCTTCTGGATGCAACCGGCCGCACTACGACCGGAACCGATGGAAAACGCGTCTTCCGCCTGAGCGATTTCATTTGCAGCAATCTCAATTCTTTTTCCGAACCGGTGTTCCTGCTTGCAACGCCGAAGACGGCGAACCCATGCTTCATCACCTTGACGCACCAGTTGATCAAGGACCCCAACAATCCGAATTTCTTCAATGACGTCGAAATTACGGCTTTTACCTGGAAACCCGGCGGAGACGCTGACCCGAACATTGCCTTCGATTGGCGATGCCGGGTCGTCTCGAACCCGATCATCCTTTAAGGAAACGTTAGATCACGGCCGTGCCTTCGTTTTATGGCGCGGCACATTAACACGGCCCTCGCCATTCCGGACGCCGCGCCAGCGGCGAGCCGGAATCCAGCTTGCGTAGAAGAATGGATGGAGCAAAGTGTAACCCATCATATTTCCGGTTCAGGGTACCGGATCGGGAGCACAACGCGATGGTGTCCCGCAGCATGCCTCCGGCATCCCGTCATTGCGACAGGATAAGGACGCTGTAAGGCCCGATCCCGATATTCCCGGAGCAAGGCATGGCGTCTCTCCCCCCCGGCCCGGCGACGGTGTCGTACCCCCGCCGGTTGCCGAAATCCGGGCTGTACCCGGCGTAGTCGCTATTGAAGCGGACCCACCACAGGCCTTCGCGCGGAAACCCTATCGAATACGAATCGTAGCTCCTGTTGGCAAAGTTCGCGACAACCACCACGTCGTCCCCCGGCCCCCCCTGGTCCCAGCGGTGAAACGCGATCAGCTTGTCCGCATCATTGCGATGATGGAGATGCATCCCCTGGCCGCGCAGGCCGCGCGTGTTGTTGAACCAGTTGCGGCGCAGGCGGATCAGGTCGCGGTATAAATCGACGATGCCCGCGTTGCGCACCGCCTTGCTCCAGTCGAGCTCCACGTCGTCGCGGAAATAGCGGTCTTCGAGAAATTCCTGTCCCTGGAAGATCATGGGAATGCCCGGTGCCGTAAAAACGAGCGCCGCGCCCAGGGTGGAGCGCTTCCGGGAAAAATAGCTGTCCGCATTGCCGGGCCAGATTTCTTCCGGCACCCGCGCGCTGCCGTTTGCGTCTTCGTCATGCGATTCGGTGTAGATCACGCGCCGGAATGCGTCGCCGTTATAGCGCAGCTCCAGCGCCCGCTGCATTGTGCCCATGTCGCGGCCGTCATCATATCCTGGCACGATGACCGCGCGCACCGGATGCACGAAGCCCGCATCCCATTGGGCGGTGAAACCGGCGCCACCCGCATCCGTATCCCGCGTCAGCCATTCGTTCTGCTGCATGTCCTCCGCGATGCTGAACTTCCAGGGCTGCCGCCCGCGGATTTCATTATTGATATACTGCATCAGGCTCCAGCCATCGGGAATGTCGTTGGGAGGATAATCGTTGCTCCCGAAGATATTCCGTATCCAGCCGGTTCCATCCCAGCGCAGGCCGTCCACGAACCGCTGTTCGGTCCAGCGCAACGCATTATCGCGAAGATATTGCCGCACCTCGTTACGGCCATAGTCCGGCCGGTTCATCCCCCAGGGAGTCTGGTTGCGGTTGTCATTGTAGAAGTAGATCCCGCCCTGGTTGTTCTCATTCCAGCCGTCGAATTGCCAGAGGTCGCAATCCTCCGGCCCGATATGGTTGTAGACCACGTCGAAGAGCACCGCGATGCCGCGCTTGTGGGCCTCCCTCACCAGGTCGCGAAAACCGTTGGGGCCTCCGTAGGCATGCTCGATGGCGAACATGTAAGCCTGGTTGTAGCCCCACGAGAAATCGGTGGCGAATTCTCCCGCCGCCATGATTTCGATCACGTTGATGCCCAGGTCCCGCAGATAGTCGAGCCGGGTTATCAGCGTGGCGAAAGTGCCGTGCGGGTCCGGGAACGTCCTGTCGAAAAGAAACGAACCGACATGAAGCTCGTAAATCACCGCCTCGTTCCACGACGGCGTGCCGTAGCCCGGCACATCCCCGACCGTATCGGTCGCCGCGATGATGCTGTTCCCGTTGGACTGGGTCAACTCCCGCGCATACGGGTCGTTTTTCCACAATTCCGCCCCGCTGTCCCGGTTGACGACGACAAACTTATACTGCTGCCCGGGTTTTGCGGTGGTTTCATCCGTGGACCAATAGCCGTTGTCCTCGCTGGAAAGCGGCGATGCGGTCTTGCTCCACTGGTTGAACTCTCCCGCGACGCAGACCGCGCGCGCATTGGGCGCCCAGGCACGGAAAGTGACGCCGCCGTCGAACGCGGTAGCGCCCATGTAGGGTCTTGTTGAGACGGGCATGATTTTCTCCCTCCTTTATCCTAAATCCGGCAGTTGGACAGGGTGGATTCAGATTCAATGCTCAGTCGTAGCCGCCGAACATCGAAAGAAAAGCGTCCTCGTCGGTCGGGTTCATGAGCCCGTGCAGGTTGCCCCCGCGCAGCATCACCATGTCCCCGGAGCGCATGATCCTGACTTCGAAGCAGCGCTCGCGGTCCGGCATCTTGCACCAGTCGCCCACCACCATCCACCCCCGCCCCCGCATCATCAGGAAAATTTCCGAATTATCGCGATGCCGGTGCAGGCCGATGCCGCAATCGCCTTTCATGATATGCAGATCGACATAGTTGACCGCCATGAAAGGCTCCACCGCCTGCGCGTGCTGCTTGCCGTTGAACGCATCGAACATCCACGGTTCCAGCGCCCGGGCAAGTTCATTCATTCCCGCATACCGACCATAGTTGGAAAGAAGATTGCGGTATTCCAGAAAACCGACGCCGCCATGTGGATTGGGGCTCGCGCCCACGCCGAGATAATTGTCCCAGCCGCGTCGGATCATGTTGAATGCATAGCGGTAATTGGCCCCGCCTTGCGAATCCCACGCCTTGCCGTCCGCCGTGGCCCAGGCCACCTCGATGGCGAGCGGCAATACCGGATGCATGGCGTCGGTGGGCGCAACGCCGGTCACCAGCCGGCCTTCGAGGGCTGCACGCGAAAAATTGGCCACGTCGCCATGGACCAGATCCAGATTCACCGCCAGCTCGCCGCTATCCAGCGCCGCCTGCCCTCTCGCATCGAGCCGGGAACGAAGATCGTCCGCCGGATATCCCCACAATTCGATTTCATAGCGGTGCGACCGCGGGTTATAGGGAACAGGCAGCATGCCCGCCGTCGCGGCATCGCCGACCTTGAGCCACAGGCCGATCCGTTCGCCCAGCGGGTAGCCGCCCGCCGCCGCAAGCGCGGAATCCGGACCCCCGGCATAGGAAAGCCGCAGGAACGGGCCGCTCCAGTCCCCGGCGGCGGCGATGCCCCGTACCAGGAATGCATCCATGACGACGAAATCCCGCACATTCTGCTTCTGGAAATCAGTCTTGTTATCCTGCCGGGTGGGGTCCAGCACATCCGCATCCTGGCCCTGCGGCCCATAGAGTTCGAGCGAACGGATGGGAAAGAGATATTGAAGCTGATCCGCATTGTAGTATTCCCGGCTTTCCGCCAATGCCACCGTTTCCACCAGGCCCATCAGCTTGACCAGCGAGTTTCCCGCGTCGTAATTCGGCGACGTGCCAGGCTCGACGCGAAAACAGGCGTCCCCATGCACAATTTCCATTGCCATTCTCCCTTATTTCGGTTCCTGAACCGGCACGGCGCAGTGCCGGATGGGACCACACCCTGCCAGGGCGTCTTCTCTTCAGGTACTGTGATACAGAAAAGCGACGAACTTCAGGTCGGCGCTCCCGGTATTGCGTATCCCGTGCATCCCGCCGCTCTTGGTGAAAATGACGCTGCCCGGCTTCACCGGCAGGCGGCGGTAGTCGTAATACCCCAGGCCCATGGTCATCCGGCTTTCGATGGGATACACGTCTTCTCCTTGCGGCGTCTTCGCGTCCGTCGCGGGGTCGTCCCCTACCCGGAGATAGGCGATTCCCTCCCCTTCGACGATGTAATACAGCTCTTCCGATCCGATGTGCTGGTGGTTGCCCTCGACATGCCCGGGCGGAATCGTGACATGGTGGAAGAAGATCATCGAGCCGCCAAACTCCCGCTGGAAAATCCAGCGCATGTCGATGATGTTATCGGGCTTCGCATCCGGATTGCCGGAACTGTCCATCATGGCGTTCAGGTAGCGCACCGGCACGATTTCCGGTACCTGCACGTACCAGCCGCGCTGGAAATCGAGCAGGTAGCTCTGGTCGAGGATCGTATTGCGCGGACTGCTCGGGTCGGAAGTCACCGGTTCCTGGTGGGACCGCAGGAATGCGTTGTCCCAGGCGGCATCCTCATCCGTGATCGGAAACCCGAACGGCAGGTCGCGGGTGTCCTCGCGGAAGGCGAGCTGCATGCTGTTGAGCGAGCCAAGCTGCGCCATCACGCCATCGAATTGCGGCACGCGCGTGATCGGGGCGTTGCGGCCCATCTGGTCCAGCACAGGAAAGGCATGGCTGGTCCCTTCCGGCGCCTCCAGCGTTTCCCAGATCTCCACCTGGAAAGTATGGGTCCAGATGTCGTATGCCAGCCTCACCCTGGCCTGCGGCGGGTTGGGAACCCCATCGGGAAGCGGCTGTATCCACATGACCAGCCCGTCCTGGAGGAAACGCTGCTTCTCCCGGATCTGCTCCACCAGCCGGCTTGCCCCATATTCGATGCGGAGCACATTGCCGATGAGCTTGCCGTCGAGATACACTTGGCTCTTCATCGCGGTGATATCCAGGTAACTGCGTACCTCGCGCACATTGTAGCGGTAGCGCGGGCTGCGCGTCGCGTTCAGGTAGCGTTCATGGTAGATGCGGTCGGGAAAAAAGACGACCTTGAAGATTTCGTTATAGACATCCGTAAATGCCGACGAGAACGATCCGGCGTGCGGCGTCGCCTTTTCCGCGGTCGCGATCGCGCCCGGTCCCCCGGCCTGGCCTCCCAGGCTGCCTGGCATGC
Source organism: Nitrosospira sp. 56-18 (assembly GCA_001899235.1). Taxonomy (GTDB): domain Bacteria; phylum Pseudomonadota; class Gammaproteobacteria; order Burkholderiales; family Nitrosomonadaceae; genus Nitrosospira. The sequence goes on from MKVR01000052.1 coordinate 68,641, forward strand.
CGTTGCTCATAAGCGCCCTCCTATCTTGTCCGCCACGCGGAACGAATTGGCTTCGATCGTGAGCGTGGGATTCGCCCCGCCGGAAGTCGGCATGAAGGCGCCGTCGGTAACGTACAAATTATCGAAGCCCCATACGCGGCAATCCGGGTCGAGCACGGAATCGCGCGGGTCCGAGCCGAAGCGCGCGCCGCCCAGGATGTGATTGGCAATGCGCGCGATGCCGTTTTCGCCGTTGTACACCCCGCCGAATCCGCGGATCGGATAGTCATGCGTGGCGTTGCCGCCGGCACGCAGGATATTGGCGCATTCCCGGGCAAGCGTATCCATCAGGTATTTATCATGGCTGTGCCAGTTCTTGATGATGTAGGCGGCGGGCCGGTTCCATTTGTCCCTTACCGTGGGGTGCAGTTCGATGCGGTTATCCTTCTGCGGCACCTGGTTCGCCATGAAGCTCACCGAGAGCCCGCGCCCCATATCGTTGTCGATGAAATCGACCATGCCCTGCCCGATGAGGCCGAAATCGTTCGCGAACCCATGCCATAGCGTATCGAGGTCCGTCGCCGAATGCGTGCGCCCCAGCGATAGCGGCAGCGCCTCATCCGACGTATTGTTGTAGACCGCGCCGCCCGCCCAGAGATGGCTGGCTTTCAGGAAATCGTCGGTGGAACAGTAGTCTGTCGCCCAGTCGGCATCCAGCGAGCGCGTCTTGTCCGAACGTTCCGGCATGATCGAACTGGCGCCGCCGAAGGCATGGGTAAGAAAATATTTTCCCAGCAGGTCATTCTGCTGTTCCAGAATGCGGCCAAAGCCGGTGGGATCGAGCCCGGCGGAGAGCTTGAGCAACCGGATCGACTCGATGGCGGAGCAGGCCACCACCACGACTTTTCCGCGCGCGATCCGCTCGCTGCCCGAAGGGTCGATATAGCGCACCTCGCTCACGCGGGCGCCATCGCTCACGAGATGGGTCACGACGCAGTTGGTGCGGATGCTGAGGCCGGGTTCGTTCCGCAGCGGGGCAAGCAGCGCGTTCCAGGTGCTCGACTTGAAACCGAGCGGGTCGCCGAAACGGTTGAGATAGCTGGTCTTGAGGTCGTCCGGCGCCGCGATCATCTTGCGCCCGCTGGGAGCATGGTCTTCGGTAATGACGGCAAGCGGCGTGCGGTAAGGCAGCACATCCGCCCCGCCGGGTCCTTTTCCCCTGCCCACATACACCATGCCGTCATGGGCGTAGCGGCTGATCGCATTGGGCGCAAGGGGCGTCTGGTAGGTATCCTTCTCAGTGAAGGGCTTGAGCTGGTTGCCCTGCTCGCCGTTGATTCCCACCAGCTTTTCCGCCTTGCAATAATATTTCTCCAGCTCGGCATAGGGAACCGGCCAGTCGCGGGCTTCGCGCTCGATATCCCCGGCCGGATCGGTGGCGGCCAGATCCGTCCGCCCGGCATTGAAGGTCTGGAGCGCGAGGTCGCGCTGGGTGAAGCGCAGCGACACGCCGCCGTAGATCTGCGTCCCGCCGCCGATCACCTGCGCGGTATAGCCCTCGATGGTGGCCCGGTCCCTGCCGTTCCCATCGCGGTAGATATGCGGCTCGTCGTTGATATCCGGTTCTACGTGGCTGGAGAAAAAAGCCGCCTGGTTGTTGTTCACCGCCGCGTGGGTAAGCCGCTTCTCCGCCCCATAGGCATAAAGCTCGTCGCGCTTGAAATCGCTCAACCCATTCGCGGCTTGCGCCTGGGAAAGGAAAAGCGGCCCTTTCTCCAGGACGAGCACCGATTTTTGCTGTCGGGCAAGCTCGTGCGCTATCGGCGCGCCGCCGGCGCCGCTGCCGATGATCACCACGTCGAAGTCGGTCTGCAAAGCCATGGATTATCCGTGATAGTCGGCATTGGTTCCCAGGGGTTGCTCGATGGCGCGCTCCCAGTCGAAGAGCGTCTCCCCGCCCGCATTCCTGAAGCGATCGGCAAGGTAGCGCCATCCGAGCGCGCTGGCATTGCCGCCGTATTTCGGGTGGGAAAAAGCGCCGGTGAACGCGTGGCGCCGCAGCATCTGCAGGAAATAGGTGGGGTCGTTGTAGCGGGAAGTATCCCAGCCCGCCACCTGTCCGGATGCCATTTCCCCGTACAGGCCAATGAATATCTCCTTGGGAGCCTTCGCGGGCTCGATATCCGTTGCCCGCTGGCGAACGATATCCGCGATCAGCTCCAGGCAGATCTTGTAGTCGATGAGATGATGCCGCTCCTCGCGCGCCACGAGATTGTCCATGAAATTGACGATCCCGACCGACTGGTCGAGGCGGTAAGAAAACAGGTACTGCCGCTTTTTTTGCTGCGCGTCGAGCTGGTTGTAGAAAAACTGCAGAAAATCCTGGCCATCCTTGGTGCGAAAGGGCATGATGTGATCGACCAGCCGCTCGAGTATCGCCAGTTCCCAGCTCTCGAACGACAGCGGCTGGGTGCAGAGATGGGTGAAGAACCGGGACCATGTATGACCGTTGGGCTCGCGGATCTGCTGGGGGTTGACCGGATCGAGCATGGCCTTGCCATCCACCATGAACTTGTAGCGGTAGGCCTGGCCCTTGGGAACCCTGAGGGCTACCGCGAAGTAGCCGGTCGGTTCGCCGAGAAAGCGAACCGGCGAAAGCGCAATGGGCTCGTACAGTTTCGCGAAGGTACCGATTACACCGACCTGGCCTGGCGTCCCGCCCGCCCCGGCGACACCGGATGAGCCGGGTTCGCCCGCGCGATAGACAAACGTGACCCTGTTGAACGCGTAATTGCCCCCATCGTCCCCGCCATCCGCGCCATCCGTTTCGGCATGGCTGTCGATGATGGGAAAGCGCCATGCTTCGCAAATGCGGGCACGCGGATCGGAAGGATCGTACTGGCCGAAATTGTGGCGCGCATCCGTATTCCGGCGGGTCAGGAACCGCGTGCAGTGGTTCAGAATGTATTGGTCGTCGTTCGCGATAACCTGCACCGCCATTGCGCGATCCTCCCCGAACTTCGTGAGGCGGCCCATGCCCTGCCAAAAAGCTGCCTGCCGTCGATCCAGTTTAGCCGAGCTTTTTTGGAAATCAAGTGAAACTTTAATGAAGCGCTGGATAGCGCATTGGCTCCATCCTTGAATTTCAGGCCATACCTGCTATTTTTTTATTGACCCGAGCTATTTATACATTTATACAGAATCGGAGAATCATCAGGGAGATCTTCATGACAGAGAACGAAAGCAGCAACCCTTCCGATGCGCACCGGCAACCTGTTGCAGGCTACCGCCGCCGCGTCGTCATCAAATTCAAGGATCATATCCGGCTGCCGCGGGAGAATGCCGCCCGGGTGGCGGAAAGCCTCGGCGCCGGCCCATGGAGCGAACTGGCGGCGCAATTTCCGGGCATCACGCTGGCGCCGCTCTTCTCCGTGAAGCAGCCCGATCAGCTTCGCATTCTCGCCGAGCGCGCGCAGGCATTCGATGCCGCAGCACGCGCGCCCAACCTGAACGTTTATTTCGTCGTCGATCCTCCCAGGGGAACGGATGTCGAGGCGCTGGCCGCGACACTTTCCCGATGGGATTCGGTTGCCACCGCCTATGTCGAGCCGCCGCCGGTCGAGCCCCCGCTCGTCAATGCCGCGGATGACCCTCGCAGCGGCAACCAGGGCTATCTGGACCCCGCCCCCGATGGCATCGATGCCGAGTATGCCTGGAATTTTCCCGGAGGCGATGGCGCCGGGCAGGCGCTCGTGGATATGGAATGGGGGTGGACCTTCAATCATGAAGATCTCGCAGCGCACGGCATCACCCTTATTTCGGGCCTGAACCATTCCTACTTCTTTCACGGAAGCGGCGTTCTGGGAGAAATTGCGGCGGTGGACAACACTGTCGGCTGCGTTGGCATTACGCCTGCGCTGGCTTCTGTCCGCTGCGTTGGCCAGCACCAGCCGGGCGGCGGCTACAGTACCGCGCAGCCCATTCTCGACGCCATCGCCGTGATGAATTTCGGCGACGTGCTGCTGCTGGAAGCGCAAACCACCCTGTTCGGCTACAGCCTGGTTCCGGTGGAGATCGAGCCCGCGGTTTACGATGCGATCCGCCTGGCGACGTCGCTGGGCATCGTGGTGGTGGAGGCGGCGGGCAATGGCGGCGTCGATCTGGATACCGTTGTCAACCCCGCCGGCCAGCAGATATTCAACCGCGCCAGCCCGGATTTCCTGGATTCCGGCGCCATCATCGTGGGCGCGGCCAGCTCCACCGCGCCGCATGCGCGGCTGGGCTTCTCATGCCATGGCAGCCGCGTCGACTGCTACGGCTGGGGCGAAAACGTCGACACCCTTTCTTCCGACTCCACCAATACCGCGACCAATCTCTATACGACCGGGTTCAACGGCACCTCCAGCGCCACGCCGATCGTCGCCGGGGCCGCGCTCGCCGTCCAGGGCCTGATGGAAGCCGCAACCGGCAACCGCCTTGCTCCCTGGCAGATGCGGATGATCCTGGGCGAGCCTTCGTACGGAACTTCATCCCAGGATCCGGCCACCGACCGCATAGGCGTCATGCCCAACCTGCGCCTGATCATCGACAGCACCGTGCTCAACCTGTCCCCCGACATTTATCTCCGGGATTTCGTCGGCGATAACGGCGATCCGCATTTCGGCTCCATCTCCTCAAGCCCGGATATCATCCTGCGGCCGGCCGCCGTGCCTGACCCCCAGGGCGCTTTCGGCGCCGGCAGCGGCACCGAAAACGACATGGCCCTCGGTTACGAGGCGGAAGCGGGACAGGATAACTTCATCTACGTGCGGGTGCTCAACCGGGGCGGCTCGTCGGCTGCCAACGTGCTCGCCACCCTATACTGGGCGCCTCCCTCGACCCTGATCACACCCGATCTCTGGACCCTGGCAGGTTCGATCAATCTGCCCAGCGTGCCGAACGGCAACCTGCTGACCGTCTCGGACAGGATAACCTGGGGAGCCGCGGCCATACCGGCGCCAGGGCATTATTGCTTCATCAGCATACTCAACACCCCGCGTGATCCCGGCCCCTCTCCAGGCGACCTGATGGATTGGAACAACTTCATCACCTACATCCGCAACAACAATAATGTCACCTGGCGCAATTTCAACGTGGTCGATAACATGCCGCCGCCGGATGCCGAGCCGATGGGCTACGTTGCGCTGCCTTTCATGGCGGCGGGCGCGCCCGACAGGGCGCGGCGCATGCGCCTGGAAATCGTGTCCCGCCTCCCGGCGGGTTCCGGGATCGTGCTCGAACTGACCCCCGAATTCGCGGAACTCCTGCGGGCGCACCCCCGCCCCATGCCACTGGAATTCAAGACCGGGAACCATGGATGCCGGGTGGTCCACATACCGGTCAATTACTGCGGCTCGGTGCTATTTCCCGAGGTGGTGTTTCCGGCGAAGGCGCGCATACCGCTGCGATTGCTGGCAAGAATACCCGAAGCCATGCGCCACCACGAATTCGAGCTTTATGCGCGCCAGCTCTACGAGGATGAGGAAGTCGGACGGGTTACCTGGCGCCTGGCGCCGAACAGGAAATCCGATAAAAAGAATCGCTGATAAGGCCTCCTCCGGCAAGAACGCAATCACGGGCGCATTATCTCCGGCGCACCGTAATGCGGGCACTCAATATCCATCCGCCAAACTCCATGCGAATGTGCCTCAACGCACAGACCATCCCGCTCTTCACGGTCTAGGATGCGAACCCGGCCTTTTCCAGGAATATGAAAATGACGAACGATGAAATTGTCAGTACGTTGAATGGACTGATCGAGATTTCCCGCGACGGCGCCGACGGATTCGAAACCTGCGCGGCTGACATCGATGACGAAGCGCTGAAGCTTTATTTCCGCAATCGCGCCGAAAGCTGCAGGAGAGCGGTACGCGAATTGAACGCCGAAGTGAGGCGGCACGGCGGCAACCCCGATACCAGCGGCACCATCACGGGTTCGATGCATCGGGCCTGGGTGGACCTCAAGGCCGCAGTTACCAGCCGCGACAATCGGGTCGTGCTGGAAGAATGCGAACGCGGGGAGGCCGCAGCCGTGGTGGCTTATGAAAATGCCCTGCGGGAGGAACTGCCGGGGGAACTGCGCGCACTGCTCGAGCAGCAGTGCGACGGCGCAAAAAGAAACCACGATCGCGTACGCCAGCTGCGCGATTCCGCACGGCACGCCAGGTCAGCCTGAGGCGGCAGGCCACCGTCGATGCGCCGGGGAGAGGCTGGCCGCAGGACCCCGCCGCAGGTCCGCTATTTCGATACCCGGTAAAGCGTGACCGTGCCTTTCCCGCTCTTGTTTTTTGTCTCCACCGTCGCGGTATTGCCATCGGCGCTCATATTGAGCGAAACCGGTTCGTTTTCAGAAAACCCGGCGCAGCCGTTAGTATCGTAAGTAAATGATTTGATGCCGAATGCGTTGCTGCCCGCATCATAGGTGTACGAAGCGAATTCGACCCCGGGCCCACCGCAGCTTTCATGCCCTTCGCGCGCGGGATCGCCGATGGGATCGACCAGCATGAATTTCCCGTTGGAAAAGAAAAAGTAGGTCGGGGTCTTGATCGCGGCCGGATCGGCTCCCCATGCCCCCACCAGGCCCTTGGGATCGTTCTCCAGCGGCTCGAAACGGACTTCCCGGACCTCTGTCTTGATGGGTTCCTTCGACGAACTGATCTCCAGCGTGCCGGCGATATGGAAGAGCTCGCCGAAGAGACTTTTCTGCTCGCGCTTTCTCTGGACAGTGAAAATGTCCGAGGTAATCAGGTCCGAGCCATCGGTGCGCACTCGCCAGTTGGGCCGGGGATGCGACAGTCCCGCATGGAGATTGGTATCGATCGCGGGTTCCACCGCAACCTTGAAACCCCTGCCGTCCACCGCCGACAGGCGCGCAATGCCATATTCCACGCCAGCCTTGCTGACCAGGCTGCCACCGCAGACCCGGTTGGTGTCGCACGAATCGTCCGGCGTCGCCTCCCCCTCCAGATATTCACCGGAACCATCCCGGGACAGGCGTATGACGGAAGCCGTGCCGTCGTGCTGCTTTATCCATATATGGGTGCCGAGCATGCCGATACCCTGCGAAAGAAAATTGGCCTTTGCCTGCGCGGCCGTTTTTACCGGCCCGGAGACGCCGCCCGCCTCTCTCGCTTTCTGCAAATCCGGGGAAGCGGCAAATGCAGCAGGATCGCCATCGAGATTGAGCGAGGCCGTGATGGCGGATGCCGCGCTGGCGGGGATGGAAATGCCGTTTGCCGGATCGCCATCCGCATCCAGGGATTGCAGCAGAATGAGCAGGTTTTGCAGCCTGTTTTCGTTATCTGCCCCCGCCAGATCGATCGGTGTGACGATAGCGGCGCCTTTTGCCTTCCCCAGGCTGAGACCGCCGAGCTTGAATTCCACCGCATCGCCGTGGTTATATTTGAAAATGCCTTTTTCATCCGTGACGCCGGATCCGGAAGGCGCAGCGTAAGCCAGCCCGCTTACCGCCGCATCCAGAAACCTTCCCGTCGCGGGCCCTGTCCGGGTTTTTCCGCTGCCGCTGCTGCTGCCCGTGCTGCTTGCCGCGGGTTTATCGCCGCCATCGCCGCAGCCAGCAAGGCCAAGCACGCATACCAGGGGCGCCCAGGCAAATACTGGCGCCCAGGAAAAATCTGTCTTCTTCTGATTCAATTTCATCAGCTGATCCATTCCATATTTTAACGACGCGCTATGATATCAAACATAGCAAGCCATAACGCTACAATATGGAAAACATCCGGGGGAAGCCCGGTAAATCCTACCGGGCGCGTAACGGCGCTTGCGTTCGATTGCCTGTTTGCCTGTTTACCTGGGCAACCCAGGGAATCGCCGATTCTGTAGCTCGATATTGCGGCGCTTTCCGCGGCAGATTCGGCTCTGCCCCGCGCTATCCGGACCACGGCCTTTCGCCTGCCCCTTCTTCCACCGCCAAGCCCGAATCGTCGCAGAAATTTACTCACGCGGCGCATATTGTCGAGAAGCGTTACATATCCGGGAACGATATCTCCGCATGATTGCCGTTGCCATGATTAACTTGCTGTTTATAAGCTAATTATATAACCTGGCATGGAACATGCTTAAAGAAGAGTGTCGGAACGAAAGACACCTTATTCACATACTTTAGGAAGAGGCAAATGAACCCAAAACAATTTAAGCATTTAACAATAGGGACGCTTTCCGCAGCACTGGCTATGCCGCTGGTAGCCCAGGCGGATCTTTTCACGTTTGATCCCACCGGGGGCGGCGGGGGAACAACCAACGTCGCGCTTATCGATCAGGCTCCCGGCAGCGCCCTGGCACAGGGCGGCGTAACGGCCATCAATAATTTCCTGGCCGGTTCGGGCAGCACCAACTTCACCCTGCACTACCAGGCGAACCTTTCCTCCATGCAGTTCGCGGATACCTCGATTGCATTTGCCAACGGATCCGGCGGCAACTACTTCACCTACGTGGCGGGTTTCGGCGAAACGGTCGTGGGCGCGAATCCTTATCCTGGCACAGCCACCTTTGCATTTGATGCAAGCAATCCGGTCAATTTCTTCAACATGTATGCGTCCAACGCAATCGGGAACAATCTGACCGGCGTTGGCTTCATGAATGGCTCGCCGATTTTGTCAGCGCATATCGTCGGCATACCGACGAGCAATTTCCAGGTTACCGACACTACCGGAACCACTCTGGATCATTCTCCCAATGGAGACCAGTGGGGAGGACAGCAAACCGTTACCGGCGGCGGCGTATCGGATATCACGCTGGTGATCGACTCGGTCAACTCGGGATACTTTCCTTCGCTGCAACCGGGAAGCGCGATCACGATCTCGTTTTTCAACAGCTCCCAGGTCGACCCATTCAGGCAAGTGGATCCTTCGCAATGCGTTAATACCTTGGGAAGCGATTGCAGCGCAGGCGGAGGCATCAACACGCTGGGTACGCTTGGTGCAGTGAATGGCACAAGCGGTCCCGACTTCATCATGCAGGCTGATGGAAATCAATCTTTCACAGTGCCGGAACCCGCATCGCTGGCGCTGATCGGCCTGGGACTTTCCTTCATGGGCTTCTTCGGCAAATCCCGCAAACGCACGGGGTAAGCGGAACGGAAAAATAGAAAATATTAGTTGTCAGATCTCAAAAGCCGCGAGTTTATCGCGGCTTTTTTTTATCCTGAATCCGGCAGTTGGATGGGGTGGAGTGTGCGGTTTTCGGCGTGCAGGACAAGGTGCTGCGACGCGCAATGGCCATTCCATTCCAGGGAGTTGCAACGCAGGCATGTGCCGCAAAAATCGTACAATCCGCCCTGTAGCGGACTCACCATGTAGGCGAACGTCGAATACCGCGAAAAATCTTTTTAGATCATGGCTCTAAACTGGAAATGAGCGGTCAACTGCCGGATTTAGGTTTATACACACGTGGCGCAGCAGTTAGCAGTACCCCAGTAACAATTCCGTGACAATCCGGAGCAGCGAGTTCGTTTGCAGCAAGGCATTCGAATACGAAGGCACCTTTACATTTTTATATTTGGCGATACCACCCCATCAACAGCAGGCCCGCAGCCGGGATCGGTATTGCATGGGTATCCAGCCAAGGGATGGCGAGTATTGGGCCACGGCAAAAGTAGTGCCAGCGCGGGGATCGAATAGGCTTATGCCTAACGTGGTGTCGGCCGAGTTGCCCGGTGCGGGATTTCCGGTCAGATCGAGATTCTGTAGACTGCTTGCGTTGAGATCATCGGACGCAAAATCCTCAAATGTTGCATCCGTGTCGAGTTGCGTCAATACGACCTCTTGACCCTGGTCTGGCTCGATAATGCCATGATGAAAATCTGTTCCCACTCGCCGGGTATCGCTGATCGCGTTCTCGCTGGACGAAAATGAGTTTTCCCCCATGCCATTCTCGAGGACAACTGTGAAGGTCAACGGGGTGGGATTGCTGCTGCTGAAAGTCCTGTCATGATCGCTATCATGGCCGTTGATGACACCTGAATCGAAGGTTCCTTCGGGCGGGTCTGTGGCGGTGATGGCAGTCATAACATCCGCAGCACTCGCAGCAAAAACAGAACCACCCAAAATGAAAGCAGCGATGATGGCTTTGGATAATGTCCTCATTTTTTCTCCTGGGCACTTGCGGGTGGATAAACGGAGTCCTGTAATTTCCTTATTTCCCGGCTTACTTTATCCAATACTTGCAAGCATCTTTCATGCCAGAAAAATAATACGTTAAAACATGAGTTTAATCCAACTCTCCCCTGGCCGCACTGTCGTTGAAAAACGACACTATTTTTAATGTAAAGAGAAAAGGCTTTGCTTGAACGGGAAGAACAGAAAAACCAGGCCAGCGCCGAATCAATGGAAAATGCGCAGAAATACCCGAAACCTGGGCCGCCCTGGCAGGCGGCTTGGGGAAGCCAACAAGAATTTGGGGCCTGTTAACACTTGTTTCGCACCCGGATTGCTACGCGGATCGCGTCTCGTTCCGGCTGAAACCAGCAACCATCCTGGGTCATGGGTGCGAAACAAGTGTTAACCGCCCCAGCGCAGCACTTTGGGGCACATGGCTGCGTCGGAACTCCCTGGAATGGAATGGCCATACCGCGTCGCAGCACCTTGCCCCGCAAGCTAAAAACCGCCCACTCTATCCTGTCCAACTGCCGGATTCCGGATCATTTCTCCTTTTTCCGCCGATAGGTCACGGTCATCATGGGACGCCATTCCCCATCGTCGCCCAGCATGTGGGGTGTGAGCAACCGGTGATCGCGGTCTTTTATCTCGATCACATCCCGGTATTTTCCCATCTTCCCCTCTTCCATGCAGTTCGGGCCTTCGGCGCTCAGCGTCAGCACCCGCTCTCCCGCATCCATGGATCCCTCGTATATCCATAGATGAGCCATCATCGATCCCACCCAGGTGCCCACGTACTGCTTCTTCGCGGTATCATAACCCAGGGTCATCAATGTGGTGGCTTCACCTCCGCCGGGCATCTGGCCCCGGCCCTCGCATAATACCCAGAGGTCTCCAAGCGGGCGCACGGTCTCCACGCCAGAGAATCTTTCCGCTGGCTTGCCCGGCTCCATCGAGCATTCGGTTTCATAAACCCATTCGCCTACCAGTTGCTGCAGCCAGGCATGTTCTTTCTGCGGTTCCGTCTTCATATGGCCTCCTCGAATTAAAATCTTTTAGTCATAAACATCATCTTGCGATGCTTTCTGCTCTCTGTTTCAGGGCTTCGTCACCCGGCAGGCCCGCGATTTCCATCACCGGCCGGATCTCGACCACGCCCTTGCGCGCCATGGGGATACGGGCGGCAATGCCGATTGCCTCATCGAGATCGGGAGCGTCGATCAGGAAATAGCCACCCAGTTGTTCGCGGGTTTCCGCGAACGGACCATCCGTCACCAGCCGCCTGCCTTCCCGCACCCGCACGCTGGTCGCCATCGCTGTCGGATGTAGTGGATTGGCGGCAATATACTGCCCTTTCGACTGAATCGCGTATGCGAGCTGGGTGGATTCCACATAGCACGCCTCCCTTTCAGCCTCATTCAGCGCGGTCTCATCGCCGTAAATCAGCAACATGTATTTCATCATCACCTCCCAATATGACCACCATGAATTTCCTGGCCCAATTCGTCATGACTGGTCACGGCCGGTCACGGCTTGTTCCCCCACAAAAAGCATCCATCCTGCTTTGAAGCTCCGAGGAGGCGACATCCTCCACATGCGTCGCGATGAGCCAACGATGCCCGAACGGGTCGACCACCTTGCCCATGCGATCACCCCAGAACTGGTTTGCGACCGGCATCGCTTCGCGGGCTCCCGCCTTGACGGCATCGGCGAAGGTGCGGTCCGCATCCTCGACATAAAGATGCAGTGTCACCGGGGAGCCGCCCAGCTTTTGGGGAGAGGCCGAATCCCATTCGGGATTCTCATCCGAAATCATGAAAATCGAATCGCCGATCCTGAATTCGCCATGGGCTATTTTCCCGTCCGGCATGGCGAGGCGGAACAGTTCGGTCGCGCCAAAGGCTTTTTTGTAAAAATCGATAGCTTCCGCCGCGCCGCGGACAGTCAGGTATGCGGTAAGCGTGTGATACCCATCTGGGATAGGCCTGGTTTTGGTATTCATGGCATTCTCCTGTCAAAGATAAAAAGTCATAACGGTTCAAGGCAGGCCGCCGGGCGGCTTGAATCAAAGGAATACGAAACACTCCCTTCACGCAATGTCGCCAGCCACGTAACCGCACAATCAGCAATTGCTGACCGATAATCGAACCAAGGGGGCTCGAATCGACAAACCGGGCAAAATTTCTTTGATAAAAATCAGGATCACGCAAGGCGGCCCCCCTCCCCCTCCACTTCGATCTCATTCAGGAGCAGCGCACCCTTCCCATCATTGGCGCGCACGTCCTGCGCCTCGCCGGATCATTGCGGCCACGCTTGAACGGACAGAGGAAACGCCTCATCGGTCAAAGCCGAGCGCGCGGATAGTGCGTTCGTCCTCCGCCACGGGACGCACCTCCACGCAGCCCATCCGGGCGCCGGGAATGCGCGAGGCCACCTGTATCGCCTCGTTCAAATCCCTGGCTTCGATGAGGTAATACCCGCCGAATTGCTCCTTGGTCTCCGCAAAAGGCCCATCCGTAGTGGCAATTTTGCCGTTGCGCACCCGGACGGTGACCGCCGTGGCGGGAGGCTGCAGCCGGTTGCATCCGAGAAAGTGCCCGCTTTCCCTGATATCTCCCGTAAATTCCGCATATTCCTCGTAATGCTGCTCCGCGGCCGCCGCACTCATCTGTTCCATCACCTTTTCGGCACAGATCAGGCAAAGGTACTTCATGTCGAATCCTCCGCTTCGGTTTTAAAAAATGGTGGATATTACTGGTCGTTCGGAGGAAGCGGAATTCGACATGAGATAGATTCAAGGAACATTTTTTTATTTCCTTTATCCCGCAAGAACCGTTTTATCCAGAGGAAAAATTTCGTGGATGAACGTCATTCCGGGCTCAGACCCGGAAACCGGTATCGCCTTGCCATCCGACAGGCGCGATAATGCCTCCAGCAGGAAGCCCTCTCAACCACCCAGCTCGCTCAGCCTTCGCTCCAGGAAGCGGCACTCCGGCTCCTGCCGGGCGAGCGTATAAGCGCGCTTGTATGCAGCGCGCGCTTCCGTTGTTCGTCCCAGCCGCCGGCACAGATCGGCGCGCGCCGAATGCGCCAGATGATAGCCATCGAGTTCACCCCTTGCGAGGATCGCATCCACGAGATCGAGTCCTGCTTCCGGGCCATCCCGCATCGCCACCGCCACCGCGCGGTTCAACTCCACCACGGGCGATGGCTCGATGCGCAGCAGGATATCGTAGATCACGACAATCTCCGCCCAGTCCGTCGCCGAGGCCGTGGCGGCATGGGCGTGAACCGCAGCTATCGCCGCCTGCAAGGTGTAAGAACCGAAACGGCGCGACAGCAATGCCCGCTCCACCAGCGCCGCCCCTTCGGCAATATGCTCCGCATTCCAGAGCGAGCGGTCCTGGTCTTCGAGCAGGATGAGATCGCCTTCCGCGGAACTGCGCGCCGCGTGCCGCGATTCCTGCAGCAGCATCAGCGCAAGCAGTCCCAGCGCCTCGGGCTCCGGCAGCAATTCGACCAGCAGCCTGCCCAGGCGAATCGCCTCGCCGGAAAGGCTGGCGCGCGTGAGCGATTCTCCGGACGATGCCGAATAGCCCTCGTTGAAAACCAGATAAATCACCCGCAGCACGCTCTCCACCCGATCCGGCAGTTCAGGCGCCGAAGGCACCTGGTAAGGGATGCGGGCATCCCGGATTTTTGCTTTGGCCCGGACGATACGCTGGGCAAGCGTGGGTGCAGCGGTAAGGAATGCCCGGGCGATCTCCTCGGTTGTCAGCCCGCATACTTCGCGCAAGGTAAGCGCCACCTGGGCATCGGGAGGGAGAGCGGGATGACAGCAGGTAAAGATAAGCCTGAGGCGGTCGTCCTCGACCCCCTCGCCATCCGGGTCATCCTCCTCGGCGGCGAGATGCTCTTCGATGTCTTCAGGCAAAGGCTGGAATCGTGCCCGGCGCCGCAGGCCGTCGATAGCCTTGAAGCGCCCGGTCGAAACGAGCCACGCACGCGGATTCTCCGGAACTCCGTCGCGCGGCCATTGCTCCAGCGCTGCCCTGAAGGCGTCATGCAACGCTTCTTCCGCCACATCGAAATCCCCGAGCAGGCGAATGAGGGTGGCGAAGACATGGCGCGAATGCATGCAATAGATGGCATCTATCGCCTCCCTGGCATCCGTCATGCCGGACACCGCCTGATCATTGTTCTGCGGAGCAATCGGCATTTGTCAGTGAGAGTGCGGTTTGCCCGCAAGAAGCCACGGCACAAGGTGATATCATTCTGAATGATACCGGATCCGCGCCGGCAGATCCGGATTGGCGGTAGCCGGTAGGTCAGATTAGCGTAGCGTAATCTGACAGTGGGCTAAAAAAATCCGGTGGAAAGCTGTTTCCGCTATAAAGATTACAGGAGGAGGCATGAACGAGCAAACCAGACCGCACCTGGTCGGCGTCAACCACATCGCGCTGGAGGTGGGAAGCATCGACGAGGCGCTGGAATTTTACGGGCGCATCTTCACTTTCACGCTGCGGGGCCGCGGCCAGCATTCCGCATTCATCGACATGGGCGATCAGTTCATCGCGCTGATGGAAGGACGAAAGCAGAGCACGGACGACGGCCGGCATTTTGGCCTCGTGGTGGACGACCGTTCCCGCGTGCGGGAACTCGCCGAGGCAGCCGGGGCGACCATGCTGGAGGGCAGCCGGATGGATTTTCTCGATCCCTGGGGCAATCGAATCCAGGTGGTGGAATATCGCGACCTGCAATTCACCAAAACGCCCGCCGTACTGAAATTCATGGGACTGGATCTGGAAAAAAGCGAGGAAGCGAAGGCTGAACTGCGCAAGAAGGGCATCGAATATTGAACGCGGCTCGTCCGCAGTAACCCGATAAGGCGCAGTAAAAGCTCTACCCTGACTCCAGATGGCGGATCACGCCACGCAGTTTATTTCGACCGCTCGCAAAACCGGAGTCGATTTCCGAATGGGTCGGTAATTTCCATGATCTGACCCCACGGCATTGCCTCGACTCCAGGCTTTGCATAACGATAAGATTTCGCCTGGAGTTCAGCTTGAAACACACCAATTTCCTGTATCGGCACAAAAATTGTCGAGCCTGGAGTAGCATCCCCATAATGCTCGCTTAAGTGGAGGATCAAGTCAGACCGCTTTATCTGTGTATATAAAGGGAAGTCATCCCCAAACCGATGCTCCCATTCCAGACTGAAACCCAAGAAATCAAGATAAAACTCCCTCGCTTTTTCTTCAGAAAAGATACGCAGGATGGGAATGCCGGCCGACAGGTGCATAAGTTTTTGGGAGAATGAAGACGGGTGCGATTATATACCTCCATGGATCGACACCGATATCGACATCGGCATTGCCTTCCGCATGCCGTTTTCCTGCTGGAAATACGGATAAAAACGAATGTGCGACGACACATAAAGCCTGAATTTTATGAGAAAATCGCCTTTGCAAAAAACCGGATAAAACGAAGTAATTCTGGATGGATTTGCCTCCCCGCCCCTCCACTTTTTTGGACCGGAATTTATGAAGATGACGCGAATCGCGCTGTTTGCTCTTCTGGCATTTCATGTGGCCTATCCAGTCCACGCCGAGGACTCGAAATGGCAAATGATCAGCAAGGAAGCTATTTCGCTTTACGACAAGGGGCAATACGATCAGGCGGTGGCAACCGTAAAGAAATCGCTTGCGCTGGCGGAAAAAAAACTGGGGGCTGACCACCCCAACGTAGCGACCAGTCTGAACAATCTCGCGGAGCTCTACCGCGACCAGAAGCAGTACGCCCAGGCCGAACCATTTTACAAACGCGCCCTCGCAATTCGCGAGAAGGCTCTTGGCTCCAGCCATCTCCTCGTCGCCACCAGCCTGAACGGCCTTGCGGAGCTTTACCGTGCCGACGGACGCGCAGCCGAAGCCGAATCGCGCTACAAGCGCGCATTGGAGATCCGCGAGAAAAACCTGCGGCCCAACCATGCGGACGTGGCCCAGACCCTGAACAACCTCGCGGAGCTCTACTGCACCCAGGGACGGTATGCGCTGGCCAGGCCGCTGTACGAGCGCTCGCTCGCGATACGCGAGAAAGCCCTCGGCGCCAGCCATCCCGAGATAGCCACCGGCCTCAACAATCTCGCATTGATCTACCATACCGCAAACCAGTATGCGCAGGCCGAGCCGTATTACCGCCGCGCCCTGGGAATCTACGAGGCGAACCTGGCGCCTGACCATCCCCACGTGGGAACCAGCCTGAACAATCTTGCAGCGGTCTATCACGACCAGGGGCAGTACGCGCAAGCCGAGCCGCTGTACCGGCGGGTGCTTGCCTTACGGGAAAAGGCGCTTGGCCTTCACCATCCCGATCTCGCGAGAGCCCTGAGCAATCTCGCCGAGGTCTACCGCGCACAGGGGCAATATGCACAGGCCGAACCGCTGTATGAACGCTCACTGGCCATCCTGGAGAAAACAGCCCGCCCCGATCATTCGAACATGGCGACCAGCCTCAACAACCTGGCCCTGATCTATCACACGCGCGGTCAATATGCCCAGGCGGAACCATTCTACAAGCGGGCGTTGGAGGCCTTCGAGAAAAGCCTGGGGCCTGATCACCCAAACGTAAAAACCAGCAGGGACAATCTTGCAAAGCTTTATGAGGCGATAGAACTGGCCAGGGCCGACGATGCGGCAGACAGGCCAGTAACGCTCACGCGGGCGAGCCAGCAGTAAGCTTCATGGCCGTGTTGCTTATGCGGCAGCAGGGAACGGAATAAAGGAATGGGAGGCAGAAAGGGAAGCAACTGTAACAACTGTGGATGGGTGGAGTGAAACGCAACCCATCAAAAAATATCCATCCAGCACCAGGAAAATGATGGGTTACGCTTTGCCCACCCATCCTGCGCAAGATAAAACTGACCGGCTAAAACCGGTAGTTTTAACCTTGGGTCCAGTG
The DNA here is from genome assembly GCA_001899235.1 of Nitrosospira sp. 56-18. Lineage (GTDB taxonomy): Bacteria > Pseudomonadota > Gammaproteobacteria > Burkholderiales > Nitrosomonadaceae > Nitrosospira. The sequence continues at coordinate 85,734 of MKVR01000052.1, forward strand.
GAGCATGGAGAACCACATCGTTCGCATATTGCCGTACATGTAAAACGGGCCTGGAACGGCAATCGCCCCAGGCCCGCTAACGCCACTCAAGCCACTCAAACCAGATTCAAATTCCGATCAGTACTGCCCCACATGCTCACTGGCAGCGGTCATGTTTTGCGTATCTGGCACAGGCCCGTCTTCAGGTAGTTGCACAGCCAGTTTCCGATACAGAGCCGCTTCCCGTATGTTCGCCTTGGCAGTCTGGTCATACTTGCGAACCAGCGCCTGGGCATGCGACTGCAGATCCTGGGCCTGTCTGCCATACAGGTAGCTTTTATCCTGGTAATGCTCCAGCAGTTCCTTCTTTTCCTTCAATTTTGCTTGCAGCTCGATCGCTGCATCTTCATAATGTTTTGCCACGGCCTCGTGATCGCCACGGGTTACGGCGCTTTGAATGGCTGAGCGGATTTGAGGCGTATCGGTAGGATCGGCAGCGGATGCCATCGGGCTTGCCGAAACCAGGAGAGCGAACATCGACAGTGTGGCAAGGATGTTTGCTGATTTAGTTTTCATGGCAGTAGTAAAGCCGGATTGATTTAAGATGGCTCTATCCTACTTTAGGCATAAAAATATGTATATTGGGGAAACCTTGGTTTTATACTAAGGAAAACCCTTAGAGAACCCTTAAGGAAGCACTGAATCCCATCAACGCCTTCCGCGTGCGCAAATCGCGCTCAACAGCCCGGTTCTCCCAGCTCCACCCAGGCCAGTTCGGCGACAGCCAGATCACCTTTTGCCGACTCCGCATCACCGTCCTCCAGAAACCAGGCGGCGGACAAGCCCGCATACGCCACTATCCATTGCAACAGCCGCTTGCGCTCCAGTCCGGCCGCCTCTGCCACCACTTCCAGTTGCCGCGTCAGCCGGCCAGGCGCCCTGACCGTCGCCAGCTCCGGATTACAGAAAAGATTGGCATAATCGAAACCGCGTTCGCCGATCACGCGCTTGGGATCGATCGCCAGCCAGCCGCGTGCCCCGAAATCGAGAATATTGCGGTGGTGGATGTCGCCATGCAGCACCACCACATCCCGCGGCGATTCCAGCAGCCTGGCAGCCATTGCGGCGCATAGCGAGAAAATATTGCCGGAACTTCCATGGTGTTCGCCACTGCCGCTGGCGGCTGCCAGCGGCAGCGCCTGAAACCACTGCGCCAGTGGAACCAGGGCCGGGGGTGGATGCAACCTGGGTGCATGAAGCCGGGCCGCCACGTCGCAGACGATCCGGCTAGCCTCGTCATCCCGTCCGGCCAACGCCATATCCAGCAACGAGGACGGGCCTTCCGCCCGCTCCATGAGCAGCGCATCTTCTTCATGCGCGAATACGCGCGCGGCTCCCTGCCCACCCCACCATGCCATCAGCGCGCCGCCGAATTTTTCCTCCGCATCCAGCGCTATTTTGAGCATCGCGGGCACACCCGCCATTCTTACCGGCAGAAGCCTGCTGCCGCGAGTGATGATCGGATCGCCATCAGGCGTCAGCTGCCATTGTTCCAGGTATTTTTCAAACATGCGCAATATATGACACTCGCAAACAATGCCGAACAGGCAAACCATTGGCAGAATGCATCCGCTGCGATGATTGCTGCAAGTGGAAAGCTGATCCGGGGGGCGCCCGGCACCGAAGAGGCCAACCTGGCGGATCTCGTCAAATTCGGCCAGGGCAACCGCTTTTCCCTGGTGCAGCTGGAAGATGAAATTTTCCGGCTCAGCCTGAGGGCAAATTATCGATCATCCCAGGCACCGATACCGATTTTTTTCTGCTCGGGCGGTATGGCATGAACACTCCTGCGGCACTGGCCGAGCAGTAACTCGAAACGATTGAGGGCGCCGCGCAAGCACCTCATCTGGTTCGAAGAATCGGCCCACAACCCACCCTTTGAAGAGCCGGAGAAGTTCGATCGGGCGTTAATCAAAAAGGTGTTGTCGTTGCCACGCTTTTCACGCTGACCCAGCCCGGAGTCCTTGGTTGCTGACGCTTGATGCCAGCATGCTGGCGTAATCCAGGAGATTGCGTTCATAGGCGATCCGCCATTCACGTTACCCATCAACCGGATTCTCTGGCGTATCGAGTATCAGTTGGTAAAAACTGAGGTCAAGCCAACGGCCAAATTTGAAGCCGGCATGTTTGATGGTTCCTGCATGGACGAAACCAAGACTGGTATGCATGCAGATACTTGCGATGTTTGACTCGTCGATTCCCCCAATGAGAACATGATAGCCCTGAGCCCTTGCATTCTGGATTAAGTCACTCATTATGACGCGGCCCAGGCCTTTCCCGCGCTGATCCTTGCACACGTAGACAGAATGCTCCACGGAATATTTATATGCTGGCCATGCTCGAAAGGTTCCGTAGCTTCCGAATCCTAACAGGCTGCCTCTCTCGTCCTCCAGGCCTATTACGGGAAAATTTCCCTCCTGTTTCGCCCTGAACCAGGAAATCATGTCTTCAGGCGTGCGCGGCTTATACTCGTAGAGTGCCGTTGAATTAAGAATTACATCGTTGAATATATCCAGAATTTTATTCCCATGTTTCTGGTAGCTGCACGAAATGATCTTGATAATCTTTTCTCCCAGGAACAGCGGCCTTCTCAGGCTTCCCTGCACCCGCGCTTGCCCTTGCGTTTTTTCGCGCAGCGGCCGATGCGCGAAACAGGTATCAGCAGGCCCTAAAAAAAATAATTGACCGAAAAAACGCCTTCATTGTTGTGGTCGTAGCGATTCAGCTCCACCCGCACATCGAGATCCTGCGAGAGGGCGTAGCGGGTGATGAACTGGGAAGTAAAAAAACGCTTGCTGTCGCCCAGGAGAAAAACCTGGTAACTGCCTGCAAGCTTGATTCTCAAATTCTCGCTTATGTCATAGTACAAACCCACCTCGGCATCGCCGCCAAGGCGAAAATCCTGCTTCAGGTGGCCTGAAAATTCGGTTTTCAGGTCGATGAACGAAAACAGCAGCAACGGCGAAAAAAATTCCGGGCGATAGGAAGCGCCCCGGCCATAGCTGGCATTGAAGGAGTTGCAATAACCGCATTTGCGGTCTCTCAGCGTGTCGATTTTCACTTCTGCCCGCCATGAAGGCTTGGCAAACAGGGAATCGTAAGGATTCAGCGCCGTGATCGAGAGGAATTTTGCCTGATCCAGCCTCAGCCTTTCGGATTCAAGGTAATAACGCAGCTTGAAATCCATGAAAATGATTTCCGAGTTCTTGTCGTATCCCACATCGCGCGCCATCAGATCATGGTAGGCCGGGCGATAGGCGAATTCCATGAAAGGCTCGTGGGCATTGTGTCCTACTCCCACCCGGAAGCGATCAGTACCATGACCATGGTCCGGACGGCTGGAAAAATGCGTGATGGCGCCCCTCAGCTCATCCTCGGCGCTATCGATCGCATTGGGCAGGCGGCTTCTTGCCCGCAAGACCGAAAGCGGGATCTTTATTTCCTTGTCGCTCTTTTCCTGCATGCTTTGATACTGCAGGTAATCCATGTATGCATTCAGCACGAGCGCTTGCGATCGGACCGAAAGTTCCTTGAAAGCCGCGCTTTCCGGCGAAATATCCTTCCTGATCATGCCTTGCAGCATGCGCTTTTCATCGTCGGCCATCTTGAGTCGCTTATGGTTCATCTGGCTGAGTACCGCAGGCCGGTAGACGATATCTTTCACCAGCCCTTTCTGCGCCATCACGATTTTTACGGTATCGGTCGGAATCACGCTGAAAAAAAACGAGTCCTTCAGCCGCAAATCGGGGTTGGCGACTTCCAGCAGCGAAAGCACGTGGTATGAGCAGTTTTCCTGGAAATAATAATAATCAAAATAGGTGCCGCCTAATTCCCACAAGTGCAGCAGCATCATGGTCAACTGGTCTTCGGTGAACTTGAGCTCATACTCCCAGAGATCGCGGCTCTCCCAGTTGTTGTACTCCTGCACCTTCGTGTAATACGGAAATATCGCGAAGCGCCCCTGGAACGAGCCTATCAGGCCCCTCAAGGCATAGAGAAATGCATTGTCCGTATCGGGATTCGCCGCGTAGTTCGCGCCATAATTCATCAGGTTATTACCGCTGCCCGTTCTCCGGCTATCGATGCGCAGCAGCGTATGCCCAAACATGGACGCCGGGTTGTTCATGAAATAGGATGCAAATACCAGCGTCGCCCCGGTTGGATCCAGAGACTCCATCCAGCGGTCGAGCCGCTCGCAGGTCTGCACTTTCAGGCGGGAATCGAACGCCAGCCGCTGGTTCAGCCATCTGAACCGGGCGGGAAAATTGCACTGCGGATGCTCCTTTCCCTCCGGAATACTGGCTAAGGGAACGAAGAAACTGGCCAGCGTGGCCGCCAGCTCTGCTTCCGGATCGACTTTTCCCTGGGGAGAATTGAAAAATTCCATCCCGTCGGCTTCGCTGATCACGCCGGCCAGGGGCCTTTTGTCGTATTTTAAAAGCAGGTGCCAGACGCGTTCGTGGGCAAGCTTCTGTTTCCTGGCTTGCTGTTGCAATTCAGCAAGGTAATCAGCGGTGGAATCAGGTTGGGAATGGGCGGTTGCAGGAAAAAAGGAAAACCAGAAAAGCAAGCCAGCTACAAGACAAGCAGACCGCACGTTGTAACCATGGGAATAAGGGGAATAAGGGGGATAGGGATAGCGATACGGAAACGGATACAGGCTTTCGCCCGTATCCGTTTATCTTTTTTTTAGTTTAATGCCGATACCTGCACATTACAGGATTTCGCCAGCGTGGGATGACTGCCCAACTGATTTTCAAGACGGCCGAGCAACTCAGTCGAGGTTGTCTGCTCGTTCACGACCAGATCATCGAATTTCGCCTGGACCAGGGCCCCGAATTCCTTGTGGCTTGCCGTGGAGCACTGATACAGGCTGGCCAGGGTATTCAGGCTTTCACCTTCGCCCTGGGCCATTTCCTTGACCAGGCTGGTGTAATTCTCCTGCGCAAAGACTTCCCGCTCCTTGCTCAGCTTTATCAGTCCATTATCTCCGCAATTGGAAGTGCCGAACGTAATCCCGAAAGTTTGAGACCCGAATGTTCCATTCGTCGTTGCGGCGAAGATTTGCTCGCCACCTGGCTTCGACCCCACAACTATGGAACCTAGTCCGCAACCTGCCGGACCATATCCGGCGGCAAAAACAGAAACAGGAAGCAAAAACAGAGAAGCTGCTACGGCAATCCGACCAAATCGTCCCATAATTCTCTCCCTAGAAAAAACCATCGCCGCAAATCCGGATAGACGATCCGATGACTCGTCGATAGTTTCAAAGCATTTAAAATTTAATCAATCAACGGAATCCAGAAAGAATAAACAATTTCTTCTGGATGAAGTTGAATTTACTGAAGCCCTCCTAGGTTGTCAAATGAATATTTAACGCCGTTCGACGGTGGCGGCTCTCCTGGAAAGGCGCCCTATTCCTGCTTATTGTTCCGACTCATCCCCGTTCCGCGTAAATTATAGGAAAAATAGCGTATATTTTCATAATCTCCAGCCTCGATTTCTTGCCCGATGCACAGCATCCCTCCCCACCGGTGCAGGTTAGGAGCTCTGGACAAATCTCCGCTGGCGCGACGGCGGCTTTGCGGGGTGGGATGCACGAAAGGCGACGATGCGAATGGTGTGACCGCGTAAGGCGGAGCGGTCTCTTCCGAAGAAAGATGCGACCTCGCCGGCATCCGCTCCATCATAGGAATGGCAGGAACAAAGGACCGATATGAAAAATGACGAACAGGAAATCCGGAAGCTCGTTTCCACCTGGCTGGCGGCAAGCAAGGCGGGCGATATCGAGACGGTCCTGTCATTGATGTCGGATGACGTCGTCTTTCTCGTTCCGGGCCAGCTTGTCATGGATAAGGCCGATTTCGCTGCCGCTGCGGGAGCGCAGGCTGGCCACGGTAGCCATGACGCGGCGCAATTCGACGGCAGCAGCGAAATTCAGGAGATCAGGATACTCGGGGACTGGGCTTACATGTGGACCAAGCTCACTGTCGTCATCACACCACCCAATGATTCCCCGCCTGTGACGCGAGCCGGCCATACGCTGTCCATTCTCAGGAAGCAGGATGGAAAATGGCTGCTGGCGCGTGACGCCAACATGCTGGCGCCGGTGGACGGCGTGCCTTCATAACCCATGCGCTGCTCATATCCGTCGCCCTTCCGGCCCCGCTGGAAAACCGCATACCCGTGGCCGCCTGTCCGGCAGACTCCAGCCCCGCTATTTTTCCAAGGAGAAAACCATGTCCCAATACGACCCCAACAGGATCAACCACCTTTCCCTTGATTCTGCAAGCGGCCCGGCCGCCGATGAAAGTACAAACCCCGCTTCCTTCCAGACGCAATGCCAGAGCGACCACGACCGCGAAATTCCGGAAGTGGACTTGTTGTCTCCCTTAACGCTGCGCGGCGTTACCTTTCGCAGCCGCATCGCGATGTCGCCGATGTGCATGTATTCTTCCGAGGATGGCTTTGCCAATGATTTCCACCTGGTTCATCTGGGAAGCCGGGCAATCGGGGGAACGGGCCTTGTCATCGTCGAGGCGACGGCAGTTACGGCTGAGGGGCGCATCTCGCCCGCCGACATGGGAATCTGGAAGGACGAGCATATCGAGCCGCTGGCGCGGATCGCGCGCTTCCTGGAATCGCAGGGAGCCGTTCCGGGCATCCAGCTTGCGCACGCCGGGCGCAAGGCCAGTTGCGACAGGCCATGGAATGGTGGACGCAGCCTCAAAAACGCTGCCGAAGGCGGCTGGCCCGTCGTCGGCCCCAGTCCTTTGCCCTTCGATATGGGCGACCCGGTGCCCCAACCGCTATCCGCGGAGGATATCGAACGCTGCATCGCGGCCTGGGAAGCAGCCACCCGGCGGGCGCTTGGAGCGGGCTTCAAAGTCATCGAGCTTCATGCCGCTCACGGTTACCTCATGCACGAATTCCTGTCCCCCATCAGCAACCAGCGCACAGACGAATACGGCGGCAGCCTGGAAAACCGCATGCGCCTGTTGCTGCGCCTGGCTGGGCGGATGCGGCAAATCATCCCCCAGGAGCTGCCCCTTTTCGTGCGCATTTCAGCAACCGACTGGGTGAAGGGCGGCTGGGATATCGAGCAATCCATCGTGCTTTGCCGCGAACTCCAGTCGCGGGGAGTGGACTTGATCGACGTATCTTCCGGCGGAGCAACACCGGATGCGAAAATTCCGGTATCGAAAGGCTACCAGATTCCCTTTGCCCGGCGCATCCGTGAAGAAGCCCAGATCCGCACCGGCGGCCTGGGGTTGATCACAGATCCCCAACAGGCAGACGAAATCATCACCAGCGGCGAAGCGGACCTGGTCTTTATCGGCCGGGAACTGCTGCGCGAACCGTACTGGGCCATCAAGGCACAGCACGCTCTCGGTGAGGAGCCTGCGTGGCCCATCCAGTATGGCTATGCGGTGAAGCGGAGGGCAAAGTAACGCTCATTACAGAAGGTCACGAGTCGTGATGATATAAAATATTAGGCATTATATCAATCACATTAAAAACCTGTCAGGAGCCAACTCGTGCCGTCTATTCATTTAATCGAACGACAAGATAATATCAGCCCTGTTACCAACGCGTCAGGAGAATGGGAGAGTGGCTACTGGGCCGTTAGCAAAGATACAGCCGAACGACTCGTGGGCGGCGATATCTATCTTCATAAAGCTCAAGACAAGCCTTCGCACTTTGGGGGGAAAATCGTTTCTTTTCGCCTTGAGCAGGATGGGGAATTTAACGGAAGAATTATTTTCCGTTTTAGGGCGTCGATGGAGCACAAGGGCATGCGAACGGGCCCTGAAAAATGGGGAAATGAAAAGAAAATTAACTGGTAATCCTGTTTAGTCGAGGCCCAATAATTCATAAGCTTGTAGCTTGTAGGTCGGATTAGTGAAACGTAATCCGACGAACCATGCAAGATAACGACGGCTTACGTTTTTCGGTATTGCCATTGCATGAGATAAAAACCTTCTACGATCGGCCTACCCGCATTCACTTGCCTTCTGTTGTCGGATTACACTTCGTTAATCCGACCTACAAAACTTGGAATGAAAAATCAAGCCTTGGGCTCGACATAAATCATCCAGGAAACCCCAAACTTATCTGCGACCATGCCGAAGCGCGGAGAGAAAAATGTGGCGATCAAGGGCATCTGCACCTGCCCGTTCTCGGACAATGCAGCGAACAAGCGATCCGCCTCCGCCGCGTTAGGCACGGTGAGGGATAGTGAAAAACCCTGGAAAGCAGCCTGCCCCTTGCATTCGCCATCGGAAACCATGATAGTGCTATCGCCGATGCGAAAGCTCGCATGCATCACCTTGTCCTCGGTGCCAGGCGCGGGTTTGCAGGAATCATCGGGTCCGGGAGGCTCGGGGCTGTCCTTGAAGCGCATAAGCATGATCACTTCGGCGCCCAGCGTATTTTTATAGAACTCGATCGCTTCCTCGCAACGGCCATCGAAGAACAGATAAGGCTGGATTTGCATATTGTTTCTCCTTTTCGGTTTCAAGAGAATAAAGATAGGGATGCGTGCCTGGGTCTATTTCTACCGTTTCCGCGTAGCGATCTGTTCGCGCATCCGTTCCTCCGCCTCGCGAAGCTCAGGAGTGAATTCGACGCCGAAATCCGCCGCCTCAAACACCTGACGGATCTCGATTTCGCAGTCTCCTTCCAATGGATTGGGGCAGCGCTTGACCCATTCGATCGCCTCCTCCTTCGATTTGACCTGGAATATCCAGAACCCCGCGATCAACTCCTTGGTTTCGGTAAAAGGCCCATCGACGACGGTGCGTTTCTTCCCCGAGAATTTCACTCGCGCGCCCTTGGAGCTTGGTTGCAACCCCTCGCCGGCAAGCATCACCCCGGCTTTCACCAGTTCGTCGTTATACTGCCCCATTTCTGTCAGCAGCTTTTCGCTGGGCATCACGCCCGCCTCGGTATTTTTGTCCGCCTTGATCATCACCATGAAACGCATTATCGTATCTCCTTGAGTTTTAAACTTTCCAGACAGATTCAATTGCCAGGAGGTGGATTTCGAGAAATCTCCGGATCATCCGGCCCAGAAGCCGGTGGCTGCTCAGAGATTCCCTGATCATAATCGAATGAGCGAAGGAAAATCGACACGCGGAACAAATTTAAATCATAAAAGAGTGGGTGGAGTGAAACGCAACTCATCAAAAAACATCTGCCCGACAGGAAAATGATGGGTTACACCCTGCTCCGCCCAACCTGCTCAAGCTCACCATACAGGTCAGGTGAATGTCGGGTATTGAGAAAGCCTTTGTGGATTAGGGAAGCGCTGAATAAATCTCGGCTGGCGCGGCGGTGGCTTTGCGAGCGGTCAACCGCCGGATTCAGTTGAATCCGGCCCAGGCCAAGAGGTTTTCGAGAGACGTATAAAAAAGCCCCAACCGGCTGTGCCGGATGGGGCTCACTGCAGAGTCAGCCTTTAGGTGCGGGTCAGCGTATCGTGGTATTGCTCTGATACGAGCCGCTGACGATGTTGAGCTTCTGTGCGTCGGAAACAACAGGGTTGCTTTCGAGCTTGCCAGCTATCTGCCGGTGCAAGGCAGCTTCTTTCATGGTTGCGCTGGCAGTCGCCTCGTATTTCCGGGCCAGCGCTTCCGCGTGTGACTGCAAATCCTGCGCCTGCCTGCCGTACATGTAGCTCTTGTTCTGATATTGCTCCAGCAGGGCTTGCTGTTCCTGCGCCTTTGCCTGCAATTGCGTGGCCATATCCTCGTAGGATTTGGCTACGGCGAGGTGATCCCCAGAGGTTACCGCGTTTTGTGCTGCCGCACGAATTTCCGGGGTATCCGCAGGTTGCGCGGCGTTGACGGAAACCGTGGCGGAAGCCAGTAAACCCGCTACCGATATCGCTGACAGAAGATTCCCAAATTGTTTTTTCATGATGGCGATTAATACCATTAGGATGAAAGTGATGACATCCTATCGCAGTCAACGCCATGAGTATATTGGGGAAACCTTGGTTTTTCCCTAAGGGTTTCCCTTAGGGAAAAACCTCTGGCAAGAGGGTTATTTGCGGGGTATGAGATACGCCCAGGGCCGGTGCATCCAGAGCCGCGGAGTGGCTAACCTCTCTGCCTGGCACGCACGCGATAGGTCAGCGTGGCTTCTCCATCGGCTGGTACGCGTATTTTCCATTCGGCGATGCCCGAAGCCGCCTTCGTGTGTGGCTGCGATTCCGATACCATGGTCCAGTCACCCGGTACCGGCTCCCGCACCACGACATCCACCGCTTCTTTCTTGGCATTCTTCAACACCAGTTTATACGCCGTTTCGAATACCGCGGCATGGCGGCTTTCCGGCGCCAGTCGCTGGAAATCCGTCTGCTTCCTGTCGGCGGTCACATCAAACGCATTTCCCAGCCTCAGGCGAACGGTTTCGTTCCTCGGAGTATGATCGATCCGGTCTTCTCCCACGAACTGCGCATTGCCCTGGGAATCCTTCTTATACACTCGCACCACCCCCTTGGGCAGCGGAATCCCCAACCCTTCCCCCTTATTCCGGAATTCGACAAATACCGCGACTTTCAGCTTCTGGCCGATGTCTCCGTACTGGCCGAAGTAGTAATGGCTTGCGCCTGCCAGCAGGAATTCCTTGCGGACGGAAACACCCGTCGTCGAGAGCAAGGCGACCTGCTTGGTCTGGTTCTCCGACAAGGTAGTAGGACGCTGCAGCGTGTAAAGATGATATTCGAACAGCGATTCCTGCCTCAAATCTTCCGCCTCCGCCATTTTTGCCGCCATGGCCATCGGCTCGCGCGGTCCGTAAGGCTGCCTGCGCACGCGATTCAGATCGCCCGCCACCAGCTGCAATCTCGCGTTCGGGTAGGCCGCGCCGCTCTGATTGGTCAATGTAACCCACCCGCTGAAGTCGAGGCGGTCGTCGCGCTCGTTCAGTTCCGCCACATAATCCGCATGCCAGGACATTCCCCCTGTCAGATAGGAAAGTTCCAGGTCCTGTTCACCCGCAACCGCATTGACAAGCGAAACCACCAATGTCGGCTTGTCGCGAAGATTTTCCGGCACGCCGGAAAATGCCAGGCGGCCGGGTACGCCGGTTTCAATGCGATCGGCAAATTTGAGCACGGTCCCGCCGCTGGTTGCCAGCACCGTGGCCGCCTCCCTGGTCTCCGCGCCCGTGGCCGGGTTGGTTCGAATCACCGTCACCGTCTTGTTCAAATTCTTCTCGAGCAGCTTCTCCGGCGTGAGCAGATCGAAATCGAAATTCTGTTCCTGCAGGCGAAATCCGCCTGGGTGGCTGACATTACGCAACAGCGCCGTCTCCGGCCGCATCTGCGCTGAAACCCCCCGCCAGGCCAGCCTGTTGAAGTCGCGCTCCAGCCCGACCCGGCGCGCATCCTTCACCAGGGCAAGATCATCGTTATAAATCGTGACTGCCACCTCCTTCTGGTCCATGGCGGTGGTAATAGTTTCGCCCTTCGGGTCGGCAGGCGCTGCGGCAAGATGGGAACAGAAGATTGCCATTCCCACCGCTGACATACCCAATAATCCTGTTCCAGTCATTTGTTTTGCGTCAATCCAATAGGAGTAAGAAGAGAGCTACAAAGAATAAAACGCCTGCTCCGTGATGCAAGACAAGCTATGAACATGGAATGATATGGCTGGGAAGAATTATGGAAGAAACACCAGACAGGATTGGAGAAAAATGCGTTTGTCCATCACGGGTGCTCATCGCTGTTGTCAACCAAAGGCACTCAGGCATTGAATCCCCCGTCGATCGTCAGGCTGGCGCCGGTGACAAAACCCGCTTCGGGTCCGGCAAGATACGCGACCATTGCAGCAATCTCATCCACTGTGCCGTAACGTGGAAGCGCCATCACCTGGGTTCGCAGCATCTCCCCAAAGGCGCTGTCCGCAGGGTTCATGTCCGTATCGACCGGCCCCGGCTGGACATTGTTGATGGTGATGCCGCGCGTTCCAAGATCGCGGGCCAGCCCCTTCACCAGCCCTACAAGCGCGGCCTTGCTCATAGCGTACACTGCGCCCCCCGCAAAAGGCATGCGTTCGGCATTGCAGCTGCCGATATTGATGATGCGGCCGCCGGTCTGCATGTGCCGCAGGACCGCCTGCGTGGCAACGAACACCGCCCGCACATTCACTGCCCACGTACGATCGAAATCTTCAAGGCGATAGCTGTCGATAGGCCCCATCACCGCGATACCGGCATTGTTCACCAGGATATCGATGCCTCCCAGCTCCCCGTCGGCCTGCTCCACGGCGGCCACCGTTGCGTCCGCATCCGTGCTGTCGGCCTGGATTGCTACTGCCTTCACGCCAAACGCCTGTGCCGCCTTGACCGTTTCCGCCGCAAGGTCAGGCTTGCTGACATAGGTCAGCGCGACATCAGCGCCTTCGCTCGCGAGGCGCCTGACAATAGCGGCGCCAATGCCGCGGCTGCCGCCCGTGATCAATGCATGCTTATTCTGAAGTGTAAGGCTCATGAATTTCCTCTGTCGATTGCTTGTTTAAGGAAGACTGGACAATTCCTCGTTAACATGGAATAGAAGGCACAGCAGCAATTCCACAATTACCGCTTGCTAAATGAAACCGCAAGCAACGTTGAGTCCGGCTGCGCCTCGATCTCAGCAGAAATCCTATTTCTATCGCCGGTCTCAGAGCCCAAGGAATTTGAAAGGTTTGGTTTCCTTGAACTGATCGTTGACCAGGCTGGAGTATATATGCGTCTGGTCGGGACCGAGATCGAGTTTCATCACCTTGCCAGTCTCTTCCGAGAAATCCAATTTCATCAAATCGACCCAGAAAATGTTCGGTGTAAGTGCCGACTCGAAGAAGTAGAGCTTGCGCTTTTGATCGGATACAGTGCGCCAGCGCGTTGAGGAGATATTGGGCTCATCGGGCGTGGTGATACCGTAAGGAACGGAGACATTGCGGATGACGCTGAAAACGCTCGCGATTGCCTCAGCCGGGATCTCGCTCTTAGGAATTGCGTTCACATAGAAGGAAGCACGCGCAAACCGGTCAGAGGCGCGGTTCGTGCCGGGCAGCATGACAGTGCCGCCTATCTGTTTCCAATATTCGTTCAATGCGAGCTGCTTTTCGAAGATCGGGGAATTGGTCATCACCTGATAGCCGCGGCTATGGTGAATGACCTGTTTGCCGTCGATATATTCGATAATCGCGCTGTCGCCGCCGGCATCCGAAAGCGACAGATGCAAGGTGGCGTGTCTGTTTTCCCCAGGCACGTAGTCGGTAACGATCGTGAAGGGTTCCTTTGCCAGCACGTCGACTGCTTCCTGCACCGTGGCAAAATTGTCGAGTACATATTGGGCCCAAGCTGCAAGCGTCAGCCCGGGTGTCTTACCATCGTATTTCGGGTAGGAGGACTCGACCAACCAGAGCACGTTGGCGACCAGACCGACCTCGTTCATACCATCCGTGGTCGAGACATCATAGCCTGAGGCGACGACGCTGCCGTACTTCGACGTCCAGTGTACGGAGTTCGGACCCGCCTCTCCGGATCGCTTCATACCACGGGGGAACACCCATAAGTTGGTTCCGACATCCAGCTTCCAATCCATGGAACGCGCCGTGATCACCTCATCGTTGATACCGAGGTAGACGAAGCGCGTGCACGCTTCAGCCGCAGAGGAACCCAGCATGCTCGTGGTCATGAGCAGGACAGCGCAGCTAGCCGCGAACCAACGCTTCTCCGAGATCATGGGCTCAGCCATTTTCAAATCTCGTTTCGAGTTATTGGGCGCAACCCTGCAATTGGGGAGAATGCAAACCCGCTATTTGCGGCACGTTATTTCTGTGGTTCATCCTTATCCAGCGAGAATCCATAAAACTGGGTGCCGAACTCGATCAGGGGACGGCCGCGGCTCCTGCGGTGGCGGTTGGTATCGCGCAGTGAATAGACGCAGCCGCAATATTCCTGCTGGTAGAACTCCTCCCTCTTGCTGATTTCGATCATGCGCGCCGAACCGCCGCCCTTTCTCCAGTTGTAATCCCAGTAAGCCAGCCCCTCATAGCGGGATGCGGCGCGGTGGCCGCAATCATTGATCTGCTCCATGTTTTTCCAGCGCGAAATACCCAGGGAACTGGTCATGACGGGAAAGCCGTTCTCGTGCGCGTAGAGCGCCGTGCGCTCGAAACGCATATCGAAGCACATCGTGCAGCGCATGCCGCGCTCAGGCTCCCATTCCATGCCTTTGGCGCGCGCGAACCAGTTTTCCGTGTCGTAATCGGCATCGATGAACTCGATGCCATGCTTTTGCGCGAACCGGACATTCTCATCCTTGCGCAGCAGGTATTCCCGCTGGGGATGGATATTCGGGTTGTAGAAAAAGATAGTGTAGTCGATGCCGGAGGCCAGCATCGCCTCCATGACTTCCCCGGAGCATGGCGCGCAGCAGGAATGCAGCAGGACTTTCCTGTGGCCGCCGGGGGGAACGAGGTCAGGCCGTGTGGTCTGGTTCATGGTATTCATAATATCAGGCTATCAGACTTGCACGGAATTTTCCACACGGTCCGCTCCAGGATTCCAGGATAGTTGAAAAGACTCATAACGATGACATCACCCTGTAATGAAAAACCACAACAATGAAAACAATCTCTTCCACTTATTGCCCGGAGTTCATACCAACATGAAAAAAAAGAAACTCATTGCCGCCATCTGCGCTTCCTTGCTCACCGCGCCGGCCGCGCACGCCAGCATCGATCTCATCGCCATTGGTTCCCTGAGCGGGACCTTCTCCGACCTTGCCAGCCAGACGTCGGGACCGCTGGAAAACGGCTTAGCTGGAAACCCGCTTGGAGGCCTGGGCTCGGGGATCGCCTGGGCGGGAGGAAACACCTTTATCGCGACCCCCGACCGCGGACCCAACGCGACTCCTTACAACTCGCTGGTGGAAGATACCACTTCCTACATCACCCGTTTCCAGACGCTACAGATGAACCTGACAGCCGCCCCATCGGGGTCGCTGCCCTACACGCTGACTCCTGTGCTGACGGCAACCACCCTCATGTCCAGCGCCACGCCGCTGACCTACGGCACCGGCGCCCTGGGAACCGATGCCACCCATACTCTGGGTAGCGGCGTACCCGCGCTGAACGCCATCAATGGCACCAACTACTTTACTGGTCGCTCGGATGGCTTCGGCGCCGGATCTTCCACCAACCCGAACAATGCGCGCCTCGACCCGGAAGGCGTGCGCGTTTCCAACGACGGCAAGAGTGTATTCGTTTCCGACGAATACGGCCCCTACGTCTATCAGTTCGACCGCGCCACCGGCGAGCGGATCAAGGCCTTCACGCTGCCCGCCAACCTCGCGGTGGCCACGCTGGGTCCCACCACTAATTCGGAAGGCAGCCCCTTCAATACCACCGGACGCGTCGCGAACAAGGGCATGGAAGGATTGGCCATCACCCCGGATGGCACCACGCTGGTCGGCGTGATGCAGGCCCCCCTGCTGCAGGATACCAACAAGAATGTCAGGATCGTCACCATCGATATCGCCACCGGCGCGACGCATGAGTACGCCTACAAGCTGACCACGGGTTCCGGCGTCAGCGAAATCGTCGCCCTGAACAATCACCAGTTCCTGGTCGACGAGCGCGACGGCAAGGGCCTCGGAGATGGGTCCTCGGCCGCGGTCAAGCAGTTGTTCAAGATCGACCTCGATGGCGCGCAGGATGTCACCGGCCTGAGCGGAGACTTGTCATCCAAGGCGGTGAGCAAGACGCTGTTTCTCGACGTCGTGGACAAGCTACATGCCAGCGGCATCGCATTCGATCAGATTCCCGCCAAGATCGAAGGCCTGGCCTTTGGCCAGGATGTAGTCATCGACGGCGTCACCATGCACACGCTGTTCGTGGCCAACGATAACGATTTCGTTCCCGGCGTGGCCGGCGACAACAAGTTCTTTGTCTTTGCCGTCAGTGACGCGGATCTGGCGAATGTCGGTGCCGTTTATACGGCACAATCGATTTCCCCCATTCCCGAGCCTGAGACCTACGCCCTGATGCTGGCCGGACTGGCCCTGGTGGGTGGCATTGCCCGCCGCAGGAAATTCGCCGGGAAATAGATTTATCCCCCTACCTTCCTGTCTTCCGCGACCCCAAAGCCTCCGCCGAACGCGGAGGCTTTGTTTTTGCAGAACCGGCAAGCATTCCGGATATGAAGAAACAGGCATCTGTTCCCCCCATTTCCTTCCGAAAGCCTTCGTTTTTTCCGCAAATCCATCCTCGAAGGACAGTACCGTCTGCCGATAGCTCAAATGGATGCCGGAACGGGACGAAATCTGCAACCGCAACCGTATACAGATCCGTGACATCCATGACATCCATGCTCTTCCAGTGCGACGCTGGGAGAATGGTGTCATCAGGATAGCCTTTCGCGTACGCATGGAGCGCCGCATGTCCGAAACGCAGGGAGATAAAGGACGAAAATCACGCCGCCATCATTCGTAAAATAACACCGGATGATTTATCCTTGTGCCTGTACTTCCTGTCCAACCCCTGCCCAGTCTCTACCTTTACCTGTTGCCCCCGGCCGGAAACCCAAGGCCATCACCTGAAGCGAAATGAGGACCCCATCATGTCCGATGTGATAGACATTGTTTCTCATCATGAGCCGAAACCGGATGACAATTCCTGGGTAGGGGGAAAGCCGCCTGAGGAAGAAATCGAGGTCGTCGTTTACGACCCCGGCTGGTCGGGCATATTCGTCGAGCTCTCCGGGGCAATCGAAACAGCGCTGGGAGCTGTTGCGCTGCGCATCGACCACATCGGCTCCACCGCTGTGCCCGGGCTCGCGGCAAAACCGGTGATCGATATGGATCTCACCGTCGAGGATCCGGCAGATGAAGAAACCTACGTGAACGCCCTCGAAAAGCTAGGATACCAACTGATCATTCGGGAACCCGATTGGCACCAGCATCGCTGCCTGCGTCTCGATGCTCCGCGCGCGAATCTCCATGTCTTCGGACCGGACTGCCCGGAAAACATACGCCACCTGCTGTTCCGGGACTGGCTTCGAGCGCATCCCGAAGAGTGCGCGTTGTACGAACGGGCCAAGAGAGCGGCACTCGAGGGCGCGCGTTATGTCATGAACTATAATCTCAACAAGCAACCCGTAATTCGCGACATCTACGCCCGGGCGTTCAGGGCCGCCGGGCTAATATAGGCCTTCGCCGTAGTTTGGCTGGCATCCCGTATCACGTTTTGAAGCGCCTCTCACAAACCTGATTGGCCCGATTTGTTGGAAAGTAACTCTGCACATTCATGACCGACCTGTCGGCTGTCACTCCTCCACGGTTATCCCCGATCCGCCCATTTCCTTCGGCAGATCCTTCATCTTCGGCAGGCCATCCTTGATGGGCAGCACCGTCTCCTGGTAATGCACGTGGATGCCGGGGCGGTACGGAAAACCGGGAATCGCCGCCGCATATACATCCATTAATCCCCAACCCGGATGCTCGCTGAAAACGTGGCCTCCGCATGTCTTGCACCACTTGCGGTAACTGTTCGGCGTCTTGCTGTAGGTGCCGATGTTTTCCGCCCCCTGCGTGATTCGCATCGCCTCCGGTTTCCACAAGGTAAAAGCATTGACCGGCCCCGCCGACCAGTGCCGGCACGATTCGCAGTGGCAATAACCCATCGCCTCCGGCTCGCCGCTCACAGTGAACCGGACCGCGCCGCAAAAACAGCTGCCATCGTACGATTTTTTTTCATCCGCCATGATTTTCCTCCTTGATATCCGCACAGCACGCGTAGTAGCTGGAAAACAATCTTCTAGCGTTTATTTTCCATTCAAAGGTTTAAAACCACCGGCTTTAGCCGGCCAGCTTTATCTTGGGTAGGATGGGTGGAGCAAGGCGTAACCCATCATTTTCCTGCTGCTGGGTATATGTTTTTTGATGGGTTACGTTTCACTCCACCTATCCTACCGTTGCTACCGATGATTTCAAAATGGAGCCAGATTGGGACGCGTCGTTCAACCGACGCGTATCCGGACTTTCAGTCCGTAACACTAGCCCACCAGCTTTAGCTGAGGTTGTTGAGTTTTCCCCGCCCATCTCCCGTCTCGCAAAGCGGCCGCGTCAAGAATAA
Source organism: Nitrosospira sp. 56-18 (assembly GCA_001899235.1). Lineage (GTDB taxonomy): Bacteria > Pseudomonadota > Gammaproteobacteria > Burkholderiales > Nitrosomonadaceae > Nitrosospira. Next base: position 103,904 of record MKVR01000052.1, read on the forward strand.
TTGACCTTACTATAACGGACTCCCAGCAGCATGCAATCGCTTTTCAAGCGGCAAATCTCCTGGGTGCGAGAATTGATGGAAAAAACGGTGGCGCTGTGGCGGCATGAAGGCCAGCTGAACATGCCGGAGCAACAGCACGGTGACAAAAGGCACACAACGGCGTAACATGCCCGAGTGAAACCCTTTCGGTGGAGTTCGGAGAAGAACGGGATTCTCGTGGCTGATCGCGGGATTTCCTTCGAAAATATCGTAGTAGCGATCGAATCGGGTGGCCTGCTCGATATCCTGAGCCATCCGAACCAGGCGAAGCACCCACGGCAACGGATTCTGGTCGTGGGTCTGGACAATTATGCCTACCTGATTCCATTCGCCGAGGAAGAAGACTGCCTCTTCCTTAAAACCATCATACCGAGCCGCAAGGCGACAAGGGATTATTTGAGCAAAGGTGAATCGGATGCCGAAGATTGATGCGTACGAACAGGAAATGCTCGATGCGTTCGAGAAAGGAAAGCTCGAATCGGTTGCAACCAAAGCAGAGCTTGCACGGCTCAAGGCAGCGGCGCGCGCCACTGGCCTGAAGGATCGGCGGGTGAATATTCGCCTTTCGTCTGGCGATCTCAGCGATATTCAGGTCAAGGCACTCGAAGAAGGTATTCCGTATCAGACGCTTATTGCCAGCGTGCTGCACAAGTATGTCACCGGCCGCCTTGCAGAGCAACCGGCGCAAGAGGTTGGCCGAACACTCCGTCGAGCAGCGAAGCGGAACACTTCCTCTTCTGGCTAATAATAGCCTCTCTGTCACACTAGACCTGCAGGGCATGTCGGGGTCGACCACTATTCATGTATACGGCTCTTTAATGACATTCTCATGTAGGGTTAACATGGTGCGACGGAACAGAATTCCTATAATAAAAAGTGGTAGACTCTCGCAGAAAATTGCGCTACTTCGGCCTTTATATAACGGGACTTTAAAGCTCTACTATGTTTTCCGATGAGGAGATCTATGAGGTTTTTGATCCTTTATGGGCGGATGTTGAAAACTCCACTACTTATCCTACCGTACGTCCTCTCCTAGCACATTACACGTCGATTGCTACGCTCGAACGCATTATGGCAAATGATGAGATATGGTTCTCAAATCCTCTATATATGAATGATATGGAAGAATTGAGATTTGGGATGAACGAAGGCGCATCTGCATTTCACAGTCATCCGGCAATAAAAGCAGCTTGTAACGGGGTAAACTATATAAATTACAATAAGCTACTGACAACATTTGATTCTCAGTATCATCAGTTTGACACCTTACATGCCTTTGATACATATGTGTTTTGTACCGCAGAGCATAGTAATAAGACTACGGATGGTCTTTTGTCTATGTGGCGAGGATATGGTGGCAACGGCAATGGCGCAGCTATCATTTTTGATACAGCCAAATTTGTGGTTCGAGATACGGAAGAAGCACCATTTATTCTATCCAATGTAACCTACGCTTCTCATGATCAGCGGCGCGAATGGATTGATAAGAAACTTGTCGAATTTGCGGGCTTGCTCGGTAAACTTTCTATACCCGAGGATAAGTTATATTTACCAATACACGCGCTTTTTGAACGCCTAAAAATATTTTCGTTATTTACGAAACACCATGGCTTTTCTGAAGAAAGAGAATGGCGGGTAGTTTATTTAAGAGATCGCGATCGAAACCATTTGCTGCATCATATGCTTGATTACGCGATAGGACGATATGGATTGGAACCCAAACTTAAATTTAAAGTTAAACCTATCCCAAAAATAACTGAGGAAAATTTATCACTCGAAACACTGATTAGCCAAATTGTGCTTGGGCCGTCCGTCTCTAGCCCCCTAGCGGTAATGGCAGTTAAACGTATGCTTGAAAAAGTAGGAAAAAGCGGACTCGTCGAAAAATTGATCGCATCTACAACCCCATTTCGAGCGATTTAACGCTCCCAGCACGCAAGCAATATATTTTTCATCTCGACAAAACGTATCAACCCCTCAACTTCGCAAAAGCCGCTGCCATGGCGGTGTCCGGCCGGGGCTCTTCCTTCCGTTTCTGCTGCTGCTTTTGCTGCAGTTGTCGATCCTGTGTTGGCGGCAAGGCCTTTTTCCCATTCCCTTGCGCTGATAAATTCTCGCGCTGCCTCGGCTGTCCCTGTTGCTGTTCCCGTCCCATCTGATGCCCCTGTTCCCCTGCCGCCTCCGCCAGCCGCATGGTGAGGGCGATGCGCTTGCGCTTCTCGTCCACCTCCACCACCTTGACCTTGACCACCTGCCCTACCTTGACCACCGTGTGCGGGTCTTTCACGAACTTGTCCGCCAGCGCGGAAATATGCACCAGCCCGTCCTGGTGAACGCCAACGTCCACGAAGGCGCCGAAAGCGGCGACGTTGGTGACGACTCCTTCGAGGATCATGTCGGGTCGCAGGTCCTTCATCTCGTTCACCCCCTCCTTGAAGGCAGCGGTGGTGAATTCGGGGCGCGGGTCGCGGCCCGGCTTTTCCAGTTCGGCCAAAACATCGGTGACGGTGGGCAGGCCATATTTATCGCTCGCATATTTCGAGGGATCCAGCGATTTCAATATCCCGCCGTTGCCGATGACCGACTTGATGTCCTGCTTGAGGTCGGCGATGATTTTTTCGACGAGCGGATACGACTCGGGGTGCACAGCCGAGGCGTCCAGCGGGTTATCACCATTCATGATGCGCAGGAAGCCGGCTGCCTGCTCGAAGGTCTTGTCACCCAGGCGCGGCACCCCGCGCAGGTGTGCCCGGGAGGCGAACATGCCCTTTTTGTCGCGGTAGGCGATGATGCTTTGCGCCACGCTGGCGTTCAGCCCCGAAACCCGCTCCAACAGCGGCAACGACGCGGTATTCACGTCTACCCCCACCGCGTTGACGCAATCCTCCACCACTGCATCCAGTGCCCGTGCTAGCTGGGTCTGCGCCACGTCATGCTGGTATTGGCCAACGCCTATCGATTTGGGATCGACCTTCACCAGTTCCGCCAGCGGATCCTGCAGGCGCCGCGCGATGGAAACCGCGCCGCGCAGCGAAACATCCATGTCCGGCAATTCCTGTGAAGCGAATTTCGAGGCGGAATAGACCGAGGCGCCCGCTTCCGATACCACGATCGAAGTCAGCCGCAGGTCCGGCCGCCGCTTGACGAGATCCCGCGCCAGTTTGTCCGTTTCGCGCGACGCCGTGCCGTTGCCGATGGAAATCAGCGATACGCCATGCTGCTCCGCCAGCTTTTCCAGGATATGCAGCGAGCCGTCCCAATCGTTCCGCGGCTGGTGGGGATAAATCACTGCAGTGTCGAGGACCTTGCCGGTAGGATCGACCACCGCCACCTTCACCCCGGTGCGCATGCCAGGATCAAGCCCCATGGTGGCGCGCGGCCCGGCAGGCGCCGCCAGCAGCAGCGCTTTCAGGTTGCGTGCGAAAACGGCGATGGCTTCGGTTTCGGCGCGCTTGCGCAGGGCGCTCATCAGCTCGTTTTCAAGATGCGTGAAGCTCTTCACCCGCCAGGTCCAGCGCACCGTCTCCGCCAGCCAGGCATCGGCGGGACGGCCCTGATCCTTTATATGGAAATATGCCGCGATATGCGCTTCGCATGGATTGGGCGGCGCATCCCATTTGGTTTTTTCCGCCTCGGATTCGAGCCGCAGGTCGATGCGCAGGATTTCCTCGCGGCGGCCGCGCAGCATCGCCAGGGCGCGATGCGAGGGAATGGTGCCTATCTTTTCCGCATAGGTGAAATAATCGCTGAACTTGGCTCCCGTCTCTTCCTTCCCCTTGATCACGCCCGATTCCACCACGCCATGCGCCAGCAGGTACTCGCGCAGCCATTGCAGCAGAGTGGCATCCTCCGCGAAGCGCTCCATCAGGATCTGGCGCGCGCCCTCCAGCGCGGCCTGGGCATTCTCCACGCCCGGATTCTCCCCTTGTTCCGTGGTAAAAGCGGGCTTCAGGTATTTGCCTGCCTCTTCCTCGGGGTGCAGCAGCGGGTTGCCCAGCAAGGCCTCCGCCAGCGGCCCCAACCCCGCTTCCAGCGCGATTTGCGCCTTGGTGCGGCGTTTTTTCCTGTAGGGCAGATAGAGGTCTTCCAGCCGCGTCTTGTCTTCCGCCTGCTGGAGCGAAGCCAGCAGTGCGGGCGTCATCTTCCCCTGTTCCTCGATGGAAGCGATAACCGTGGCGCGCCTGTCTTCCAGCTCGCGCAGATAGGTCAGCCGTTCTTCGAGCAGGCGGAGCTGGCTGTCATCCAGGCCGCCAGTGGCTTCCTTGCGGTAGCGCGCAATGAACGGCACCGTAGCGCCTTCGTCCAGCAGGGCAATGGCGGCGGCAACCTGTTCCATCCGGGCGGCGAGTTCAAGGGAAAGGCGTTGTTCGATGGAAGGCAGCATGGATCAACCTCTTGCAAAGGGTGGAAAGGGCGGAAAGGGTAAAGGGATATCGAACAGCAGGCCCAGGCCTTTCGAAGGAGAGCGGCAGGGGGCGATAAGCGTGAAGCAGCGGGTGCGAAGCGGGGATGATAGCACCTGGAGAGGCCGCAAGCCACCGCTGCCCAACTCGCTCATTCCACTCCTTCCCTCGCCCCACCGCATGTTATAGCCGGGAAATCCCGAATACCCGGAAATCGATCTGTATCTTCGTCGCGTACCGGCCGCAATGCCTGGGATGGCACAGGATGGGATAGGGATGGGATAGGAATGGCGCAGGGACGGCACAGGGATGGCCCATCCCCCCGCTGCGGTCCGCGCTGGTATTATTCGAAGAATCGCATATCATTAAACTTGCAGGAGCAGAAGAGGAAGTGCCTGTAACGGGAACGAACTGAATGTGCTCGCAATGCAACCGGACTAAAAACAAAGAACGCAGCTCAGGGAGCGGAGCATGGCGGCGCAATTTCTGACTGAACCCAAGGTAAATACCGGACCGCAGGCCGCCTCACGCGGCTTGCCGCCGGTGCGGCTGCGCCGCAACGGACCCTATTCCGCTGTTCTCCAGTTACAGCGCGTTTTCGGCAACCAGCGCGTGGCGCGCATGATACGGGGAGGAAATATCACCGCGGGAGGCAGGATTTCCAGCACCCAGCGCAAACCGCTTCCCGGCGCGGCGAAAGAGCGGCACGGGCAGGAAACCGGTTCCGCCGGCGATATTCTGACTGGCGATATTCTGAATCATGCCGATGCGCCAGGCATCCCCGCCCACCCGCAGGCTTCGCCGCCATCGCCTATGGAAAACCACCCCGCCAAAACCCCTGCTCTGCGGGGTCCACTCCCTCAACCCACCCCCCGGATTGCCCGCATCCCCTCCGCTCAAGCAAGTCAGGCAGCCGCGGGGCACAGATCAACCCTCGCGGGCGGGCAAGCCGCCAGGAAAATCCAGCGGAAGGATACCTGTCTGGATAGCAGTTCGGACGAAGCCAGGTGGGCCGGGCAGAACGAGGGAAAGATATTCAAGTCCGGGGATAACCCGAAGGAACCCACAGAAGCCATCCTGTGGAATTTCTGCGTGGGCGAAAACCAGTTGCGGGAGCAGCACCGGCTGAGCCTGAAGCAGGACACGGCCCGCTGGAAAGGGATGCTGGCAGGCAGCGGAAAAACACCGGCGACGCGGCCCGACCTGCGTATTAAAATCCAGGGAACGGCCAGCGCCAGCGGCAGCAAGGCAGGTAACGAAAAAATAGCGCTGGATCGGGCCCAGGCTGTGAAAACCTTCCTGGAATCCGAGGGCATTCCCGCGTCGTTCATCACCATAACAGGCCTCGGGGCGAAATTTCCGCTGGCCGACGAAACCTCGCCGGAAAACATGGCGCGAAACCGCCGGGTGGAACTGTTCTTTTTCGTTCCCACTGTCACCGCCGATATCACCGGGGCGCTGGTGGCCGCCAATGTGAACAGAATCAAGATCGGCAAGCCATCGGGGGGCGTGCCTCCGCCTTCCTTCAGGAAAAGCGCCAACATGTTCTCGCGCGTCCATTTCGCCATGGCCGCCGAGGCGGATGTCGATCTTACCGGGTTCGGCGGCGATTCCATCGGGTTCTACCAGCTACTTACCGGCGACCAGCGGATCGGGCTGTACACATCGGAAAAGGATGGCAGCGAATTGCTCCTCGATTACGGCAGATGCAACACGGTGCTGCCCTGCCGCGATGTGCTGGATGCCACCAGCTCCTTCAGCATCGACAACAGGAGCCTCGTGCTCGCCAGCACCGGCTCCGCCAGCGGCACGGTGCGCATCTCCGACCGGCCGGGCACCGGCTTTCCGATGCGCTATCCCGATCCCGTGCGGGGGCCGTTCGTGCTTTCCCGCTACTTCTGGAAGATGGATTTCGACCTGATCCTCGGGGTGCGGTCAGCCAGCCTGTTCATGCCCTTGCAGGCAGCGGCATGGAGCCTTGCCGCCGCGGAGAACGTGGACGTGGCAAAGCAGACGACCACCGGCATGGCGCCCATTTCCGTTCACCAGTCTTTTGTGCCTGTCAGCGCCGCCGGCAAGAAGGATGAGATGGACAAGGCCTTCGTCAGCCAGACATGCCGGTTGATGGCCCGCTCGCGCGAAGTCGCGCCCGAAGAACTGCCCTGCAGACCGGTGGAAACATGATGCGAACGGAGCACGGTCCGATGGATACGCTTCAGGCACGCGCCGTGCGCCGGTTCGGGCAGCAGGATTCATTTCTTCTTGCGATCGGTCCGCCTGCGATATATTCCCGCGCGCATCAGAAGCATGGCGGTGATGGGCGAAGTGGCCACCATGAACAGCGCGATCAGTATTTCCTGGAAGATGAAGCGGTGCTCCTGCATGGAAGCCACCAGCATCGACGCCAGCAGGATGCAGCCCAGCCCGAGCGTGGCGCCCAGGGTAGGCGCATGTATGCGGGCAAACAGCTCGCGCAGGCGCAGCAGGCCGAACGAACCGATGAGCGCCAGGAGGCTGCCCGCCACCACCAGCAGTGACGCCAGCAGGTCCGCCCAGGCGGGAAGTTCGGGCGCGGTCATGGCTCGATCACCTCTCCGCGCAGCAGGAACTTCGCCATGGCGGCCGACCCGACAAACCCGAATAGCGCGATCAGCAGCGCGATATCGAAATAGAACCGAAGGCCGAGCTGCATGCCCAGCACCAGGGCCATCATCATGCTGTTGACATAAAGCGTGTCCAGCGCCAGCACGCGGTCTTCGGCGGACGGCCCGCGCAGCAGGCGCAGTCCCGCGCATATCGCGGCAAGCGCGAAGGCAATGAGGGCGAACCAGAGCGCCCAGGGCAGCAAGGCAGTCATTCGAAAATCTCCATCAATGGGCGTTCGTAGCGATGCTTGATAGTGCGGATCCAGGCATCCTCATCCTTCAGATCCAGCACGTGTATCTTCAGAAGGCAGCCATCCGGAGACAATCCCGCCCAGACGGTGCCTGGCGTGGCAGTGATGATGCAAGCCAGCAGCGCCAGCCCGTATGGGTCGCGCAGGTCTATGGGCAGGGTCATGAATCCGGGCGTGGCGGCTCGCCCCGGCGGGCTGAGGATAATCCCGGCCACCGCGAAATTGGAGCGGATGATATCCGCCAGCACGATGAAAAACAGTCTGATCGCCACCAGCAGGTGATGAGGGCGCGCGCGCAGCGGGCGCATGGCGGCGGTTCCCAGGGCGATGGCGATGGTGAGGATGATGCCCAGCGCAAGCTGGCCCGGCGCCACCGTGTCGTTGAGCAGCAGCCATAAGGCAAACAGCGCGGCGGTAAACAGTGTGAGGGACGGCCAGCGCTTCATTGTCCGGCGCCTCTCGAAGCGGGAGAGAACAGGGGGTTGGTGCTCAACACCGCATCGATATAGTCGCGGGGAGAGGAAAGCGATTGTCCCGCGAGCCCCAGGTAATCCATCGCCGGGCCGGCCCCCGCCGTCAGCGCCACGCTCAGCAGCAACAGCGTGGCGACCGGCGCCGCTTCGATCAGATGCAATTGCGGCGTGACGATTTCGCCTTGGCTCCAGAACAGCCGCATGCCCATCCTGCATAGCGCTATCACGCCGATCAGGCTCGACCCCAGCACCGCCGCCCATAACACCCACACCAATCCCGGAACGACCGTTCCCTGGACAGAATCGAGCGCCGCCGCCAGCAGCAGGAATTTCGCGACAAACCCCGATAACGGCGGGAGCCCGGCCACCAGCAGCGTGCACGCGGAAAAGCTCATGCCGAGAAACGCCATTGCCGCGGGAATGACGATTCCGACCACCTCGTCCGGCCAGTCGGAATACAGCTCGTCTTCACCTTCGGATTCGCGGGGATCCGCCGCGCTTCCCGCAATGGCTTCACCCGGCTGCTGAGTCCGCTCGATCATCTCGCTCAGCATGAAAAGCGCTCCCGTGCCCAGGACCGAACTGACCAGGTAAAACAGCGCGGCGCCCTTGATCTCCGCTCCTCCCAGGCCCAGCGCCGCGAGCAGCGTCCCGGACGAAGCAATGATGCAATAGGCGGCAAGCCGCTGCGGCTGCTGGGCAATCAGGGTGCCTGCAGTGCCCAGAACCAGCGTCGCGATACCTATTCCGAACAGCCATTCCTCTCCGAAAGGCGCCGGAATCCCCGGAACCCCGGGAAGACCGGGCATGCCAGGGGAAGGAGACAAGAGCGACCCCAGGCGCAGCATGGCGTAAACGCCCACCTTGGTCATGATGGAAAACATGGCGGCCACCGGCGGCGCGGCCGCGCCATACGTCTGCGGCAGCCAGAAATTCAACGGCCAGGCACCCGCCTTGAGTAGAAACGCGACTCCCAGGATCGCCGCGCCAGTTTCAAACAGAATGCGATCGCCGTCGGCCAGGAAGGGCGCCCGCGCCGCGAGATCAGCCATGTTCAGCGTTCCGCTCGCCCCATAGATCAACGAAACGCCGATCAGGAAGACAAACGACCCGGCCAGGTTCATGACGATATAGTGCAGGCCAGCCCGGACCCTGGATACGCCCAGGCCATGCAGCGCCAGGCCATAGGACGCGGCCAGCAGCACTTCCACGAACACGAACAGGTTGAACAGGTCGCCCGTCAGGAATGCGCCGTTTATCCCCATGACGATGAACTGGAATAGCGACTGGAAGTGCGGCCCTATCCGCTTCCAGCGCGCCTGCGCGTACACCAGCGTTACCAGCGCCAGCACCGCGTTCAACAGCAGCATGACTGCCGACAGCCGGTCGACCACCAGTACGATGCCAAATGGCGCCTGCCAGCCGCCCAGCAGGTATACGGCGATGCCCTCCGGCCAGATGTCTGCCATTCCGCCGCCGGCCATGTCCGCCAGGGCAATGGCGGACAGCAAGTTGGCCAGCGCCGCCGCCAGCGCCACGACGGTGCGGGGTGTGCGCTGTGCATCCGCGAACAGCAGCATGCCTGCGCCGGCCAGCAGCGGAATGACGATCGGAAAGAGAGGGAGGTGCTGCGCCCAGCCGCTCATGGCTCCAGCTCTTCCCCCTGCACATGGTCGGTCCCTGTCAGCCCGCGAGAGGCCAGCAGCACCACCAGGAACAAGGCGGTGGTGGCAAAGCCGATCACGATCGCGGTCAGCACCAGCGCCTGCGGCACCGGATCGTCATAAAGAGACGGATCGGCTTGCTGGAGCGTGTCGATGATCGGGGCACGCCCTATGGTCAGGCGCCCCATTCCGAAAATGAACAGGTTGACCGCATACGAAAGCAGGGAAAGGCCCATGATGACCTGGAAGGTACGCGGCCGCAGCAGCAGCCATACGCCTGATCCGGTGAGAATGCCAATTGCCAGTGCATAAACGATTTCCATCAACCCTCCCTGAAATTCTCCCTGAGTGTGCCCGAGCCGGCATGAACCGCACTCGCCTCCGGCACCGCGCCCGCCTTATTTTTCCCGCGTTCTCGCCGATGGCGTATCCGCGACCCCCGCGTGTATCCCAAAAGCATGCGCCGCGTGCTTGCGGTGCCCGCGCCGCGACTGGTGAGCCAGCGCCACCAGGATCAGCACCGCGGCGCCGATCACCAGCAGGAAAACTCCCAGGTCGAAGAGCAGCACGGTCGAAAAATACAGCTCGCCCGCCACGGGCAGCGCCACATGCCACGCCAGGGCAGAAAGAAAGGGACGCGACGCCAGCAAGGCCGACAAACCCGTTCCGGCCGCGCATAGCAGGCCCAGCGCGATCCAGTACTGCGGATAGATCCGGGTACGCGACTCCGCCCAGGCGGTCCCGCCCACCAGGTATTGCAGGATGACCGCGGTCGCCACGATCAGGCCGGCGACGAAACCGCCGCCCGGATCGTTGTGCCCGCGCAGCAGGAAGAATATCGCCACCATGCCCGAAACCGGCAGCAGCAGTTGCGCAATCACTCCCGGCAGCATCATCGGACCCTGGGGCAGCAATACATGCGGGTCCGGCAAGGACGTTTCGTCTTCGCCATCCTGCTCCTGCTGCTGCACCGGCAGGCCGGTGCTCTCCGGCGCGGGGCGGAACCGCCGCAGCAGCGCGAATACCGTCAGCGCCACGATGCCCAGCACGGTGATTTCCCCCAGGGTATCGAATCCCCTGAAATCCACCAGGATCACGTTGACGACATTGGCGCCGCCGGCAAGCGGAAGAGCGTTTTCGATGAAAAAAGGAGAAATGCCTTCCCCCGCCTGCCGCGTCAGGACAGCATAGCTCAGGAGAGCCAGGCCGCCGCCGGCAATCGCTGCCAAAACCAGATCCCGCAGGCGCCGGGTCCGGGCACGCACCCGCGCCCGCAGCGGAATCAGCTCGTCATCGATCGATTTCTGGCGCAGCGGCAGCCAGCGCAGCCCCAGCAGCAGCAGGACCACGGTCACCACTTCGACAACGAGCTGCGTCAGCGCGAGATCCGGCGCGGAGAACCAGACGAACGTCATGCAGGTGGCGAGGCCTGCCGCGCCCGACAGGCTCAGGGCCGCCAGCCGGTGATATTTGGCCTGGAAAGCGGCGCCAATCGCGCAGGCCGAGCCCACCAGCCACATCAGCGCGAATGCCGGCTCCAGTGGCGTCACCGCCATGTCGCCCGACGGCAGCCCTCCGTATGACAAGGGTATCAGCGCGCTGGCAAACGCCGCGCAGATGAGAAGCAGGAGCTGCACCTGCAGGCGCTCCGTGGATAGCATCCGGATCGCCACCCGCGTAAGCGAATCGGCCTTCAGCAGCAAGAATTCGAAAATGAGCTTGCCATCCAGGCGCAGAGAGTCCAGCAGCGGCACGCTGCCCGTTCCCTGCTGGTATCTTCCCAGCGCGCGGTACAGCAAAACCCCGGCGACCATGGCCACGAGACTCATCGCCAGAGGCAGGTTGAAGCCGTGCCACACGGCAAGGCTATGCTGGGGCATGCCTGCCCCCAGGATGGACAACGCCGCCATGTCCAGGTAGGAGCCGATGGTTTGCGCCGGCAGCATGCCGATCACCAGACAGGCGATAACCAGCACCGCGCTGGGAAAAAGCATCCAGCGCGGCGGCTCGTGCGGCTTCCTTGGAAGGTCCGCCGCGGGAGGGCCGAAAAACACCTGCATGATGAAGCGCAGCGAATACGCGACACTGAATGTTCCCCAGACCACGGCCATCAGGGGCAAGCCAATGCGCGTGACAAGATTGCCGCTGACGAATATCGTTTCCGTAAAGAACATTTCCTTGGAGATGAAGCCGTTGAGCAAGGGAACGCCAGCCATCGAGGCCGCGGCCACCAGCGCAAGCGTGGCGGTGATAGGCATCGCGTGGCGCAAGCCGCTCAGGCGCGACAGGTCGCGCGTGCCGGTCTCGTGATCGACCATGCCCGCCGCCATGAACAGCGAAGCCTTGAACGTCGCATGATTGATGATATGGAAAATGGCCGCTATCAGGGCGAGCGGACTGTTCAGCCCCAGCAGCAGGGTGATCAATCCCAGGTGGCTAATGGTGGAATAGGCCAGCACGCCTTTCATGTCCCGCTGGAATATGGCCATGTAGGCGCCTGCCACCAGCGAAAGCAGGCCGGCGGTGCCTATCATCCAGAACCATGCATCGGTGCCGGCGAGCACCGGCCATAGCCGCACCAGCAGGAACACACCCGCCTTCACCATGGTAGCCGAGTGCAGGTAAACGGATACTGGCGTCGGCGCCGCCATTGCGTGCGGCAGCCAGAAGTGGAACGGGAATTGAGCGCTCTTGGTCAACGCCCCAAGGCCGATCAGGATCAGCGCTCCCAGGTACCAGGGATGCGCGCGCACCACATCGCCAGAGGACAGCACGACGTCCAGATCGTAGCTCCCCGTGATGCGGCCCAGTATCAGCACGCCCCCCAGCAGGCACAGCCCCCCGCCTGCCGTTACGGTCAACGCCATGCGCGCGCCGCGGCGCGCATCCATGCGCTGGTACCAGTAGGCGATCAGCATGAATGATGTCAGGCTGGTCAGTTCCCAGAACACGATCAGCTGGATCAGGTTGCCCGATAAGACGACCCCGAGCATGGCGCCCATGAATGCCAGGAAAAAAGAGAAGAAGCGCGGAACCGGGTCCTGCGCCGCCATGTAATAGCGCGCATATACCACGACCAGGACCCCCATCACCGTCACCAGCATCGCGAACAGCCACGCGAAGCCATCGATGCGGAATATGAGATCCAGCGCCAGGCTGGGCGCCCACTGCACCACCTCGCGCGCCACCCCTCCATCCGCCACCCGGCCGTGGAAGGACGCTGTCAGGGCAGCGCAGGCGCCGGCCACCAGGCCCGCCAGCCACACCGCCGCATTACGCGCGTGCGACGGCAAAAACGCGGCGCACAGGCTGCCGGCGAAAGGAAGGATGACTATCCAGGTCAGGGACATGGCATGAAGCAAAATCGTGTTGAAAAATACCGGGGCGCCGGGAATCCGGCTGGAAACCGGATGCCGGCAAGCGAGCGCTGCCTATCGTCATCAATCATATCATCCCGCCACGGCATGCGGCTCTGCGATATTGCTCCGCGCCCGTGCAACCAAAGCGCGGCAAAAATGTCTATGCTTCAAGGAAGGAAGCGCAGAAAGATGACGAAAATAATGAAAATCACGGTTGCGGCCCTCGCGGGCGCCGGCATTATAATGGCCGCCTATGCAATGGAAGGAAAGGAGAAAGCCGTGACCTCGGGCAACCAGAAAACCGATTATGTGGTGCTGGGCATGGGCTGCTTCTGGGGAGCCGAAAAGCGCATGGGAGAAATTCCCGGCGTCGTCGACGTGGAAAGCGGCTATGCCGGGGGCGACCGCGCCGGCGTAGGCTACCAGGATATCCTCGCCCACGAAAGAACGCTGCGCGCCGGCAAGACCACGGCGCGCAACCATGCGGAAGTGGTCAAGATCGTGTTCGATCCGCAACGGGTGCCGCTGGAAACGGTGCTGGCCAGGTTCTGGGAGAACCATAACCCAACCCAGGGCGATCGCCAGGGGAACGATGTCGGCAGCAACTACCGCAGCGCTGTCTACTATCATGACGAAGGTCAGAAAAACGCGGCGCTCGCGACCCGTTCCGCCTACCAGAAAGCCCTGGCGGATGCGGGATACGGCAAGATCACCACCGAGATCCTGCCGCTAAAAAATTACATCACCGCCGAGGAATACCATCAGAATTACCTGAAAAAGAACCCGGATGGATATTGCGGCCTGGGTGGAACGGGCGTGAAATATCCTGCCGCTCCGCAGAAAATCGCCCAGGCGCCGGCAGCCTCATCCAATGCCGGCGTTTCGGCCAAACCCCTGAACGGAAGCGATTTGAGCCAGGTACGGCAACTGGTGGTATTCGAGTCGGAGAATTGCGAGTTCTGCAAACAGTTCGACAAGGATGTGCTGAACCAGTGGAAAGCCGACGTGCCGGTCATCGCCACCATGAACAGCAGCGCGCCCGCCGGCTGGACGCTGGAAAAACCGCTGTTCGCTGCTCCCACTATCGTCCTGTTCGAAAAAGGCAGGGAGGTTGCCCGCTATACCGGCTATAACGGGGAGAAAGCCAATTTCTGGAAATGGCTCGGCTTCCACCTGTTGTCGCCGGAGCAGCGCAAGATCGCCTTCCAGCAAGGCACGGAGCCCCCTTTCACCGCATCCAACCTCGATGAAAAGCGGCCGGGCAAGTTTGTCGACCCCATTACCGGCGCAACGCTCTTTCTCAGCAAGACGAAATTTGAAAGCGGCACCGGGTGGCCCAGCTTCTTCGATCCGCTGGAAGGCGCCGTTACCCTGCATCCGGATAATTCTCATGGCATGCGGCGGGTCGAAGTGCGCAGCGCAAGTTCGGGCATCCACCTCGGCCACGTTTTCAATGACGGACCGCCCCCCAGCTACAAGCGCTATTGCATCAATGGCAACGTGCTGAAATTTGTCCCCGATCCGTGAAATTTGCATCCAACCCGTGAACATCCGGCCTGACATCCGCATCGGAATATCGGCATATTCCGGCGGCGCCTTTGAATGGACCTGACTAATGAACTCGCTTATCCACAAAATCATTCTCACCACCGATTTTTCCGAGGCATCCGAAGACGCCGTGCGCTATGGCGTATGGATGGCCCGCTCCCTGAAGGCCGAACTGAAGCTCCTGCATGTGTTCGAGCCGAGCGGGTGGATGGTGCCCTCCCCCTACTACTTCACTCCCGGGTTCGAGCAGTGGGTGGACGCAAGCGTCGAAAAGACCCGGGTGGAAGGGAGAAAAATGCTGGAGCATCTGGCGGAATCCCTCGATATGCAGGTCGAAACCATCTTCGCGGAAGGGCAGGCCGGCAGGGAAATCGTTCGCGTTGCCGAAGAGCACCATGCAAGCATGCTCATCCTCGGCACCCACGGCTACACCGGATGGAATCGTTTGACCCTGGGCAGCATTGCGGAATATGTGGTCCGCCATGCCCCCTGCCCGGTACTGACGGTGAAGCCTCGCGAGGACCACAGGGGAAAAAGCTCGCAGTAGGCTGCCTGCCTATTCCCGCAGAAGATTCCCCTCCCTGTTCCTTGCGTCTTTCGCATTGCCCCTGAGGACCAGGGCAGTTGCCTCGGTCCTGGCGTTTTCCACAATGGTATCCATGTAGGAACGGGCGAAAGCGGGGCCGGTCTTATCGGCCGCCAACGCAAGCTGAAGCCGCTGGGCGCGTTTTTTGCAGGTACTCTCCGCCGTGTCCACGACCAGCCGGACATCGGTCGAGCCCAGTCTCATCTTTTCCGCGTTCGACCAGACGCAGACCGAGTAATCCTTCGCGGCCTTCCTTGCGGATTCTCCCACCTCGGCTTTCGCCGGCGCCGCGCTCGCCTGCGCCGTGCGCGGCATGGGCATGAGCGGGGGCGTATTCCTGCATCCCCCCAGGATGACGAAACCGAGCCCCATCACTGCCATGATCACTTGCTTGCGCATGATTATGAACGCTCCTTGCGACATACTTTCCATGCTGTTTTCCATGCAATTGCCGATCTGCGAGCAGGAATCGCGAGCCATCCCGCAAAGTCGCCATCGCGCCAGCAAGGATTTGTTCAGCGCTTCCTTAACTATCCAGCCGCTTCGCCTTCCAGTAAGCGGACTTCCAGTAATCCTCGGTCAGGCCCGATATGGTAACGCCATACTTGGTAGAGGCATGGAGAAATTTGCCGTGTTCCAGGTAAATACCCACATGCCTGACTGACCAGCCCGTGCGGAAAAAAACCAGGTCGCCCGCTCTCAGTTTGCTTTTATCGATCTTTTCGCCCAGTTCCGCCTGAAATTCCGTCGAGCGCGGCAATATTATCCCCAGCCTGGACTTGAACGTAACGTAAATGAAACCCGAGCAATCGATTCCATCCCGGCTCAAGCCGCCGAGCTGGTAGCGCGTGTTTTTCCACTGCTCGTATTGCGCATACAGATTCTTCTTTACCTGATGCACATTATCCAGGTCCACTTTCGCGCCAGTGGGTATGGCTACCGCCTTTACCTTTGCCTTGTGTGGAACGCTGCTGCAGCCCACGAAAGCGGTCAACGTAACCAGGCCGAGAATACATAAGGATAGGGATGTTTTCATGAGCGCTCCGACTGGAAGTCCCCCTCGCGTACTGCGTGCTGCCGGAGTGGCGGGACCATTCGTTATGTTTCAGCCGCCTGCATCCCCTGCCAGGACCCTCGGCACATCGGCAGCAAATTGTGCCGATGTTGCGGCCATACTCATGTCAAATCATGCCAGGGGAACCCGGAACGGATTTCTGCACGCGAAGAATTATTCAGGACATTCCCTGGAATGCATTGATTTTAATAAACATGAAGAAGCGGGGCAACCGGAAACTGCCGCGTATCGCCACTAGGTTTCTGATCCGTCCCGAGCCATTAAGTTCCTGAAATGGCTGGCGTTGCGGCAACCCGGATGGCAGAACACCGGCAATGATGATCGGATAAAAAAGCTGAAGCGGCGAATGGGGTTATTTGAATACAGGATTATGGAAATGTAAAATACCGGAAATAAGAAACGCCCGCTTGCCGGTCAAAGCCGGGGCGGGCGTCCCCGAGTAGCCAGTTACCATCCTATCTTTGCGGCTGGCAACGCAGGGTAATTGCGTTGCCTCCTTACCTGCGCTGCGCCATCTCACAATCACAACGTTATAGAGCGTTACTCAAGAACCCGGGCTAGCACTCGCGTTGCGGTGCTCCTACTGAAGCATCGTCGCTGGGGGCATGCGTTTTGGGCTGCCCGCTTCCAAGCGCATCGGGATTGGGTTCCCCGGCCCAGGACAAGGGAGCGGCCGAGCCAATGGCCAGCAGCAATGCCAGACTGAATGAATTGAGCGTTTTCATTTGAACCTCCTCGATCAGGCGTATCACAACATGAATAACCAGCGTGATCCGTTACTGACAAACCCCATAGGCCCAAAGCATTTGCCGCCAGACCTGACCAACTGCCTCGGCTATGAGTGACGCTGGCCCATGATTCTTTATATCACACAAAACCATATTTGTAAAGTGGTTAAAAACTCATGCAAACGTTATGGGTATTCCATAAAATGGATTTAACCAATGACTTACATTGATACTTATGGCTTCGCTGCGATGATTACCGAAATCCCTGCTGGAGGATAGCAGGCCTGGCGGTGCGCTGGATGGCTCTTCGCTCCGGCCTTTGGCGCTTTACTCAGGGCATGGCATAGTCGACTGTCAGGATTTCCAGAAGATGCCCGCCCGGGTCGCGGAAATAGAGACCACGACCGCCATCATTATGGTTGATGCTCATGTTCTCGGAATTGAAAGGGCCGCAGCCATATTTGATGCTCTCCTCTTTCAGGCGCCCGAATATCTCGTCGAATTCCGTCTCGGATACCTTGAATGCATAATGGTGCGACTCGAAATCTGCACGCTCATCGAAATCCAGCGATAGCGTATCGTTCACCCTGACCACGATGAAATGCGAAAATTCGCCGATATAATCGAAGCCGAAGATTCTTGCATAGAATTTTGCCGATTGAACCTTGTCCCTTGCCGGCACGATGGTATGGTTCAGGGTGATCGCCATGAAATTTCCCGTATATAGGACCTTCGAAGAGTCATCGCCCACGGGAACCGATCGTCCGATCGGCCCCCCGGCGCATCAGCGGCACGCCATCATGTTATCCGCCGTGCAGTCCGCGCTTTCCTGCTTTCCCGCCTGGGGCCCGCAATCAGTCCGGCTAGCGCCACGCCGATGAGGAGAAGGCTGCCCAGGTCGGCTATCGCCTGTATGTCCTTCAAATGCGTCACGCTCTGGCCCGCGCCATGGCTTGTTCCAGTTTCAAGCGCGATATCCTCATCGATGGAAACCGCGGACTCGAACATCGGAATGGATAGCGCTGCCACGTTCCCCGCCGGTTCCGCTTCATACACCCTGTCCAGCACGAAACTTGATAAACCTACGATAGCCAGTATTACGATAGTAGCGCGCATCGATTCTCCTCTTGTTGTCACTCTAACCAGTTGAATATCTGTGAAATAGCGAATCCCGCATTACTTCATGCCGAAGCGATATGCCGGAAACGCTTACCGCTTCCACCTGCTATTACCATTTCCAATTTGCAGCCCATTTCCCTTATGGGACCATGGTTTAACCGCGGAGTTCCGGAAAAAAATAGGTTTAACGCAATCTTTAACTGGAATCCAAGACTGGTGAGGGAGAGGAATATTGAACCCGAATCCGGTGGACTGCTCTTATCCCCGCATCAACCTCGCAACAGTGTCGTATAGCCACGCAACCAGCGCCTGGGCATTGGCGCCGTGATGTATTTCGCGGTGGCAGTTAGGGCACAGCGCGACCGCGTTGGTTACGGTATCGCCGCCCCCTTCCGCCAGTGGCTGCAGATAATGAAGTTCCAGGTAGGGCAGGCCGTCAGTGCCCCGGAAGGGCGCCGGTTTTTCGCAGCCTTCGCAAACTCCCTTCGCCTGCTGTAGAACCCAGGCCTGGACCAGGGGATTGCGTTGAAATTGTGTCACGCTGATCCGCCTCGATTCCAGGACCGGCATGCCATCCGGCTGGGCAAGATTTTTTTGACCGGCTCCTTCCCGCGCCGCGATCTCGAAAGCCACGATGGGCAGATCGTTATATCCGCCGATTTCTTCCAGCAATGCCTCGATCCTCGCCGCAATATCGGTGCCGACATTTTTGG
This sequence comes from Nitrosospira sp. 56-18, assembly GCA_001899235.1. GTDB lineage: Bacteria > Pseudomonadota > Gammaproteobacteria > Burkholderiales > Nitrosomonadaceae > Nitrosospira. The sequence continues at coordinate 122,507 of MKVR01000052.1, forward strand.
CGGGCTTGACGCCCATCAGCCAGCTTCGCCCGACCAGCGAAAGCACGTATGAAATATTCTGCATCCTGTTTTCGTATGCTTTTTCGCTCCGGCCAAACGTTCGCGCGAGTTTTTTGCAGTACTGCTTCTTTACGAAAATGTTTCCTGCCCGCTCGTGCTCCAGCATTTCGACGTAGGCTTCCACCGTCGCTCTCAGCTCTTCGCTATCCCAGTCTTTGTCCGTCGCCATATACGCCCATACCGTGCCCCGGCCCCGCTCCACTCGAAAAAAAACTCTCATCCCAATAATCCCTGGACATACACTAATGCCTTGCCGCATTTTCTGCAACGCCGCGTTTTGTGAAGCGGCAAGCAGGCTCCTGTATTCCTGGCCGCGAAATCGAGGAAAATCCGATGAAAATTGATGTGAAAACCGGAAACTGCCTTATCACCCTCGCCGCATTCATCCTTGTCCTGGCAAGCGGAATGACTGCTGTTGCGCAGGACAGCGAAAATTCCTCCGGACGACAGAAAAGCGCGGCAACACCAAAATCCTCCAGAATCTCCCATCCACCTTGCGGAGGGCCGGGCGCTATTCCCTGCCCTGGCGGGATGAGATGCATCGACGACCCCACAGACAGCTGCGATCCGGAAAAAGATGGAATCAACTGTCCCGGCCTTTGCGCGGCGGGGGTCTCCGTCAGCAAAGCAAAACAGTCCTGCGGCGGAACCACCAGCATTACCTGTCCCGCGGGCATGGCCTGCGTGGATGACACGGCAGATAACTGCGATCCCACGAAGGGTGGCATCGATTGCGCAGGGATGTGCGCAGGCAAGCCCTGATCCATTCGCTCTTTCCGGTTGTAATACGAAAAAACCATAAGCTTATCGAATTATCGTATAAATCCTGCAACAAACCCTCGCTACAATTCAAGCTCCTACTTTTGTTTTGTTCACCAGCAGGAGCATGCAATGTCGCGATATATTGTTTATGTGCGAACCGAAGAGGGCCATATCATGCGGATGAAGAATGTAGTCTACGGGTTTCAGCATGCGATAGAAGACTCCTACGGCGCCATGGCTCCCTACACCCACGAAGAGCCACTCGAAGGATTTCCCGAGTCAGTAGTGTTGTGGGCTTCCAGTACGGGGCCTGCCGTGGGCATCGCCCCGCTTGCCTCTCATTTCGCTAGGGCCTGTTAATACTTGTTTCGCGCCCACGCTGCTGCGCGAAAAAGCGTGAGGGCAAGGCGCGAAGCGCAGGGCATAGCAGACCTATGGCCAAGCTTTGCAACGCCGCACCCGCGTTTTTTTCGTGCGCAACCCGGAGGGACGGGACGGAATTTCATCCAACCCATCGTTACTCGCCGCTTGCAGGGCTCACTCTGCTGCGCGGCTCGTGCTCCGTTCCGGCTGAAATTCGCTACCACTCTGGGTCGTGCGCGCGAAACAAGTATTAACAGGCCCCAGGTAACAACGCCTCGATTGACGGGCTGCGGGTTGCCCGCAATTATCCCGATCTTCCCACACCCGCTTTTGCGCCCGAAAAACCCGATGGTATCCAGGAAGGGAATTTCGCCTGCATCCCCTCTTCCCTTCCTTACGCCTGTCCGAGGGAGAGATGAATACAAACTCTGCTTCACCCGATGTTTTAAACGAAATGACCGGATACGTGCTCTATATCCGCACCGGGGAAGGAACTGTCCGGCGCAGGAGCAGTCATCCTGTTTTCTGGTGTTATGAATCGCTCATTCCTTACCGGCACGAGGAACTGCTGAGCGGATGGCCTGAAGCGAGAGTATTCTGGGCAAGGCCAACCGGCCCCAGCATAGGTATTGCTCCCCTTCGCGGCCTTTCCAGACTGGATTAGCCGAGCGTCCATACCTCCTCCACACGCGAGCCGTCTGTATCGCACTTGCTTCTGTTCCTGCTTCCTGCTGGTGGACAGGGCCGACGGACCGACGGTTGGCCCACGCCAATCCGGCCTGCTTCGCCATGTCCACGCACCAGGCGTCTTTCCCCATATCCTGGCGCCCATCGCGATGCCGCCTCCGCTCCAAAGCAGCACGATGGAACTAAAACCCTGGCACGATAGGGCTATTCCCCCTACTCAGTGCGAAAGATTTGTTCTACTGTTTGTTCAGACTCTTTTTACGTAGAACCTTTTTTTCGCAATGCTGATTCGAGGAGGACATATGGCGCACATATATATCCCCTATCTCCGAACTGCCGATGGCACGATCAAGCGCGTTGCCGATGCTTTTTTCGATTCTCCTGACGACCGTCTTGGGCCTTTCCTGCATGAGGAACCGTTGACCGGGTGGCCGGAATCGAAGGTGGTATGGGCAAAGAAGTCAGGCCCGACCGTAGGTTTTGCCCTCTCAGGCAACTCATCCCCGGACTGATCGCCCAGGCTCCTGCGCGCTTCACTTCTTATCGGGCATTGCCCGGCTGGTCGCTGACGGAACCCGTACCCTCTCCCGCGCCTTCACCGCTGGCGGGAACCCGTTTTTTCAAGGATTCCTCAGGCATTTCACTGCGTGGAATCGTGCCGCCTGTCCCCGGTCTCACGCCCCGCTGGACCCGATCCCTTCCCAGTCCGCTGTCCGTAGCGGGCGAGCGCTCAAGCCCGCGCTCTCCCCCCTTCACATCAGTTTGCCTGCCAAAGCCCGGCTGCGAACCCGATTCCTGCTCCGACTCCGCCGCCCGTCCTTTTACATCGGTTTTCCTGGCAGCGGCATTTTCCGCACCGCCTGGATAAGGCATGGCAGTGGTAGTTGCCTCTTTTCCTTTCGCCCCAGGCTGCCTGATAGCCGCCCTTTCGGTGCCGGGCGCAAGATCATCCGAAGTCCTGGCGCCACCGTAGATGCGCTTCGGCTCCCCGGGCATGTGCTTTGTCCCCGACACGGTCCGTCTCTCTTCCCTTCCCGTTCCCGTTGCACCGCCATAAGGACGGTAGGGTTGCTGCAAGTCCTGCGAGCCGGTTGCCGGATTCCGCGAGTCGGATGAATACTGGCCTGCTGCCGGGCCACCGTATGTGTGCAACGGATCGACAGGCGCATTTCGCGAATCCATTATCGACTGGTTCGTATTGGTGCCTGTTGCACCATATGCACCATAACCGCCGGCCGTCCCGTAAGCGCCATAGCCGGACCCGCCATAGGTGCCGGAGGCACCCTGGCTTCCATAGGCGCCGCTTTGTCCGAGGGGAGTGTTTCTCGGATCGGCGGGATATTGCCCGCCCGCGCCGCCGTACGCGCGCTGGGGATTAACGGATCTGTTTCGCCGCTCGTACGAATCGTAGGGGTATTGGCCACCTCCAGTCAGCCCCCTGTCCGCATCCCGTTGCCCAACCGGACTATTCCGGGTATCCGTCCCATATCCTGCCCCCACGGAACCTCTCTGGGTCATGGGAACGTTTCTCACATCTTCAAACTGTCCCGCAGGCGCCCCTCCCTGCCCCTGGCTGCCAAATTGCCCGGCCCCCGGTATTTGCGCGCACACCACGCCTGCCATTCCACCGCACAGGCCGGCAAGCAGGGCCATGCGTGCTCCACGGATGATAATGGAAGAACTCTTCATAATGCACCTCGCCTAGATAGCATTGACCTCAACATAATATACGTCTGCCCGATGTTCCGTTCGGATGCGCACGATATTGGATATCGGAAAGCGCGAATGCTCCCCATGGTGGTTTTCATCAATGAGTATATGCCTGAACGGCTGATTCTGATACCCATTCTATTCGAGCGGGGGTGAAAACCGCCTTCCGAAAAACCATGTCAGCGCCGCTGGAAGAAAAATCCCACTTTGATAATACGAAAGTGCCAGAAGAAACTTGCAATCCCGATCATTGGCACTATGCTGGCAGACAACAGTGATGCCGGTATCGGTCTGCAAGTCTGGCGCCGCGATAAATTTCCGTAAAAACAGTGGCTAGCCTATGGCGCAAGGCCACGGGCGATCTTTCCAGCAACCGGCTCACCCCCTCAAGTATCCGAGCCTATAGCACCTAATAATGCGGAGAGACCATAAAATGGCGGAATATGTCGTATATATGAGGCAGCAGGACGGCAGGATCGAGCGGGTGGACTACGCCTTTGCGAATTACCCGGATGGCCCGGTACAGTTTTATGTGTATGAGGAACAGCTAATGGGTTTTCCAGAATCGAAGGTTTTCTGGGCAGCGCACTCCGGACCCAGCCTGGGAATTGCGCCTCTCGTCCCTTGCACGAACAGCGCCAATACTGCCGACCACCCCGGATCATCCTCCAGTGGCACGCCGCCAGCACCAGGGAGCTAAAACCCGGGCCTTGCATTTCCACCGCAAGCCGGATAGCACTTTGTACTGGTTTTGTGGCCGGGAGAACCAGTGTGTGATACCGCACAGCATGAACCGCCCACAAGCATTAAGCTGGTTTCCAATGCCGTATCGAAAGCTACCTGATGCGGCAAACCACTTTAAACTTTTTTGACAGGAGATGAACAATGAATAAAGATCAAGTGAAAGGAACGGCCAAAGACATCGCAGGAAAAATCCAGGAAGAAGCTGGAAGGGTGGTAGGAAGCAAAGAGCAGGAAGCCAAGGGACTTGGCAAACAGATCTCCGGCAAGGCCCAAAAGAAATATGGGGACGCCAAGGAAGCCGTCAAGGACGCGGCAGACAAGCTTTAAGCCGTCTTCCTCATCTGCCTCCCAACCCGCTTCGGCGGGTTTTTTGTTTGCCGTTCCTAGAGAAGCGCTGAGTCGTAAATTCATTGCATAAAAAATCCCCGTCATTCCGGACGCCGCGCCAGCGGCGAGGCGGAATCCAGAGTTTTTTCAAGCTACTGGATTCTCGCCCTTCCACACCGTTTCACCAGAGCGATGGATCGACCGAATCATTGCACAGGCACAGGCGGGTCACGGGTTTCGCCCGCGACGAACTTGATGGCATCGCCAGTGCATATCACCACTTTCGAACAATCATATTTGGCGCTGGGGTTCCGGGGAACCTCGCATTGCAGATTGATGATTCCGTCCGCGCCCGCCTGTTGCGCCACATATTGGGCCTGGAGGATCGCATCCCTTTTTGTCGCAGCGCGGCCCCAGAATGAATTCTTGCAGGAAACACCTTCGATCCCTTTCAGGATAGCAAATTTCTGCCGGGTGATTTTCGCCTGGTTGTAGAGTTTTACCGCGCGGACAGCGTTGAGCTGCTCAGGCGGCAAATCGTCCATTTTGATACTCGGCGCCCGCGGCACCGAGTTGCAAGCGGAAATTCCCGTCACCAGAATGAAGATGATAGTGTGATTTCTGATAGTCACGAGCAGTTTCCGGGAACAGGCTGGTAGTCTAGAACAAACATCCGGTTCCGGATCAATATCTGGCAAGGGGCGCATCTGGCAACTCATGGAATTTACCCCGATTCTGGATTGCTTCGTAAATCCCACAAACGATCCCATATTGATCGACAGTGACCGGATAAATCCGGAATTCACCCGCTTTTCAGACAATCGAGCCAGGAGCAAAGTATAGGAGAGGTTCAGTGGAATGGGAATAAGCGGTGAACGGATGCGTGCACACCGGAGGCGGGATCCTCAGCTATTCCATATTGCCGCGAAAAGGGGAATTCAGTAGCTTGAAACAGCCCTGGATTCCGGATCATCGCTGGCGCGGCGTCCGGAATGACGAAGGTTTCCTGGGCGCAAAACAAGTGTTGACAGGCCCTCCAAGACTGAATTCCCACACCTCGAGCGCGAAATTCCAGACCTTGTCGCCTTATTGTTAAAACCGGAAGCTATGCGGTCGCAAGAGCGGATTTTTCCGCGCCCTCTCCCGGATAACGAACCTGGTCGTTATCATCCTGGTCCGCATTCTCGCGCGCGATGGTTCTTTCAGCCTGCAAATCCGCTTCGCGCCTGCGGGTCATGACAATACCCCAGATTCCCAGGACGACAAGAGCGATACTCGCGGGCTCCGGAACGGCGTTTACGGGCAACTGTGACGGAGCCGGATCAAAATACGTCTGATGCATCAACCCCTGGTTCCCCACGATCACCGATCCCGATGCGACAAGATCCATGGTGGAATTGCTTTTTAGCCAATTCAAAGTCCAGTTTGAGCCCTGCATATTGAGCTCGTATGTCTTATCGTTGACCACAAAGTCTTCCACGAAGGAAAACCCGTTGAATACGCCATTCTGGAATTGTATCGATGGACCGCTCAATACGTTCGAGTCCCCGAAGGCAAATCCCAATGGCTGACTGCCAAATACCATGTCAAAAATGGTGTTGTTGGAAACACCATTGACAGGGGTAAGCGCAATGTTGACCGTACCGGTACCACTTCCCGGTATGAGGCTTTTATCAAATAGCACATGCCCGCTCACGGTGCCCGCGGCGCAGCTATTGCATGTGTTGGTCCCCTGCAGGCCCAGGCTGTTGGCCAGGCCGCCGGTAGTCAGGATCGTGCCGGAGAAATCGGCTCCCACATAGATTTGCGCGGCTTGGGCAGGCAATATGGCAGCGCCAAGAATCCCGGATACAATTGTCGTACGAAAAAATTTACTCACATCCCCTCCACGAATGATGATATGAAATCAACAGAACCTGGAGTCATCTTACGCGCGCCATGCCATATAGCTATTGGACTCAAGTACATCCTGTACCATGGTACAGGTGGCGATACAGGTAGCGAAGGGCACCCCGATGGGTTCATGGCCCGGCAATGAGGTACCCCGCCGCAAGCAGCGGGGTATTGACTGCACTTTTACAAATCGCCGGCTTTCAGCCAGCCTTCGCCCCAGGAAGCGGGGATTAAACCCGAAAAGATTAACGGCAGCCGGAAGGAATCCCTGAACGGGAACACGTCATATTTCCTACACACAATGCCTGTATAGTGAAGATGCCCTTTCGACGAACTTAATGTCGTCATCCACCGGACAGAGATCATTCCCATGAGCCTGTCCGGTTTTTTTTCTTGCTGTTTCGCCCGCCTGTACATTTTCTTCACCAGTCAATTCAGCCCGGCCATGGATCCTTCCAGCGGCAATCTGCCCTGATAGCGTCCTTTCAGTTTCGCCTCGAGCTCGTTGCGTTTCAGATCCGAGTGGAAATCATGCTCCTGGCCAGACTGGTTCTCTGCATTTCCACGGAAGCATCCGGCAGCGGCCCCCGCGAAGTCGTGGAGACGCTTATCGGCAAATTTTCAATCCAGGGGCTATGAAATCGCCCTTGCCGGCCGTAATAGGTGTTACCAGGACATGATAATCGCGGTGCGGGCTGCGTGATCCTTGCAGCATTTCGTAAAAAGCTGGCAGGCCCGGCATCCCGAGCCTTGACTCAACAACCACCAGCTAAAGCTGGTGGGTTGGGGTTGCGGACTGAAAGTCCGGACACGCGTTGCCTGAACGACGCGTCCCAAAATCGGATTTCATTTTGAAATCATCGGCAGCAACTGTAGCAACTGTGGCAACGGTAGGATGGGTGGAGTGAAACGCAACCCATCAAAAACATCTATCCAGTACCAGGAAAATGATGGGTTACGCTTTGCTCTACCCATCCTACGCAAGCTGGTTTTATACCTTGGAATGAAAAATAACCAGCAATGCCAATGGAAACGAGGGTCGGCCGGGTTCTGGAATGTGCGCCGGCAGCGGAAATGAATACACCAGTTGGGATGGAGTCGTGAAGGCAAGGTTCGGCCCCTATATTGTTCGCACCGGCAAATCGCTGGCACCCTCGCAATGGCTGATAAGCGCTGCCTACTGGAAGCAGGGATACACATCGAACCACATACTCACCGGAAATGACGTCGTTATAGATGCGGAACTCTACGGTTCCGTGGTGGGCACGGTGCTGGTAAAACTGGATGGGGCACGGGGATTATCGGCAGATGAATCCTATTCGGCCGAGCTTGATTTACTGCGGAACCAGGGCAGGAAGCTGGCCGAGTTATCCCGCTTTGCCGTCCTCCCGGGACAACGTACCCGGTCCGTGATGGGCGCCATGTTTCACTGTGTTTATTACACCACTCGCCTCCTTAATGGCACCACTGATCTGGTATGCGAGGTTGTGCCACGGCATGTAGCCGCTCAGCAACGATTGTTAGGTTTCCGGCGGATCGCGGGACCAAAACCCTGTACACGTGTTGGGGTATCGGAAGCGGTATTACTACATAGAGAATTGTCATGAGCGAATGGATCGAGTTTACAGGCAACGAAATGCCGGTACCGGAAGAAACGCTGGTAGACGTCAAATACAGGGATGGCCGCAAGCTCTATCGTACGAAAGCCATGCTCTTCTGCTGGACCTTCAATAATCTGAGCAAATTCGACATCATCGAATACCGGATTGCAGAGGATGAGCAATGACCTTCCACAATAAAAGCGCCTTTGCATGGCTTGTGCGAAAAATCATGAAGTCCGGGCAGAGATGCGAAAAATTTGCTGGCTTGGCTATGGAACCCGGAGTGCCTCATCCGAAGTCGGCCTACCGGCTCCATTCCATCTCATTCGCTGAACCGTGCTCGATGCCCAGGCTCGTCCGGCGTCATTATTGGCGGTGAAAAGGAACCGCTGTGTGCGAATGCGTCATATTTCCTACACACAACTCCGATATAGTGAATATGCCCCTTGACGGGCTTCATCGCCCCGTCGCATGTCCGGGCAGCCGCTTTCCCTCAGGCTGCCCGGCATTTTTTTCTCCATTCAGACCTCCCGTTGCACCTCTTTCACCACCTGATTCGTCCATCTAGCTTGTGATCCGGCCGTTCCACGGCCTTGCCCGGTTCTCCGGCGCGTCCTTCTCTCTGGCTTGATCTTGCGCTATTCCGGCATCAAAGTTCGGCAAGACCTGCTCTTGTTCCATATTTCTTATGGAAACTTGTATGACATCCATCCAAACTTGTCGAGACTCTCTTTTTTTAACAATTCTGCAACATAAAACAAGAAATACTTGACGAATACCGGCGAAAGGATGCAAACAGCACGAATTGATGCATTAAAACGCCTTCAAACAGGATAATTCGCATGCATATACCCTGTTTTTAGGCATTTACGGCAATATATGACAAAATAATATCTGCAGGACAGGCTTACCGGAATCGCCATCCTTCATGCACGATCCGGCCGCGTCGCGTTTCCTTCTCTCCGGGCGATCGGTTGCCCCCTTCGATTGCCGCCTGAAACCCGGTCTCATGCATGCTCTTCGATTTCCGGGCGGAATGCATAGTTGATGGGACCATCTATAATGAATACATTCATGACGGTTTTCCGGAAAATCGGGCAATTTTTAGAAGGAATCACAGTTAATGTTGAGTCACAATTTTGTAACAAATATCCTATATTGTGTATCGGTAGTTAACACTTGTTTTGCGCGCGCGTCGCTGCTTATCGTTATTCGTTGCCTGCAGAACATGCTCTGCTGCGCGGCTTGCACCTCGTTCCATTCCCGCGAAGGTGGAAATCCAGTAGCTTGAAAAATCCTGAATTCCGGCTCACCGCTCGCGCGGCGTCCGGAATGACCGATATCTCTTATGCAATGGATTTACGCTCATCGCACTAATGGCTTACTCGCGTAAGCTCATCATCAATGACGTACATAGTGGAGCTGCCAAACTATGAATGCTCAACGACTTTTTCTGACTTGCCCTGATTGCAAGGCCAGTATTCCAGCAGTTTATTCGACAAGAATCGAATATCCCAAGGCCAGTGACATGCCAGGCCTGATCCACTACAAGCGGATAATCATCGGGGATTGTCCCTGGTGCAAATTAACCGTGGTGGGCAACAAGGAAGACCTGGAGTTGCGCAGATCTCCTGAAAAGAGGTCCCTTCATGATCAGTCATCAGTTCAATCTCCCACCTGATTTCTTCTGATTGCTTTGCAATACGCCGGAAAAATCGTGAAATAACGCTGAACGTCGAGGAACTCCAGGATTTTAACCCATCTTGGTTCGCACTGATTCAGACCGTGCTTTTCCAGGATGGTCCGTCGCCTCCAGTTGTTCGCGCAATGCACGACATGATGGCGGCCTGTCGAACAAGTTGAACAAACTGGAAAACAAGGTAACGACAATGGCCCTTCCTCAAGACGCACCGCCTGCCCGCTATCTGGACGACATGAAAACAGGGTTGCGCTTCGCTGGAAAAGCGCGCGTGGTGCGGGAACGGGAAATCATTGCGTTCGCCAGGCAGTTCGATCCCCAGCCCTTCCATATTGACACCAGCCTGGCGGATCAGACTCTGTTTGGCGGCCTGATCGCCAGCGGATGGCACACGGCAGCCATGACGATGCGGTTGCTGCTCGAAGCCTTCCCCATAGGGGAAGGCACGATTGGTCTTGGCAGCGAAGTGACGTGGCCCAATCCGGTGCGCGCCAATGACTCCATTCACATCGAAGGCGAAGTCAGCGCGGTCAAGCCTTCACGGTCGCATGATGACCGCGGCATTGTCACGGTTCGCGCTGAAACCAAAAACCAGAATGGCGAAGTCGTGCAGGCCATGACAGCCAATCTTCTTGTTTTTCGCCGCAAAAGTAAATCGGTATAAAATCAACCGCGGCCCGTTCCATTATGTGCGGCCCGATTGCGATTCGTCCGGGCTGTGCATCCCAGAGGCAGTCTTGTTCTTGGAAGAAGCCCTCCGGCTGCAAAAATTGTCCATTTCGCCTTACAGTGACAAATATAGTTGAATCACTTTGGCTGCGAGCGTTGGGGCCGTCCTGACTGGAATTATTTTCAGGATTGGCAGCATATGCGGGCTGTTGCCCAGTGACAACGGATGCGGGTTCGCTCCCATCACAAAACCGGGTGTCCCCCCTGGCCAGTTGCGCTTCAGCAAACCCTTTCCACCCGGCAGACCTGGATCTTGTCCACATCGTGGATTCCAGCTTATCGAGTTGCCCGTCATTGAACTCCACCTGGCTGGGGCACCTCATCATCGTCAAACCCGGTGTACGTGATGCGCTTCCCCTAAATCCGCTCCATCACTCTTCCGGATTCTGATGTTCAGCGGGTCACCAAGCTAACGCCCCCCTTAACCCTTCGGCGGATTTTTCCTTCCCTCCCCTTCCCTGTCCTCGCCAGAGGGCTTTTTTGCAGCTTGAATTCCTTATTGAAAATCGTCCAGCGAGAAGATGTCATCAACTCTTGCATTTGCTGCCTGTTTTTACAAAAACCACATTGCAACACATTGTTTTTAAATATTAATAGTAGTTGGAACAATATTTGCTTGAATTAATGTGGCAACATCCCCCGGCTGAGTAATTACGGCCTTGAGCCAGACTACTTAGCTGAATTTACGACTCATCCTAAAAATAATCAAAGGTAATGATATGGTTAGTTCTTTTTATAAGAATATCGCTTTTGTCCTGATGTTGGCCGGCGCTGCTGGTGCCAACGCTACCGTAACCAATTTAGGTAATGTGAACCCGGCAGTACCAACAACCTTCACCGGCCGCGTTTTATCCCCCGGTCCTTTTAATGACGTTTTCAGCTTCATCCTGCCACCCAATAGCGGCTCAGGTTATAGTGTTCTCAATTTCCCGCTCAGTATTCCGGGAGCAGGAAACTTCAACACCGTAATCTCTTCCATATCGCTATACTCGAACGCCGATGGGATTCTTTTCAACGGCGACGATGCAAATGTTTCATCATTCCTGATCCCCGGAGGCAACACCTTCAGCTTTTCATGGGCCCCGAGCCTGGGAGGGAGCATGTATATAAGCATCTCCGGGATTGCGAACGGTTCATTTGGTGGTTTATATAGCGGCTCAATCAGCGTTTCACCCTCGATCGGTATTTCACCAATTCCAGAGCCGGAAACCTACGCCATGCTGCTGGCAGGGCTGGGTATGATAGGCGCGATAATTCGTCGCAAGCCACGCGCTTAATCAACAAGTGTGAGTCAACAAAAACGGGAGCTGAAGCTCCCGTTTGCGTTCTGGATACTCGCAAAAATCCTCCATCTCCCACTCGATGGATTCACGGGAGAGTTGGGAAAGGGTATTAGTCGCAAGGAATGCTTAGTGATTGATCTGTGGGATTTTCCTACTTATCCCATCCGCCCCAGAACAATGAGGGAGGAGATCGATCGAGCCAGGCAATGGGATAATGTGAGAGGCCTGGATAAAGACGGCTCCATATAGCCGCCACCAAGGCGAGGCTCAGCACGCCGACGAGAACAGGCTCCCAAAGCGCCAGGACACTGCAATGTCCATGAATCATGATGATGGGATTGGCTCCTGCCGGAGGATGCACAGTTCCGGTGAAAAGCATGTACCACAAGACCAAAACCTGCGCCAATATGTAAACCCACAATGAATCACCGAAGAGCTGATAACAAGCAATACCAATGAGAGCGCCACCGAGATGACCTCCGAGCAGCGCCCGGGGCTGTGCTGCGGGAGCGCGCGTAAGACCGAACAGGAAGACCGCGGAACCACCGAGCGAGGCAAAGAAAAACGGTGAAGCCGGTGGGGAGGAGAGAAGCAGCGCTAGACCAATACCTGCTGCGGCACCCAGCGCGCACCATAGTAAGCGAATTATAGGAGAACGATGCATGAGGTCTATGGTATCGGAACCAAGCAACCTGGCAAGCAAAAAAAGCCCTCGATTGAGTACGGGGAGGGGAGTAAACCCGCTCGGGACGGGCCTTGGGGTGATATGAGTGGTTTAACTTATGTGGGGAATTAGAATTTTTTGTCGAACCCGGCCTGCTGTCTGAAGACCTATTCCCCCCCCCCCCCGATTCCCGCCTCGGCTTTAACATGAACAACCCGGTGAGAAACTACATTTAGAGATACGCCTACGGAAATAATAGGTTCCGTTGCGGTTGAATACATGAATTTGTAGAGGCAAGTCCATACCCCAAGTGTAACGGTTTAGCAATACACTTGGAATTGAACCTATTGATTTACTTGATTTAAATTTGCAATCAAGCTATTAGAGAGAACTGGCGTCCCCAAGGGGATTCGAACCCCTGTACTCACCGTGAAAGGGTGATGTCCTAGGCCACTAGACGATGGGGACTGCGGAATTTCTTCAAACCGGGCCATCTGGCATGCAAGCAGGATCGGACAGACTCCTGGAACGGCTCGAAATCTTCATTTACAAGCCGCCATTATTTTTATACTCCCCCAGCTTGAAACAGCTCATATTCTACCAAAAAAGGCTACCTGAGCAACGGAATTTGCAAACGGCCTGCACTGACATAAAAAGGAATATAAAAACGAGTCGGCTGTGTAACTGGAAGGATGCATCCAGCCAGGGGCAGTGAAATACCGCTCCAGCGATATGCTGTTTGTGACAGCGCCAGAAGCGGATCGGGCTTGCCGGGACATAAGGCCAATAAAAAAACCTGCATGATGCAGGCTTTCGGAATTTCTTCGGACTTGCCAGGACTTCTTAAGACAGTGAAATGGTGGAGGTAAGCGGGATCGAACCGCTGACCTCTTGCATGCCATGCAAGCGCTCTCCCAGCTGAGCTATACCCCCTTTAAACCACTAGATTACCACCGGATGCCATCAGATAAATGGCAAAAAAGAAGCAGAATTATACGGAGTCGCGCATTTTCCGTCAATGTGAAGCGGCGATGGCTGCGCATCGGCTGTATGGGGAAGATCAAGCCGGGAAGTCCGCGAGACGGCAATCCATCCGCTTCAGGGTCTCTTCCCTGCCGAGCAGTTCCAGCACTGCGTTTATGGCAGGCGTTTGCGATTCGCCGGTCACCATCACCCGCAGCGGCATGGCTACCTTGGGCAGCTTCAGCCCATGGGTAACCGCTGCAGCCTTGATTGCATCGTGAATGGCATGGCTATCCCAATCCACCTGAGCAAGCTTCTCTCTGAGAGCCAGGATCGCCGGCTTGATTTCCGCGGTGAAATGCTGCGTCTTCAGCTCCTCCGAAGGGTCCAGCGGACGAAAGAAATAAACTGCGGCATCAGCCAGTTCCGCAATCGTTATCACCCGTTCCTTGAGCAGGCTGATTACTCTGGGAAGATCCGGCCCAGCCTGGACATCGCATCCATCAGCTTCAAGAAAAGGCCGAGCCAGCCCAGCCAGGCGTTTGTCATCGGCGCCCTTGAGATATTGCTGGTTGAGCCATTGCAGTTTTTCCGGATTGAACCTGGCCGGCGAACGGTTGATGGCGGATAGATCGAACCATTCGACCAGTTGTTCGCGGCTGAATACCTCTTCGTCCCCATGGGACCAGCCAAGCCGCGCCAGGTAATTGACGAGCGCCTCCGGCAGATAGCCGTCTTCCTGGTATTGCATGACCGAAACCGCTCCATGGCGCTTCGACAAGCGTTCCCCATCCGCCCCCAGGATCATCGGCACGTGCCCATAGTGCGGCAGTGGAGCGCCCAGCGCCTTCAGGATATTGATCTGCCGCGGAGTATTGTTGACGTGGTCGTCGCCCCGGATCACGTGGGTGATATTCATGTCCAGGTCATCAATGACCACGCCGAAATTATAGGTCGGCACGCCATCCGCCCGCAGCAGCACCAAGTCGTCCAGTTCGCTGTTGGCCACGATGATTTCGCCCTTGACCAGGTCGTTGAATGCTGCCACGCCATCGAGGGGGTTCTTCAGCCGCACCACCGGCTTCACGCCTGATGGCGGCTTCTCCTTCGAATCGCGCCAGCGTCCGTCATAGCGGGGCTTCAGACCCGCGGCACGCTGCTGCTCGCGCATGGCGTCCAGCTCTTCCTTGCTGCAATAGCAATAATAGGCCTTGCCCGTGCGCAGCAACTGGTCCGCCACCTCGTGATAGCGCGCCAGCCGCTGCATCTGATAAAAGGGCCCCTCATCGTAATCCAACCCCAGCCATGCCATGCCATCGAGTATCGCCTGGGTGGATTGCGCGGTGGAACGTTCGAGATCGGTATCCTCGATCCGCAAAATGAACTTGCCGCCATGCCTGCGGGCATAAGCCCACGAAAACAGCGCGGTGCGCGCGCCGCCGATATGAAGATAGCCGGTAGGGCTGGGAGCAAAACGGGTTCGTACCATGGACAGGGAGCGCTAGCGCGGGACCAGCGGGCAAAGTGAGTTATTTTACGCGAGCCCGGCCGTTGCTGCGGCTTCATTTGACGTGCTGCAGTGAAGCAATGGAATGCTGTCTCGGAATGTTTTATAGAAAATGCTGACTCGCCACCCGGCAGCAGAATAGGCAGGCCTCTGTTCTCATCTGCATGAATTGATAGATACTGCGAGATAATTGGCCGGGATTCGACCCTGGGCGCCCACCGGCCAATCAAGAAGAGCTATGCAAAAATCTGAATTCGACTGCGACAGCTTTTTATTTATAGTTCATTTGATGAACGATGGACAGTAATTTGTCCGCGTGATCGCGATGCGCTATCAGCGCTGGGCGCACTTTTGCCAGAAGCGACTTCAGGTCGATATTTTCCGCGCTTGGCATAAGCTTGCTGTCAACGGCATCGATTACCTCATTATGAAAGGAAAATTCGTCATTAAGATACAGTTTGTCAAAATCCTCGCTGTTGAGTTTTTCCATCTCGTCCATGTGTCTTTTGGCATCGGATTTCATGGCTCTGCTAAGCGTCGATTCCTCGGGGGTTATTTTAAGCCTGGTCGCCAGATCCGTTGCCTGCTTGTTGACGTTGGTATGGTCGGCGATCATTCGATGGGCAAAAGCCTTGACTTCCGGGTTGGTGGATTTCGATTCGGCAAGCCTGCCGGCATCGATATCGATCTGGTTGGCGGTCACCACGATGGCGGCAATCTGGGCATCGGTAAGCTTATCAGCAGCGCTTGCCAGGGCAGGCGCCACTAAAGCTATAGTCAGAATCATTAAATTGTTCATTCTGAGCTCCTTGATTTAAAAATTCGCTGCACCTCTTCATTCCGGGGTGTAGGCCATACTTGCACTCTTTTTTGAAAATCTTCTGTGCGATAACCTACACATCAGGTAGAAATATGAAGACGATCGTGGACTGCATAACACAACGGCATCAAACAGGTTGAATGTATTCCGCGGCTCCGGGCATCCGGCCCCTCCGCAATGCCGGTATATCAGCCGTTGTCAACACGCCTCAGCGATTTATAGGGATCGAGCTATCTGCTGGTAGCGAGATTCTTTCGTTCTGCTCCCTCATCAATAATCTGAAGCAGCTGTAGCAAGCATTCATGCGGAAAAAATGCCAGGAGGTGCACGGATGCACGCTTTCGGCACTTATGCCCAAGACCTTATTGCCTATATCCACACCCTGGAAGTGCGCCTAAAAGCTCATCTTTAGGAAGCCTGGCACAGCATTTCCTGTCATTTTCCATGGGTAGATTCCGAACCGTGCCGTAAAGCCACACCCGCTGCGAGCCGGGGCCGGAAAATCCAGGATCTGCCGAAACTGCAGGACGAATTGAGCCAACTATTTCAGGCAGATAGCCGGAATACCAGCACATCATTGACACCCAACAACAAATCAGCTACTGGAGACCTGTTATGAATCACACCGTGCCAGTGCGGGGCTTGCTGCTTGCCCTTGCAGTGACTCTCTACCCGTCGATAGCAGGAGCAGCCCCTACTGTAACATCTTATTTATTCGAAGATATTACGCATAGTAATGCTGGAGCCGAAGCCGATGGCGAAACAAATCTGAAGGTTGATGTAATAGATCTTGGCGGCAACCAAGTACGCTTCACCTTTACCAACAATTCCAGTTCTTCCCTGGCGGACGTCTATTTTGATGACGGCGCGCTTCTTGGAATCGCATCCATCACCTCTTCAGCGGGAGTGAGCTTTTCACAAGGGGCTAGCCCCCCCAATCTTCCCGGGGGCAATTTGGTTAGCCCCGCTTTTGTCACAACCGCTGGCTTTCTCGCGGATTCCGATGCGCCTGTCCCCCATAATGGCGTTAGCATGGGTGAGTGGCTCGCCATCGATTTCACCCTGAAGCCAGGCCAGTCGTACAATAGCGTTATCAACGCGCTTGCATTGCCAAATCATGGCGGGGATGGAGATTTGCGCATTGGCCTGCACGTCCAGGCATACCCGGGGAATGCCAGCGAGAGCTATATCAACATAGCATCTCCTGTTCCCGAACCGGAAACCTATGCGCTATTCATGGCGGGCCTGGGCCTGCTGGGTTTCATGAGGCGTCGCCGCAACGCTTCTTAATAAGGCTGTCCTAACGGAGCGGAGGGGGAAAGGCAAAACCCCTCCGTACCTCGGTTTTCAGCGCCCTGGCATTTGCCGCCAGGCGAATCTCTAATATGGACTCACTCAACAGGCGGTTATAAGTCCTTAGCAGATCACGCAGGCCACAGCCATTGCTTCCCACCGCGTTGACCGAAAGCGCGAATTCATGCTCTAATTGCGCCTCCCCAGCGGTTATTCCCGTTATTCACCGGGCTTGCCCAGCGGGCGGTTAACTCAGCGGTAGAGTGCCACCTTCACACGGTGGAAGCCACTGGTTCGATCCCAGTACCGCCCACCAAAAGATCATCCACAGAAGTCCAACGAAGGCCAGGAAACGTAATAAATACAACGTCCCTGGGCTTTTTATGCCCGAAGAAGATCAAGAAGATTCATTACAGACTCGTACGAGATGGGGGTAGAGTTGGAGTGTTCTCGCTTCTGGAAGATGGCCGGGTGAGTGAACAGCCAAAGCTATGGGAAGCGATTACCCCCTCTCCCCTCCGGGGAGAGGGTTGGAGTGAGGGAGCGGCCTCCGCCCTGTTTGATGTCACATCAAATAAATACTGCTGGCAAAAACTGCTACTCTCCGAATAATGTCACTTCCCCGTTCCTGCCATCGACTTCCACCAGATCCCCATCCTTGAGTCTGGCAAGGATGCCCGGCAGGTTGACCACCGCCGGAATGGCGAATTCGCGTGCAACGATGGCGCCATGCGACAGATAGCCGCCGGTTTCGACCACCAGTCCGCCCGCACTGAGAAAAAGCGGTGTCCATCCGGGGTCGGTAGAGCGGGCGACGAGAATATCGCCCGGCTGCAGCTTGTGGCCATCGGAGGGATGTTTCAGGATGCACGCCCGGCCCCTGGCGCAGCCTGTGCCGGTGGGTATACCCTTGTAACGTCGTGTGCGGCTTGCGCCCGCACAGGCTGCATCGCCGGCATCGCAAGCATTGGCGGCATTATCGACCGGTTGCCCTGCTGGCGCCTCGACCAGGATATCCGGCGGCGTTTCGCACGACCATTGCGCAAACAGCCCGTTCCTCGCCGCCACGCGGGCTTTCAGTCCAGTTGCCGGGATACCTCCGTCAAGCGCGCGCAGGGTTTCTGAAAGCATGAGCTGGAAAATATCCCCCTCTTGCGCCAGCGCCCCCTGCCGGACCAGATAGCGCCCGGCAGCCAGCAAGGCTTGCCGTTCCGGTTCCATATAGGCAACCAGGGCACTGCGGGCGGCCTCGCGCTGGTTGCATTCTTCGCGTGCCGTTCTCGCCAGATGCAGGATAAATGCGCGCTTCCAGAACGGAACTCCTTTCCGGATCCGCGCTATCGCCTCTTCCGAAGCGGACCGCTGGCGAGTCTGCATTGCGGCCTCATCGACCTCGGCCAGTTGCGCCAGCAACGAATCCAGATGTTCCGGTGCTTCCCGCCAGCGTGGATTGCGAAAATAGGTTTCGTATATTCCGCGATGGCCGTAGCGCTCCAGGAATTCATCGCAAGCACGCCGGAATTCCTGATTTTTCCCATGGTCAGTATTTACTTCGGAATCAAGGTGCCTGTCGCTGCACCCATGCCCATGCGTGGCGTGCCGCCGTAAATGTGCCAAAGCCATCAGTTCATAGCCCTGGCGCGCGGTAACGCTCGGCTCGCCGCCGGCCAGCAGGGCGGCTGCCAGCGCATGGCCTTCGCCGGAAAAGCATTTATCCAGATGTTCCACCAGCATGGACAAGGCCGCGCCGCTCGATCCCTGCAGGAAAAACAGATCCACCGCCCCCCTGCCCGCATGAAACCGGCGCATGATCTCGGCCTTCAAGCCCGCTGCGTCCTCAGGAAGCGGCTGCATTCGCCACTGCGCTGCCTGGGACATTGCCCGCTGGACGGCTTGCATCCCCTTGCGGCGGCGCGCTGGCGAACGCAGCATATAACGCATCAATCTCAGCAAGCGCGCCAGCCGGCCGCTAACCGTTTGCGGCGGTATTGCAATCTCCGGCTGCTGGCCTCCGACCAGCGCATTCACCGCTTTGGGAGGCACGCCTAGTGCATCGAAACATTCCCACTGCAGCAGGGAAAGCTCCAGGTAAAGCCGCCCCCCGAAAAGACCGGCCCGCTGCGCGCCTGGCAGCACCGGGTATTCCGCCATCGTGTATCCCTGTGTAAGCAGCCCATTGACCAGCTTGCGCGAATTGCTCCAGTCGATCGCCGACAATGGGTCCGGCACCACCTCGCAAGTGTTTCCACGCGTCCAGTAAGCGGGCTGGTCCCGCAGCGCGGCATAGGTGTAGCGGGGCCTTGCCGTGACCGGCCGCGCCTGGGTCAGCCAGAACCGGGTTCCATCCCAGACCCACTCCACATCATGGAAAGGCTGGCTGAAATCCAGCGCCACCGCGGCGTCATGCGCCAGTTCGGCCAATTGCGCGGCCTGGAGAGGGGAAAGCACAAAACTCTCTGCTTCAGCCGCCGAGGTGGCGACCATTTCCGTTCCACCCTCCGGCCTGGCGATGGCCTTGATCAGCTTGCCACCCTTGTTCTGCTTCAGCAGCGCCCAGCGGTCGTCGAGTGCATCTTGCGCAAATATATATTCATCTCCGGCCGCCTGTCCGCCGACCAGCGACTCGCCCAAACCCCATTGGGCATGGATGACGATCCTGTCGTCACGGCCGCTAGCCGGATCGCAGGTGAAGGCAATACCGGAAGCTATTGCCGGCAGCAGCGGCATGACGATCACCGCCATTGCCGGCGCCGCGCCGGGCTGGTCCGGATTCAGCTTGCGACGATACGCCACCGCGGCGGGAGAATGCAGCGAGGCATATACTTCGGAAATCGCCTTCCGAAGCTGGTCGAACCCGTGCACATTCAGGCAGGAACGGTAAATCCCGGCAAATGAAGCCCTGGTGGAGTCCTCGCCCAAGGCGGAAGAACGCACAGCCAACGGCTGGTCCAGCCAGCCGCGGGAAGCCAGCGCCTGGCGCAACGCTTCCATCCTTTCCACTGGAATCTCGCCCGCCATGCTTTCGCCTTTCGCGCCACCCTGAGATGCACCTTGAGAAAGAGCCATCGCCTTGATCACCAGCCCGTCGGGCACGGGCAGGCCCAGTTGCCATAGCCGAGCCAGTTGCCGGGCCTTGCCGCCAACTGCTGCAGCGTCGACCTTCAACACGCCAGCCCAGTCGAGCATCTCGCTGGAAATAATCATTCTCCTACCTTGGCTTCAGCCCGAGCAGGAACAGATCGAGCATTTGCGAAAATTCCTCCCTCAGCGAGAGATTCTCATGCAGCAGCCAGCGCAGCAGTGCCGCGAGGTAGAGAAATTCCAGGTAACTGGCCAATATGGCGGGCTCTTGTATGGCGCGGAATTCTCCCGCTGTCTGCCCTTTAACGATGAAACGGCCAAAGATGTTTTCCAGGCCGCTGCGCGCGCTGATATCCAGCTTGCGCGGTTCACTCAACCGGAACTGTATATAAGGCAACAGATATTTGCGATGCGCTTGCGCCCAGTCGGCGCTGCGTTCCAGGAAAACCCGCAGCTGATCTGCGTAAGCCGGCAGAGGGCCAATCTCAGCCAGGATTGCAGGGGAATTCTTTTCCAGTTCACGATGGAAGCGGTGCCGCAATAACGCCTCCTTTGCGGGGAAGTACTTGTAGAGCGTACCTTTCGCCACATCGGCAGCCTCGGCAATGCATTCCATGGTCACCGCCGCATAACCCTCGCGTTCGAATAGCTCCCATGCCGTATCAGCCAGGGTGTCGAGCAGTTTGAGGCGCTTGCGCTCGCGGCGGCCGGCCTCGCCCGTTTCAAGGCTCCGTAAAGCAGTTTCATCCATGTTTCTTCCCCCGACCGCTCAGATCGCCACTAATTAGAATTAATTATACATCGTTAATTATTATACGTTGTATATTATTATGGCGCAGGGGATTTTGCTATCTGCAAGAAGCTGGTGATAAATTACGGGGATTTGAAAGAGAAGGCTACGCTAACTCATGGATCTGCCCGAACGTAGAACAAGCTTCGGAAATCTCCATAACCAAAAATGCTATTCGTATCACGCACCGATAATTTCATTCAGCCCCTCGATTATTGGAGCAAGCTGTTCGGGAGAGACTTTCCCCGTTTTCTTTCCGATACGTTCGACGGCCAGTGTCCTGATCTGGCTGATCTTGACCCATGACCTCTTCGTCCCTTCAGCACTTTCCAATTCAAATGTTAGCGGAAACCCTGCTCGCTGAGCTTGGGTGGTTAGCGCCACGGCAATAACAATGCCCGAACGCTCATTGAAGATATCCTGGCTAAGAATAAGCACAGGCCTTAGCCCTGCCTGTTCCCGGCCACGCACGGGATTCAGGTCGGCCCAGCGAATCTCGCCTCTCAATATTCGGGCCATGCCGCCAGGTCCTCGGAAAGACCCTCCTCGGCGAGCTTCCGTTCGAAAACCGGGTCCAGCTTGGCGCATTCCGTCGCGAGACGATTTTTCTCAAGGCGTTCAAGCTTCTCTTCCATCGCTTCCTGAATAGCTCGGCTGCGGTTTGGAAAAACATGCAGGCCGATCAGGCGGTCCACTTTCTCCAGGGTTTCTTCTTCAAGGGTAATAGCTATCTTGGCCTTGCTCATGGCACCACTCCAAAAAAGTATGATGATATATCATACCTAATGTTGATTGGGAATGAAACTGGAGCACCCCTCTCTGTCGTCGGGTTACACTATGCCGGTCGCCCTATTCGGACGATTCAAATCAGAGTAGGTCAGATTAGCGCAGCGTAATCTGACAATGACACCATGGCTGTGTCGGGTTACGCTGCGCTAACCCGACCTACCCGGCCTCCCCGGCTTATTTATCGCCAAGGATCAAGTCTCTCAATGCCACCGCATTGTTGTGCTCTTCGTCGTGTGCCGAATACACCAGGGTGATCGTGCCTTCGCGCGCCAGGGCGCGAAGCTGCTCCAGTTGATCCGCATGCTCATCCACCTCTTTGGCATAGCGCTCGCGAAACTCCTTCCAGCGATCGGGGTCGTGGCCGAACCAATGGCGCAATTCGGTGCTGGGGGAAAGATCCTTCATCCACTGGTCGATGGCAGCATCCTCCTTCTTCACCCCGCGCGGCCATAGCCGATCCACCAATATGCGGACGCCATCCCCGGCTTCCGGTTGCTCATAAGCGCGTTTCAGCTTCACGTTTCCTGCTTTTATCGCAGTACTCATGGTCTGGCTCCAGGTTGTTGAATAATCGGATGCTGTGCTCGAGGTAACTTCCTTGCGAAAATGCTATCTTAACTCTTATGAACCCCCCTTTTCATCCCGCTTTTGCGCTGGATCACCTCCGGGATGAGACAGCGTGCGTGGATGCATTGCTCGCCGCTATTGAATGGGATGGCGGCCGCGCCGGGCGGATTCGCCTTCAGGCGGAAGAATTCATCCGCTATATGCGCAACCATAAGCATGGGCTGGGCGATATCGAAACAGTGCTCGCGCAATATCCGCTGGATAGTCCGGAAGGTCTGGCACTCATGACCCTGGCTGAGGCCCTGCTGCGGATACCCGATGCCGCCACCGCGGATGTGCTGATCGCGGAAAAAGTTGCCGCGGCGAAGTGGAAAACGAGAGGCAAGGCGGGCGGCATGTTGAGGTTGGCGGGGATCGGCATGCGTCTGGCACGGCGGGTGTTGAAGGATACGCCCGGCGATTTCGAGCGCGCCCTGATCCGCAAGGGCATGGAAGAAGCAATCGGTCGCATCGGGCAGCAATTCGTGCTGGGCGAAGATGTCGCCGGCGCGCTTTGTTCCGGAAAAAAATGGGAACGCCGGGAATACCGCCTGTCTTACGACATGCTGGGCGAAGGGGCGCGCACCGCTGCGGATAGCGACAGGTATTTCGAAAGGTACCTGGAGGCGGCGGAAAGCATCGGCGCGGCAAAGGATACCAAGGCAAACCCAGGCATATCGGTCAAGCTGTCTGCGCTTCACCCGCGTTACATGTGGACTCAACGGGACCGGTGCGTGCCGGAGATCGTGGAGCGGCTGGGCCAACTCTGCCGCAAGGCTGCGGCATATGATATTTCGCTGACGGTCGATGCCGAAGAGGCGGACCGGCTGGAAATATCCTGGGAGATCATTTCCGCCGTCGCCATGCTGCCGGACCTGAGGGAGTGGAATGGCTTCGGGCTTGCCATACAGGCCTATGACAAGCGCTGTTTCCGGCTGATCGACGCCATAGGCAATCTGGCCGCCGAGGCCGGGCGGAAGATGCGGGTGCGCCTGGTGAAAGGCGCCTACTGGGATACGGAAATCAAGCGTGCCCAGGTTGCGGGGCTGCCCGACTACTCCGTCTTTACACGCAAGGCCAACACGGATCTCTCCTATCTGGCGGCGGCGCAGAAGCTCCTGGCGCTGCGCGACCGCATCCACCCGATGTTCGGCACGCATAACGCCCTCACCGTCGCTGCCGTGCTGGATATGGCGAGTGTTGGGGGAAATCGGGCGGGAAATGACGAAAAGGCATGGGACTTCGAATTCCAGCGTCTGCACGGCATGGGTGAAGCGCTGCATGAAAAGGTGCTGGCCGACTGCGGCGTTCCTGTCACCATTTATGCACCGGTGGGCCGATATGAGGACCTGCTGCCCTACCTGATCCGCCGCATGCTGGAAAATGGCGCAAACACCTCTTTCGTGCATCAGATCGGCGAAAGCAGGGATACAGCCGGACAGGCCATGGCGTTTACAGCACTGGAAGATCCGGTAAAAAAAGCGGCCACAGCTTACCCGCGCCGCAACTCCCGGATTCCCTTGCCCAGGGATCTGTATGGGACGATGCGCAGGAATTCGGCGGGAATCGATTTTTCTGTGGAAACGGCAAGAACCGGTTTTCTGGCTCGGATCCCACCCTCCCCTTCATGGCGCAATCTCGCGGTGGCGCCTCTCATCAACGGAAAAACCCGGCATCGGGAACATCCCGGCGAGACCGGGCACGAGCACCTTAGCCCCTGCGATACGCGGGAAACAATCGCACAGGTATGGAATTCCGAACCGGACGATATCGAGGCGGCGTTTGCGGCAGTGCGCGAAGGATGCGGAATCTGGCGGGCAACGCCTGCCGTGGAACGCGCTGCGGCATTGCGCCGCGCGGCAGACCTGATCGAACGCGATGGGCCGCACCTCGCGGGGTTGCTGCAATATGAAGGCGGGAAAACGCTGCTCGATGCCTTCAGTGAAGTGCGCGAAGCCGCCGACTTCTGCCGGTACTATGCCGCCGAAGGCGAGCGCCTGTTCGAAGAAGCGGGGCTGGCCCTGCCAGGTCCCGCGGGCGAAAAGAATCGCCTGGTGATGGAGGCGCGCGGTACGTTCGCATGCATCAGCCCGTGGAATTTTCCCCTGGCGATTTTTCTAGGCCAGATCGCCGCCGCCCTGATGGCGGGGAACAGCGTCATTGCAAAACCTGCCGAGCAGACCCCGGTGATCGCCTTCGTGGCGGTGCGCCTGCTGCTGGAAGCCGGCATTCCGCCCGCCGCCATTGCGCTGCTGCCGGGAAACGGGCATGTCGGCGCGGCACTCATCGCCCACGCCGGAGTGGATGGCGTGGCGTTCACCGGCTCGGTGGAAGTGGCGCGCCTCATCAATCGGGCGCTGGCGGCAAAAGACGGCCCCATCGTTCCCTTTATCGCTGAGACTGGCGGCCAGAATGCCATGCTGGTGGATTCGAGCGCCCTGCCGGAACAGGTCGCGGATGACGTGATGCTCAGTGCTTTCGGCTCGGCCGGGCAGCGCTGTTCCGCCCTGCGCGTGCTTTATGTCCAGGAAGAAATCGCCGGCCGGGTGATGGAGCTGTTGCGCGGCGCATTGCAGGAACTGCGCATCGGAGACCCGCGCCGGATCTCGACCGACATCGGCCCGGTTATCGATGCCGCCGCCCTCGAATCGCTCGCCCGCCATGTGGAGCGGCTCAAAGGCTTCGGCAGGCTGATCGGGCAGGCGCCCCTGCCCGCGGGACCAGGGCTGGCGGGATGGTATATCGCACCGGCAGCGTATGAAATAGACAGCATTTCCCGCCTCCCCGGAGAAGTGTTCGGCCCCATCCTGCACGTCATCCGCTATGCGGCCAAAGACCGTGTCCGCATCATCCGGGAGGTCAATGGAACCGGATACGGCCTCACCTGCGGAATCCACAGCCGCCTGCAGCAGGAAGCCGCAAAAATGGCGCAGCAGGTGGAAACAGGCAACGTCTATATCAATCGCAGCATGATTGGCGCCGTGGTCGGCGTTCAGCCGTTCGGAGGCCGGGGTCTTTCGGGAACCGGACCCAAAGCGGGCGGACCCCATTACCTGCAACGCTTTGCCAATGAAAAAACCATAACGGTCAATACCGCCGCCGTGGGGGGGGATGTCACGCTGCTGAATACATCTGCATGATAAAAAGTGAAAAGAGTACGAAAAATGTGTCTGCTACATCTGCAACTGGAAGGAAAATTTGAAAACATCCGCTTTTCCACCAGCCGCATCGGGCGAATAGTCCGCGCCCTTGGTGCGAAGATCGCCATGCTGATAATAGGCCGCTATTCGCGCATTGAAGCCATCGATGACATAATTCACGCCCCCCTCGATTTCCTCCCGTTTGCTGCTATGGTCGGGTTGAATACTGGTGTATCTTCCATAGGGCTGGAGTTTGCCGATACCTATCATGACAGGAACCAGATAAAGACCGGTAACTGTCCATGATTTTCCATCGAATATGCAAAAGCAATCCGGGTCGGCGAAAGCCAGGGGAGAATAATTGGCATAAAATTGCTTATACTCCGCGTTGATCGTTGCCACGCCCATGTTTTTGGGCAGGATTTTTTCAAGCACCGCATCCCCTACGAGGCCCAGGAAATCGCTGCGGTGCGCGAATGAACCCGCGCCCTCTTTCTGGTACGAAGCGCCGACCGCCAGTGCAAGGATATCGCCGGCGTTGCCAAAATAAGTGCCGCGAGTGTAATAGCCCGGATTTTTTTCCGGGTTCCAGAAATTATAAGTGAGGCGCCCTGCCCACGATATGCTGTTTCCCTGGTTTGGCCCCTTCTGCATGGGAGTGGATGACTGCAATCCCCTGTATATGCCTCCTGCATAACCGAGCGTGCCCCTCACGAAACCAGGCTCGATACTGCCCCAAAAAGTGACGCCATCGTCATGTCCGTAGCGGCCGGCGCCGCCACTGCCAAATTTGGTGCTGAAATCCTGCGGAAAAAATGGCGTCTTGAAGGCATCGTGGGTGGACTGGTGGAATGGACCGCTCAGTTCACCGCGTTCCGTGGGTATCTGCATGCGCCCGCCCCAGATATTGATGAAACGGTTGATCTCGACCTTGCCTATCGCGGCCAGGATGTTATAGGACATCCTGGGATTGTCGTTCGGATGAGTGTTATTGCAAAAAATACAGTCGGTATAGCTTTCGAATTTGATGTATCTATGGATCTGTCCATTGAGAAAGACGCGGGCATTGTCGATCCGGAAGGTATCATGAAAATTGCCGGTTTCCGGGTTTTCCGCCCATACGCCCGAGCCGCGGAAACCGGCGCCGAGCGTAAACCACCTGGTCTCATCGATAGCCCACCGGGGTTTGGTATTCGCATGCCCCAGGCCGTTCAGCGCATGGACTTCGGAAGCAGTAGCCAATATCCCCGTGACCAGGCTAGCCAGTATCAAAGCGCGGACGGGGGACCAGTTTTTTTCCTTGCCCATGCCAGGCCGCCGTATTGACGAATCTGCTGATCTCCTGTGCTCTTTCATCGGTTTTCGCAACGATCTTCTGTCAGTCATGATGATTTCTCTCCCAAAGAATCGGTGGTGAAGGGAATTTGGCTATTAATGCTGTTAGCATATTATGCGTCGAGTTGAATCCGGCATTGACCGCTCTTGGCCGCCTTGGCCGCCCACCCCAGGCTGCACGGGCCTCAGGGAGCAGGCGACGCTTATTTCGCGATCGGATTCTGTTGCAGGGAAAATGAACCGAAATAGGGAGCGCCAGCGGAAGGAAATCGCCCAGCCCGCCCCGGCGCGCAGAGCTTATTGAGTAGCGCGATGGCGGAAATCCGTTTTTCCTCACGGCCTTTTCTCGCCTGATCATGTATTTCGCCGACTATCAGGATATCTCCCCGAATATCCGCCTTGACGGTATACGCATCGAAACTGAAATCGCTGCCGAAATCCATCCATTCGACAGGGATGCTGAATTCTCCCCCGTGCAATATATGTTTGGCGCTGAAACCTGGATGCAGTCCTTCTTCGCCGGCTTTGTTGAATGTTTGCGGCAATCTCTGGCCCTCTGGCTGGAGCAGCCCCTCATAGATCAGGCCATTTCCCTTCGACCGGTTTATCGGGATAAGGAGAATATGCGCGCGTTCTCCGGATATCTGCAGAAGCAGATAATCGCCGTCGTCCCTGCCTATCCGTTCTCCCCTGGTCTTGACCTGGAATACCACCTGACCATCCCCGGAAATGGCGGTGGTCACGCGCAGAATATCGAGTTCCGGAAGCAGGGCTTTATCCATGGACGATATGATGGTCCGCGGATCGGCATCGATCTGCATGGCCCATGAACTCCCGGCAGCAATCAGGAACAGCAGTGCCGGCGCCCATCTCATGATTTGAACAAGCTCCTGTTTTCCTTCATCATCCTGGTGATGCTCTGCGCATCCTGCAATACATCGAATATCACCCGCATTTTCCCTTCCGGGTCGATCAGGAATGCCGAAGTGCTGTGGTCAACCTGGTAATGAAGGTGGTTGCCGGCATTCTTCGTATAGAAAATAGCCTCCACGCCGAACGCGGCCTTGAAGCGCTCCAGCGCCTCGCCTTCGAAGCGAAGATAGCCAATGTCGGGGCCGAAGCTTTTCGTGTATCTGGACAAGATGGCATCGGTATCCCTGTCCGGATCCACGGTGACGAATATCCCATTCAGATTGATTCGCTCAGCCGCGGCGGCGTTGACCAGCATCGCCGTATTGGCAAGTGACATGGGGCATACATCCTTGCAGTGCGTGAATCCAAAAACCAGCAGTTGCCATTGATTGCCATCGCCCGCGCGCACCTGCTTCAAATGCGCCATCGTTTCAGCCCGCAAGGCCACCGGACGCTGCAAGACAACCGGTGCCGCCATGATTTCGGCGAAGAAAAAGACAGATAGCATGACAGCGGCGTGAAAAAGGCAACGCATCGTTCCATGTTTCATTTTTGAAGTCCTTTGTGACCCTTTCTATTGAATGGAATGTCCGGATTGGTGCCGTCCGAGCCGGCCCATCCCCGCCGCGGCGGGATTTAACCGCGGAGGAAAAACGGATGAGCCGGATGAAGATAAGGCGAGAATCAGCGAAGGCTGCCCGCGCTGAATATGCCATGCGGCTTCACAAGGCCGTCGCTCGGTCCCCACACCTTGGTGACGGTATCGGTCGCGGTATCGATTTTCAGCACATATCCGGAAACCCAGCTTGCCACCATCAGGTAGCGGTTATCCGGAGTCGGGCTGATCGTGTGCGCGACGGTATAGCCGTTCGGCAATCCGGACCCCGGCTTGAGCCTCTTTATGAATCTGGGGTTGGCGCGATCGGTCAGATCAAATATCGATATGTAACCGTCATTTGCGAACGTGTAGTCCAGCGTATCCTCTTCTGCGATATAGAGCTTGCCGTTCACCACGGCAATATCCGATGCCGAGCGGAATACTCCGTTGTCGTTTGCGCTATAGGCGGTCTCGACGATTTTCTTCGCGGTTCCTTCCAGCGTATCGAGCAGCCAGACGCTGGGCGGAATGATGGAACTGGTGCTCGATGGCGTAAGGGAAGTCTTGTCGAATTGCATCGAGGCGGTTACCGCATAGCGCTCGTCCAGCCAGTACACGAAATGGGTGAATGCCGCATGCTTCTTCTCATCTCCCAGCATGATCCGGCCGACGGCGTGCAGCTCTCCGGTTTCCCTGTTGGACCGGTAGACGTCGATCACGCTGTTGTCAAAAAAATAACCCGTGCCCAGACCAACGGTGCCGGACTTGTTGAAATTGACGCCGTGCGTCTGCTCCGTATATCCCGGTATGACGATAGGATCCACGCTCGCGAGCTGATTCGTTTTATGATTGATCACGCGCACCCTGTCCGATGTGAACTCGGTGAAATAGAGAAAATCCGAGTATGGCAACAACGTGGGGCCATGTATCTGGGTGCCTCGCCCAATCAGCCAGTTGGGAACCGCCTGGTTACGGTTGGTAGGCTGGACGAAAGGCAATTCGCCGGGTTTGTTGGGGGTGTCCGCCGCTATCAACGAATCCAGCGACAGTGAAGCCGTTCCCGCATCCCAGTTGATATTGTCGACATTCAGGGCGATGATGTACGATGGATGATCCTGGGTATTGTCCGACGTGATGTATATCCTGTTTCCCTCTGGCATGACCACCGTATGCTGCAGCGGAACGTCCCCCGGCCAGCCGTGGATGCTGGCTGGATCCACGATGATCAATTTGTCCCGCTCGTAGTTGAACAGATAGATCATGGCGGTGTGGTAATCGATGGCGGTGGCTATGGGTTGAATATAGTTGTTGTAAACAGTCGGATAATCATAAAGCGGCAGTGGCGGCTGGGCATTTGCGCCGCCCGCGCCGGTGGATAGCGCCAGGATGCATGCTGCAACCAGTTGAAGCATTCGCAATATTCTTTAAATCGAAAACATATGAATCCCCTGAAAAATTGAAAATAAAAAGTATTGATGGTGTTATGGATGCATTAATGACAACTGCTTGAAAGAACCCGCCATGGGCGGCTTCCTGACGGGAACCGCGCCATGCTGGCTTCTGTTCGCTAACGAACCCTTTTCAACCCGGATCATGTTCCTGCCGCAGCCGATTTGCGTTTTCGATGCCTCGCTTTCGGCCTGACGCGGACAGGACCTGGTGGATGCAATGATCAAAGGCCCTTTGATGATTTGTGCTCCCGGATCTCTGCCCTGTGCGGGGTCACATCGCCGGCATAGGAGTACTCGCCCGTATCGGGAGGGGTTATCTGATTCTTCTGGGCAGGACTCCCTGATATTCTGCGTGTTTCCTCCGGTTTCACGCTTTCATGGCCGGTATCCCCATTGCTTTTGGCCATCCGTTGCGCTTCTGGCGTGTACACTGTGTTGTCCGCGACGGCTGCCCAAACTTCATGCGCCTCATGCGTGGAATTGCGCGCTATCCTGCGTGTTTCCTCCAGCCCTGAAGACTTCCATCCGCCATTCGCATGCTCTTCTCTCAACCTTTTTTCCCGTTCAAAATAGGATTCCTGCGCGCTCGCTCCGGTTGCGCCCAGAAGGCCAGCGATGGCGGCGATCAAAAATGTGCGATATCTGATATTCATGGGATTTTCCTCTCTATAAAAAAACAGCATGCATCGAATTACCAGGCGCACCCGGCAAATAAATCTATTTGTCATATAATAGACCTAACAGGCACCGAATACGGTTTTTTCAGGCGTCGTCATGAAGGTTCCGGCAATACGGATCCCTATGCCAGGACCGAGCCTGGCGGAGACGGAAAGCTTCGCCTTATCCGTTTTTTAAGCTATTGTTTTTATTTCGAAACGTGGCGTTTCGTCGAGGTCGACAGATTTCAGGATAAAACCTGCCTGGTGGGGGTTCTCTATGCAAAAGAGATTTTTGTGCGGATTTGGCGTCGAACTCCGGTTCATGCCATCCAAATCATCAGAACACATGACAAGCATCGCATACTCATGTTACATGCATATGAAATCACGCTCTTCCAATTAAAACATGTTTTAACGCCAGCCGGATTATTCCATGGCGCGATGTGAATGCAATTCGATTGCTCCTGCATGTTCAAAGGTATTCTCTGAATCATTGAACCGGGCATGGAACGCTGTCGAGCCGGGACTATGACAAAAATATATCGATGGCGCTGGTGGTGATGGTGATGGTGATGGTGATGGTGATTGCGGGGAATGCCTGAATCCGCATGCCCTGCCGGAACAATGCCAGGCGGCCCGCGCTTGATCATCCGTGCGATAACGGGCAATGTTGCGTTTCTGGATGCGCTTTCCGCTTACGGAAAGCGGGACATGCAGGGGCACGG
This sequence comes from Nitrosospira sp. 56-18, assembly GCA_001899235.1. Taxonomy (GTDB): domain Bacteria; phylum Pseudomonadota; class Gammaproteobacteria; order Burkholderiales; family Nitrosomonadaceae; genus Nitrosospira. Next base: position 153,698 of record MKVR01000052.1, read on the forward strand.
ATAAATGAACGGAAAAAGGGAAATGCCATGAATACAGGAATATCGCGAATTCCACTTATTCTCATTCTCCTGCTGCTCGGCGGCTTACCCGCCCAGGCCTCCCAGCCCGCGCCTATTCCCGCTTCCGCGCCGGCGCCTGCGCCGGCACCCCTGCAGGATGGCGGGAATATCGAATTCATGGACAACAGCCAGATCGTGAAGGTACTGTCGCTCGGCTACCTGGAGGCTATCGCGCCACCCCTCTCGTTGCAGGTCTTCGAACCGCACGAAGGCAGGAAACGTGTTTACCGGGTGCTTCCGGCCCGATCTGTATTCGATGCGGTTTTCGGGAACAAGTGGAAAGAAGCGAAGGAAATCGTATTCCTGTCCAGCGACGGATACCGGGCTACCGTCCCCGTGGCAAAGTTTGCCGGGCACGAAGCCTTCCTGGCTTTCGCGCATGACGATGGCAGGCCCTTCATGATGGTCAATACGCTGCAAAACAACGAGCTGGTACAACTGGGGCCGCTTTACCTGGTATGGGACAACGTGAATTCGGAAGCGCTGCTCGAATCCGGCGCGTCGGACATGCCCTACCAGATCAGGGCTGTCGAGCTCAAATCCGGTGATTCCTTCCCGAAAATGACCCCGCCTCAGGATGCATCCTCACAGGCGCGACGCGGGTTCGTCCATTTCCGGAAATACTGTGCGTCATGCCACGCCATCAATGGCGAGGGCGGAACCAAAGGGCCGGAACTCAATTTTCCGGTCAGCGTGACAGAGTATATCCAGTCTGGCTACCTGAAGCGCTGGATCGAGAATCCGCAGAGCATCCGGTACAATACGACGATGCCGGGTCTGGGCAAGGAAATACCCCGGCGCGAACAGGTCATCGAGGAGCTCATCGCTTATCTCGAGGCCATGAGTATTGCCAAACACGACCCTGCAGGCGTACCCTGATCCATCGCGGGATATCCGCATGCCGGAGTCCGTTATTCTTTATTCCAAGAAAGGAGCCGCGCTCCGCCAAAACAGGAAATTGCTCATGCGCGACAGGAAGCACGAAGACAACCAGGGCCGGGGGACAAGCATGCAGCTTTTGTTGATACTGGGCATCGCCGTCGCCATCGCCGCGGTGGCCTTTGCCCTGCAGAACAACATGACCGTGACCGTCACCCTGGGCCTGTGGAGCTTCGACAGCTCGCTCGCCATGGTATTGCTGCTCGCGATGGCGGTCGGGGCAGCTATCGCGTTGCTGGTTTCCTGGCCGGGAATGATCAAAAGGCTGTGGTCAAGTTCTCAATTGCGGCGCAAGGTGAACAAGCTGGAAGCGGACAAGGCCGAACTGGAACAGCGCGTGACCCGGCTCAGGGAAGAGCTTGCACGAGTCAGCCCCGAGCCGCTGCCGGAAGAACCTCCGCCTCATCTTGACCTGAAATCGCTGTTTCTCGGCAACGACGGCGAAAAGCCAAAGGAATGAGATCGCCGGACCAGGATTGCGGCACATGATCCCAAATCCGGTAGTTGCCCGCTTTTTTTAGTTTGGAACCATGATCCACAAAGATTTTCCGCGGCACTCGATGTTCAGTATCCGAAATTTACGGCCAACCTCACCTGTCCGACTGCCGAATTCGGGATAACGCGCAGTGGAGCATGGAGCTATTGCCCGCCGGCGCCGCTCCTCGTCAATTCCATGAGCTGATCGAACAGGGCTCGCCGCTGCTCGCCCAGTTCCGTATAACGCGAATACAGGCGATTCAAGTCCTGCCCATATTGCTGAATGCGCTCCTGGCGCTCCCTCAGCAGCCGCACCTGATCATCGTAGCTGACCGGTGGATTGCCGCTCAGGCCGCCGCTGGCGTAGGGCATGATCGAGGTCATGTTTGCCCCCTGGATGACCTGTGGATTGTTATCCTGTATCTCGTTGCGCCGCAACTCCTGCGTCATCTGGAACTGCTGGTACACTGCCTGCCGCTCGTGGTCCACCTGCTTCAGCGCCATCTCCAGTTCCGCGATCCTTGGATCGGCGGGCGGGCGCTCCATCGGAGCATGCGCTGGACGGACATCTTTCGGATAGGAGGTGTTTTGCGCGCTTGCCTGGCCGGCCAGGCAAGCACTCAATAACAGGACGGCAAAAGTTGTCAGCTTCATGATGATTTCCCCCATCAACCGTAACATATCGCGAGCCCATCATGCGCGTCGCCGCCTTTCGCGCATCCCATTCCGCAAAGCCGCCGCCAGCCAGGATTGGCTCAGCGCTTCCTTGATCATCCTGCTGTGAACCCGCCGCAATGTCAAGCATCGGCCAGAGAGCCAGCCATTGCGCCACATTCCCCGGAAAATGGCTGAAGACAGCTGTGCTCCCGGTCCCGGTTTCCTTCGCTTGCCTGCCATGGTAACGTCACGGATGCAGATATATGGCAACGAACCCGACATGTCTGACGACGATCCCGCTATCGAATCCCCAGCCTTCATCCCGCAGCCCCTGAAAGCCCGCAAGGGCCGTGGTGCCGTTTCCAACCTGCAAGGGCGGTATGAGGCGCTGGCGCGTGAAGCGGTGGATGACGGCTGGCCCGCACTGGAGGCAGAGCATCCGCCCGGTGATCCCGGCCATGACCGAGGCGACGAAGATGCAGCGGCAAGCGGAACAAGCGGAAGAAGACGGGAAGATACGCAGCCCGCGGCTCTGAAGACAGAAGTCATCGAGGAACGCGCGAAAACCATATTGACTCGCAACCGGTCTCCCGACGTGCCTTTCAGCATTTCGCTCAACCCTTATCGCGGCTGCGAGCATGGCTGCATCTACTGCCTTGCCCGGCCCACGCACAGCTACCTCGGCCTGTCGCCGGGACTGGATTTCGAGAGCAAAATTTACGCAAAAATCAATGCCCCGGAGCTCCTGCGGCAGGAACTGGCCAAAAAGTCCTATATTCCCGAACCGATCGCACTTGGCGTGAATACCGATGCCTACCAGCCCTGCGAGCGCGAGCTGCGGCTGACGCGCCGCGTGCTCGGAGTGCTGCACGAGTGCGGGCATCCGGCCGCGCTGATCACCAAATCGTCGCTGATCGAACGCGACATCGACCTGCTGCGCGACATGGCGGCAAAGCGGCTGGTCGCCGCGGCAGTCACGATCACCACGCTGGACCATTCCATTTCCCGGACGCTGGAACCGCGTGCCGCAGCGCCGGCGCGCCGCCTGCGCGTGATCCGCACGCTGACCGATGCAGGGATTCCCGTGGGGGTCAGCGTCGCCCCGGTAATTCCCTTTATCACCGAACCCGAATTGGAAAAAGTGCTGGCGGCGGCGGCAGAAGCCGGGGCGGTCAGCGCTGGCTATGTCGTATTGCGGCTGCCATGGGAAGTCAGCCCGCTATTCCGGCAGTGGTTGGAGGCGCACTTTCCGGAGCGGGCACAACGTGTCATGAACCGGGTGCGCGAAATGCGTGGCGGCAAGGATTACGATGCCTCGTTTGGGAGGCGCATGCACGGCGAGGGTGTCTGGGCGGACATGATACGCCAGCGCTTCGAAAAATGTGTGACGCGGATCGGCCTCGATGTGCGCCAAGACCGCTTCGCCGCACTCGATATCTCGCATTTTAGCCCTCCGCTGCTCCGGTCGGTACCGGCCGGAGCAGCTTTTCCCGCCGGGCGTGGAGGCCGCAAGGCCGCGAAGACGGATGGGCAAATCGAATTGTTCTGAATGGTTCTGATCTGGCATGGCCGCAGCTCGGCGGGTGGAAAGAACAGGCATGCGGAAAACGATCCGGTTGTCATGCAATTGACTTCATCCGGGACTCCTGGAGAATTTGAAAGGATTTGTGAACCCTCATTCTCTCCTATCTCGGGTGAACAACCTACTGAGAAATGACACCTAGGTACACTCCTCCCCTCGTTCGCCGGTGCTGATACGCGCGCTTTCGACCACATCGAGAACATATATCTTGCCCGCGCCGTGCTGATGCGTATTGGCTACGACCATGATTTCATTGACAATGCGCTCCACCAGATCATCGGAGGCAAAAATCTCTATGCGCTTTTTTGGCACATAGGGCGAAAAATCCCGGCCAACGATGAACTTGACTCGCCCGAAGCCTTCGCAGTCGGTCACGCTCATGCCGGGGAAATCAGGTATCTCGAGCAGTGTCTGCGTAACCTTCAGCAGCATGAAAGGCTCGATATAAGCGCGGATCTCTTTCATCGAGAGGCCTCAGGAGGGTGGATTCTCAAATTTACGGTAGAGGGCGGGAAGCATGGTCAGGACCAGCAACGTCGCAGTGACCAGCCCGCCGATGATCACCACGGCAAAGGGTTTGACCGTTTCCGATCCCACGCTGGTGGATAGCGCCGCGGGCAGCAATCCCAGCATTGCCATCAGGGCCGTCATCACCACGGGACGCAGCCGGCTGACGGAACCTTGCATGATGGCGTCTTCGAGCGGAACGCCTTCGCGCCTGAGCAAATTGATCTGGGATAGCAGGATTACGCCATTTTGCACCGCGATGCCGAACAGCGCAATGAATCCCACCGCCGCTGAAACGCTCAGGTGGATGCCGGTCAGCAGCAGCGCTACCAACCCCCCTATCAGCGAAAATGGAACATTCATGACGATCAGGGAGGCATTCCTGATCGAGCGGAATGCCCAGAACAGTAGCACGAAAATCAAGATGAAACTAACGGGGACAATAAAGTAAAGCCGCTTCATCGCGCGTTCCTGATTTTCGAACTGGCCGCTCCAGACCATCCTGTAGCCCGGCTGCAGATGCACCTGCCGGCCGATCTTTTTCTGCGCCTCGGCCACGAAACTCCCCTGGTCGCGTCCTATCAGATTGCATTTGATCGCGATGCGCCGCATGTTGTTTTCGCGGCTGATGCGCGAAGCCCCCTGGGTCAGGCTGATGTCCGCCAGGTCGGCCAGCGGAATGCGGCTCCCGTTGGCGGACAGCACGGTGATATCCTCGATGGCCGCAACCGAATCGCGCGCCGAGCTGATGAGCCGTACCGAAACGTCGAAACGGCGTTCACCTTCCAGCATTTGCGTCGCAGCCTTGCCTCCGACCGCCATGGCGATCACATCTTCCACATCCGCCACATTGATCCCGTGGCGCGCAACCTTTTCCCGATTGATGGAAATCACCAGTTGCGCCAGTCCGGCCTGCTGTTCGGCAGCCACATCGGTGGCCCCCTTCATGGAGCGCAGGATACCCGTGATCTGGTCGGCTTTCTCCTGAAGAATATCCAGGTCTTCGCCAAATATCTTGATGGCAATTTCACCCTTCACCCCGGAAATGGCTTCTTCCACATTATCCTGGATCACCTGGGAAAAATTGAACTGCAGCCCGGGAAATGCCTCCAGGCGCCTCTGCATGGCCTCGACAAGCTCGTCCTTGCTGCGATAACGCCAGGTGTTCTTCGGCTTGAGATCGATGAGCACTTCCAGATTGTTGAAACCCTTGGGGTCAGTACCATCCTCGGGACGTCCCAGTTGCGTCAGTATCGACTTCGCCTCGCGGAATTCGAGCAGGCGGGCACGCACTTCCTTTTCCAGATCCTTGGCCTTGCTCAGGGAAATCGGGGTGGGCAGGGTAATGGTCAGCCAGACGTTGCCCTCGTCCAGCTTGGGCATGAATTCCGTGCCTATCAAGGGAAAGGAAGCCAGGGACAAAGCCAGCATCAGGCCCGCACCCAGGAACAGCCTGCGGGGGTGGCGCAGCACGGCTTCCAGCAGCGCGTGGTAACGCTGTTCCATGGCCTGCACGAGGGGATTGTGCGATTCGGTCAGCCGCGGCCCCACCAGATAGCTCAGCAGCACGGGAATCAGGGTCAGGCTGATGAGCAGTGAACCGAGCAAGGCAAACGTGAGTGTAAAGGCCATTGGAGAAAAAATTTTTTCTTCGACGCGCTGAAAGGTAAAAATAGGCAGGAAAGCAATAATCAGAATGGCCTTGGAAAACAGTATGGGCCGCGCCATCTCCACGGTGGTCATGAGCATGGATTGGCGCATGTGGGCCACGGGCGCCTGCTGCCGCATTGCCAGCGTGATCTTCACCATAATCGCCTCCACCAGCACCACGGCGCTATCCACGATGATGCCGAAGTCGATCGCTCCAAGGGAAATCAGGTTGGCGGAGACATGCATCGCATCGATCATGATGAATGCAAACAACAGCGACAGCGGAATGACGATGATGACTATCGCCGAGGCCCATACGCGGCGGAGAAAAACAAGCAACACCACCAGAATGAGCACGGCGCCTTCCACCATGTTCTTCTCGACCGTCTGCACGGTGTGCTGTATCAATTCCGTGCGGTCGTATATCGGCACGATGCTGACCCCGCGGGGCAAGCCATGGCTATTGAGGTAGTCGATTTTTTCCTTTACGCCATTCAGCACTTCCATGGCATTCCTGCCCTTGATGAGCAGGACGATGCCCTGGACCACGTCATCGGCCCCGTTGTAGCCGACAATGCCGATACGTGGCTGTGGGCCTATCGTCACCTCGGCAATATTCCTGACGAAGATCGGAACATCGTCCCGGCTGGCAACGACAATATTTCCGATTTCGTCTTCGGATTTCAGCAAGCCTGTCCCGCGCACCATCAGCGCCTCATGGCCATAATCCAGGTATCCACCGCCGATATTGGCATTATTCATGGCAATGGCCCGGTAAACGTCCGGAAGGGTCAGCTTGTAATTCCTCAGCCTGACTGGATCGACCTGCACCTGGTATTGCTTGACGCCACCACCAAAGGCAACCACGTCGGCCACTCCCTGGACGGACCGCAGGGTCCGTTCGATCTCCCAGTCCTGCAGGGCCCGCTGTTCCACCAGGGGGACGCCAGGAGCCTCGATGCGGTATCGGAAAATTTCGCCGATACCGGTCGTCAGGGGTCCCAGCATGGGCTTGACGTCTCCCGGCAGGCTGACGCTCTTCAAGCGTTCCAGCACCTGCTGCCGCGAGAAATAATCCTCGGCATCGTCATCGAATATCAGGGTGACCACGGACAGTCCGAAAATGGACACCGAACGCATATTGATCATATGCGGGAGACCGTTCATTTCTTTCTCGATCGGCAGGCTGATCAGTTTCTCCACTTCTTCCGGAGCCTGGCCTGGGTATTGGGTCACCACCTGTACGAATACATTCTGAACATCGGGAAAAGCCTGGACAGGGAGGCGTTCGAAAGAAACGATGCCGAAGGCGGCCAGCAATACCGACGTGCTGATGATCAACAGGCGCTGCTGCAGGCAGAAAGCAATGATTCTATGGATCATCGTGCGCTTTCGCCACTTTGCTGCTCCGTGTCCTGCTCGGTACGCAACAGCAACGCACCTCCCACCACCAACCGCTCACCCGGCTTCAACCCATCCAGAACCACCGCCCGGTCCCTGAAACGCAGGCCCAGAGTGACCTGCCGCTTCTGGTAATGGTAATCGCCGATATTCACATAGACCCAATCGGATTCATGTTCGGGAAATATCGCGGTAAGCGGCACGACAATGGCCAGATCGTTCGCTTCGCTTTGTACCATGACGCTGGCGAACATGGCGGGCAACAGCTTGTTCTCCACATTGGGCAACACACACCGGACTTTTACGGTGCGCGTGGCTTCATCCACCACCTGGCTGATGTAATTGACGGTGGCGGAAAAATTTTCTCCCTTGTACGCGGCAACCCGCAGCGTGACCGTTGCGCCAGTGCGAATCTGCCCGATATCCTTCTCGAAAATATCCATTTGCAGCCATAGCTGATCCAGGTTCGAAATGACGAACAGCGGCTCCGCCAGATCGGGGCGTATTTCCATGCCAGGATTGATATTGCGCTCGGTGACGATCCCCGAAAGCGGCGCATGCAGGATGAAGCGGTTGTCGGTACGCCGGGCGCGAGCTCCCAGGTTGGCCAGCTTCAGGCGCGCCCGTTCCGCCTCGCTGCGCGCGCGCACCAGCACATCTTCCGCCTGTTCCCGCTCCTTGCGCGAGGAAATACCATTATCATACAACTCCTGCACGCGGTCGAAAGCGCGGCTGGCGAGATTCAGGTCTGATGCGGCATTCGCATAGTCCGACTGCGCCTGGCCCAGCTCCGGGCTATCCAGCTCGACCAGCGCATCGCCCTTCCGGACGGATTGGCCCAGTGCGGCAATGCCGCCGATGACACGCCCCGCGATCGGCGAGGACACGCGCGCGGTCCGGGTCTCGTCATAAGTGATCTTGCCCGTCACGGCGTCCAGAATCGGGCGCTGCACCAGTTCGATGACGACATCTTTTATGAAGTCGCGCTTGGGGGAATCCGAGGGAAGAACGACCTCGTCCCTGGGGTGGATGGGAGCGGCGGGCGCCTGTTCGTTATCCTGGCGCTGGCATCCCAGCAGCGACAGGCCCAATAATCCCGTGGCAATATACCGGACGATGGGCCGGGTCTTGCCTGTTCTTTTTGCCGGGATCGGACTCATCGGTTCAAATGGGAACGGCGACGGATATCACGGCGTGGGGAGTCGAACCAGGCCCTAGCCATCGCGGCGTCTCGCGCCCCGCGGCAAATTCCCGGTTTCCTCTCCATATGCCATCAGCAGGTCCGCCCACGCCTTGCTCCGATTGGCCAGGGCATTGTAATAATCAAGCATTATCGCCCTGTAGCTGCGCTGCGCGTCGATCAGATCGAGAACGCCGATCGCGCCTTTCTGATAGGCGAGTTCCTGTGCCGAGCGCAATTTTTCGATCCGCTTGATTACCGATGTTTCAAAACGCCGCGCTATGGCATCCGCGCTTTGCCAGGCAGCCAGAGCCTTCAATACCTCTGTTTTCACTCCCTGTTCGGCCTGCGCCAGCGCCAATTCGGTCGAGGTCACGCCCACGCGAGCCTTGGAAATCTCTCCTTTCTGCTGATAAAACAGCGGAATGGGCAAGCTGATTCCCACACCTGCGGAGTCCGCGAAGAAATTGCCGGCATCGCGATCGTAGAAAGCGCTGACAGTCACGTCGGGAATGACCTGCCGCTGCGCCAGGGTCAACATCTTCTTGGCCTGGGCGATGCGCACCCTTGCGGCTTTCATATCCGGCCGGCTTTCCAGCGCCCGCTCGACCAGCCGCTCCTGCCCGGCCGTCGCAATCTCCGGAGCGGCTTCGGGCCAGGCTTCGACCGCGGCGACATCCATGCTGTTTGCCGGCCAGCCCAGCAACAGCAGCAGATCCGCCCGCGCCTGGTCCAGGGCTGCGCGGGCCTGATCCTGGTCACCCTGAATTTTCAGGCTTTCCACCTCGATGCGAATGAGATCGATGGCCGCGACGTCTCCCAGCTTGAGCCTGAGTTCATTGACCCGAAGGATTTCCCGGTACCGTTCGAGGTTGTCGCCAGCCACCTGGAGGGTTTTCTGTGCGAGCAAAAGACTATAATAGCTGCGCCGTACGGCATTGGTGAGGACGCGCGCGACATCGATTACATCGAAGTTGACCGCCTCGGTAGCCAGCTCGCTGCTTTCTATGCGCAATCGCCGCTTCCCGGCAGTCACGATGAGCTGCTGTATCTGCGGCGTCACCGCGGGCACCGCCTGGCCGCGATTCTCCGGACGCCAGATTCTTGGGTTCAGCTCATGCACAGTCAGGCTGAATACCGGATTCGGCATTGCCCCTGCAATGATTTGCTCCGCTTGTGCGTCATCGATATCGAGGCTTGACGCAATCAGCCCGAGATTACGCTGGTAAAAAAGCGCGATGGCTTCCTTCTCGGTGAGCGAGACATGTGGCGCAAACGAGATCGCGTCTTCCGCCCGCAGCGGCGTCCCCCACAAAGCCAGCAGTAAGCATAGCGGAAATACCCCAACCCGCTGCCACGGCACAGCCCCGAAAAATTTCAGCACATCGATATCGTTTACCAACTCGCAGCGATGCTCTTTTTATTGCACGCTAGCTAATTTCCGGTCCCGCGGCCTGCTCAACCGGTTCCAGCCTCTTCCAAATGCACTTGCCCCTGCTTTCGCGCTCGATCATTTCCAGCTGCTGCGCGTGGGCTTCGAGCTCTTCCGCAGTCGCTGTCACGATTGCCAGTTTCACCTCACGCAGGGCAAGCGCTGTCGCGGCGTCGAGCGGCTCCGCCGCCTCCAGTTCCATCAGCAGGCTGTCCTGGCCGCGCGTCATGGCAAGATAGACCTCCGCCAATAGCTCCGCATCGAGCAAGGCGCCATGGAGCGTGCGCCGCGTATTATCCACCTCGTAGCGCTCGCATAGCGCATCGAGATTATTTCTCTTGCCCGGATGCAGCTCCTTGGCGATCTTCAGGGTATCGGTCACGGAATGGCAATATTCAGCCAGCGGCTGTAATTCGGCGCGTGTCAGCTCATGGTCGAGGAAGGCGACGTCGAACGCTGCGTTGTGCATGATCAGCTCCGCGCCCGCGATGAATTCGAGAAACTCATGCACCACCTCGCGAAACTTGCGCTTATCCCGCAAAAACTCTGCATCGAGGCCATGCACCTGCAACGCGCCTTCCTCGATATCCCGCTCGGGATTCAGATAGTAGTGAAAACGGCGGCCGGTCAGTCCACGGCTGTGCATCTCGACCGCCGCGATCTCTATCACGCGATGTCCGAGTTTGGGTTCCAGGCCGGTCGTTTCCGTATCGATAAATATCTGTCGCATGTTCCTTCAACCACTCTCACACTCTCAATCTGCCGGGAATCGCCGCAAGCCTCGTCCCGCTTCAGCCGTTCCCCAGGATCGGCGCTCCCCTCGCACGTTCCACGCCGCGCGCGCCTTCCGTGCCTTCCATTGCAGAGCGGACCCCGAGGTTGGCGAGGCGGTCGGCATGCTCATTGCCCTCATGCCCCGAATGGCCCCGTACCCAGTGCCACTGGATTTCATGGCGCTTCGCCAGACGATCCAGCTCTTTCCATAAATCGTCGTTCTTCACCGGCTTCTTGTCCGCGGTACGCCAGTCCCGCTTTTTCCAGGAATGGATCCACTCGCTGATACCCTTGTGCACATACTGCGAGTCGGTGTGGAGGCTGACGGTGCATGGCCGGGTGAGCGCTTCCAGCGCGCGGATCACCGCCAGCAGCTCCATGCGGTTGTTGGTCGTCAGCCTTTCGCCGCCGTACAATTCCCGCGTACGCCCTTCGCATCGCAGCACCGCGCCCCATCCGCCGATTCCCGGGTTGCCCTTGCAGGCGCCGTCGGTGAAGATTTCCACCATTGCCGGTTGTTCCGCCTTCATTCCCCGCCTTGAGCCGTTGTTTTCACGATTCTCAGGCGCGCCGCCCTTCGCGGGCGGCGGATGCCATCGTGCGCATCCAGCCGCTGGGCGACAGGGGCCATGCCTTTTCGCGCAGCGCGCACTTTCTTCCACTCCGGCTTGATAACGCGCATCCCATGGACCCGCTTCACGGCGGTAAAGAAATAAACCCCTCCTGAAAGCGGCCACCGATTTCCCATGGTTTCCATGAAGCTGAAGCGCTTCAACCATTTTTCCTGGCTGAAGGGAGGAGCAAAACAGCACATGCGGTCCCGGGTGATCTCGAAATCCAGCAGCGTCAACCAGTCTCTCAGCCGCGGGCGCGAAATGAAATTGCCGCGCCATGGATAGCCTCCCCTGGCCGATCCGAAAAAACCGCGCATGCCCCAGACGCTGTGGGGATTGAAGCCGGAGACGATGACGTGACCTTCAGGCATCAGCACCCGCTGCACCTCCCGCAGGATCTGGTGCGGATTGACACTGAATTCGAGCACATGGGGCATCAGCACCAGATCGATACTGTTGGTTTCGATAGGCAGAAAATCAGGAGTCGCGCGCACGGCGACGCCTTCCTCCGCCCCTATGCGAAATTGCAGCGGCATCCGATTGGCGCGCAGGAAATCATATTGGGTAAAACCAATCTGCATGGCATGATACCCAAACACATCCGCCACCGCCTGGTCGAAATAGTTCTGCTCCCGCTCCAGCAGGTACTGGCCCAGGCAGCTTTCGAACCATTCCAGTTTATTTTTTTTATGCATGGGATCGTCCAAAGGCGAGAGATATGCAGGGAAAGTCCATATGGGATCGCATGGAGAATGGGCTACACTATGCTTTACCGCATCGAATCCAAGCTAATTGACTGATTGAAACAACCCGCGTGACTCGATAATTTATTGACATGACCTTGCCGCGCATCGTTCCGGTTCGTGCATTCGCTGATAACTACATATGGGTGATTCGCGATCACCGCCACGCCGCGGTAGTCGATCCCGGCGATGCCTCGCCCATCCTGGACTATCTGCGCCACGAAAAATTACAGCTCGCCGCCATCCTGAACACTCATCACCATCGCGACCATGTCGGAGGCAACGAAATGTTGCTCCGTGAATTTCCTGTTCCCGTTTATGGGCCGGCCACGGAAGCCATCCCCACCGTTACCCATCCGCTGCGCGAGTGCGCCGGCAGGGAGAGCGACGAAGGCGTGGTCTATCTTCGCGAATTCACGCTCAGCTTCCGTGTGCTGGATATCCCCGGCCATACCGCTGGTCATATTGCGTATTATGGCGGAAACATGCTCTTTTGTGGCGATACCCTGTTTGCCTGCGGATGCGGAAGACTCTTCGAGGGCACCCCGGGCCAAATGGTCGCGTCGCTGCAAAAGCTCGCGGATCTGCCCAAGGATACCGAAGTCTATTGCGGCCATGAGTATACTCTCAACAATATCCGTTTTGCGCGAACTGTCGAGCCGGGCAATCAGGAATTGCTGGAACGCGAAAAAGCGGTGGAAGCATTGGCGAAGCAGCACGTCCCCACCCTGCCCTCCACTATCGGGCTGGAAAAAGCCACCAACCCCTTTCTGCGCTGCGGCGAGCCGGAAGTGATCAGCAGCGCGAGCGCCAAGATGAATAAGCCGTTAAACGATCCAGTCAGCGTTTTTGCGGCGCTGCGCGACTGGAAGAACCGTTTCTAGCCCAAGCTGCGCATTCGCTCCTCGCCTGCTGAGAAAATTGCCCGGCTCCAAGAGCCTGCATCGGATCGTACTGAAGGCTTTTAACATGAAGACTTCACTCAGCAGTTAACCTCAAAAGCGACAGTGGGTTACCGTGCCTGGTGCCGCGAATCTTTCAAGATTGACTGTAATCTACAAGATCACTCAATACGTCCAGCTCGACCGGAGGTTCATTTGGCAGCTCAACGGTGAGATTGAGCTTGCCGCCAATCGCTTCAACATATTGACGCAAGGTAGAAAGAAATATCGGCAAGCCCTTGATAACGGCCGCCATATCGGCAGCCATTGTAATGATCAGTCGTTCCATGCCGGACATATTGTTCGCCAATAACACTTATTTCGCCCCCACGACCCGCGATAGCAGCGGATTTCAGTCGAAACGGGGCGCGAGCCGCGCGGCAAAGCAAGCTCTGCAAGCGGTCAGTGTAAGTCACAGCGCGAACGGTCTCCCTCCCTCTATCCTCTACCAAAGGTGCAAGTTTTATTGCCGGCACATGGAATGTTCGCGGCTTTGTGTTGTCACAACCAATGTTGTCGCAACCAGGATACCTTGTACCTCGCTTCCTTTTTCCTTTGCTTTTTCCATCCTGGCCTTTATGCTTCTCTATTCCTTATGTCATATTCCTGCGCATGCCCCACCGGGGGCGACCGGCGGGCGCAATCGGCGGATGGCATGAAATCGAAGCGAAGGCACATATTGGGCAGCTTGCAGCCTTAGTATTCCAATATCATGGGGGGGATGAAAGGAAGATCTGAATCGTGGCAGGCCGCACAATTAGCGGGAAGAGGCTTTGCCGCGGTTCACCTTGTTACCTTGTTAAACCGCAGCGCTACGGAGGACGATTATGAATCCCTTGGAACAAATATTGAAATGCGGCCAATCCATATGGCTCGATTCCATCAGCCGTGATCTCATCAATAGCGGCGAATTACAGCGTCTGGTGGACGAAGATCACTTGCGCGGCCTGACCAGCAACCCGACCATTTTCGAGCAGGCCATCGCGCACGGCAACAGTTACGACGATACCCTGCGACAATCATTGAGCGCCAACAGCGAGCAGACAGACAAATCGCTGTTCGAAACCATTGCCATCGAAGACATTCGCATGGCTGCGGATGTCTTTCGCCCGGTTTACGATGAAGCCGGCGGCGTCGACGGCTTTGTCAGCCTGGAGGTTTCCCCTTATCTCGCGCATGACACAAAAGGCAGCATCGCTGAGGCGCGCCGCCTGTGGAAAGCGGTGCAACGGCCCAACCTGATGATAAAAATCCCGGCCACTCCTGAAGGCATTCCTGCAATCGAGCAATTGATCAGCGAGGGCATCAATGTCAACATTACCCTGATGTTCTCGCTCCATCATTATGCGACCGTGGCGCGGGCTTATATCGATGGGCTTAACCGCTATACGCCATCCGGTGGAAGCGGCAACTGGCCCGTTTCCGTCGCTTCGTTCTTTGTCAGCCGGATCGACACTGCGGTGGACAAGCTCCTCGAAAAGATAGGCACCGCGGAAGCGCTCGGGCTGCGCGGCAAAATAGGCATCGCGAACGCCAAGCTGGCTTATCACCGTTTTCGCGAAATCTTTCACGGAAACCAGTTCTCACCCTTGCTCAGCAAGGGCGCGCACATCCAGCGGCCGTTGTGGGGAAGCACCGGCACCAAGAACCCTGCATACTCCGACGTGCTGTATATCGAGCAATTGATTGGCCCCGAGTCGGTCAACACGGTGCCGCCCAAAACGCTGGCGGCATTTCGCGACCATGGGCAAGCTCGTGAAACCATAATGGAAAATGTCGCACAGGCGGAAGCGGACATTGCCCGGCTCAAGCACTTGAGCATCGATCTGGACGCCATCACCGTCCAACTGCAGGATGACGGCGTGGATTCCTTCATCAAATCGTACGATAGCCTGCTCGCATCCATCAGGGCCAAGCGGCAGGAGATTGCTCCCGCGCCGGCATGAAGATAGTGGCATAGGAAAAACTTGCACGCGGCCCATAATCAGACTGGAATACCGGGGGCCGCTCGGTTTCTGTTCCACCAAGGGGAGAAAAAGCATGGAAATCGGCATGGTTGGCCTGGGACGCATGGGTGGCAACATGGCGCAGCGGCTCATGAGGGGCGGCCATAGGGTAGTCGGCTTCGCCCGCGATACGAAAACCCTTTCGCGGCTGGAGGAAAAAGGCATGGTCCCGGCGACGACCCTGCAGGAGCTTGTCGCCGCGCTTGAACCGCCAAGCGCGATCTGGCTCATGATTCCCGCCGGCGCTCCCGTGGATGAGATGATCGCCTCTCTGCTCCCGCTGCTCGCCCCCGATGACATCCTGATCGATGGCGGCAACTCGAATTACAAGGAAACGCAGCGCCGCGCCCGAATGCTGAAGCCATACCGGATCCATTATGTGGATGCCGGCACCAGCGGTGGTGTCTGGGGTCTTGAAAATGGGTACAGCATCATGGCGGGCGGGGAGGAAGCGGTAATAGAAAAGCTTCGCCCCATTTTCGAAACACTTGCCCCTGCGCCCGACAAGGGCTGGGGACGCGTCGGCCCTTCCGGCGCCGGCCATTTCACCAAGATGATCCACAACGGCATCGAGTACGGCATGATGCAGGCTTATGGCGAAGGGTTTGCGCTGCTGCGCCGCAAGGAAGAATTCGGCCTCGACCTGCATCAGGTGGCCGAAATCTGGCGTGACGGAAGCGTGGTGCAGTCCTGGCTGCTGGACTTGACATCCGCCGCGCTCGCGGAAAATCCTCGCCTCGAAGGCATCGCCCCCTATGTGGCCGACTCCGGCGAGGGCCGCTGGACTGTCGCGGAAGCGATCGACCTCGACGTTGCCGCGCCCGTCATCACGCTGGCGCTATTGCAGCGACTGCAATCGCGCGACGCGGAATCCTTTTCCAACAAGCTGCTCTCCGCCCTGCGCAATCAGTTCGGCGGACATGAAATGAAAAAGACATGATTCCATCCGGCATGCCATGCCTTCCGCACAGGACCGGGTAACGGAGCTTTGGTTTTGACCAACCGGATACCGGTCGCCTTCGCCGGGCCATGACAGGCCCGGCATTCAATTCAACACTTTTTACATACTTAAGTTGACAAAGTAGCGCTCTTCACGTATTCTTTACCTCATGCGGACGAGAACTTCACAACGTCACGGTTGGGCTCGATCTGGATGCGAAAGGAGTACGATGGTGAGAATAAGAAACTTTGCGGCAGCGCTATCATTGCTGGGCCTGCTCGGCGGACTTGGTCCGGCCGGAACCGCCGTGGCCGGCAGCGGCGAGGTTCGTGCCGGCACGCAAAATATCGCTACCCGCAGCGATCATGAAATGGTCGCGAAGTATTACGAAGATGCAGCAGGGGAAGCGCGGGCAAAGCTGGACGAGCAAAAGCAGTTGCTCGAACAATACGAAAACAGGAGCTATCTTTACGGCAGGCAGGCCCAGGACCTGCAAGCGCAGACGGATGCGATGATACGCAAGCTCGAGCGTACCGTGGACGAGAACATCAAGCAGGCTGTGCTGCACCGGAAACTGGCCCAGCGGCTGCCCGATTTGAGCTCGCAAAAGCTGAGCTCAGCCAACGCACCCGATCATAAGGATATCTCTCCGGAATAGGCCAAACTCGGCAACCACCAGCTAAAGCTGGGAGTTGGGGTTACGGACTGAAAGTCCGGATATGCGTTGCCTGAATGTTGTTCCCGATCGGGTTCCATTCTGAATACCTCCTTCATTTCTCCCGAAACACCCAGGAGATGCCAGGATAAATCTTCTTTTGCATTGCCTCGGCGCATTCTTTTCTCCTCAAGACACACATGCATTTGCTTACGCATCGTGAAAGAATTATCATTCAGGTAATCCGGCGCTAAAATTCGCAGGTTCATCTTTATTCAGAAAAAAACGAAAACAGGAGATAGCCATGCATAATTCGCTTTTCATCGATTCCCTGGGCAAGCTGGTATTGCGCATCGCGGTAGGTGTCATGATATTGATGCATGGCATCTATAAGATACAGCATCCGGAATCCCTCGATTTCATCAGCAACATGCTCGCGGACATCGATCTTCCCCCGGCGGTGGCCTACGGCGTATATGTGGGAGAAGTGGTCGGCCCGCTCATGATGATTCTGGGTATTTTTTCACGCATGGGCGGCCTCATCGTGGTCGTCAACATGATATTTGCGATTGTCCTGGCACACCAGCCCCAGCTATACGACCTGACGAGTAACGGAGGCTGGGCAATCGAACTACAGGGTCTTTTTCTCCTCGGCAGTCTCGCAGTCGCACTCCTCGGTAGCGGCAGATTCGCGGCCAAGCCGGATTAGGGCTTGTTCATCAGGGTCTGTTGATCAGGGCTGTTAACTGGCCTTGGCAATCATCCGCTCATTGCGTTGCCATTCGGCGCGGCGGCGATATTCCTGCGGCTTTTTTCCGGCTCTTTTTCAGCCGGAACGAGCCAACCGCCCGGTCAGGATAGCGTAAAATACTGATGCCTCCGATATCGGCAATGATCGATCAGGTGCAGCTTTGCCATGGTTAGGGTTGCGAACTGAAAATCCGGATACGCATCGCCTCAACGACGCGCCCTTATCAGGTTTCATTTTGAAATCATCGATAGCGGCTGCATCTTGTAGTATGGGTGGAGTGAAACGCAGCCCATCAAAAATACCTGCCCTGCACCAGGAAGATGATGGATTACACGTTGCTCCACTCATCCCACCAAAGCTAAAGCTGTCCGGCCAAAGCCGGTGGTTTTAATCCGGGGATGAAAAATCAACCGATCGATAAAGAGAACAAATAACATGAATAACGTAAGGATTTAGCTCATGAACGCTCTCCATCCCGAGCAATACCGCTGGCATTCCGTCCCCAACCGGCCGGCACTGGAAGAGGCGGCGCTGGGCATCATCCTCGATAGCGCGGCCACGTCGATCAGTGAGCGCGGGCGCTTCAATATCGTGCTCGCGGGCGGCGAGACCCCTCGCGGTATTTATGAACGGGTGCGGGAAGCCCCGACCGACTGGTCCGCGTGGCACATCTATTTCGGAGACGAACGCTCCATGCCTCCAACCGAACCCGAGCTCAATTCCTGCATGGCGGCGGAAGCCTGGCTCAGTCACGTGCCCATCCCGGAAGGACAGATACATGTAATCCGGGGTGATATTCGCGCCGACAAGGCGGCAGCCGAATATGCGCAGCTCCTGGCCGGGGTCGACCTGTTCGATCTGACGCTGCTGGGCCTGGGCGAGGATGGCCACACAGCCAGCCTGTTTCCCGGCAATCCACTGGGGACAGCGGTGGATTCACCGGATGTGCTGCCGGTATTCAATTCGCCCAAGCGGCCGCCCCAGCGCATTACCCTGAGCGCAGCCCGCCTGAGCCGTTCACGGCGAGTGGTGTTTCTTGTCAGTGGCGAATCGAAGCGCAAGGCGGTGGCAGCCTGGCGGGCGGGGAACCCTATTCCCGCGCGCGCGATCATGCCGGAAGCCGGTGTCGATGTGCTGGTAGAATCCTCGCTGCTGGAATAGGATAGCCGGGGCTAAGTTCCGGATAGCGATGGAGGCTTCCTCAGGACCTTAGGACTTGGGGCAGCAAGGGGATGGATACGTGTTTTCCGGGGGCTATTTCCAGTTCAGGATATTAATCCTTCTTTGGTGTAAATTTGAATCGACACAGGTTGCCGCCGGTCGCCATGCATTCATCGTGCTCGATCTTGCTGTCGGTAAAGGTTTCCATCAGGCCCCGGTCGAGATGACAAATCTCGGTATCCTTGATCGCCATCCGGTGGAATACACAATTGTCGGCTTCGATCATCGACTCGCCCCCCGGCTGGCTCACATTCCGGGCGTTGTAGCCGAGTTGATCCATTACCTCCGCGAGCTTCTCGACTTTTTCCTTATGCGTGGTCAAATTCGGATATTGCATGCGTATCTGCTGCGCCACGCCAACACCTATGTCGTTCAGGCGCTTGCCCATGTTTTCCGTACCCTCTTCCCGCTGGACGGATGCCACCACCAGTTGCGCCAGCCAGGAATATTGGCGGGGAAAGGATTCCTTGCCCTTCTCGGTGAGCACATAAAGCTGCTGGGGACGCCCCCCGCCGGAAGGCCGCATGTTGCCCGCTTCGACCAGCCCTTCGGCTTCCAGAGAGGTAAGATGCTGGCGTACCGCGTTGCGCGTGATCTCCAGTCCTTTGGAGAGCTCATCCACGCTCAGGCCGGCCTTGTTGCCACGCAACAGCTTGAGCAACTGCTTTTGCCGATCACCCATCTTAAGCATATGATTTTTCCCTTCTCCTTATCGGAATACGAAGCGAATCGGAGTGTCAAAATAATTATAGGTCAATATTCAAACCATTGCCTTACTTATGACACTTTCTCCATAAAATAGTTGACAAAATACGTATTCTTATCTATGGTACGCTCAATCGATAGTGTGATTCAAAGCGATCCATTGATGTCGGTCAGCGATTTTAAAGGAGATGTCCCTATGAAAACAAGGGCATTTTTCGCCACTTTATTCCTCGGTCTATTGGCGTTCCGCGCACGGATGAGGGTGGTGGATGCCTTCCGCCCGGAGATTACCTAAGACTGGATTGCCGGCCCTGGCCGGGTCCCATGCAGCCGCCGAGCCAGAGTAGCAAGGCGTGCGGCTCAACGAAGCGCAGCAGTAGTCCTTGACTTTCCGCCGGGAGGCACCGGAGAGGCAAGGACTTGCGCTAGTGCTGCACTCTTTCCTTTGCCGGCAGCCCAAGACAGCGTTGGCTGCTCCTATTCCAGCCCCCTTCCTGCCGGAAAGTACGGCAAACCCAGGAAAAACTGCATGTCGTGGTTGGGCCAGAGCTCTGCGTTCTCCTCGCGGGCGAGCGACTTGAGCTTGCGAATGCTGGTCAGCGCCAACGCTTCGTTATCCTGCCAGCAATAGCCCGGCGCAATCTCATCCGCTATATTCTCGCCCAGGTCAGCCGCGTCGCCACACAGAATGACAGCGCTGGGCGATGCCATTCCATTCGCCGTTCCACCGCGATCCTTTCCCTTCCCGCTTCTTCGCCCATATCCAGGCTCGACCAGCAGCGACATGTGGCCGGCGGTATGGCCGGGAGTCGCAACCGCATGCACGCCGGGCGTAACGAGATACTCTCCCGTCTTTACCTGCCACTTGTCCGCATGAGCCAGTTCATCGGTGAATACCGTAGGGTCGAGTCCGGTGCGCGCCGCGGCAAGCTCGTCGGCCTGGACATGCACTTCGCAGCCGACGAGGTCGCTCAATCCACCTGCGTGGTCGAAATGCAGGTGACCGATAAACACGAGGTCGATATCGGAGGGCGCCAATCCGAGCCGGGCCAGATAATGGGGAATGCGCTGGTCTTCGCTCATCCTTGGCGGTTCGACCACGGGACGCATCAGGTCGAAATATCTTGCGCGCTGGCGCATGTCGGCCACCTTTCGATAATCGCATCCCACATCATAGAGAATGCGGCCATTGGACGTTTCGATGAGGTAGGCGAGAATCGGCGCATCGATGTATTCGCCGTATCCCCGGTTGCGGGTTGATATAGTCTTTTCGTAGCGGATCGTGCCGGTCAGCAGCGGCCAGATCGTCAGGTGGCGAGACATATTGGATCCCGGATTTTCCCGATGCGTTCTTTCAAGGAAGAAGGAAAGTCATATGAGTGGCTCGGCAGAACCGCTTCCAGTACAGCCGGCTTCGGCAGCCGCTTCCCCGGAAACCAGCGTACCATGGATGCACTGATAACATACCCTCGTCAATCCCGATCAGCCACCACACATGATACGCAAACCACAGGAACAAGAACAATCGATCTGGCTCGACTATCCCGGTCGCGATCTCGTTCGCAGCGACGAACTGACAAATCTGGTGCAAAGCGGCAAGATGCACGGCGTAACGACGGAAGCACTTTGCCCCGGCGGCCAGGACGCGCGCGCGACACCTGACCCCAACCATGGAAACCCGCTTCATGCAATGAGAACAGCCTTCATTGCGGAAGTCCGAATGCTGGCCGATATCCTTTATCCGTCATATATCAGAACCCGAAGACGCGAGGGCTACGTCTCGGTGCCGCTCGATCCCGCCGTTGCCAGTGATACCGAAGCAATACTGGCCGAAGCACGGCGATTATGGAGCGAAATCGCGCGGAAGAACCTCCTGCTGGCCATTCCCGCCACGGATGCTGGCATCCCGGCTATCTCCACGTTGGTCGCCGAGGGCATCAATGTCAACGCAACCATGCTTTTTACTCCGCGGAAATATGAGCAGGCCGCCCTGGGTTACATGGAAGGGCTGGAGAAATTTGCCGCTAGTGATAATTCAAATATCTGCAACGAGAAGGAGCCCGAAGATGGCGAAAGCACAAGTCCTCGCAGCCTTGCACGCATCCCCCATGTTGCCGGTATCGCGAGCTTCCTTCTTTCCCCCATCGATACAGCAATCGATACCATCATCTCTTCACACCTCAACCAGTGCGGCCTCATCAAAACCTATAGCGCACTGGAACGGGAAGCGCTGAGAGGCCTTGTTGGCAAGGCTGCTATTGCCAGCGCCAAAGCGGCCTATGGCCGCTTCCAGGCCATTTTTTCCGGTCCCCGCTGGGAAGCACTCGTCGCCATGGGAGCGCAAAAGCAGCGGTTGCTCTGGGCGGGCACTACCGTCGAAAACCTTGCCTATCGCGAGACCAGGTACCTGGATGCACTGGGCGAACCAAACACCATAATGTCGATCTCCCCCGCCCTGCTGGCAGCGTATACGCAACATGCGGAACAAGGACCATCCAGGAAAAGTGGCTGGCCATCCCGCAGCTCCCGCAGCCCCGATAGTCCGCACGAATATGCCAATAACGCCAGCGTCGTGCTGAGCGAACTCAAAAAGCTGCATATATCGCTGGATGAAATAGCCGAGAGATTGCTGTCCTCGCGATTGAAGCGCCAGGCGGATGCATGCGCGGATACCTCATCTCGCTTCCCCGGTCTCCGCGGTTGATTCCGGAACGCTGGTCTCATGCAGCTTGTTCGAAAGAAAGTGGGCGGAAAGATTCATGGCGAAAGGCACCAGGAGAATCGCTGCCAGCAGAGCAACCAACGCCGCTCCAGGGCCCATCATGATTTTTCCGCGCGACACCAGCCGGAAAATAAAAACCGCCAGCAGGATAAAACCTGTCAGCACCACGGCGCTGATGATCAAGAACTCGCTTTGCATTGTATCCCCGTTAATCCGGATATATTAACGCAACGCTTTGCTATCCTGAAGCGGGGTTGTGCTGGTAGGGTACAAACAGTACAAACTTATAGGTAGCAAAGATGCTCGCCGGATCGATGAAGGAATGGAAACGAGTGAAACCGGAAAGAAAGGAGCGTATTTGTTTGTCAGAAAGCTGATGAAGCGGGACTCCCGGCCTTATTCGATTGACCCGGATAGCCCAAACCATTAGTATATGCACCTCTTCGCATCTCTCCCATTCCCCGATAGCTCAGTCGGTAGAGCGACGGACTGTTAATCCGCAGGTCCCAGGTTCGAGCCCTGGTCGGGGAGCCAGTATCTATGCGGGTTTCGGAGGTTTTTGAAACTTCGATTTTTTCCGCAATTCCTGATTTTTTCCGCAATTCGTCCGCTGGTCATGGACAACCGGTTGCTATGTGACATAAAAAAGGAGATTACACTGCCATATGCTCGCCGCCCTGACCGTTGTCCTATTCGTCGCCTTCCTGGCATTCGTCGGTACCGCCCCGCAAGAAGCGATCCAGCTATTCCTCTTCCTCACCTGGTCAGCGATGGGCTTGACGGTCCTCTGGACGCTAGTGAGCGGCTTGTGGTCGCTGCTGTAGTTCCTTCACATTTTTATTGAATCCGGCCATCAGGTTCGTGATCTTGTCCTCCACCGCTTTGACATCGGCCCGGGGGGCATCCTTGGCGATGAGATCCGACTTGATCTTGCGTTGCTTCGATACGATCCGCTCCACCAGATTGGCGCGCGCCACCAATTGATACTCTGGATGCTCCGCCTTGAACTCATCCAGCGGCAACCCATCTTTCCTTCTTCCCTTCAACTCAGCCTCG
>MKVR01000053.1 GCA_001899235.1 Nitrosospira sp. 56-18
CTGGCCAGATTCTCCGCCGCCGCCTTCGCATCCGTGTCGTTCGATGTATTCGATTTCATGAATCACTCTCCTTTTTGTAATAAAACAGCAATGCCCTACCCAATACCTTACTGCGGGCTGACAAACCCTGGTCCATAGTGTCGCCCGTTTCGGCAATACCGGTATGTACGTTGACACACATACCAATGCTGAGCTGGCAACCTGCCGGACTTAAGGAAGTGCGGAACAAATCCTTGCTGGCATTGCTTCGGAAATCCCAATTGAGCGGGCCGCGGCAGAAATGTTATAATAGCAAGCTAATCTGAATTTGTGGCCGCTTGTTCCTTGCCCTTAGCGGGTTTTCCATAATTCCTGTATTCAGATTAAATTCGCATATCCGCCATTCCAAGGGTGCTTCGAAAGAGCGATTGCGGCGGATAGAGGCTTAACCCTAAAGGAGAAAATTCATGTCGGTAACCATGCGTCAAATGCTGGAGGCGGGTGTTCATTTCGGACATCAAACCCGATTCTGGAATCCGAAGATGGCCCCGTATATTTTTGGCCATCGGAACCGGATACATATCATAGACCTGGAAAAAACCCTGGTGATGTACCAGGAGGCGATGAAGTACGTTCGCCAGTTATCCGCCAACAAGGGAATCATCCTGTTTGTGGGAACGAAGCGGCAAGCGCGCGATATCGTCAGGGAGGAAGCCATCCGTTGCGGTTCTCCCTATGTTGACCAGCGCTGGCTGGGGGGCATGTTGACCAATTTCAAGACGATCAAGCAATCGGTCAAGCGTCTTCACGATATGGAAACCATGGTTGGGGATGGCACGCTGGACAAGCTTTCCAAGAAGGAAGCATTGGATATCCAGCGCGAGCTGGAGAAGCTCAATCGCAGCCTTGGCGGTATAAAAGAGATGAAAAACCTTCCCGATGCCATGTTTGTAATCGACGTGGGCTATCAGAAAGGCGCCATCATAGAGGCAAAAAAACTGGGAATTCCAATAGTAGGAGTGGTCGATTCCAATCACAGCCCGGATGGGCTGGATTACGTGATTCCGGGCAACGACGATTCCAGCCAGGCAATCCGCCTGTATGCACGCGGCGTAGCCGATGCGATTCTGGAGGGGCGCAACCAGATCATGGAAGAGCTTGTAAAGAATGAGTTTGCCGAAGCGGACGAGGCTGTGGCGGATTAGATGGGATAAATGGGCCCTGACAGCCCGGCGGGTGTGAGGGTAATCTTTGAACAATTTGTTCCTGGAGTGACATATGGCGGATATTACCGCAGGGATGGTGAAGGAATTGCGCGAAATCACCGGCCTTGGCATGATGGAGTGCAAAAAAGCACTGGCTGAAACCGAAGGAGACATGAAAGCGGCGGAGGATCTGCTGCGTGTCAAGAGCGGAGCCAAAGCAAGCAAGGCGGCCGGCCGTGTCGCGGCCGATGGAATGATATCAGCATATATTGCGTCCGATGCCAAAAGCGGTGCCTTGGTGGAAGTCAATTGCGAAACGGATTTCGTCGCGAAGAATGAGGATTTCATCCATTTCACCCGCGATCTGGCCCGGTTGGCGACCGTAAATAATCTGGCAGATACGGAAGGGCTTGCGCCGGCTATTCTGGAGACGGGCCAGAGCGTGGAGGAGTTCCGCAAGGCCCTGGTAATGAAGCTGGGTGAGAACATCAGTGTGCGCCGCCTGGTGCGATATGCGGCACAGGGCCGCCTTTCGTCCTACTTGCACGGCGCCAAAATCGGCGTAATGATCGATTACAGCGGAGGCGACGAATCGCTGGGGAGAGATCTGGCGATGCATATCGCAGCCAGCAAGCCGATATGCGTTTCGCGTGAACAGGTGTCGTCTGAGCTACTGGAGCGGGAGCGCCAGATTTATGCGGCGCAAGCAGTGGAAAGCGGCAAATCCGGTGATATTGCCGCAAAAATGGTGGAAGGGCGGATTGCCAAGTATCTTGCCGAAGTGACGCTCCTGGGCCAGCCATTTGTAAAAGACCCGGATCAGACGGTAGAAAAATTGCTGGCAGCGAAGTCGGCGAAGGTGCACGCCTTTACGCTATTTGTGCTGGGCGAAGGCATCGAAAAAAAATCGGGCGATTTTGCGGCCGAGGTAATGGCCCAGGTCAATCAGGCGAAGGATGAGAAGGCTGCCCGGCCGGCTTGACGAAGTCCATGACCACTCCCTCTTACAAGCGAATTTTGCTGAAGCTGTCGGGCGAAGCCTTGATGGGCGATGATAGCTATGGAATCAATCGCGCAATAATTGAAAGAATTGTTTCGGAAATTGTCGAGATAACCCAACTGGAAGTTCAGGTGGCGGTTGTAATAGGAGGCGGCAATATATTCCGTGGAATAACTTCCGCCGAAGATGGAATGGACCGCGCCACTGCCGATTATATGGGCATGCTCGCGACCGTGATGAATGCCCTCGCGCTACAGGATGCAATGCGCCGTGCCGGACTGGCAAGCAGAGTGCAATCGGCGCTTCGTATCGATCAGGTAGTGGAACCGTACATTCGCGGCAAGGCGATGCGCTATCTCGCGTCCGGCAAGGTCGTGATCTTTGCGGCTGGCACGGGAAATCCTTTTTTCACCACCGATACGGCTGCCGCGTTGCGGGGCATGGAAATGAACGTGGACATCGTCCTCAAAGGTACCAAGGTGGATGGCGTGTATGATTCCGATCCCAATGCCAACCCCGAGGCGAAACGTTACCAGCGGCTTACATTCGATATGGCCATCGCCCAGAACCTGAAAGTAATGGACGCCACGGCGCTTACCCTATGCCGGGATCAGAAGCTGCCGCTCAAGGTTTTCAGCATTTTCAAGGCAGGCGCGTTAAAGCGGGTAGTGATGGGGGAAGACGAGGGGACGCTGGTACAGGTATAAATCATCAGCGCTATAATGCGTTTTCGAGCAGCCTGTCATTGCACGACGGCAGCATGCCGCTTTCCGCTTCTTATATTACCGACGATTACCATGATTGCCGACATCAAAAAATCGACTGAGCAAAAAATGCAGAAGAGCTTTGAAGCACTAAAGGCGGATCTGGGAAAGGTGCGAACGGGCAGAGCCCATGCCGGGCTGCTTGATCATATTACAGTCGACTATTACGGAACGCCTACGCTCATCAGCCAGGTGGCAAATATCAGTCTGGCCGATGCGCGCACCATTACGGTTGCGCCCTGGGAAAAGAAGATGCTGAGCGTGATCGAGAAATCCATCAGAAATTCCGATCTCGGACTGAATCCGGTAACGGTAGGTGAATTGATCCGCGTGCCTATGCCACCTCTTACCGAAGAGCGCCGGCGCGATCTCGCCAAAGTGGTAAGGCACGAGGCTGAAACGGCACGTGTAGCGATGCGCAATATCCGGCGCGATGCGAATACCCACTTGAAGGATTTGCTCAAGGAAAAAAAGATTGCTGAAGATGAGGAGCGTCGCGGCCAGGATGAGATCCAGAAGATTACGGACCGCCACATCGCGGAAATAGATAAGCTGTTGCAAATCAAGGAAGCCGAATTGATGGCGATCTGATCCGGACAAAAAGCGATCAATGGGGTATGCATGCTATTCTCCAGCAGAGCCCCAGCAGAACGGACAATTTGGATTTTGGAGAGGTTCTCAACTCTACGCTATCTGCCTCATGCCCCCTCCCACCAGTTCAACCCGGGAAATACCCGACATCAGCACAGTTCCGCGACATATCGCCATCATCATGGACGGGAATGGCCGCTGGGCAAAAAACAGATTCCTTCCGCGCGTTGCCGGTCACAAGCGTGGGGTGGAAACAGTGCGCACCGCGGTCAAGGCCTGCATGGAGCGCGGTGTCGAATTTCTGACTTTGTTCGCTTTCAGCAGCGAGAACTGGCGCCGCCCAACGGATGAAGTTGCATTTCTTATGCAGCTTTTCATAACAGTCCTGGAGCAGGAAGTCACCAAGCTGCATGAGAACGGGATACGCTTCAAGGTCATCGGTGATTTATCGAAATTCGAATCGAAGATCATCGAGTTTATCCGGAACGGGGAAGCGCTTACCGCCGAGAATACGCGCTTTACCCTCACCATCGCCGCAAATTATGGCGGCCGGTGGGATGTCATGCAGGCTATGCGCAGGCTGCTTGCCGAGCATGCACACCTGGCTGCGGGTTTCGAAGAATCGGATTTGATGCCGTATTTTGCATTGAATTACGCTCCGGAACCTGATCTGTTCATTCGTACCGGCGGAGAAAAGCGCATCAGCAATTTTCTGCTATGGCAGCTTGCCTATACCGAGTTGTATTTCACCGATACGCTGTGGCCGGATTTTGACCGGCGTGCGCTGGATCTCGCCATTCAATCCTATCAGCAACGGGAGCGCCGCTTCGGACGGACGAGCGAGCAAGTTCAGAAAAGCTTATCCGGCAATGGAGGAAGCGAACTTGCCGCGAAGCGGACGGCGTAGCATTCACGCATTTCCACTCTGCGGCATTGCTCTCGCCATCCGCGCGGGCCATGGTTAAAACCAGGATACTCACTGCTGTCGTCATGCTGCTACTCTTCCTGGCAGCACTGTTTTACCTTTCTCCCATTTTCTGGATGGCGCTTCTGCTGGCCCTGACCGTGGCAGGCGCCTGGGAGTGGCGGCGGCTGGGTGGATTTTCTGCGGCCCACTCCGCCATTTATCTCATCCTGACAGCAATACTGGCTGGAGAGTTGCTCTTTTGGCTGGACAGGTCCATTCTGGCCGATCCGTATACCTTGTCCTTCTCATGGCTTTATGCTGTTTCAGCAGTATTCTGGATCTTTTACGTTCCCCTCTTCCTCAAAGCGAGACATCCCATCAGGAATCCATTGTTGATGGCGCTTGCCGGCTGGATAGTCCTGCTCCCTACATGTCTTGCCTTATTTCAGTTGCGCGCAATCGATCCTGCTTTACTGCTAGGTTTCATGGCGGCAATCTGGATCTCCGATACCTCCGCTTACTTTACCGGACGTTCTCTCGGAAAACATAAGCTTGCGCCGCAAATCAGCCCGGGCAAGACATGGGAAGGAGCAGCCGGGGCGCTGGCTGCGGTTGCCATTTATGCGCTAAGCTGGAGCTGGGCGGCGGAAGAATGGTTTCTTGCCCGATGGTTGCTGCCGCTGCTTCTGGTGCTTGCCGCACTGGGCATTGTCGGCGATCTGTTCGAGTCATTGTTGAAACGTCATGCCGGAGTCAAGGACAGTGGTAATATTTTACCCGGTCACGGTGGTATACTTGACAGGATTGACGCGCTTACCTCGACTCTGCCATTGGCCATCCTGTCACTCCTCTATTTACAGTCGGAATCATGATAACCATTCGTCATATCACCGTCCTCGGCTCTACCGGGAGCATTGGCGTAAGCACGCTGGATGTGGTAGCACGGCATCCCGAGAGATTCCGTGTCGCCGCGCTTACCGCCAATACCAGCGCCAAGGAGATGCTGGAACAGTGCAAGCGCTTCCAGCCACGCTATGCGGTATTGCTGGAAGAAGCCAGTGCGGACTGGTTGCGAACGGAAGTTCGCGCCGCGGGCCTTGCTACCGAAGTCCTGTGGGGTGTTGCGTCGCTCGAAAAAGTGGCTTCGCTGCCTGAAGTCGATATCGTCATGGCGGCGATCGTCGGGGCTGCGGGAATACGGCCCACGTTCGCAGCGGCTGCCACGGGCAAGCATGTACTGCTGGCCAACAAGGAAACAATGGTCATGGCAGGGCGAATTTTTATGGACGTGGTCAAGCAGAACGGAGCCACCCTGCTTCCGATAGATAGCGAGCACAATGCGATTTTTCAGTCGCTGCCGCAGCATTTCAACGGAAACCTGGGACTGGTCGGGGTGCGCCGTATTCTTCTGACCGCCTCCGGGGGGCCGTTTCGCAAAACGCCGCTGAGCTCACTGCAAACGGTTACGCCGAGGCAAGCCTGCGCGCATCCCAACTGGGTCATGGGGCAGAAAATTTCGGTTGATTCGGCCACCATGATGAACAAGGGTCTGGAAGTCATAGAAGCCCATTGGTTGTTCGAAGCAGACCCTGAGCAGATCCAGGTTGTGATCCATCCTCAGAGTATCATCCATTCCATGGTCGAATATATCGATGGCTCAGTGCTGGCTCAGCTCGGAAATCCTGATATGCGTACGCCTATTGCGCACGCGTTGGGTTTTCCCGAGCGCATCGAAACGACGGTCACTCCCCTGGACATGTTCAAGGTGGGACGGCTGGATTTCGAAGCGCCGGACTTCGAGAGGTTTCCCTGCCTGGGGCTTGCTTACAGGGCGTTGGAATCCGGGGGCAATATGCCGGCAGTACTCAATGCGGCCAATGAAGTCGCCGTCGAATCTTTCCTTGGATCCCGCATGCCTTTTACCGCGATTCCCGAAATGATCGGTGACGTGATGCAGAGGGTTGGCCGCAAGGATATCGCTACGCTCAGCGACGTGCTGGCGGCGGATGCAGTGGCGCGTGAGGCCGCGCATGAATGGCTTGCCTGCTTCGCGTAAGGGATAGTCGTTGGCCTCGAAAGCTGGCCGTCCTGATGAGTAATTTCTTTCTTGATCCGCTTCATTCCAGCCGGATCGGTTCCTTCGGAGCAAAGAGGCAGGGGAAACGAGAAATCGGCATGGCCTCGAACATCGAGGCTGTCCCGCTTCGCTTTCCAGCACATTCCTTTCTCCTCTGCGTTGCACCCCGCCGAGTCACTCAAGTCTGAGCCACACCTAAAACTCCCATGACATTCCTTGTAACCATTATCGCATTTATCATGGCCCTGGGGATATTGATCGTTTTCCACGAATTCGGCCATTACCTGGTGGCGCGGTGGTGTGGGGTGAGGGTGCTCCGTTTTTCCGTAGGATTCGGCAGGCCTTTATACAGCAAACGTCTGGGAACCGATCAAACGGAATGGGTGATTTCTGCCTTCCCGCTTGGCGGTTACGTAAAAATGCTCGACGAGCAGGAAGGGAAGGTTGCTCCGGAAGATCTCTCCAGGGCATTCAATCGAAAGCCCGTTGCGAATCGGTTTGCAATCGTTGCAGCCGGACCTGTTGCCAATTTTTTGCTGGCAATGCTTCTTTACTGGGTTTTATTCATGTCGGGCGTCGCTGGCATGAAACCCATACTGGGCCCTGTGGTTCCCGCTACGCCTGCGGCATTTGCTTCCTTCCAGGAAGGCGAAACCATAACACGGATCGGAGATGAAGCCGTATCAACCTGGCAGGATGCCCGCTGGCTGCTGCTGGCCCAGGCGATGGAAAGGGCCGCCTCCGTGAGCGTCCACACCATCAGCCCGGCAGGGGAAAGCGCCTTGCGGCGGCTTGACCTGAGCCAGGTGGAAGGCAGCGATCTGGAAGGGGATTTCCTGGCGAAGATCGGTTTGAGCAGTTATCAGCCGCCCATGGATCCGATCGTGGGGATGCTCGTTGCCGGAGGTGCGGGAGAGCGCGGCGGTCTGCGGGTTGGTGATGAAATTATTGCAGTCGACGGAAAGAAAATCACCCTGTGGGAAGATCTGGTACTGGATATAAGGAAGAATCCCGGGAAACTCCTGAAACTTGAGATTCTCCGCGGCGGCAAAACCGTGCAGCTTGAGATCGTGCCGGATATCTCTTCCGAAAGCGGGGGGAAAGTGGGAAAACTTGGCATAGGTCCGCAAATCGATCGAGGCGAACTGGATAAGTTGATGATCAGCATAAGCTATCCACCCCTGGCCGCCATGGCAAAAGCAATAAGGAAGACCTGGGAAACTTCCCTGTTCACGCTGCAAATGCTCTGGAAGATGGTGGTGGGCGAGGTATCGTGGAAAAACATAAGCGGTCCGATCACGATCGCGGATTATGCCGGGAAGTCGGCCCAGCTCGGTTTTGCCTCCTACCTGGCTTTCCTTGCTCTCATCAGCATCAGCCTCGGCGTATTGAACTTGCTGCCCATCCCGTTATTGGATGGGGGTCACCTGCTGTATTATTTGATCGAGGTCGTGAAAGGTGCTCCGCTTTCTGTCAAGGCCATGGAGGCAGGCCAGCAGATGGGAATGGCGTTGTTATTCGCATTGATGGTCTGCGCAATCTATAACGACGTCGCTCGGCTTATATCCGGCTAGCGCATGAAGGCCAGTTCTCTCGTCGCGCTCGTGTCGTTTTTATGCGCTTCGGTGTCGTGGGCGCGCGAACCGTTCATTGTGAAGGATATCCGGATCGAAGGAATACAACGCACGGAAGCCGGAACGGTTTTCAGCTATCTACCGGTCAAGGTAGGGGATGTGCTCGATGACGAAAAAGCGGCGACGGCTATCAAGGTTCTCTATGCTACCGGGTTTTTCAAGGATGTGCGGCTGGAGTCGGAAGGAGGCGTGCTGCTGGTCGTAGTTGAAGAGCGTCCCGCCATCGCGCAAATTACCATCGTGGGTTCCAAGGAGTTCGAGAAAGACAAGCTGAAAGAGGGATTGAAGCAGGCGGGACTCGCGGAGTCGCGTATCTTTGATCGTTCCCTGCTGGAGAGGGCTGAGCAGGAACTGAAGCAGCAATATATCGCCAGGGGCAAGTATGGAGTGAAAATCACTACCACGACAACTCCGCTTGACCGCAACCGGGTGGGTATCAACTTCCATGTGGATGAGGGCAAGACTGCCAAAATCCGCAAGATCAATGTAGTCGGCAACCAGAATTTCAAGGAAAAAGAACTTCTGGCCGAGTTTGCGTTAAGGACGCCCGGACTGTTGACCTGGTTTACCAAAGAGGACCAATATTCCAAACAGAAACTTGGTGCGGATCTCGAATCGCTGCGGTCTTTTTATCTCAATCGAGGCTATCTCGAATTCAGTATCGAGTCGACGCAGGTCTCGATTACACCCGACATGCGTGACATCTACATCACCGTCAATATCACTGAAGGCCCAAAGTACACGGTTTCGGAGATAAAGCTCGGGGGCGAGCTGCTGCTGCCCGAAGAGGAATTGCGCCAGCTGATAAAAATCGCTCCCGGCGATGTGTTTGCGCGGGAACGCTTGACGGAATCCGTCAAGCTCATCACCGACCGTCTTGGGGACGATGGCTACGCATTCGCCAACGTCAATGCATCGCCCCAACTGGACAAGGAAAAGCAGCAGGTGGCTTTTACCTTTTTCATAGACCCTGGCCGCCGGGTCTATGTACGGCGCATCAATATCACGGGCAATAGCCGCACTCGCGATGAAGTGATACGCCGGGAGATGCGCCAGTTCGAAGGTGGCTGGTACTCGACCACAAAAATCAATCTCTCCAAGACGCGCGTGGACAGGCTGAATTTCTTCAATGCCGTGAATGTCGAGACACCGGCGGTTGAAGGGGTTACCGACCAAATCGATGTAAACGTCGAAGTCAAGGAAAAGCCGACTGGCGCTGTCATGTTTGGAGCCGGCTATTCCAACATGGAGGGCTTGATACTGAGCGGTTCCGTTGCCCAGGACAACATATTCGGCACTGGCAAGCTGGTTAATTTGATGGTCAATACGGGGAGCGTCAACAAGACCTATTCGCTCTCATACACCGATCCCTATTTCACCCGCGACGGCGTGACCGGCGGGTTCGATCTTTACAAGCGTACTCTCAATACCAGCACCCTGATATCCGTGATGAGCTTCAATACTAATACCACCGGGGCCAATTTCCGGTTTGGCTTTCCCATCAACGAAAGAGACAGCATTCAAGCCGGCCTGGGTGCGGAAAATACGATCGTTTCCCTGGGTGCAAACAGTCCACAGCGCAATATCGATTTTGTAAACGAGTTCGGGCGGAGTACCCTCAACATACCATTAACGCTCAGCTGGCGGCGCGACGGCAGGGATAGTGCGATCTGGACAACCGCCGGCACCACGCAGACCGCATTCGCCGAATCAGGTCTGCCGGGAGGAGATCTGACTTACTATAAATTGAACTACACGCTCAAATGGTATTATCCTCTTTCAAGCCTCTTTACACTCATGTTGCACGGAGAACTGGGCTATGGCGACGGTTATAATGGAAAGCCGCTGCCTTTCTTCAAGAACTTTTTCGCGGGTGGCAATACTTCTGTTCGCGGCTACAATATCAGCTCGCTGGGTCCTCGCGATGCCAATAACAGGACGCTGGGGGGTAACAAACGCGTGATCGGCAGTGCAGAAATAATGTTTCCCATGCCGGGAATGAGGAATGACAGATCGGTCCGGCTGAGCGCATTCGTTGACGCTGGAACGGTATACGGGCCCGGGGGACAGATTCCTGCGCAAGAGGGGTTGCGCTATTCCGCTGGGCTGGCTGTCATGTGGATTTCTCCCATGGGTCCTCTCAAGGTCAGCATTGCGCAGCCCATCAACAATCAGCCCGGGGATAATCTGCAGCGGTTTCAGTTTCAATTTGGCCAGCAGTTTTAGGGAATCCCGAATAAATCCTCGAGGAGTACGTTGCTGGTAAAATCAGGATGATCATAAGACGCGACGAAGCCCGGACAGGCCTCGTACCTCGCCGCCTTTCGCGCGAATCTACCCGAAGGATCACCGGATATCGGCGTGTAGCTCGTTCAGGGGTTCCCAAGTTAACCGAATAAAATCGGAGAGAAAATTGACGCAAGTATTATTGGCTCGACTGCGAGTTGCTGCTGCGTGGACTATTTGCGCGGGCATCGGCTGTTCTTTCGTAGCCCAGGCTGATGAAATCAAGATCGGCGTTGTCGATACCGAAAGGGTTCTGGCCGAATCGGCGCCCGCGATACGGGCACTAAGGAAGATAGAAAAGGAATTTCTCCCGCGTGACCAGGAAATCAAGAAGATGGCTACCCAGGCAAAAGCCTTGCAGGATCTTCTGGAAAAGGATGGAAAAACGATGCCGGAGGCTGATAGGCGCGGCAAGGAGCGGGATCTGGCGACACTGAACCGCGAGTATCAGCGTGCTCAGCGGCAGATGCGGGAAGATCTCAGCTTGCGCCAGAACGACGAAGTTGCCACGCTTCAACTAAGCGCAACCAAGGCTATCCAGGTCATCGCGGAAACCGAAAAATACGATCTGATATTGCCATTGCGGGATCTCGTCTACCGCAGCCAGCGCATGGATATCACCGAAAAAGTGATCAAGGCGCTGGCCGACAAGTAGGCAGGCAATAACGCTTGCCGGGAGAAGATTCGGCCAGCCTGGCGGATATGATTTTCAACGAATGATAAATGACAAGAAGATGGAAGAGCCTGCAATAAAAACAGCGGATAGCGTGAGTGGGTCGATGGATATCCACGAAATTCTGAAATACCTGCCTCATCGGTATCCTTTCCTGCTGGTTGACAGGGTACTGTCACTGGAGCTTGGCAAGGATATTGCCGCGCTAAAGAACGTTACCATCAACGAGCCTTTTTTCCCGGGCCACTTCCCTCATTACCCCGTCATGCCCGGCGTGCTGATTATCGAAGCGCTGGCGCAAACAGCTGCAATCCTGACTCTCAAGACCATGAATACGCAGGTAGATGAGAATTCCGTCTATTATTTTGTCGGCATAGACGGCGCCCGTTTCAAGAAGCCGGTCCAGGCCGGGGACCAGCTGATACTCAAGGCAACCATACTGCGGGAGCGAATCGGCATCTGGAAATATTCTGTCCGGGCCGAGGTGGACGGCCGTGTGGCTACAGAAGCAGAACTGATGTGCACCGTGCGCAACAAACAATAACGGTTGCCGGTTGTAGCACTGGCGGGAGGAAGGCGTTGAACCCGTTTCCTGATTATTCGGGCATGGGGAATCCGGAAGCGGGGCAGGCGACCGATGAGTGAGTGGATTTGCGGAGTGGATGAATCCGGCAGGGGACCGCTGGCGGGTCCCGTGTTCGCAGCCTGCGTGATACTCGATCCGCAGCACCGGATAGAAGGCCTGGCGGATTCCAAAACGTTAACGAAAACACAGCGAGACGCGCTGACCGTTGCCATCAAGGCTCATTCACTCGCCTGGGCAATCGGTACCGCATCCGTCCGGGAAATCGATTGTCTGAACATCCTCCAGGCCAGCCTGCTCGCCATGAAACGCGCGGTCGAAGGCCTATCTTTCAGGCCCACCCGCGTGCTCGTGGATGGAACCCATGGTCCCCGATTGAGATATCCGGTAACCACGATAATCAGGGGCGATCATCTCGTGCCGGAAATTTCCGCCGCTTCGATTCTTGCAAAAACGGCGCGGGATGCAGAAATGATCACTTTACACCGGCGATTCCCACTTTATGGTTTTGACCGCCATAAGGGATACGGTACACAGCAACACCTTGCAGCCCTCAAGATTCATGGCGTATCGGCGGTACACCGGCGCAGCTTCGCGCCCGTGAGGGAGTTCATGGTGAACTGCAAGACGTGAACGCAGCAATCGGGCGAATTGCAGCTTATGCGAATTCAAGGTATCGTGCAGGGAAATGAGGAGAACTTGCATCATCGACTGTCGCTAGTGCCATAACCGGACCGCCTCCGTTTCGTTTCCTTGATCAGAGGCTCCCCAGGCAAGCAATAGGTAGAAATGACAGAAATGGCAGATAGGAAGTACCGGTGCAGTCTGCACGTTGAACAGATATTTAACGGAAGATAGAGGGCGTGCCCATGCGGATCGAAAAGAATACCGTTGTATCCCTGGACTATGAATTGCTGGACATGGAAGGGAAGGTAATGGAAAAGCCCGACTCCCCGATCAGCTATCTGCATGGGGGCTATGACGGTATCTTCCCCATGGTGGAAGAGAAGCTGCATCTCAAGGAGGTGGGCTATCGCTGCTCTGTGGTGATGGAGCCGGAATACACCTTCGGCGAATATGACGCCGAGCTGGTAAGAATGGAGCCGCGGGATGTATTCCCGGAAAATGTCGAAATCGGCATGCAGTTTGAAGGCGGGGAAGAAGGTTCGGATGAGGTGACCGTCTACACCGTAACTGACATCACGGATGACAAGGTGATCGTGGATGGGAACCACCCGCTCGCGGGCATGACCTTGCGCTTCGATTGCACTGTCACCGCCGTGCGTCCCGCTACCGCGGAGGAATTGTCTCACGGCCATGCCCATGGGATTCACGGCCACGCGCACTGATCGGCAACCGGATCAAGCAGCAGGCGGGCTGAGCATCCGCCGTTTTGCCTTTCGCCTACTCCTTTGGCTGGCTGTCCTTCTGCATCATCTTTTTCATTTCGTAAAGTTGCTCCAGGGCTTGCCGAGGACTCAGTTCGTCTGGCGCTATTGCCTGCAACCGCGTTAGGGCAGGGTGTTCCCGCTGCGTGCTTTCAGGTAGTGCCGCCCCGGCAAACAGGTCCCCTTGCGGCTGCCGCTTCACGTTTCCCTGCTCCAGTTTTACGAGGTATTTTCGTGCAGTCCGGATTGCGGATTCAGGCACGCCCGCCAGCGCGGCCACCTGAAGCCCATAGCTCTGGCTGGCCGGACCTTCGTTGACCGCATGCAGGAACACGATGGAATGCTTGTGCTCGATCGCCCGCAAATGGACATTGGCGATCTGCGGGAATTCTTCCGCCAGCCGTGTCAGTTCAAAATAATGCGTTGCGAACAGCGTATAGCTGCGATTTTTTTCCAGCAGGTGCCGCGCTATGGCAAAGGCCAGCGCCAAGCCATCGAAAGTGGAAGTACCCCGGCCCACTTCATCCATCAATACCAGGCTTTGCTCGCCGGCGTTATGCAGGATATTGGCGGCTTCGGTCATTTCCATCATGAAGGTCGAGCGTCCTCCCGCAAGATCGTCGGATGCGCCAATGCGGGTAAATATCCGGTCCAGAGGGCCGATGCGCGCGCTGTTTGCCGGGACGAAGCTCCCGCAGTGCGCCAGCAGGGCGATCAGCGCGACCTGGCGCATGTAGGTCGACTTGCCGCCCATATTGGGACCGGTAATGATAAGCATCTGGCGCGTTCCGTTTTCTCCGGCGCCCAGTCGCAAATCGTTTGCGACAAAGTCTTCCATCTGTTTTTCCACCACGGGATGACGTCCCGCCTCGATTTCGATCATCGCTTCGCCAGTGAAAAACGGCATGACGTAGCCGAGCGCAAGCGCGCGTTCGGCAAAGGTGGCCAGCACATCCAGTTCGGCGATGCCCTGAGCGATTTGCTGCACATGAGTCACAAAGGGTGCAAGCCTATCCAATAGCGCATCGAACAGGAATTTTTCACGCTGCAAGGCGCGCTCCTGCGCGGACAGCGCTTTTTCCTCGAAGGTTTTCAGCTCGGGGGTGATATACCGCTCGGCGTTCTTCAGCGTCTGCCTTCGGCGGTAATCGCCGGGTATCTTATCGCTATGGGCATGCGTGACCTCGATGTAAAATCCATGGAGGCGGTTATACTCCACTTTAAGGCTGGCGATGCCAGTACGGGCTTTTTCCCGCATTTCCAGTTCCAGCAGGAACTCGCCACAGTTGTTCTGCATGGCGCGCAACTCATCCAGCTCCGCGTCGTAGCCATCGGCCAGGACGCCGCCTGCACGCAATACCACACTTGGCTCTTCCATCAAGGATTTTTCCAGAAGCGCGGCAAGCGCGGAGTCGGGTTCCATTGCCTGCCTCAATGCGTTGATGTGCCGCGTGGCATGCCCGGCAAGATCCGTAAGAGCGGCAATGGCCGCGGTTGCCTGCTGTAATTGCTGCAAACTGTCGCGCAGTCCCGACAGGTCTCTGGGGCGGGCCGACCTCAATGCGATACGGGCGGCAATGCGCTCGATATCGGCCATATGCTTGAAATGCTGGCGAATGACCAGATAAGGAGCCGGGTCCGTTTCATTCATCAAAAAGGATACCGCTTCGAGCCGATCCTGGATCGTGGCCCTGTCGCGCAGGGGATGATGCAGCCAGTGCCTGAGCATGCGGCTTCCCATGTTGGTCGCGCAGGTATCGAGCAGGGAGAGCAAAGTGTGGGAGGCATCTCCCAGTATGGTTTCGGAGATTTCCAGGTTGCGGCGGGTCGCCGCATCCATGCGCACGAAGGCGTCGTCCCGCTCCACCTTCAATGCCTGGATGTGGGCGATATTCATGCCTTGCGTCAAGCGGACGTAATCCAGCAGGGCGCTGGCCGCCCCCAGGGAAATGCTCAGGTCTTCGCAGCCAAAACCAGACAGGTCATGGGTTTCAAATTGCCTCGAGAGATTGCGAACCGCGGCATCCTCATCGAAGTGCCAGGACGGCAGCCGCTTGAGGCACAGTTTCTCGCGTGCCGCCGTGGCTTCGAGCTCAGGCAGCGCGAGCGGCTCCGGCAGGAGAATTTCTGCCGGTTTCAGGCGCTCGAGCTCGCTTGTGAGATCGCCAACGCGGGTCTCCAGGACGCGAAATTGGCCTGCCGCCAGATTGAGCCATGCCATCCCCAAGGCCGGTTCGCGCACGCTTATGGCAAGCAGCGTGCAGTCGCGCTTTTCTTCCAGCAGCGCTGCATCAGTCAATGTTCCCGGGGTAATGATGCGCGTGACCTGACGCTCCACGGGACCCTTGGCGGTCGCCGGATCACCGGTTTGCTCGCAGATGACCACCGATTCACCAAGCCTTACCAGTTTCGCCAGATACTGCTCGGCCGAATGGTAGGGCACACCTGCCATCTTGATGGGCTCGCCCGCTGAAACCCCCCGCCGGGTCAGTGTGATATCCAGCAGTTTTGCGGCTTTTTCGGCGTCATCAAAGAATAATTCATAGAAATCCCCCATGCGGTAAAACATCAGCATGTCGGGATGTCGCGCCTTGATGCGCAGATACTGCTGCATCATGGGCGTGTGTTTTTCCAAGTCGTTAATTTCGTTATTGCTGAGTAATGAATTCAACTATCTTAATCAAGCTATTAAATACTATTTATTAATTCGGCCCAAAAATAGCGACCGTCAATTTAGTTATAAGTGGCTAATAATTTCTATCAGGCTAATGCAAGGGTATCAAAAGGTCACCTTAATAATTCGGTGGGCAAACAGTCCGAACGCGATATCGGCGGAAGCCGGTATCCCAGAGAGCTCTAAAGCCCACAATTATTGGGTTGGGCTGGATTCGGATCAAGCCCGGAATGATGAGATTCATGGCACCTTATTCAATGGCTCTAAATCTTCTCATGGCGTTCGATATCCCTTTCGCTCAGGTGTTGTTGAGCCAGTCGGTCGTTATGCATGCAGTCACGGATGCTGAAACGCGTTCCAGCATTTCACAGTCGAGAGTGATGAGCATCCCATCCTGCTGCGGCGCGAGCGCGAATAAGCCGCATCGGCTCCGCGCAAGCGTTTCGCGATAACGCTGGCAACAGCGCGACGGGCGAGCGGCTCGTCAAGCGGCATCTCTCATTCGGTTGGTTTTGACGGGGCGGTGGCTGACCGCTGTTTCCAGAATTCCGGAATATCCTGGTGATAACGGCGCATGATCAGGTTTGCCACCAGTCCGCTCCAGCCGGTTTGATGGGTGGCGCCGAGGCCCTGGCCTGTCTCGCCATGAAAGTACTCGTAAAACAGCAGCAGTTCTCGCCAGTGCGGATCTGTCTGGTGGGGACTGTCCTTGGAAAAGGCGGGGATAAGGCCCGATTCTCCGCGGCGGAAAATATCCGCAAGCCGCTCCGCGAGCAGCGTGGCGCCATATTTGAGGTTGATTTCGTAGCCGTTCAGGCAGGGCGCGGGAAAGGTGAACGAATCTCCCAGGAAGCGATACAGTTTCTCCATGGCCTGTATCAGCAGATAATTGGTGGGCATCCATACCGGTCCGCGCCAGTTGGAGTTGCCGCCAAACAGCGGTGAATCGGATTCACCCGGCACATACTGGATGATGGCGCTGCCAATGCCGGGAATGTGCCCGAGGTCATGCCGGGTAGCGTGATACTTGGATACCGAGCGGATGCCATGCGGGGAGAGGAATTCCTTTTCGTCGAACAGGCGAGGCAGTATCCTGACCAGCATGGAAGCATTTATCAGGGACAATAAATGTTCTCCACGTTCGTTGGTATGCACCGGGCAGGCGCAGATGCTGCTTCCATCGAACATTCCGCCCTTATGTTTCCACATCAGCGCATTGAACCGCGTGCGGCCGGCCAGCAGGCGCGCATCCACTACTTCGCTCGCGAACAGCGGGATGATGCCGACCCAGGAAAATACGTCGATGCGGTGCGTCGATCCATCCGGAGTAACCACGAGATCCTTGAAAAAACCGTCTGCATCATCCCAGAGAGATACCTCTGCGCCGGTGTGTCCGGCAATCGTGTTGGCAATCGCCAGGAACTGGCTATAGCACTGGATCGCAATGTCCTCATATGCGGAATCTTCAACAGCGATTTCCAGCGCCATCACGGTGAGCTGCAGCGAGAACATCGCCATCCAGCCGGTGGCATCGGCCTGCTTGAGTGTGTAGCCGGGAGGCAGCGGCCGGGAGCGATTGTATACCGAAATATTGTCCAGCCCGAGAAAACCGCCCTCAAACACGTTCATGCCCGACGCATCCTTGCGGTTTACCCACCAAGTGTGGTTCAGCAGCAGCTTGTGCAGTACGCGTTTGAGAAAAGCGGTATCTCCCTTGCCGCGCTGCACGCGCTCGGCGCGGAATACCTTGAGCGCACCCATGGCGTGCACCGGCGGATTGACATCATCAAACATCCACTCGCAGGCGGGGATCTGGCCATTGGGATGCAGGTGGTCTTCGTGCAGCAGCAGCTCGATCTGATCCTTGGCGAAATCCACGTCGATTATCGCCAGCACCGCAGCGTGAAAAGCCAGGTCCCATGCGGCGAACCAAGGATATTCCCATGCATCAGGCATGGAAATCACATGATTTGCCTTGAGATGGCGCCAATTATGGTTACGCCCATGTTTCCTTGCCGGGGATGGGATTTCGCTGTCGCCTTGCAGCCAGGTGGAGACGTCGTAATGAAAAAACTGCTTGTTCCAGATCATCCCAGCCAGTGCCTGGCGCAGGATGCGATGATCCTGGGTGGTCGCTTCCGGAAGCAGGCTCCTGAAGAAAGCATCGGCTTCGGAACGGCGCAAGGCGAATATGTCCTGATGGACGGCAAATGGCTCGGCATGAAGGGCGGCTGACAGTACCATGTCAAGGACAGCGGCTTTTCCCGCTGCAATGTGAAGTTTATGCATGGCCGCAAACTTTGTTCCCCGCTGCGCCGGGTTGACCGCAGCATGATCGCCATGGATGAGATAGCGATGAAACGCATCCTTTACATAAGGACCCGAATTGGGTACGGCCCACAAGTGGCAGTCATTGGTTTCGTTTTCGGTATATAAAAGGTCTGCCTGTTGCAAGCCGTAGAGATGGTACGTTCCCAGCACCGGATGTTCGGCCACGGTCGCCCAGGCTGCGCCATCGGGTGCTGGAATAGCAGAAAGCGATGGCTTCTCGTTTTTTCTCTGTAACCACGACCAGTCGTTGCGAAACCAGAGCTGGGGCAATAACCATAGCGTGGCGTCCTCGTTGCCACGGTTGGTGGCAAGAACGCGAATATGCACCTCTTCCGGCGACGCCTTGGCATAGCCTATTTCCACGTCCCAGTAGCGGTTCCCGGCAAAGGCGCCGCTGTCGATCAGGCTGAATGGCGGATCTTCCCGCGAACGGCGCGTGTTCTCATCGACCAGACACCTGTAAGGGAAAGCCGATTGGGGGTACTTGTAGAGATAGCGAAGCCAGGAGTGCGATGGTGTTGCATCCAGGTAGAAATAACATTCCTTTACGTCTTCGCCGCGATTGCCCTGTTTTCCAGTCAGGCCGAAGGCCCGCTCCTTGAGAATATCATCCTCGCCGTTCCATAATGCCAGTCCGAAACAGAGCCGTTGCGCCTCGTCACAAATGCCGCCCAAGCCATCCTCGTTCCAGCGGTAGGCGCGCGAACGGGATTGGTCATGGCTGAAGTATTCCCAGACATTACCATCCGGGCTGTAGTCTTCCCGCACCGTGGCCCAGGCGCGTTCAGAAAGATACGGTCCCCACAAACGCCAGTTCTCGACCTGATGACGCTGGTTTTTCAATCGTTGCCGTTCGGCATCCAGTTGAGTGAACACGGCCTTGCTCTCCTCTTTTCTGTGGAACCGGGATCGGGACTATCGGGAACATCAACCACGATAAATAACCGCTCCGGTTGAGTGGA
Organism: Nitrosospira sp. 56-18; assembly: GCA_001899235.1. GTDB lineage: Bacteria > Pseudomonadota > Gammaproteobacteria > Burkholderiales > Nitrosomonadaceae > Nitrosospira. The sequence goes on from MKVR01000053.1 coordinate 19,055, forward strand.
CGTGGCGCAGCCGGGAGCACCTACCGGTCGATTTCCGCGCCTGTTTTCAATGCTTTCGTGAGATGAGGGGCGATCACCTGCAACAGGTGTCCAAAAATTTTGGGACTGCCAGCGACCAGGTTGCCGCTTTGCATATAATTCGGGTTGCCTTCCAGGTCTCCCACCAGGCCGCCCGCTTCGGTTATAAGCAGGCAACCGGCAGCGATGTCCCAAGGCGACAGCCCCAATTCCCAGAAGCCGTCGTAGCGGCCCGCCGCCACGTAGGCGAGGTCCAGTGCGGCGGAGCCGGGACGCCGGATACCGGCGACACGAGGCATGACATCCCTGAACATGGCCAGGTACGCTTCCACATGGGTAAAGTCGCGAAATGGAAAGCCGGTGCCGATCAGGCAGTCAGTCAGCTGGGTTCGCTTCGTTACCCGCAGCCTATGGTCATTCAAATAAGCACCGCTGCCGCGGCTGGCGGTAAAGAGTTCGTTGGCGGAAGGGTTATACACCACGGCCTGTACCGGGATATTTCTATGCATCAGCCCGATCGATACCGAATAGTGCGGAAAACCGTGAAGAAAGTTCGTCGTCCCGTCGAGCGGATCGATGATCCACTGGTAATCCGATTCGCCCTGGCCGCTTCGAGCGCCACTTTCTTCTGCTAGAATGGAGTGATCCGGGTAGGCTTCCAGCAACGTCTTGATAATCGCATTTTCCGCGGCGCCATCCACCTCGCTCACGTAATCGCTGTGCGCTTTGCGCGAGACATGCAATAAATCCAGGTTTTGCGCAGCGCGGTTGATGATGTTGCCTGCGCGGCGGGCGGCTTTAACCGCAATGGTAAGCATGGGATGCATTTTGGGGTTCAGAAGTTCCAGAATTGAGCAGAATGCGATTTTAATATGAATCCCCCCCATACGCTCGATAAAGTCCGTATTGTCCTTAGCCACACCAGTCATCCCGGCAATATCGGAGCAGCAGGCCGTGCCATGAAAACGATGGGATTGGACAAGCTCTACCTGGTCAATCCCAGGTCTTTCCCTGACAAGGAGGCTGAAAGACGTGCCGCGGGGGCATGGGAAATACTCCATGCTGCGGTTGTATGCACGAGTCTCGATGAGGCCTTGTGCGGGACCAGCCTGGCCGCGGCTGTCACCGCTCGCCCGCGCGATCTCTCGCATGAGGTGTTCGATGCGCGCCAGGGAGCGCGGGAGGTGCTCGGATATGCCCGGGGAGGCCCGGTAGCGCTGGTTTTCGGCAATGAGACCGCAGGCCTTACAACGGCGGAAGCCAGTAAATGCCAGATTTTTGTCAATATTCCCGCCAATCCGGAATACTCCTCGCTTAACCTCGCCAGCGCGGTACAAGTCATGGTTTACGAATTGCGCATGGCACTGCCGGACGTGTCGTCTTTTTCTCCGCAGCCGGGTCTGGCAGCAACTTTCGACGATATCGAACTGCTTTACCGTCATCTGGAACGTCTGGCGATAAGCAGCGGTTTCCTGAACCTGAAAGAGCCCAAGCGTTTCGAGCAGCGCATGCGGCGGCTGTTCGCGCGGGCGCGCCTTGAAAAAGAAGAAGTCAATATGCTGCGCGGCATATTGAGCGCGCTGGAGAAATAGGAGAGTTGCCTATCGAGGCCTATCAATATTCCGTTATCAAACGTCTTTACAACCAGGTAGTCTTCAAAAATAGTTGACTGCGATAAAGGGACTTTATATACTCGACTAACCTTGTCGGGTATTTTGAGACTGCTCATGACCCCAGGGCAATTATGCGCAGTATTATCCTATCGATTTCGTATCATTTCGTATCAATCCCGTACTAATTCTCATTGGAGCAGAAAAATGCGATTGACGACCAAGGGACGTTTTGCAGTAACGGCTATGATCGACCTTGCCTTGCACAGTGCAGAAGGGCCGGTCACATTGGCGGGCATCAGCGAACGTCAGAAAATTTCCCTTTCCTATCTGGAACAACTGTTCGGAAAGCTGCGGCGCAACAAGCTGGTGGGAAGCGTGCGCGGACCGGGGGGCGGATATTGCCTGACAAAGCCCATGAGCGAAGTATCGGTGGTGGATATCATCCTTGCGGTGGATGAGCCGATCGATGCTACGCAGTGCGGCGGCAAGGAGAACTGCTACAACGATCAACGTTGCATGACGCATGACTTGTGGGCAAGCCTTAACGCCAGGATTAGGGATTATCTAGCGCTGGTTACCCTGGAGCAACTGGTGGCGAGTCCAAAAGTAAAAGATATCGCCGTCTTGCAGGACATGAGGGCCTGTAAAAGCGAGGAAGAAGCCGCTCTGGCCTGACGGGACTTCCCGCCTTTCTTCGGATTCGACAACTGGATCCGCCGGTAGCGATATCATGCCCGCGAACCAATAGCCAATACTGGCTGGAGTTGGCCGAATTGGCTGAATGGAATCTCGATGACCTACACATATTTCGATCATAACGCCACGACGGCTGTGGATGATGAAGTCCTGGATGCCATGCTGCCGTATTTCCAGAAAGAGTTCGGCAATGCTTCCAGCCGGCACGTTCGCGGTATTGCGGCACGCCAGGCTATAAACCGGGCACGGGAACAGGTAGCGGAAGCAGTTGGCGTGCAGCCAGCGCAAGTAGTGTTTACCAGTGGTGGATCAGAAGCGAATAATCTCTTCATGCTCGGAGCAGCAGGCTATCTCAAGCCTTCACGTGTTATCGTCAGTTCGATCGAACATCCCTGCGTAATGAAGGCAGCGCAGGAATTGGCGCGGAACCCGGACAGGAAATGGGATTTGCGCCGCATTGCAGTGGACGCCCTTGGAAGGGTGGAGGCCGCCGATGCCGAACGCGCCCTGAATGAGCGAACGGCGGGGCTTGTCTCGGTAATGTTGGCCAATAACGAAACCGGCGTGATACAGGATGTGGCAGCCGTGGCCGAGAAGGCCAGGGCCGCTGGCGCGTGGGTGCACACAGACGCGGTGCAGGCGCTTGGAAAGATTCCGGTGAATTTTGCAGCGCTCAAGGTTCATGCCATGACGATATCAGGCCATAAAATCAATGGTCCCAAGGGTGCCGCCGCTCTTATCATGGACAAGCGCCTGCCGCTCAAGCCGATGATTTTTGGTGGAGGGCATGAAAATGGATTGCGCTCCGGGACAGAAAACGTTCCTGCCATCGTGGGGTTCGGAGTGGCGTGCGCCCTGGCCAGAAAAAGAATTACGGAATCCGCGTCGCGCCTTTTGGCGATGCGCACGCAGCTGGAGCAGGGGCTGCGCGAGATGGGTGCGGTAGTTTTTGGCCTTGGCGCCGAGCGCTTGCCGAACACATGCTATTTTTCTCTGGAAGGCATCGAGGGCGACACCCTGGTCGTCCGCATGGACAAGGCAGGTTTCGCAGTGGCCAGCGGCGCTGCCTGTTCCAGTGTAAATCCCGGCCGCAGTCATGTGCTGGAAGCGATGGGCGTGGATCCCCTATTGACGCGTTGCGCCGTGCGAGTGAGCCTGGGCAATAGTAATTCTCCGGAGCAGGTGGACAGTTTCCTCCAAAGCCTTCGGTCTATAACAGACCAGCTAAAACAGATGAGCATGGCTGCCATCTGAACAATTTTCTTTACTCCTTCTACAGGGAGAACGGGTTTCTCCTGCTTCTTCCTGCTGCACCGGAGGGTATACTCTTCATTGATCCATACAAATGGGGCAGCGAATAGCGAATAGCTGCTGTGCCGCGGATAAGTGGCAGTCTGTCCTGTTCAATCTGGTTTTTCTGTACTTCGCTTCATCCGTTTTTCGTAGTTTCCAGTAATGTTCAGTAATGAGAAGGTAACGCGCATCCGATATGCTTTATTCTCATCATTCTCCATTTCCCGATCTCATCCAGGTCAACTTTCATTGTGCGATGGCGTACAGATTGGGGACCCGAAAACTGAAAAAATACCAAGGAATTTCCTCTTCGAAAATTTGAGGATTGGCACAATCGGGCGGTGATGGATCTGCTCTTTGATTTCTTCAGGAGGAGAGATGAAAACGACAAAAATCCTGGCATGCTGTTTGACCTTCGCCGGATTGGGATCAAGCATGAACCATGCGCTTGCCCAAACTGACCAGTACGATCGGCCGCGGCAAACACAAACGGCTGGAAGCCAGCCGGATGCGGTTCGAGATGCGCAGTCCGTGCGAGAAGTGCCGGTTTCCCGTCCCGAGCAGAACAGGAACGAACACGACCGCTCCGGCGTATTTTCCGCGATGAGCGCCATGCCTTCGTCGCCTGCGTTTAATAACCAGCCTGATAAAGGAAAAACACCCGGTTTTGATTTCTACCGCGATCCATTGAACGCCAGGAAGCCGATGCAGACGTTCGAAGAAATCATGAAAATGGATGTCGCAGACCGAAGCGGAGTCATGAGAGCCCAGCGCGAACTGCTCATGCAGCGCTATAACCTGACTCCCGTGCTGGATCGGGAAGCAAAAATGTCGCGTGGCAAACCCTTGGCAATAGGACCGACCGCGCGCCTGCAGGGGGGGTTAACCTGGCAAAGGCTGGCAAGCATGTCTCCCGCGGAGATACGAAGCCAGAATGTTTTTCCGTATCCGGCATTGCCTCACCCCAAGCAGTCTCCGGGAGGACAGGTTTTTCCGCAAGTGCAGCTCGACATGTTTCCCCGCCTGCAGCGGTTTGATGTCGAGTTTGATCTCCCCGATGCCTTTTTGCCGGAGTTTCCTCCCGCCATATTTCTTCAAACCCGGCCTGAGCTTGGCGACGTCTCGCGCGGAGAAGTGGTATCGATCAATAATTACTACCGCCTGTTCAAGGATATCCTGACGCCCGTGCAGCTGGATGGATTGCGGATGCTGCTTACTCCTTTTCCCCAGGAGGAATTCAATCCGACCGATGACCGCAAGAGCGCGCAGCCCAGCCTGGGGGTCGCCTGTCTCGACTGCCATGTGAATGGGCATACGACCGGGCAGTTTCATCTCAGTCCGGATATCCGGCCCCAGGAGCGCCGTTTCCGCCTGGATACCGTCAGCTTGCGTGGACTGTATAACCAGCAGGTCCATGGCTCCAAACGAAGCCTGCGTTCGGTCGAGGATTTCACTGAATTCGAGTTCCGCACGGCTTACTTCAATGGCGATCCGATTCATGCGATGAAAAAGGGAATGACCATTTTTGATCGTATCCATGTGAGCCATATGGCGCAGTTCCAGAATATGCTCGATTTTCCACCGGCCCCCAAGCTGGATAGCCGGGGCCAGCTGGATCCCGGTAAGGCGACGGATAAGGAGCTTCGCGGTGAAAAGCTTTTTTATGGGAAGGGCCAGTGCGCCGCCTGCCATAAACCGCCAGCTTTTCTTGATAACCAGATGCATGACCTGAAGCTCGAACGATTCCTCAACGAGCCAGGGGATGGGCCGATGAAGACGTTTACGCTACGCGGAATCAAGGACAGTCCACCCTATTTTCATGATGGCCGTCTATTGACGCTAGAGGATACCGTCGAGTTCTTCAATCTCGTACTCGGGCTCAAACTGACCGACGAGGAAAAATCGGATCTCGTGGCGTTCCTGCGCGTGCTGTAGCTCGACCAATGACGATTCGGAGGAATCAAAAGGAATGAATGATGGAATGACAGCCTGACTGGACGATATCACCCCCGTAATATCCTATGGAGAATTCTCATGAGCCTGAACACTGCCTCTGCCTCACCCGCAACTTCTGTCCGGAAAGAAGTGCTTTCTCTTAAAGGGTCAGTATCTCGAAAGCCGGCAAAAGTGATACGCAAGGCGGTGTTTCCGGTTGCAGGCCTGGGAACGCGTTTTCTGCCGGCGACCAAAGCGATAGCGAAGGAAATGCTGCCGATCGTGGATCGCCCCCTGATCCAGTATGCGGTCGATGAAGCCGTAGCGGCCGGGATTGAAGAAATCATTTTTGTAACCCATCGCAGCAAGCGAAGCATCGAGGATCACCTGCATCGCTCGGTGGAACTGGAAGCCGAACTGTCCACCCAGGGCAAGCATGCCACCCTTAAAATGTTACGCCAGCTTACACCCAGCGGAGTTTATTTCAGCTTTGTCCGGCAGGAAGAACCGAAGGGATTAGGGCATGCGATCTACTGCGCACGGCGGCTGGTCGGCAATGAATCTTTCGCTGTGCTGCTTCCCGATGACCTGATCGATGGGCAGCCGCCGGTGCTGGCTCAAATGGTCGCGCAATACGAGCGCACGCCAAACAGTCTCATCGCCGTTCGGTCTGTGCCGAGGGAAGATACACGCCGCTACGGCGTGGTGGATGCAGCGGCAGAGGAAGCAGGAAGCCGTATCGCGAAAATTCGCAGCCTCGTGGAGAAGCCCGCCCCCGAGGTTGCACCTTCGACCATGGCGATCGTGGGACGCTATATCCTTTCGCCCGCGATTTTCGAGTGCATAGCGAATCTTGGTCCGGGAATAGGGGGGGAAATTCAACTTACCGATGCGATATCCCGCCTGCTGAAGCTGGAACCGGTCATGATCTATCGTTACCAGGGCAAGCATTACGATTGCGGAAGCAAGGCAGGTTTCCTAGCGGCCACCGTGGCGTATGGCTTGCGGCATCCCGAAGTCGGGGAAGAATTTCGCGAAATTCTACTGAAGGCTGTGCATGAGCTTGCGACGGAGGCTGCTTATCCTTCAAGTTTCGGATCAGACGAGGATGTCCATCCGGCGACCCTGATGCGGGGGGCGCTGCAAAGCGTCTGATTGCGGTAGAGGTTCCTGGCAGCAACCTATCGGGCGTTTGCCTGTTCAATCCTCATTTCGGTGCTGGCGGTGGTGGTGGCCATCATTTCCCCGAGCCGCACGGCTTGCGTGGAAACCCATGCCTCATTGAACATCATGCCGCTTTTCGGGAATAGCATGACCACCGTCGATCCAAGCTGGAACCGGCCCATTTCATCACCCTTCTGCAACACCGGACCCCGTTCGCCGTAGCGCCATTTCTGTATTCCTGCCGAATGGCTGGGGTTGACAACTCCATGCCAGACCGTGGATATGCTACCGACGATCGTGGCTCCAACCAGGACCATTACGAATGACGCGCCTTCCGATTCGAACACGCAGACCACGCGTTCGTTCCGTGCGAATAGACCCGGGATGCCGCGAGCCGTAGCGGGATTTACCGAGAACAGGGAACCGGGAATGTAAGTCATGCTCGTCAATCTGCCAGCGCACGGCATGTGGACGCGGTGATAATCGCTGGGACTGAGATATACCGTCGCGAAATGACCGTCGTAAAACTGATCGGCGAGTTCCTGGTCCCCTCCCACCAGAGCCATGGTGGAGTAGTTGTGCCCTTTGGCCTGCAATATCTGGTTTCCGCCAATAACGCCAACCTGGCTTATAAAACCATCGGCCGGACAGACATAATCCGCCTTTGAAATGAAGCGCTTTCCGGGCGCCAGCGCACGGGTGAAGAATTCATTGAAGGTGCGATAATGATGAACATCCCGCTCGGCTGCCTCCTCCATGTTGACGCCATAGCGCCTGATGAACCAGCGGATGATCAACGTGGTGATGGGTCCAGCTTCGGCATTGGCAACTTTTCCCGCGAAAATTGTCAATGCCTGCTTGGGTATGAGATATTGGGGAAATACCGAAAAGAACTCGCTGAACACTTTGGATACCTGGGACAAAAATAACCGGAAATTATAATCGGGCTGGGGGATTAAGTCTTGCTGTGATCTTCAACTGCTTTGGCAAAAGCAGTGTTGTCCACTATGGGATACGTTTAATGACTTCAATCCGGGATAAAAATTCCAGTGCGCCTTCGACAATGCAATGATCTTCAATCCGGCAGCTTGAGAAGGCTCTGGATTCCGGTTCGCCACTGGCGCAGCGGCCGGAATGACGGGTATTTTTTATGCAGTGAATTTATGACTTACCACACCTGGCAGCTTGTCGGACTTAAAGGAAATCGGCTGTAAAAGCGTCTGGCTGGTCTTATTTCGTCGCTTTTTCGATCAATAGAACAACTATTGGCCTTCAAAATCGGCAAAATCCTCCTCACCCAGTCACATTTTCGCTTCGGTTGTCAGTCCGACAGGCTGCTAGAAGCCGTCAATTGTCCCGGCCTTCGAAAGCTTGGGCGAGTTTGCCGGGAGAGATTCTTCAGCTGAAATCGCCGGCGATTGCAGGTGGGCCCGTTCTTCCTGCTGCTGAAGCCGCCACATATGCGCATAAGCGCCATTAGCCGCAAGCAGTTCCAGGTGAGCGCCACGTTCTATAATACGGCCATTGCTCATCACCAGTATCTGGTCGGCATCCGCTATGGTCGACAGCCTGTGGGCGATGGTTAAAGTGGTACGGTGCATGGCGACACGTTTAAGCTCAGCCTGGATGGCTTTTTCCGACTTCGAGTCCAGTGCCGAAGTTGCCTCATCAAATATCAGTATTCTTGGGTTCTTCAGGATCGCACGCGCTATGGCCACGCGCTGTTTTTCTCCTCCGGAAAGTTTCAAGCCGCGCTCCCCCACCGTGGTTTCATATTTTTTCGGCAGGCTTTCGATAAAGTCGTGAATATGCGCCGCCGTCGCCGCCGCGATGATCTCCTCCCTGGCTGCATGGGGACGCCCATAGGCGATATTGTAATAAATCGTGTCGTTGAACAGGACAGAGTCCTGGGGAACAATTCCAATGGCTGCGCGCAGGCTTTTCTGCGTCACTCCCTTTATGTCCTGTCCATTTATCAGGATTCTGCCCGAGGTTGTGTCATAGAAGCGAAACAGCAACCGGGCCAATGTCGACTTTCCCGATCCGCTGTGTCCGACGACAGCGACATTACCGCCTGGAGGAATCTCGAAGCTGACATCAAATAGAATTTGCCGATTGGGTTCATAGCTGAAATCGACATTTTCGAAGCGAACCTCGGCACTGTTTCCGGCAAGCTCGATTGCATCGGCGCTGTCCTTGATTTCCTCATCCTCTTCCAGCAGGCTGAACATTTTTTCCATGTCGGCCAATGAGTGTTTGATCTCCCGATAGACGAACCCCAGAAAATGCAGCGGCATGTAGAGTTGCAGCATGAAAGCGTTGATCAGCACCAGATCGCCCAATGTCATCGTTCCCTGGATAACCTCCTGCGCCGCCAGCGAAAGCAGGAGTGTAATTCCTATCGCGATGATGACGCTCTGCCCGGAGTTGAGAAGAGCAAGCGATGTCTGGTTGCGAACCGCTGCCATCTCCCATTTTTGCAGATGTTCATCATAGCGCCGGGTCTCCCACGCCTCGTTGCCGAAGTACTTGACCGCTTCATAGTTCAGCAGGCTGTCGATCGCCTGGGTATTGGCTTTTGAGTCCATGTCGTTCATCGTCCGCCGAAAGATCATGCGCCACTCTGTCACGACCAGGGTGAGCGTGATGTACGCGGTCAGGGTGCCGAAGATGATCACCGAGAACCATGTGCTGTATCTGGATAGGAGAATGACCGCAACCAGCCCGATTTCCAGCAATGTCGGCAAGATATTGAACAGCATGAAATTGAGAAGAAAAGAGATGCCGCGCGATCCGCGCTCGATATCGCGGGATACGCCCCCTGTCTGGCGCTGCAGATGAAAACGCAGCGACAAGGCGTGCAGGTGGTTGAATACATTGATAGCCGCGCGGCGTATGGCGCGCTGCGTGACCTTGGCGAAGATCGCATCCCGCAGCTCTCCGAATAGCGTACTGCCCAGGCGCAGCGCGCCATAGCCAGCCAGCAGAAGAACCGGCAGGGCCATCAGCGCGCGCGGGCGGTCAAGAGCGTCTATGATTTCCTTCAGCACCAATGGAACGCCCACATTGGCGAGCTTCGCCATGATGAGGAGTGACAATGCGAGAACGACCCTTCCTTTGAATTCCCAAAGATAAGGCAGCAGGCTGCGGATGGTCTTCCAGTCGTTTCGGTTGGCGGGTGGTTCTTCCAGGCGGGTGGGGCGCATCGATCTTGGAGTTAGGGATGGCGATATCGGGATGAATAGCAGAATGAAATCTATCTTATATTGCTGCCAATTCCAGGTGAGAAGGTTGAAATATGGACATAGCCTTCTATAGTACAAAAGTGGCGGCAATTTGTAGATAAGAGTTCTTTCGGACTATCAATAGCGTCAATTTATCGTCTCCGCCGTCATCCCTTTCAACCAACCTGGAGATGAAAATGGAAAAATATTTCTTTCTGAAGTGCCCACTCTTCGATCGCGTCCGCGTTGATGCTCCGTCATCGTTAGTCGCATCCTCGTCTTTTACGATTGGCTCGAAGGCATCGATCAAAGCTGGTTTGGCAGTGGTAAAGAGTTCCCCTTTCAAGACAGTATTCGTGATCGACGAGGCGAACAAGCAATCCATCTTCGCGATCACCCAGAATATCGACCTGGTCAACGAAAGCAGAAGAAGAAAAGGCGGCGGCGGAGGACCGGGACCACTGCCACCCGATCCGGCTTCAGAGTGTTGCGCGACATGCTTGAGCCGCGGCGCTTCCGGATGCCTGGTCCTGGAAAATATGGATTGCTGGTGTCTCTATACAGATGGAGGCGGCGGCGGTACAAGGGATATCGATACCAACAATGATCTGGACGCGATGCAGCGCCTGGGCCGATAGAAAAGGGAACTGAAATTTTACAAGCGGAAAACCTGGCAGGCCGGCATTTTTCGGATCTACGGCATTGTCAATTGAGGCAAGCAAGCTTCGGGACTTCGAGCCGGAGCTAAACCCAAATCCGGCACTGGATCGCTCGTTTTTGTTGAATCCTGCTGCCATCTGGATTCTTATTCCAAAAAAGAGGGCGCCGGAACCAGGCGCCCACCCAATGGAAGGTTTTCAATAACTTGCTCAAGATAACAAGGGGAGGTACAGGAGCCAGTTATTAATCCGCTTCCCACAAAATGGAGGCTGCAAGCCCATTCAACTCGCTGGCGGATTCTCGTTTGCACCCTCATCGCCGTCCAGGTCGACTGCTCCTTCCTGGAATACGCGGCTGGCGCGGATATCCTCCGCCTCGATGGTCATCAGGTCGATCCGTGAAAGATTCTTGCGCGCTCCCTTGAACAAGCGATTTGCCTGCCGCAGTCTTGCCCGGTCGAGGGCATTGCGAACCGAGCGTGCATTGGCGAAATGATCCATTTTCATCCTCAGGTGGATATATTCGCCAAATGCCACCTCGCCTTCGGGGCTGAAGCGATAATTCTGGGCAGCGAGCATGAGTTTGGCGATAGCGACCAGTTCATCCGCGCTGTAGTCGGGAAAGTCGATATGATGGGCGATACGCGAACGCATGCCAGGATTGCTGCGGAAGAATTTTTCCATGCGGTCTTTGTAGCCCGCAAGAATGACAACCAGGTCATCCCGGTTGTTTTCCATTGTCTGCAGCAGGATTTCTATCGACTCCGCGCCGTAGTCGCGTTCGTTTTCCGGCTTGTAGAGATAATAGGCCTCATCGATGAATAGCACTCCACCCATCGCCTTCTTCAGCACTTCCTTGGTTTTTGGGGCGGTATGGCCTATATATTGGCCCACCAGGTCGTCACGTGTCACCGAGACAAGATGCCCTTCCCGCACATAACCCAGTCTATGCAGGATTTCGGACATGCGCAGCGCTACCGTGGTTTTCCCTGTACCCGGGTTACCGGTAAAACTCATGTGCAGGCTGGGCGCACCGGCAGTCATATCCAGTTTCTTGCGCACGCGATCCACGAGCAGCAATGCGGCTGTTTCGCGAATGCGGGTTTTTACCGGTTTCAAGCCGATCAATTCCAGATCCAGCTTGTCCAGCACTTCCTTGATGTTGGAATTGCGAAATTCGGCGTCCAGATCCACTGAACTATTATCGGGAGTTAGGAGTTCTGGATTTTTCACTTTTGTTCCACTTATTTAGGTGTGTCAGGAAACATTCCTGGGCATGTCAGTTTAAAAACGAGCTTGCTGTCAACTTGATTAAGGGCTGGGTAAAACGCTCGATGAATTCACAGCCTCATCATCCCGCCTATCCAGCCCCCTCCTTGGGCTTGGCCCCTTCCCGGAAAGGAAGAGGCCAGTTCCATCAATAACGCTCGGCTTCCGGCTTGTCGGTAGCGTAGGAGTGAATGGTATAGCGAACGCAACGGCCATCCGTTTCCTGGCGATCCAACCTGAAACCCGGCTCGTTCTTGGGGCGGTTGACGATGTATGACATGGTCGGGCTTTCGACCCCGCGCGTGGAGTTGAATGCCGTTACCCGAATGTAATGATTCGGATAGGTTTTGCGGCAATCATTGATTTCCGAGAGAATGCCGGCAGGATCCTTCAGGTCGAACATCGGGTTGCCGAACATTTCCCAATATGTATTGCGCGGATGCGGATCGTCGGTGTATTCCACACCGATGGCCCAGCCGTTCTTCAGCGCGTACTTGATTTGCGCCGATATCTGCTTGTCCGTCAGCGGGGGCAGAAAAGAGAACTGCCCCTGCGTGACACGGTTTCCTACATTGGTCATCATAATTATTTTCTCCTGGATAGGGGGATAGGGTTAGACGTTCGCCGTGGTCGAGGGCACGAAATCGGCGGTGTCGGTGGATTCGTAATTGAAGGTGATATCCTTCCAGGTGTCCAGAGCCTGCTTGAGCGGTGTGCACCACTTGGCAGCTGCTTCGAGAATCTGGGGACCTTCTTTCACATAATCGCGACCTTCGTTGCGTGCCATGACCATCGCCTCCAGCGCCACGCGGTTGGCAACCGCGCCAGCTTGGATACCCATGGGGTGGCCGATGGTGCCGCCGCCGAACTGCAGGATCACGTCTTCGCCGAGATAATCCAGCAACTGGTGCATCTGGCCGGCATGAATGCCGCCCGAAGCAACCGGCATGACCTTGTTCAGCGAGGCCCAGTCCTGATCGAAGAACAAGCCATGTTCCAGGCTGGTCTTGGTATTGGTTTCCCGCAGGGTATCGTAGAAACCCTTGATCATGAGGGGGTCGCCCTCGAGCTTGCCGACGACCGTGCCGGCATGGATGTGATCCACTCCCGCCATCCGCATCCATTTGCAGATCACGCGGAAGTTCATGCCATGGTTCTTCTGGCGCGAGTAGGTCGAGTTGCCAGCGCGGTGCAGGTGCAGGATCATGTCGTTCTTGCGCGCCCACTTGGCCATCGACTGGATGGCGGTGTAGCCGATCACCAGGTCGATCATGACGATGACGGAACCGAGCGACTTGGCGAATTCTGCGCGCTCGTACATGTCTTCCATGGTGCCCGCAGTGACGTTCAGGTAGTGGCCCTTGACTTCGCCCGTCGCGGCGGAAGCTCTGTTGACTGCTTCCATGCAATACAGGAAGCGGTCGCGCCAGTGCATGAAGGGTTGCGAATTGATGTTTTCATCATCCTTCATGAAGTCCAGGCCGCCCTTGAGCCCTTCGTACACCACACGCCCATAATTGCGGCCGGAAAGCCCCAGTTTCGGCTTGGTGGTGGCGCCCAGCAACGGACGGCCGAATTTGTCGAGGCGCTCACGCTCCACAACGACGCCGGTGGCGGGCCCCTGGAAGGTTTTCAGGTAAGCCACAGGAATGTGCATGTCTTCCAGGCGCAGCGCTTTCACTGCCTTGAAGCCGAAAACGTTGCCGATGATGGAGGCAGTCAGGTTGGCGATGGAGCCCGGCTCGAACAGATCCAGATCATAGGCGATGTAGGCAAAATACTGTTGCTCGGTCTTGGTGCCCGGGCCGGTATTGGGAACCGGATCGGAACGATAAGCCTTGGCGCGGTAGAGTTCGCAGGCGGTCAGGCGGTCCGTCCATACCACGGTCCAGGTTGCGGTGGAGGATTCGCCGGCGACAGCCGCGGCGGCTTCCTCATGATCCACCCCTTCCTGGGGCGTGATGCGAAAAAGTGCAATAATATCGGTTTCCTTGGGGACATAATCAGCGTCCCAGTAACCCATTTTCTTGTATGGAATGACGCCGGATTTGTAGCGTTCCTTGCCCTTTATTTCTTGACTCATGGTCGGTTCTCCTCGTGGGGTGGTAAAAGTACTACACGCACATTGTAATCGGATAGATTATAAATTCCAGTCATGTATTTTGATGGATATGATAATATTTTCCTTATATATCATAGTACCCGTGCCGCTGGCTCAATCCTGGCGATGCTGCATATTACCCTGAGACAATTAAAGGTTTTTGAATCTGTCGCCCGCAACCTCAGTTTCTCGCGCGCTGCCGAAGAGCTTTATCTCACCCAGCCAGCTGTATCAATGCAAATCAAGCAATTGGAGGATAATATTAATCTGCCTCTCTTCGAACAGTTGGGCAGGAAGGTGTACCTGACCGATGCCGGCCGGGAGTTATATCATTACAGCCGTATCATTTCCCAGCAACTGGCGGACATGGAGCTCGCGCTGGACGAATTGAAGGGGCTGGACAGGGGCAAGCTCACCATCTCGGTGGTGAGTACCGCCAATTACTTCGCTCCGCATCTGCTCGCCAAGTTCTGCCAGCGCTATAGCGGCATCACGGTCAGTCTCAATGTTGCCAACCGGGAAACTGTGCTGAAGCATCTGGCGGATAATGTCACGGATCTGGCCATCATGGGCCTGCCGCCGGATGGGCTGGATATCGCCACGGAATCATTCATGGAAAATCCGCTGGTTGTCATCGCTCCGCCAACTCATCCACTGTGCGCTCTCCGGCACATCCCGGTGAAAAGGCTGGAGCAGGAAACATTCCTGGTGCGCGAGCCTGGTTCCGGCACGCGCAGCGCGATGGAGCGCTTTTTTTCCGAGCATCATATTTCCATCAACAAAAGCATGGAAACGGATACCAACGAAGCCATCAAGCAGGCAGTCCAGGCAGGAATGGGATTGGGCATCATGTCGCTGCATACCGCCGAGCTGGAGCTGGAGACAAAGCGGCTCCAGATTCTCGATGTCCAGGATTTTCCCATCATGCGCCACTGGCATGTGGTGCATCGCAAGAACAAGCGCCTCTCGAGCGCGGCGCACGCTTTCAGGGAATTCCTGCTGAAGGAAGCGCCGGGCTTGATGCCCGCATGACCACAGCGGCACCTGCGGCGCCTATGTCTACGGCTGGCTTCCCGCGTTGTTCTGGGAATTTTCCGGGGTGGATTCCTTGTTTTTTCTTCTCGTAATTTTTCCGATCACCACGAAAAAGAGCGGGACAAAATAAATAGCCAGAAAGGTGGCGGCCAGCATTCCCCCAAAAACGCCCGTTCCGATCGAATTCCGGCTCGCCGCGCCTGCTCCGGAGGCGACGACGAGCGGCACGACGCCCAGGATAAATGCGAGCGACGTCATGATGATAGGCCGGAATCGAAGCCTGGCCGCTTCCAGGGCAGATTCGCCTAACGGCATTCCGGCGCTGTAGCGTTCGTTGGCGAACTCGACGATGAGAATCGCGTTTTTTGCTGCAAGCCCGATCAATGTGACCAAGCCGATCTGGAAATAGATATCGTTGGTCAATCCCCGCAACCATACGGCTAGCAATGCGCCCAGAATTCCGAAAGGTACAGCAAGTATGACAGCGAATGGAACGGACCAGCTTTCGTACATGGCGGCGAGTACCAGGAAAACCATCAGGAGCGCGAAGGCGAATACCACGGCGGATTTTCCCCCGGCATGCCGTTCCTGATAGGACATTCCGCTCCAGTCGATGGCATATCCCTGGGGAATCAACACTTCGTCGGCTACCTGCTGCAAGGCATCCAGGGCTTGTCCGGAGCTGAACCCGGGCGCGGCGCCTCCCAGCACAAGCGCGGTGTTGAAGCCATTGAAGTGGGTAACAGGATCGGGGCCGCTGGTAAATTTTGTGTTGACCACCGAGTCCAAGGGAATCATGGTAGGGCTTGTCCCGCTTTGAGAGCGTACAAAAACCTTGCTGATATCGCCGGGGTTGGACCGATATTCCGGCGGGGCTTCAGTCTGCACGCGATAGACGCGGCCGAATTTCATGAAGTCATTGATATACAGATTCCCGAAGTAGGCCTGCATGGTGTCGAACACTTCGGAGATCGGAACGCCCAGTGCCTTGGCCCTCTCGCGGTCCACGGTGGCGTAAAGCCGCGGCGTGCTTACGCGAAAGCTGGTGGTCACCGCCCCTATCGCGGGCTGCGCTCTGGCTTTCGCTACAAATTCCTCGGCCACGGCGGCAAACCGCGTGAAATCGCCCCCGCTCGGGTCCTGGAGTTGTACCGAAAATCCCCCGGTGGAGCCGAGCCCCCGGATGGAAGGGGCATTGAACGCGAGAATCAGCGCTTCCGGAATTCGGGCAAATTCCTGAAATGCTGCCGCGATGAGCGCGGGGACCTGCTCGTTCGCGTTCTTCCGCGCATCCCAGTGATGCAACGGAATGAACATCGTGGCCTGATTGGCGCCGCGAGTGCTGAATACGAAATTCTGGCCAGCCAGCGCATCAGTGGAATGTATGGCTTTGATTGATAGAAAGTAGTTTTCCAGTTTACGCACCACCTCGATGGTGCGCTGTTTCGAAGCGCCTTCGGGCAATTGAACAACTGTAATGAAGTATCCCTGGTCTTCTTCTGGAAGGAAGCTGCCGGGAATGGTCCTGAACAGACCGAAGATCACGAACAGAAGCACCAAGAAGATAATCAGCGCCATTATGGAGTGCCGTAGGACCCTGGTCACCCCTCCTGAGTAACTAGCCTGCATCGAGTCGAACGACCGGTTGAATATTATCCAGAATCCTTTGGGTGCCTCATGGCCGGGCTTGAGAACGAGGGCGCAAAGCGCGGGACTCAATGTGAGCGCGACGAACCCGGAGATCGCTACCGACAAGGCGATGGTAATGGCAAACTGCTTGTAGAGTTCGCCGGTGATGCCTCCGAGAAAGCCCACGGGCACAAACACAGCCGCCAGTACCAGTACGATCGCAATCACGGGACCGGTTACCTCATCCATGGCTTTCTTGGCGGCATCCTTGGGCGCGAGGCCCCGGGACATATGACGCTCGACATTTTCCACGACCACGATCGCATCGTCCACCACGATGCCGATCGCGAGTACCATGCCGAACAGGGTCAGTGTATTTATGGAAAATCCCAGGGCTTCCATGCCTGCGAGGGTACCCAGCAGTGAAACGGGAACAGCGACTGCGGGAATGAGCGTGGCGCGCCAGCTTTGCAGAAAAACATATACAACCAGGATGACCAGGAGCATGGCCTCGGCAAGCGTCTTGATCACTTCCTTGATGGACACATCGATGAACGTGGTGGTGTCGTATGGAATATCGTAAGACACTCCGGCGGGAAAACTGACAGCGAGTTTGTCCATCTCTTCCCGCACGTGCTTGATGGTGTCGAGCGCATTGGCTCCCGGTGAGAGGAAGGTCAGGATGAAGGTATTGGGTCTTCCGTTCCACCGCCCTTCGAGATCATAGGATTGCGCTCCCAACTCCACCTGAGCTACATCCTGGAGACGCACCATCGAGCCGTCCGGATAAGCCCGGACGATCATCTCCTCGAATTCCTTGACCTCGCTCATCCGGCCTTGCGTGATGACCGGAATGGTCAATTCCGTGCCCTTGGGCGCCGGCTCGCGGCCAATCCGGCCTGCCGGAAAATCCCGGTTCTGCTCCCGGACGATGGTGGCGATGTCTGTGGGCGTGATGTTGAGCTGCGCCATCTTGATGGGGTCCAGGATGAGGCGCATCGAATAATTCTGGCCGCCAAAAATAATGGCATCGCCGACGCCCGGGAGCCTCTTGACGTTGTCCAATAGGCGAAGCAATGCATAATTCGACAGATAGATGGTATCGTGCCGGGGATCGGTCGAACTCAGCGCAATGACTGCCAGCAAATCCGGCGATGTCTTTTTTACCGTTATGCCCTGGCGGATTACTTCATCGGGAAGCTGGGGTTCGGCGAGCCGCTGCCGGTTCTGCGTCTGAACCTGCGCGATATCGATATCCGTCCCGATCTCGAACGTAAGGCGCATCGTCATGTGGCCATCGTTGGTGCTGATCGAGTCGTAGTACATGAGATTATCGATGCCGGGCAGCTGGACTTCGATGGGACGCGCTACCGAATCGGCTACTACTTCGGCACTGGCCCCGGGATAGTCCGCGTCGATCTGCACCATGGGGGGAGTGATCTCGGGGAACTGGGCAATCGGTAAGGCTTGGAGCGATACCAGACCCACGACCACAATGATGATGGACAGAACCGAAGCGAAAATCGGCCGGTCGATGAAAAAATGCGGACTCATGAGGTTTGTCCGCCAGGTTCTTCGTTCTTCTTGCCGGGGGAGGAATCCGTGCCTCGGTATGGAATGGCATTGACCTGGATTCCTGGCTGAATCCGGTAGAATCCTTCCACCACAACCTGCTCTCCTGGCTGAAGGCCCTGATCGATCAACCATTCATCGCCATACCATATGGTTGCGTCGATCGGGCGCTGCTCCGCCTTGCCATCCTTGCCGACCACGTATACGAAGGCGCCCTTGGGGCCGTGCTGGACCGCGCGCTGCGGAATCAGGATGGCATCCGTGCGGATGTATCCTTTCAAGCGAACTTTCACGAATTGTCCGGGATAAACATAGGATTGCCCCGGAGAGAGATTTCCCTCCGGATTAGGAAATACGAAACGTCCCTGCAGCATGCCAGTTTCCGTGCGAAGACCGACATCCGCAAAATCCAGCACCCCTTCCTGAGGGTAGATGGTGCCATCGGAAAAAGTCATGACCCCGCGCAACTGAAAAATATCCGGCCTGGCCACCTTGTGTTCCGCCAGCTCGCGCCGCCTTCGAAGCAGATAACTTTCTGGAACGCTGATATTGACGTACATGGGATCCAGCTGGTCGATGGTTGTCAGCAAGTCGGTCTGGGCCGAGATCAGGCGTCCTTCATAGTAGCGGCTGCGTCCGATTCGTCCGCTTACCGGCGCCGTGATGAGCGTGTTTCCCATGTCGAACTCGGCCTTCACCAGGTCGCTTTGCGCGGATTCGAGCGTTGCGCGCGCAGCCAGGTCCTGCGCGACGGCATCGTCCACGTCTTTTCGGCTGACAGCCTGCTCTTCAAGCAGGGGCTTGACCCGTGCGACATCCTGTTCCGCCTGCAGCAGGCGTGCCTGCGCCTGGGCCACTCTTCCCTTTGCGCTAAGATAGGCTGCCCGGAAAGGAACAGGATCGATGAGGTACAGCTTGTCGCCCCTTCTGATATTGCGACCCTCGGTAAAAAAGATTTTCTGGATAATGCCGGTAATCTGCGCCCGGATTTCCACGGGACGAAAGGCTTCGGTGCGTCCGATGAACTCCGGTTCGTCCGGGACCGTCCTGGGAGTAACGGTGATCACTTCCACCTCGGGCATGGGCTGGGGCGAAGGGGTGGGAGGCTTGCCGCCGCAGCCGGCGAAAAAGGCCAGGATCATTCCAACGCTACTTTGCACAATGATGCTTCTGCTCAAGTTCATTGCTTTGCTCCCGGCATACTCCTGGATCAGGAATAGAATAAGAAACGCTTCAGGCGTTCGAGGAAGCCCTGAATAAATCTCCGCTGGCGCGATGGCCAAACGCGGAACAGGTCTTCCCGACGGAAGAAGCGTCCCCGCAGCGGGCTGCTAACGCCCCATATATACTTTGGCACGGTCCGGTATCCCCGCTGCCGCCCGATCCCCGCTTCACGGGGTCACCCGGACCATGCTTCGGGGGAGCCATGGCGTTGCGCTCCCTGGCATCGCAGACCCGGCTATGGCGTTTGCCTGCATGCTTAATGGTCATCCCGGTTTTACCAGCAACGCTCAACGAGAACCTGTTCAGCGCTTCCTTAAGTTCAGCACTTCCTTAAGCTTAGACCGGTCCGGACAAAATTAAAGCTGGAGGAAAATTTGTCGAGAGGCTGGCCTGGCTATGCAGTGGAACTCATGATGCAGCAGATTAAGGTGCATCATGATGACAGAAGAAGAGAAACCTGCTTCCTGAATGCGCTTGTCAGGCGGGCGACCATCCTCCGCCGAGGGCACGGTAGAGCTGAACGACCGATACGAGATGCAGGCGGCGCGTTGCTGCAAGGGCGAATTCAGCGTCGAAAAGAGTACGTTTTGCGAGAAGTACGTCGACATAGCTTGTGATGCCTCCCTTGTAACGTAAATCGGCGACATGCAAGGCCGAGCGTAGCGACTTAACCTGCTGCTCCTGGGCTTTTTGCTGTTCAGTAACCGTACGAACCGCGACCAGCGCATCTTCGACCTCCTTGAATGCCACCAGAATCGTTTGCTCGTACTGGGCCAGAACCTGCCTTGCCTGGGCCTCCACCGCGCGCTGTTCGAAGCCCAGGCTTTGCGCATTGAGCAGCGGCCCTGCCAGCCCGAGCCCTCCCACCCCGAACTCGCTACCAGAGAGCAGAATTTTCGACAAGGCCGGACTGGCGACACCCAGGAAACCCGTGATGGTCAACCTGGGAAACCGCGCCGCCTTGGTCATGCCTATCCGGGCCGTAGCCGCTGCCAGCGTTTGTTCCGCCTGCAGAATATCGGGGCGGCGCTGCAATAACTCGGAAGGAAGGCCTGCGGGAACCTCCGGGGGAACTATCTGACTCGTCAGCGACCGGCCTCTTGAAATGGAAACCGGGTTTTTCCCAACCAGCACGCTCAGCTCATTTTCCTTCTGAACCATTTGCCGCTCGAGTTCCGCCACGCGAGTCGCCGCATTGGCGCGCTCTGCCTCGAACTGGTCCAGATCCAGGCGGGAGATCACCCCTCCGCGCAGTTGTGCCCGGGAGAGGGCTACCGACTCCTCCCAGGATTGCAGCGCATTTCGGGCAATGTCCAATTGCATATCGAACTGCAGGAGATCGAAATAGGATTGTGCGACGGAACTCACCACGGTAAGAACGATTGCACGGCGATTTTCCTCGCGCGCAAGCAGATCCGCGCGAGCTGCCTCGTTGGAGCGCCGCACCCTGCCCCAGATATCGATTTCCCAGTTCAAGGTGGTCTGGCCGAAGTAGCTGTAAGGGGTCGGGAATCCCGGAAAAAGAAAGCCTCCAAGGCGTCCGAAGGCGGGCGCATTGACGTTCATATCCATTTTTGGAAGATAATCCCAGCGCGCGATGCCCAGGCGAGCCTGAAGCTCCTCGACGCTTGCCACCGCCTGCTTGAGATCCCTGTTCTGGAGGAGGGCCTGCCTGATCAGCCGTTGAAGTTCCGCGTCGTTGAGAAGTTCCCACCAGGGAAGGTTGGCGATGGACTGCCCCTCGGTGTAGGCCATGCGAAACTTGTCGGATGCGTCGACATGCGGCCTGATATAGTCCGGCCCCATTGCGCAGGATGCCAGGAACAATATCGAAGGGAGCAGCAATAGGCGCGTCCAGCGGCGGGAAGCTGTTGTCCCGGCCCGCTGGCCAGGGAGCAGGCCCATGCAGGCGATGCCTCCCGATTCAAGGCGCAAGGTCATCCAGGTTGGCAAGACCACGCGCCGCCACTTCGAGCATGCGTTCACAATGCCTCCTGCCCCGATTCTTTGATGGGCGCCGGTGCCCGCTTGCGCGAGAGCCAGGTGAAAAACAGCGGAATGAATATCGTGGCCACGAATGTCGCCAGCAGCATGCCTCCCAGCACGCCGGTGCCCATGGACTGGCGCGCCGCTGCTCCGGCTCCGGTCGCGAACACCAGTGGCAGGATACCTAGCACGAACGCCATCGAAGTCATGACAATGGGACGAAAGCGCAAACGCGCGGCTTCCATTGCAGCTTCGGCCACCGGCAAACCTTCCTTTATCTTCTGGCTGGCGAATTCCACGATCAGAATAGCATTTTTTGCGGCAAGACCGATCAGCGTGATCAAGCCTACCTGAAAGTAAATATCGTTGGGCATTCCCCGCACCAGGACCGCGAGCAATGCACCCGCCAGTGCAAACGGGACAGCCATGATAACTGCGAGCGGCAGCACCCAGGTTTCGAATTGGGCGGCCAGTATGAGAAATACCATGATGATAGCGAAACTGAAGGCGAAAACTGCGGCGGAACCGGTCCGTTTTTCCTGATAAGCCTGCCCTGTCCAGGCAATCTGATAATTGTCTGGCAGATTTTTCGCGGCAATTTCTTCCACAAGCTCGATGGTCTCGCCCGAGCTCACGCCAGGCGCTCCCCCACCCAGTATCTTTGCTGAAAGCAGGCCATTGTAGCGTTCCAGTTGCTCGGCGCCCACGACAGTGTTGATCTTGCTCAAGGCGGACAAGGGTACCATGCCTCCGGATTGCGATCGCACGTAAACCCTGCCGAGATCCTCCGGTTTCATGCGGTATTGAGGCTCGGCCTGCAATTGTACGCGATAAGTTCGCCCCAGACGGTTGAAATCATTTATATAAAGTGAACCCATTGTGCTCTGCAACGTGGCGTAGATGTCGGCAATTCTTACTTCCTGTGAAATGGCCTTGGCCTCGTCCACTTCGATAAAGAATTGCGGCACGGTGGGACGGAAAAATGTGGCGATGCCGGCAAGGCGCGGCTCCTGGTTCAGCGCCGCGATAAAGTTGTTTACCACTGCGGATAACTGGGCCGGACTGGCCCCGGTCCGGGTCTGCACATACACTTCAAAGCCGCCGGCCGTGCCCAGCCCCCGGATCGAGGGCGGGTTGAATGTGATTGCTATGCCATCCGCCTGCTGCATGCCGATGCCCATCAGTTTGCCGACGATGTCATCCGCAGTGGCCGTGCGTTCCGACCAATCCTTGAACGCCACGAACATGGTGGCCGAACTGGTCTTGTTGCCCCCTCCGATCAGGTCGAAGCCATTGACCACGAACTGGTGGGCTACGGCGGGATCTCCCGCAATGGCGGCGCGCACCGACTCGGCGGTACGTGTTGTCCGGGCAAGGGTGGCGCCATCGGGCAGAATCGTTGCGGTAACGACATAGCCCTGATCTTCCGGTGGCACGAAACTGCCGGGGACGGTATCAAGCAGATATACCGAAACGCCGATAATGCCGGTGAATACCAAAGCGCCGATGATTTTATGCCGGATCGTGATTCCCACCGTGCCGACATAAAACCGGGTAAGCCGGCTGAACCCGCTATTGAAGGCACGGAAGAATGCGGATTCGCCATGGGTGTGTCTCAGCAGGATGGCGCATAGCGCCGGCGTGAGCGTCAGCGCCACCACGCCGGAAATGGTGACTGCGACGGCTACCGTGACGGCGAACTGGCGGTAAAGCTCGCCGGCAATGCCGCCCATGAAGGCGACGGGCACGAATACGGCGCAAAGCACCAGTACGATGGCGACGACGGCACTCGCAACCTGCTCCATGGAGCGGATGGCTGCCTTGAACGGAGATAGCTTTTCCTCATCCATCAGGCGCTCGATATTTTCCAGCACGACAATGGCATCGTCCACCACGATGCCGATGGACAGGACCATGGCAAAAAGGGTGAGCGTATTGATGGAAAAACCGAATATCCATAAGCCGGCAAAAGTGCCTATCAGTGAAATGGGAACCGCGATGATGGGAATGAGTGTTGCGCGCCAGCTCTGCAGGAACAGGTAGACGACGACGATCACCAGCACCATGGCTTCCCCCAGCGTCTTGACCACCTCCCACATCGATGCCTTGACGAACTTGCTGGTATCGTAAGGCACCACATAATCCATCCCGTCGGGAAAGCGCTGCTTCAGCTCATCCATTTTGGCTATGAGCTCATTGGCCGTTTCCAGCGCATTCGCACCCGGCTGCAAAAAGATGGGTATGCCCGCACCCGGCTGGCCATTCAGGGCAGTCCGGACATCATAGCTTTGCGCCCCGAGTTCGATGCGGGCGACATCCCTGAGATGGAGAACGCCTCTGGGTCCATCCGCACGCAAAATGATGTTGCCGAATTCTTCAGGTTCAAGCAGCCGCCCCTTGGCATTTACAGTATAGATCAGTTGCTGGTCTGCGAGCGCCGGTTCCTGGCCTATCTTGCCTGCCGCATATTGCGCATTCTGGGCCTGAATGGCGGTGGCGATATCCGTCGTGGTCACGCCGAGCTGCGCCATCCGGTCCGGGCGCAACCAGACGCGCATGGAATAATCCTGCCCCCCGAAAACCAGGGCGTCGCCCACGCCTTTGGTTCGCTTGAGCTCATCCAGCAGGTTGAGCGTCGCGTAGTTGCTCAGATACAGCGGATCATATTTCCCTTTCTCCGTTGAGATCAGCATGAAGACCAGCAGAATGTCGTTGGAGCGTTTCTGGATGATCAGACCCGTCCGCCGGACTTCATCGGGCAGGCGGGGCAGGGCGATATTGACCCGATTGCTGACGTTGAAGGTTGCCTGGTCGATATCGGTGCCTACCTCGAAGGTGACGGTAATCGTCAATGTTCCACTGGAGTCGGCACTGGAACTGAAGTAAAGAAGATCGTCGACAGCGCTCAACTGTTCCTCGATCGGCGCGGCGACAGTCTTGGTCAGGGTCTCGGCGCTGGCGCCGGGGTAGGTCGCGGTGATCAGGACAGTGGGAGGCGCGATCTGCGGATATTGGGCGATGGGCAACTGCATGGCGGCTGCCAATCCGGCCAAAACAATGATGATCGAGATGACCGATGAAAAAATCGGCCTGGTGATGAAAAACGAGCTGCCCATTGATGTCCGCTTATGTTTTCTTGTCAGTGGCGGCGGGCGGGCCGGGCGGCCCTAGAGGCATTTCTCCCGGCGCATGAGGCGATACCCGCGCGCCCGGGCGCAGTTTGATGATGTTATCGACAACGACCTTATCGCCTGCTTTCAATCCTTCCAGGATAATCCAGTCGGTTCCGATCCACTGTCCCGCAACGACGGGCCGTACGGTCACCTGGTTTTTGTCATCGAGCGTGTATACGCTTTTCCCCAGATCCGACGTCTGCACGGCAATCTGCGGCACGAGAAAAACACCGCTGCGCTCGCCCGTGGTGACGCGCGCGCGAACGAATTGCCCCGGCAGCAATTGATTGTCGCTATTGTCGAATGTCGCGCGCAATTGCTGCGTCCCCAATGTAGGATCTATGCGGCTGGCCGCGAAATTCAATTCCCCTTCCTTTCCGTATTCGGTGCCGTCGGGCAGTATCAGGGTCACCTTCCTGACCTTTTGTTCGGTCAGGGGCCCGCCGATCTGGGCGAGTTCGTTGTCGGACAGGCTGAATCGCACCCATATCGGCGTCAACTGGACAATCGTGGTCAGCAGGCTGCTATTCGCTTCGACCAATGCTCCCTCGGAGAACTGGAAGCGCCCCGATATGCCGCTTACCGGCGCGGTCACCAGCGTATAGGAGAGATTGCGCTCCGCATCGCGCACCCGGGCTTCAGCCGCTTGCTGCGCGGCGCGCGCAATAGCGCTGTCGGAAACGGCGTTGTCATATTCGCGCTGGCTGATGGCCTGATTGGTCAGCAGGTCATGCAAGCGTTTCTCCTCGCGCTCGGTCTGCGCCATGCGCGCTCGTTGTTCGGCGAGCTGGGCTCTTGCTTGATCCAAAGCATACTGATAGGGCACGGGGTCGATCCGAAACATGGACTGGCCCGCTTTGACCGGCGCGCCTTCCTCATACAGGCGCTTGAGCAGGATGCCGCCGACGCGCGGCCTTATTTCCACTTCCTTGGCGCCTTCGGTTTGCGCAACGGCTTCGGCGCTGACAGGCACGGTGGCAGGCTGGACTTCGATGACACTGACAGGAAGGGCCATGTCACCCGGAGGCTGAGCAGGTGCAGAGCTGCCTTTGCCACAACCGGTCAACACAATACCCATAGCGCCCGTTGCCAGAATGATCAGCGCTTTTGAGCGAATGGCCGCTAACAATTTGTGGCATTTATTTTTATAATTGCTGCCAGCCGGCATCGTCAACCCCCGTTTCGATAATATAATCGCTTGCATACATTCGTGTATGTATGTAAATTATTCATCAAAAGCATGCCGGTGTAAATAGGAAATATTGGAAGCGAGAACGAAACTGGAACCATGGTTCGAAAAACGAAAGAAAATGCGGAGTTGACCCGGCAATGCCTCATCGAGGCGGCTCGCCAGGTTTTTCTGGAGCGCGGCGTCAGCCGTACCACGATGGAGCATGTCGCGGCGCAGGCGGGGGTTACGCGCGGCGCCATCTATTGGCATTTCAACAATAAAATCGATCTGTTCCAGGCGATGCGCGAACAGGTCTTCCTTCCGCTTATCGACCGCATGGACGATACATTGCTCGTGGAAGACTCCGGGGACCCGCTCAGCCGCATAGAAAATTTTTTGTGCGATACCATCCAGATCCTGACTGACAGCATCGAGACCCGCCAGATATATGAAATCATGATGATCAAGTGCGAATACGTGGATGAATTCGCTACCGTGCTGCAGCAAATTTTATTGAATTGTTCCGGTATCGAGGCAAAACTCCGTCTGGTTTACGAGCGCGCCGAAGCTCGGGAGCAACTGCATCCGTCTCACCATCCCGCTCAATTGGCAATGGATACACACTTGTTTTTTATCGGCCTGCTGCATATGTGGGTAAAGGATACGGATGGCAATC
The DNA here is from genome assembly GCA_001899235.1 of Nitrosospira sp. 56-18. Lineage (GTDB taxonomy): Bacteria > Pseudomonadota > Gammaproteobacteria > Burkholderiales > Nitrosomonadaceae > Nitrosospira. The sequence goes on from MKVR01000053.1 coordinate 45,493, forward strand.
GCTTTCGCCACCAGGCCATTGATCTCATCAAGGCGCATATGAGGCTGCGCCACCGTTAAAGTGCTGGGAAGAATGCCTGGGCACCTGGGCAGATCCCGTACGAGCGCTTCCCAAAAACTCGTCCAGATTCCCTGATCGCCGTTCCTCGATCCGGCTTCCAGGTCCAAGTGACCTGCTTCAGAGACTTCGGGGATTCACCCGTTCCGCTGGTTTGATTCCCCCCGCGCCAACATTCTGGCCGCCTGCACGAAGCCGCACCGGACTATGGAATTTCCAAGGTCCAGGGAACCGGCTGCCCGTATTGCTGGCTGCCGTTGCCGCCGGAACAGGCTGCGATTTTTCGCACAGTTATCAATGCAATGGATGCGTTTACGCCATGGCGGGAATCGCAGGTGGCATTGCTTCCTAGTGAAGGATTCGCGATGGACGAATATTTCGGCAACCGCATGCGCAGTTATAGTTGACTAAATCTCTCAGGTATCTTATAGTTGACTAAATCAGTCATGTATTGATTGCATGGACTGTCATTTTGGTGACTTTTCAACCGAATTACGAGTAAGGAGGAGCTTAACATGAGGCTAACGACGAAGGGACGATTTGCAGTAACAGCACTGTTGGATCTTGCCATGCAGCGCAGCGCTCGTCCGGTAACGCTTGCGGAAATCAGCGAGCGTCAGCAAATTTCGCTGTCTTATCTCGAGCAACTGTTTGCCAAGCTGCGACAGCGTTCACTTGTCGATAGCGTGCGGGGACCGGGAGGGGGATATTGCCTCGCGAAAGATATGGGGCAAGTGTCCATTGCCGAGATTATCCTTGCCGTGGATGAGCCGATGGATTCGACGCAGTGCAGCGGAAAGGAAAACTGCCATAACGACAAAAAGTGCATGACTCACGATTTATGGGTAAAACTTAACGAGCTCATTTTTGATCATCTTGGCGGGATAACCCTCAAGCAATTGGTCGATGAGCAGAAAGCAAGACAAAATGCGGTCGTGCAGATGATCGATATGCGCAAGATCATGCCGGAGCGCGTAGTGCCGGAACGCGAGGGCATGTTGCGCGAGCGTGAACGAGCAACGGTTTCAGCCTGATCCATGCGGGGAAGGCCTTCGGCCGCCAGCGTGTGAAACAGTAAAGCGGGAGCGAGACATGGCGATAACATTGACCGAAAATGCGGCAAAGCAAATCCGGAAGCAACTCGCAAAACGCGGCAAGGGGCTCGCGCTTCGCGTCGGCGTAAAAAAGTCCGGCTGCTCGGGGTTTGGCTACACCTTTGATTATGCCGACGAACTCCATGCGGATGATCAACTGTTCGAGTCGCATGATGCCAGTGTCGTGGTTGATGCATCCAGTCTTCCATTCATTGATGGCTCTCGTATCGACTTTGTAAAGGAGGGGTTGAACGATTCTTTCAGATTCGACAATCCCAACATCGACAGCACTTGCGGCTGCGGTGAAAGCTTTAACCTGAAGGAATCCGCCAGCGCGTAGCTTCGCGCAGCTTCCGGATCGAGTCAGGGCTGGCGGTTTCGCCAATACAGGACAGGAAGTGCGGCCGGAATTTCTTCGATGTGAGTGATAGTGGAGCGAGCTAATGAGCGCAGTACTGCAAAATCTGGTCAATCAGCCCTACAAACACGGTTTCGTCACCGAGATCGAGTCGGATGTCGCGCCAAAGGGGTTGAATGAAGACATCATTCGCCTCATTTCAACCAAGAAAAACGAGCCTGAATGGCTGCTCGATTTTCGACTGAAGGCCTATGAGCAATGGCTCAAGATGGAAGAGCCCAAATGGCCGAACGTCAGGTATCCGGCTATCGACTTTCAGGCGATCAGTTACTACGCGGCGCCAAAGCCGAAACAGAAATTGAACAGCATGGACGAGGTCGACCCGGAGTTGCTGCGCACCTTCGAAAAACTGGGGGTGCCGATGCACGAGCGCGCCGCTCTGGCGGGAGTCGCGGTCGATGTGATTTTCGACAGCGTGTCCGTGGCCACCACCTACAAGCAGAAGCTTGCGGAGGTGGGCATTATTTTCTGTTCGATTTCGGAAGCGGTTCATGCGCATCCTGCCCTGGTGAAGCAGTACCTGGGCACCGTGGTTCCCGTCGGAGATAATTATTACGCTGCCCTCAACTCCGCGGTATTTACCGATGGCACCTTCTGCTTCATTCCAAAGGGCGTCCAGTGCCCTATGGATCTCTCGACTTATTTTCGCATCAATACGGAAGAATCAGGCCAGTTCGAGCGCACGCTGATCATCGCCGAGGAAGGAGCGTCCGTTTCCTACCTCGAAGGCTGTACCGCTCCAAAGTTCGACACGAACGAGTTGCATGCGGCGGTGGTCGAACTGGTTGCTCTGGATAACGCCGATATCAAGTACTCGACCGTGCAGAACTGGTATGCGGGTGATGAAAATGGCCTGGGCGGCATCTACAATTTCGTGACCAAGCGAGGTCTGGCCAAGGGAACTAATTCGCGTATTTCGTGGACCCAGGTTGAGACGGGTTCAGCCATTACGTGGAAGTATCCTTCCTGCGTTTTGCAAGGCGAGAATTCCGTAGGAGAATTCTATTCGGTTGCTGTCACCAACAATTATCAGCAGGCGGATACTGGTACAAAGATGGTTCATATTGGCAAGAATACGCGCAGCACCATAGTCAGCAAGGGGATTTCCGCAGGGCATTCCAATAACAGCTACCGCGGACTGGTCAGAATTGCGCCTACGGCTGCCGGTGCGCGCAATTATTCGCAATGCGACTCCATGCTCATAGGCGACAAATGCGGCGCTCATACCTTTCCCTATATCCAGGTGCGCAACAATAGCGCCAAGGTCGAGCATGAAGCATCGACTTCGAAGATCGGTGAAGACCAATTGTTCTATTTTGCGCAGCGGGGCATTGGCAACGAGGAAGCGGTTTCGATGATTATCAATGGATTTTGCAAGGACGTGTTTCAGCAATTGCCCATGGAATTTGCAGTAGAGGCGACCAAGCTGCTTGGATTCAAGCTTGAGGGGAGTGTGGGATGATATACCATGACAGCAAAGTGCTGCTTGAGGTGCGCGGACTTCGCGCAACCGTTAATGGCATCGAAATACTGAAGGGTATCGACCTGACGGTGAGAAGCGGCGAAGTTCATGCAATCATGGGGACGAATGGCTCGGGCAAAAGCACGCTCGCAAAGGTTCTTGCCGGCCATGACGCCTATGAGGTGACGGGTGGTTCCGTTTTGTTCCAGGGCAGCAATCTCCTGGATCTGGCGCCGGAAGAGCGTGCCCGCGCGGGCGTGTTCCTCGCATTCCAGTACCCGATAGAAATACCGGGTGTCGCCAACAGCCATTTCCTGCGGCTCGCCTACAATACCCTGCAGGCGCAGCGCGGCGAGGAAGAGCTCGATCCACTCGAGTTTGAGGACTTCGTTCGCGAAAAAATGAAGCTGCTGGAAATGAATCCGGATTTCCTGGATCGCGGCGTCAATGAGGGTTTCTCGGGCGGCGAGAAAAAACGGAATGAAATCCTGCAGATGGCCCTGCTTGAGCCAAGGTTGGCGATACTCGACGAAACCGATTCCGGGTTGGATATCGATGCGCTGAGGATAGTCACCAAAGGAGTGAACCAGCTCGCCTCGCAGGATAACGCCATCGTCCTGGTGACGCACTATCAGCGCATGCTGAATTACATCGAGCCGGATTTTGTGCATGTGATGCGGGCGGGCCGTATTATCAAGACTGGCGGCAAGGAGCTTGCCCTTGACCTCGAAATGCGGGGTTATGACTGGGTAGGCGTAGAGCACCGCGCTGCCGTCGAGGCATGAGCATGAGCGTGGCCGCTGGGAGCAAATATCTTGAAAGCCTTCTTCAGGGACGGCCACGGATGCCGTCGAGTCCCCTGGGATGGCTCAATGAGTTGCGGGCGGAAGCGGTAGACCGGCTGGGAGCCCTGAAACTACCCACCACCCGCGATGAGGAGTGGCGGTTCACCGATATTTCACCTCTCGCCAACTTGTCGCTTCAGCCAGCCCGCGCGGGCTCATCATCGTTGCAGGCTTCCGATATCGCCTATCTCCATCTGGATGAAGCCGCGATCAGGCTGGTTTTTGTGGATGGATCGTTTGCGCCGCACTTGTCTCTCCTGCCCGGCCCGACAGAGAACAGTCAGGGGGCGATGATTGGAAATCTGCCCATTGTCCTCTCCAGGCAGGGTGAGAGTGTCGAAAAGCATCTCGCGAAACAGGTCGAATTTCGCAATAACCTGTTCGCTGCGCTCAATACCGCCTTCCTGCATGATGGCGCGCTGGTCGTGGCACGGCGAAATACCGCGATCGAAAACCCGGTCCACCTCCTGTTTATCACCACCCAGGCAGAAACGGCAAATCATCCCCGTTGCCTGGTTATCGCCGAGCAGGGCAGCGCGATAACGGTTGTCGAGGACTATGTTGCATTGCAGGAGGGAGTCTGCGTTACCAACGCCGTAACGGAAATTTTTCTTGCCGATAATTCTGAAGTGAATCATGTCCGCGTGCAGCGCGATAGCGCAGAGGCATTCCACATCGCAAACTGCGCGGTATCGGTCGGGCGTTCCAGCCGTTATCGGACCACCAGCGTGGCGATGGGGGGGCGTATTTCACGCTATGACCTGAACGTGCTACTTGCGGCGGAAGGGGCCGAGTGTGCGGTTGACGGGCTCGCTTTGATTGGCGGCCGCCAGCTTGCGGATACGCATACCTGCATAGATCACGCGAGGGCGAATGGCACGAGCCGCCAGTTGCATAAATGTATTGTCGATGGCGCCGCGCACGCGGTATTCAACGGCAAGATCGTGGTCCGTCCAAACGCGCAGCGCACCGATTCCTCGCAGTCGAGCCGCAACTTGCTGCTGAATCCGAGAGCCCGCGTGGATACCAAGCCACAGCTTGAAATTTTCGCGGATGACGTAAAATGCGCGCATGGCGCGACCGTGGGACAGCTCGACCATGAGGAGCTGTTCTATCTCAAAAGCCGCGGGCTGGCTGAGGCTACGGCACGCAATCTTCTTACCTATGCGTTCGGCGCTGAAATTATCGAACGAATTCGCATAGCATCGCTCAAGCACCGGCTCGAAGAGATGGTGCTCGAACAAACGCGGAAAAATTGACTAGTGAAACTCATAGAGTCTGCTTTGGAACCGCAATTCACTTCCATGCTCGATGTCGAGCGCATTCGTGCGGATTTTCCCATCCTCGGGCTCCAGGTCGAGGGCAAGCCGCTCGTTTATCTGGATAACGCCGCTTCCAGCCAGATGCCCCGGCAAGTGATGGACCGGCTGGTGCGCTACCAGACGACGCAGCATGCCAACGTCAATCGGGGAGTGCATTACCTGTCCGAAACCGCCACGGCGGAATACGAGCAGTCCCGCCGCAAGGTGCAGCACTTCATCAACGCGCGCGAGGACCGGGAGGTTATTTTTACCAGCGGCACCACCGATTCCATCAATCTGGTCATGCATGGTTATGGACGTAAATTCATCGGTCCCGGCGATGAGATTATTCTTACCATGCTCGAGCACCATTCCAACATCGTTCCCTGGCAGATGCTGGCGGAAGAAAAAGGGGCGAAGATCCGCGTCGTGCCGATCAACGATGCGGGCGAACTCCGCATCGACGAATACGACAGGCTCTTCAACGAGCGCACCAAATTTGTCGGCGTTCTGCATGTATCCAATGCATTGGGGACCATCAATCCGATCAAGCAGATGATCGCGGCCGCGCATCAGCGGGGCGTCCCGGTATTGATCGATGGGGCCCAGGCTGCGCCGCACCTGACCGTGGACATGCAGGACCTCGACTGTGATTTCTATGCGTTTTCCGGGCATAAGCTTTGCGGTCCTACCGGTATCGGCGTTCTCTATGGCAAGGCGGAATTCCTCGAGCGCATGCAGCCGTTCAAGGGCGGCGGCGACATGATCCTGTCGGTAACATTCGAGAAAACGGTTTACAATTCGATTCCCCACAAGTTTGAAGCTGGCACTCCTCCGATTGCTGCCGCCATCGGGCTCGGCGCCGCCATCGATTATTTGTCTGGAATCGGCATGAGCGCAATCGCTGCGCATGAGCACCGGCTGCTCGAGTATGCAACCGGACAGATACGCGACATACCGGGCCTGCGGATCATCGGGACTGCTGCTCATAAGACCGCCGTGCTGTCGTTTGAGGTCGAAGGCGTGCATCCGCACGATATTGGTACGCTTCTGAACCAGGAAGGGGTTGCTGTGCGCACCGGCCACCATTGCGCGCAGCCGGTAATGCTGCGCCTCAAGGTTCCGGCGACGACGCGTGCTTCTTTCGCGTTTTATAACACGATGGCGGAAGTGGATGCGTTTATCGCCAGTCTTCGCGCCGTTCTTGAAATTTTCAGATAATGAAGAACGGATAATAATGAATACTAAATCGCTTTATCAGGAGGTTATCCTCGATCACAACAGGAAACCCCGCAATTATGGCGTTCTGGAAAAACCCAGCCATCAGGCCGTGGGGCATAATCCATTATGCGGAGACCATCTCGACATTGCCCTCGATCTCGAGGGTGGACGCATCGATAGAATCGCATTCAAGGGTGAATCGTGCGCGATCTGCAAGGCCTCGGCGTCGATGATGACGACTGTGGTAAAAGGCAAGACCCGGGCGGATGCGGAAACCCTGATTGAGGAATTTCGCGATATGGCCATGGGCAAGCTGGACGTGGATGGTCCTCACCACCTGGGGCGGCTGACGGTGTTCGCCGGCGTGCGGGACTTGCCGACTCGCGTCAAATGCGCGATTCTGCCATGGCATACCCTGCATGCGGCTCTTAACTCTGTTACCGTGGCCTCCACCGAAGCCGAAGATGATCCGATGCACGCTGCGATCGGCGATGCGTAACGAGTGTTAACAGGCCCTGGAAAATCCTGGAAGGAAAAGACAATGCCTAAAATTGCTGAAATAGAAGGGACACCGAACCGGAATGCATTGAAATTCATCCTCAAGGAACCTTTGACCTGGGGGGTGACCTGTTCATACGACAATGCGGAGCAGGCAAAGGACGATCCGCTCGCGGCGGCGCTGTTCGATATCGATCATGTAACCAACGTATTTTATGTCGATCGCTGGATTACGATCACCCAGGATGGTGGCGCGGACTGGCAGGACCTGGCTCGTGAGGTGGCGGATCCGATTCGCGCCGCACCCGCCGCCGCATCCGGATCGGCTGCCAAGATCGAAGCTGCCAGCAGCGCCATTGCGGGTTTAAGTCTGGAAGACCAGCAACGCCTGGAAACGATCAACATGCTGCTCGAGGAGGAAGTCCGGCCCTATCTGCAAAATGATGGAGGTGATCTCCATGTGCTTGGTCTTGAAGGCAACAAGCTCAGCGTTCATTATCAGGGTGCTTGCGGCACCTGCCCCAGCTCCATCTCGGGCACCCTGAGGGGGATTCAAAATATGCTGAGATCGATAGAACCGGATATCGTTGTGGTCGCGGTCTGAGCCTATCCATAACGTATATCCGGTATTTTCAGCAGGGCCGCGGGGAGTGGCTTCCCGGACTGCTCTCCATCCTGCCCGGTAAATTCCTTCGCTTGAACTCGAGTTCCTGCTACTCATCTTTTTCTGCGAATTCCCGCTAACAATGGTATCGTAGGCACGCTCGCCAGCTCTGCTGGAACGGATCCGGCTTCCCCGGCTTCCTTTCCGGCGGTGCTCGATGCCCTGGTTTATGAGGATCCGGCGAGACCCGGATATGCCTGGCTTATCCCGAAGAATGAGTCCCGTGTGTTCAAGGAATGATGCTCTGGATAAAATCCCTACATATCATTTTTGTAGTGACCTGGTTTGCGGGCCTTTTTTACCTGCCCCGCTTGTTCGTCTATCACGCGGCCAGCAGTGACCCAATAGGCATCGAGCGCTTCAAGGTAATGGAGCGCAAGCTGTTCTATGGCATCATGACACCGAGTGCCGTGCTGGCGGTTCTTCTCGGTTCATGGCTCTGGCTGGGCTATGGAATTTCAGGAGGGTGGCTGCATGCCAAGCTTGCGCTCGTTCTCCTGCTACTGATCTATCACGTGTATTGCGGGAAATTCCTGGTTGAATTCAAGCATGACCGCAACCGGCGAAGCCATGTCTATTATCGATGGTTTAACGAAATTCCCGTCGTGATCCTGTTTGCCGTGGTCATTCTCGTGGTAGTAAAGCCTTTTTAGGGAAACATCTCTTCTCTTTCCAGAGCCTATGAACGATGCGAATCAGGCTCTTTACGGATCTTCAAAAAAATGCAGACAATTACGGTAGGACTTGCTTCAGCCTCGGCTGATCGCAGCTACCCCATACATATCGGCAGCGGAATCCTGAACCAGGTTTCGCTCATTTCACATCATTTGCCGCGAAAGCGGGTCGCAATTGTCTCCAACACGACCGTTGCGCCGCTTTACATGGATAATCTGCGCAGCGTGCTGGAAAGCCAGGGGATAACATGCATTCCCGTCATTCTGCCCGATGGCGAAGAACACAAGAATTGGCAGACACTGAATCTCATCTATGATGCGCTTCTGGCATCCCGGTGCGAACGCAGCACTCCCATTATCGCGTTGGGCGGCGGTGTGGTAGGAGATCTGGCCGGTTTTGCGGCCGCAACCTACCTGCGCGGCGTTCCCTTCATACAGATTCCGACTACCCTGCTGGCGCAGGTCGATTCATCGGTGGGAGGCAAGACCGGCATCAACCATCCGCTCGGGAAAAACATGATAGGCGCCTTTTATCAACCCCGGATAGTGGTGATAGACGTCAACACGCTTGATACCCTGCCCGAGAGAGAACTGCGCGCCGGCCTCGCGGAAGTCATAAAGTATGGCCTGATACGCGATCCGGATTTTTTCATATGGGTAGAGCAGAATATTTCAGGGCTTCTTGCCCGGAATATTCCGGTGATGGTGGAGGCGATAGAGCGGAGTTGCCGCAACAAGGCGCAGGTCGTGGAAGCTGATGAGCGTGAGAGCGGCCTTCGGGCATTGCTCAACCTCGGCCATACCTTTGGCCATGCCATAGAAAACGCCATGGGTTATGGCAACTGGCTTCATGGGGAGGCGGTAGCGGCGGGGACGATGATGGCGGTGGAACTTTCGCGGCTGTTGAACATGATTTCCAGAAGCGATGTGGAACGCATTCGCGCGCTCTACGTCCGGACCGGGCTTCCCGTCCATGCTCCAGATCTTGGCATGGAGAAGTATTTGAAGTTGATGGAACTGGACAAGAAGGTGGAGGGAGGAAGAATGCGCTTTGTCTTGCTGAAACGTATTGGCGAGGCAGCGGTTCATTCCGATATTCCTATCGAAGTGTTGGCGAAAATATTTCCGGATCGCGCAGTCAATGCGTGAGCTGGCGCCTTACGCAATATCCGCGGAAATTTCGCGCGGCAGAAGGATTTCCGAAGACCCGGCGCCTGGACGGACCGTATTTCAGCGCGACCGCGATCGCATCATTCATTCCACCGCGTTTCGCCGGCTCGAGTACAAGACCCAGGTTTTCGTCAATCATGAGGGCGACCTGTTTCGCACGCGTCTGACGCACAGCCTGGAAGTAGCACAGATCGGCCGTTCGATCGCGCGCAATCTGCGCCTCAACGAGGATCTGGTCGAGGCTATTTCATTGGCTCACGACCTCGGCCATACGCCCTTCGGGCATGCGGGACAGGATGCATTGAACGGCTGCATGAAAGACCATGACGGGTTCGAGCACAATCTGCAATCGCTGCGGGTGGTGGATGTGCTGGAAGAACGCTATGGCGCGTTCGATGGCTTGAATCTGTGTTTTGAAACGCGGGAAGGAATACTCAAGCATTGCTCGAAGAAAAATGCCGCCCGCCTCGGAGAAATTGGCGAGCGCTTCCTATCGGGTGGCCGGCCGTCTCTCGAGGCGCAGCTGGCCAATCTTGCCGATGAGATTGCATATAACAATCATGATGTGGATGACGGGTTGCGCTCCGGTCTGATCACCCGGCAGCAGCTCGTAGAAGTCAGCATATTCGCGCGGCATTTCTCCATGGCACAGGAGGCATACCCGACAATATCCGGACGGAGATTGATCCACGAAACCGTGAGACGCATGATCAATACGCTCGTCGGGGATTTGACGAAGCAGAGCGAAATCAATATCGGCGTTGCACAGCCTAAGGATGTAACGGCGGTGAGGAGCGCGCCGTATCTTATCGGATTCAGCGAGGAAATCCGGAGAGAACAGCAGGAGTTGAAGCAATTTCTCCGCGAAAACCTGTATCGGCACTACAAGGTGGTTCGAATGAGCGCAAAGGCGCGGCATACCGTGGAGAGGCTGTTTGAAGCGTTCCGGTCCGACATCCGCTTGCTGCCGCCTGTCTATCAACAAAAATACGATCAGGACGGATACCAGGCAATCGCCGATTATGTCGCCGGCATGACGGACAGGTATGCGATCAGAGAATACCGGCGGTTGTTCGGAATAGAGGGCATAGAGGAAAGCTGAATGGGAGTGGATCGGCCTGCGGCATGATGCTGGAATATGGATGGACGATGTTCCGCGCAGCGACGGCAGGCAGGCCATGCTGCAACAGGATAATATACCGGGACCCGGATCACTGGTAATATCGAGGGTTGAGGGGGAGGACTCCGCGCATGGATGGGTGCCGGAAATGATTTTGGAATCGAGCATTAACGGTTTTTCGGCCGGATGCGGATATTCTTCCGCAGGTTTTTGATTGTTTTTTGGCAACAGGGTGGAACCAGGCAACGCAAATGACAAAACTGAAGAATGACACGCTGTTACGGGCGCTGATGCGCCAGCCGACAGACTATACTCCGGTGTGGCTGATGCGCCAGGCCGGACGGTATCTGCCTGAATACAACCAGACCCGCGCCCGCGCCGGCAGCTTTCTTGCGCTTTGCAAGAACCCCGATCTTGCTACCGAAGTAACCCTTCAGCCTTTGGCAAGATTTCCGCTGGATGCCGCAATCCTCTTTTCAGACATTCTTACCATCCCCGATGCGATGGGTCTGGGGCTTTATTTTGCCGATGGCGAGGGCCCGAAATTCGAACGTCCCTTGCGCGAAGAATGGGAAATCAGGGACCTTGCCGCACCCGATCCCGGAGTCCATTTGCGATACGTGATGGACGCGGTTTCGCAAATTCGCAAGGCGCTCGATAACCGGGTGCCGCTGATCGGATTTTCCGGCAGTCCATTCACGCTTGCCTGCTACATGGTGGAAGGTTGCGGCGGTACCGATTTTCGCCAGGTCAAGTCCATGCTCTATCGGCGTCCGGATCTGCTGCACCATATTCTCGGCATCAACGCACAAGCCGTGACCGCGTACCTCAATGCGCAGATCGAATCAGGCGCGCAGGCGGTAATGATATTTGATACCTGGGGCGGTACATTGTCGCATTCGGCCTACCAGGAATTTTCCCTGCGCTACATGAGCCAGATCCTGGCGGGACTCAAGCAGGATCATTCAGGCGTGCATGTTCCCAGTATCGTCTTTACAAAGGGTGGGGGACTCTGGCTGGAGAGCATAGCCGACAGCGGCTGCAATGCCGTAGGCCTCGACTGGACCGCCGATATCGGCGAAGCCCGGCGGCGTGTAGGCCACAAGGTAGCGCTGCAAGGCAATCTCGATCCTGCAGTGCTATTCGCCGGACCGGAGACTATTGCCGTCGAAGTCGAAAAGATACTTGAGAGCTATGGCGCCGGCCCGGGCCATGTATTTAATCTGGGCCATGGCATTTCTCAATTCACCCCGCCGGAGAGCGCCCTGGCGCTGGTCGAAGCAGTGCACGCCATCAGCTGGAAGTTTCGCAAGCAATAACCTTTATAATTTACCGTTGGATAAAATCTCGATATATCATTTAAACTAGAGTTAATGGCGTTGTTGCCATTCCAGTTAAATTTGGATTTTTCCAGTCCTATTTCGCCCGCAACAGGCCTGAATTCCGAGTAGAGGCATTTCGTGCATATACTGATTATAGAAGACGATCCAGCCATCGCTACCAATCTCTATGATTTCCTGGAAGCGCGCGGACACAGCGTGGATGCCGCAGCGGACGGAATTACCGGATTGCATCTGGCGGTTACGCAGCGATTCGATGGCATTCTGCTCGATCTGGGCCTGCCGGGCATGGATGGCATCACCCTCTGCCGCAAGCTGCGGCACGAGGCGGATCTCGATACTCCTGTGCTGATGCTGACTGCCCGCGATACGCTGGAGGACAAACTGAAAGGTTTCGATTGCGGCGCCGATGACTACCTAATAAAGCCGTTTGCCCTGAAAGAAGTCGAAGCGCGCCTGGTCGCCATGCACAAGCGGCATGGAGGCAAGGTCACCAGCCGCCTGCTGGAGACCGGGGATCTGTCTTTTGATCCGAAGACCTTATCCATTCGTTTCGCTGGCGCCGCAGTCAAGCTCCCTCCCAAGTGCATTCGCCTGCTTGCGCTCATGATGGGTGAGCCCGGCCGCGTATTCAGCCGCCGCGAGCTTGAATCCGAAGTCTGGGGGGACGCCCAGGGAACCAGCGACACCTTGAGAAGCCACATGCACGAATTGCGCCGTGCGTTGAGCCGGGCTGGAGGCTACGACCCCATAGAGACTGTTCACGGCCTGGGTTACCGCCTAGTTTCTCGTGCCCGGGCTTAAGCGCGGCCTTCGCCTGCGGGTTGCGCTGGCGTTCGCAATATTCTGCATCATCGTCGTCGGCACGCTCGGTATCAGCCTCTATATCGCCTCCGACGACATCGAGGAGGCGCATATAGAGCAGATCATGGAAACCGAGATGGACTATCTGCTCCAGCGCTATCGGGAAAGCGCCGATTTCGTGCCGCAGGTTGGGTCCAATCTTGAAAAGTACATTGTTCATGATCCCACCGACGAGGCCCACCTTCCTCCCTACCTGCAGGGACTCAATTACAGGCGTCACAAAGTATTTCGCGGACCGGAGGAGATCCGGGTTGCGGTACGCCATGTCGACGGCGTAAAGTTTATCGTCGCCTACGAAATCGGACTGCATGACCAGCGCCAGCAGGAGCTGAGGCTCCTCATCGTATTATCCCTACTCTCGGTCGTAGGCGTCGCGCTGGTGGTGGGATATCTGCTTGCCGGGCTGCTCGTGAAACAGGTTACGGACCTTGCCGAGCGCGTCAGGCATCTTGCGCCGGGAGACGTGCAGGGAACAACGATGATCCAGCCCGGCCAGGATGAGGAGGTGGCCCAGCTTGCCCATGCGCTGGATGACTACCAGAACCGGATTACGCGCATGCTGCGGCGCGAGCAGGAATTCACCGCCAACGTCAGCCATGAATTGCGTACGCCGATAACGACAATTTTGACGAGTTGCGAGTTGCTGGTAACAGAGCCCGGTTTTTCGGAAAGGGCGCGGGTTCGCATCGGGATGATCGAGGCTGCTGCCGGCCGAATGGGCGAGCAGCTCCAGGCGCTCTTGTTCCTTGCCCGCGAGCAGGCGCTGGGCATCATGGAACCGGTAGCGCTTGCCGAGTGCGTCTATGAGGCCGTCGAGCCGGTGTGCACGGAAATCTACCGGAAGCGGCTTCTTTTCGAGGTAACGGTCGAGCCGAAAGCCGTGCTTACATTGAACCGGCAAGCGCTGCACACTGCGCTCGTCAATTTGCTGCGCAATGCCGTGCAATACACCGAGCGTGGCTTCATTCGTGTCAGTTTCAGCCAGAAACGCCTTTCAATTTCCGATTCGGGAATTGGTATCGAACCCTATTACCTGCCTTTGCTCTATGAGCGATTCTTCCGGGGATCCACTCAGGGAGAAGGGTTGGGAATCGGCCTTGCGATCGTCAAGCGCATATGCGACCACTACGGATGGATAATAGACGTGGAAAGCACGCCGGGAAAAGGTTCGACTTTCCATATTACGTTTCCGTAGGCAATCCCCGAACAAGTTCCGGGCCGTGCTCCAGAAACCATGAAGCCATGGTGTTGCGTTACCTGGCATCGTAGAGGCCCAGCTACGACCATCGCCGCGCACCTTATGTCTCCATTTTACCGCAACGCGTTCAACGAGCGCTTATTCAGATTCTGTAAAGAGCTTGACGAATTTTTTACATTCCCTATGGTAAGATTGACGATCTTGACGCCATCAGCATATTCAAAATCCCACCAAAACGCCCGGAGATCACAGTATGTATACTAATGTTACCCGCTTACCGATAGAGAAACGCATAGACTGGCTCTTCAACCTCGCTGACCGGCATGGAAATACGTTTCGCAGCCCTGAGGCGTGGCTGGCGCGCGAACGCTATCTTGCCGAACATCCAACAGCCATTGCCGTAATGAAGTGCATGGATGGCCGCATCAATCTGCCGGTGATGACGAATACGCCACCGGGTATTCTCATGCCGTTTCGCAACCTTGGCGGTGCTTTCGATCTCGGCTGGCCTCATCTGGGCGAGGTGCTTGCTCATCATGTGCAGAACTGGGTAAGGGTGGGCCGCAGAGTCCTGTTTCTGGTTACTTACCACTATTCCAAAGGCGATCCGCATCGTGGATGCGCCGGTTTCAACTATGATACCGAAGCAGCCTATGCCCATACCCAGGTCATCCGCCGCCAGATGCAGCAAATTTTTGGTGCAGAGCACTCAACGATTTATCCCCTTATCTGTGGTATCGAAACCGACGAGGATACGATTGTCGTTCATGGCACCAACGGTGAAAAACTGGATATGTCGCAGATCACGCCGGATGAGAGATCGACGCTGGAACCCCGTCTTGCCGCCCTGCTGCCCGACATGCCCGCCCAGATGCGGGCCGACCTGCTGCCCTTGTTGCTTGGTAACCTCGACACTATCGCGCGGGTGCGTGAACAGGCGGCGCGTCATGAGCGGCTTCTGGATATCGAGCATCGCGAATGGATGATCTGTGTGGGCCGTGGCTTCGACTTCCTGCATACGCCTAACCTGGCCCTGATAATCGGGCCGTACAGCCCGAACCTGGATGTACCCATCGGCAAGGCCGCCGGCATTATCGAGGGCAATATGCGCAGCGGCCGCATTCCCGATGATGGGTTCCTGCTTCTGGCCTCGGTTCCTTACATGGAGATCGGCATCGACCGGGCGCGCGCCGAGTTGAAATCCATCTTCCTGGCTCGCTTCGCTGCGGAGGTCATACGCAACGAGCGTCCGGAATTGGCTGAGAAGATGTTCATCCGTACCGCTGTGCTCGACTGGCACGCACGGACGCTCGAGACCATAGCGGAAGATGCGGCGGAAAACGATCAGGGCGATATCGCGGCATCGTTCTGATACCGGGGTTCCGGAGGCCGTGTTGACGGCGCGAGGGAATTTCAGGATGGAGATGATGGAGATGTGTCTGCGGAAGAACCTCGTCGCTCCAGGGTAGTCCGTTAAAAATCATGACCAGGCAGGCTGACTAGACTAATGAGTCAGCCTGTTTAACCAGGATGTAGCAGCCACCCTGTTTACATCAAGGATCAGATCGGGAAAAAATCCGAATAACAGCACTATGGATGCGGGTACGCACAGTAACCCGAATTCACGGGAACGCAAATCCATGACACGGCTCAAGTGTGCATGGATAACGGGTCCGAGGAAGGCGCGCCGCATAAATGACAGCATATAGGCTGCTCCCAGAATAGCTCCCAGCAATGCGGCGATGCCTAGTCCGGGATGGGCGTTCAGCGCGCCGAGTATCAGCAGTAGTTCCGCCGGGAATCCGCTCGTACCCGGAACGCCTATGCTGGCGAAGGCAAAAATAAAGAAAAATGTCGTCAGGCGCGGCATTATTTTTGCCAGACCTCCCAGATGGATCAGTTCGGTGCTGCCAAGGCGATGCTGTATGAGACCCGCGATCAATATCAGGCAGCTGGCAATCAGCGTGAAATTGAGCAGTTGAAAAATTGCTCCTTGTATGCCCTGCATATTGAGTGTCGCCACGCCCACTATCACCAGGCCAACATGGCTGACACTTGCGTAAGCCAGCACGCGGCGCAAATTGGTCTGCCGCAGGGCGATCATGGCGGCGTAGATGAAAGTGATGGCTCCTAATATTCCCAATACCCAGGCATATTTCGCTGACGCGTCCGGGGCCAGCGGCATGGCGAAGCGCAGCATGCCGAAAGCACCCAATTTCAAGCCTACCAGCAGCGCCGTCAACTGTGACGGGGCCTCTACCGCAGTGGTAGGCAGCCAGGTATGAAATGGCACCAGCGGGGCTTTGACCGCGAAACCGGTGACCAACAGCAGGAAAATGATTTTTTGCAGGTCTTCAGAAATGGGCGTATTCAACAGTACGGGAAAGCTGAAGGAAAGATCCAGCGGAACGTTGCCGCCCGTCTGCATGGCGTGATTGACCCCAAGCATGATAAGGGCAAAAAGCAGCGGCACGCCGCTGAACAGCATATAAAGCATATATTTCATCGCTGCGCCCCGGCGATCGGGACCTGCTCCCCACAATCCGATCAGAAAGAAAATAGGCGGCAGTATCAATTCCCAGAAAAGAAAGAACAGCATCATGTCGAGTGCAACGAACACGCCCATGGTGCCTCCCTCCATAGCGAGCAGAAGGGCAAAATGGAAACGGGTCAGGTGCTGAACGGATTTCCACGAAGCGATAACCGCAACCAGCGTCAGCAACGCCGATGCCGGCAGGAACAATACTGAAATTCCATCGACACCGATCAGGAACAATATATTGAGGCTGGGTATCCATGTGTGCCGCTCAATCAGCTGGAAGCTGCTGCCGTTCGCGGCATCAAATAAATTCACCACCACCAGGGTTACGATGAGTTCAAGGCCGGCGATCGCCAACGCAACCCGTCTGGCGATATGGATGTCCTGGATAAGGCCGACCGCAATGCCGCCGGCCAGGGGCAGGAGAATGATCAGGCTCAGTATCGGAAAATTTTCAATCATGCCTGGCGTCCGGTGCGGCTGCGGGCTTATGGGGGCCGTTCTTGGGTTTATGGTAATAGGCGCTCATTCCGGTCGGATCTCTTTCGATATAGTTGAGCCATGGGGCCGTATTGAAGCCGGTCCCGATGAGCAGCGAGCAGACGGTAATAATAATGGCGGGTTCCATCCTGACCCGATACTGACGAGGTTTCTGGGGTTGAAAGGCGCGTCTAGGGGTCGTCATGAATATCCGCTGGAAAGCCAGCAGAAGGAAGGCTGCCGCCAGGACATTGCCTACGAGAATAGCGATTGCGAGCAGCCACCCGTATTCCTCGATAGTTCCTTCGATCAGCAGGTGAGCCGCATCGAATCCGGGTGTTCCGGGCATGACCATGGTGCTTAGCGCAGCGATGAAAAAAAGCAGCGCAATGCCGATATTCGTATCAAAAAGTCCGCCCAGGCGTGGAGTAAATACGGTTCGTGTGCGCTCGTAAACCAGGCCGACGCTAAAGAGCATGCCAGCCGATGCCAGGCCCCATGCCAGGGAGAGGAATATGCTGCCATTCAGCCCATGTTCGTTGAAACAGAAAAGGCCGATGACCAGCATTCCGGCGTGGCTGATAACAGAAAATGCGAGCAGCCGCCGCACATTGATCTGCATCAGGGCGAGCAGCGCGCCGTAAAAGATGGTGATGAGTCCCAGTGAGACCACAAACCCGGCCCATTGCTCGGCGGCTTCCGTCACTACCGGCAGAATGAAACGCGCTGTCCCATAGATACCCAGTTTCAAGCCTACGACCAAGGCGATTACACTGGCTACTGCGCTCTGTTCAGCCAGTATCGGCAGCCAGCCATGAAATGGAAACAGTGGAATGCGAACGGCAAAGCCGAAAAACAGAAGAATGAATATCAATGTTCCGTTCTGCAAAAAGGCTTTGTTGTGCTTCAGTGTCAACCAGTCGAAACTCACGGGATGCCCCGAATCCTGCAATCCGAAGCCCAGCAGCAGAAATCCAGTCAGTGTCATCAGCAGCGCCCAGCCCCAATATTTCAGCAGGTGGGCGATCACCCATAGTTTTTTATGTCCTGTGCCACTGTGGATCGTGAGCAAAATCACCGGCACCAGTTCCAGAAAGGTCCAGAGCCAGAACTGCGCGATATTCAGCGCCGTAAACGCGCCGATCAGGATGGCTTCGTAGCCAAGGAGGCAGGCAAGGAATTTCCAGTCGAAGGTCCGGCGGGTGGTTGCCTTGTATACGAGAACCAGCGTGACCAATATCGTCGTGAGAGGGATGAACAGGACACTCAGGCCGTCAACCCCGACGCTGTAATAGGTGAAGCCGAAAAAACGCTCCTGCTCGGCGAACTGGATTCCGGCTTTTTCCGGATCGAACAGCGACAACATATAAAAGCTCAGGAATAAATCGAGCAGGGTGGCGGCGAAGCCGAGCGTGACGGCAATAGACGTGGAACGCAGGATGAGAATAGCGGCCATGGCCGCCATCGGAATGAGCACGAGCGTGGTCAGCAACGGAAATGTCACTGATTCCTGCCAGAATGCGATATTGGTTTCCATCAGCGTTTCATAGCGCGACCAGCAATATGGTCAGAACAAACAGAGTAAGGTAGCCGGGATTGAGCAGCAGCTGTTCGATCTTGTTGGCTGCGAGCCCGAGCCTGCGCCCGTAAGCGATCATATCCTCGCCAATACCGCGTATGACGAGTCGGTCTTCGAACCAGTAAAGGATAGCGGTAACCCGGCGGGTGAGGTCTCCGGTAAATCCGCTCCCCCGCGCGAAATCGCTATCCTGGATCTCCGGTTGCGGCGCCATTCGTCTTTTTTCCAGCGTGAGGCTGCTGGCGACACCCAAAGTGGAATACAGGGATTGTTTCGTGGCAATCTTGCGCTTCTCCATTTGGGCCAGGGTCGATATCGTACGAAGGGAGGGAAGCGGAATTCCCATGGCGCGGTCAACGACATGGTCGTCAAAATAGGCCAGATCATGAGACAGCCTTCGAACGGGCTTTACCAGAAACCAGTCCGTAACCTGATCCATCCAGAAACGCTGCAACGAAGCCGTATACAGCCAGCGCATCCCCGCGATTTCACGGCCAACAGGTCTGATTGGGTTGCCCAGGATGTAATGCATGAGCGATGGCGCCGAAAGCACCTGATATCCCCGCACCACCGCATGGGCGCACAAATGCCAGCTCGCCAGTTCCCATAAGCCCAGTCCGCATTCCAGGAACATCAGGCCCAATTGTCCGGAGGTGGCAAAAAACAGCGAGCTCTTGACGTCGATCTGGGTCAGTCCGACGACAAAACCATATATGGCTGTGAGCAATCCCACGATCGCAACCAGTGCCATCACGAGCGGCGCCCGTTCAAAAACCGGCTGTAACAGAAGAACGAGATAAACGCCGGAATGCACCATTATCGCGCCGTAAAAACCGGCACTGGAGGGGGTAGGCCCTTCGGCTGCCCGGGCAAGCCAGGGGGCGAACGGCAGCTGCGCGGATTTGGCAAACGCCGCGATGGCGAAGCAAAGGGCAATCGCGCTTGCCTGTCCGGCGGATAGCTGTGCGGCGAATGTATTGAGCTGATTCCAGTCCAGCGTTTTTGCCCAGGCATAACTCAGGCCGATGCCGAGGATAAACCCGATATCGCCCGCGCGCACGGTGATGAATACGCGCGTCGCATTGTACGCCGCCACCGGCCTGTCATAGGCATAAGCAATCAGCAGATAAGAGCAAAGCCCGGCAATTTCCCATCCTATGAACGTACCCACGGCATTGCCCGATAACACCAGCAGGAGCATTGCGGAAGCATAAAGGCTCAGCAAGAAAAAGAAACGGTGAAAGCCGGCTTCCCTGTGCAGGTAATTAACCGAAAACCGCACGATGACAAACAAAAGTACCGCAAACAGCGTTGCCAGCACCATGCTGAAACCGGAGGTAATAAAATTGACCGGCACGTTGAGGCTGCCGCTGTCCAGCCACTGCCCAGCCTCAAAGGAACCAGCAGTCCATCCCAGGAAATTGCCGGCCAGTAGCGCCAGCGCCGCCACGCAGGAGAGAGAGATGGCCCAGGTGGCGATGCCCGCCGTGGTTCGTTCACTGGCTTCGCCATCCAGCACGCCCCAGAGATGGCCGACACCGATCACCGCGCCGGCAATCAGGGGAAGCAATGGGATGAGAATGACTAGCGCATCCATCGCATCAGGCCTCCAGTCGTGGCGGTTGCCCGATCAGGGCGGGGGGCAGGGGTAAAGTCTTGTCGTAATAATACTCCGGTGATGTGGCGCAGACCGGCAGGGTTATGGCGTCTTCGGTCCATGGGACAAATCCTGTTCCCGGCTCAAAGACGGATATTTCTCCGCTATCCGGATCTTTCGCACTAAGAAGTATCCATTCCCCGGCGATCAGCTCACGCAAGCTTGCTTGCCGGGCATAGATCTGCCCCAGTATCGATGTTTTTGCCTCAACCAGAATCTGCAGCCGCATCGCCTCGTGAATCTCTATCATCTGTCGCGGCAGGCCAGTGCGCAGATCGCTCGATGCGCCTTCCATGACGGCGAACATTCCCACGACATTATGCGGAACCTTGGTTCCGCAACCGAGGCGTTCATTATTGGCCGTGGAGAAGTAGTACTCGAGATTGATGCCGGCGCCCACCGGGCCGACTGCGAGCAAAATGCCTTCCAGGACCTTGCCTTCCGGATCCTGCGTCGGATCGTAGGAGATCAGGAAGACCCGGCGATCGAAGAATACTCCCTGCGTAACCGATCTGCGCCCAACCACCGCCGATGCATTGGTGGCATGCCCCAGCTCGGGCCTCGCCTGGGAAAAATCGGTGGCACGCTCTTCGATATGCTTTAGTGCCGTTGCCGGCGCAGGCCTGCGCGGGGCGGATGCCAGGCGGCGGCAGCGCTCGTGCGCGGACATGTGCTGCGCATGCCGCAATTCGGCCTGCAGTTTGGCCAGCTCCCCCCGCTGCTCCCCGGGTACATCATTCAGGTCGTACCAGATGATTTCTTCATTGCATGTGTTATGCTCGGCTCCAATAAACCAGGTGTCCTGCGGAATGTCGATGCCGCGTTCGGCCACCAGCTTGCGTATCTCCGGGCGATTGGCCATGGCGGCAAACAGCCTCGCGTTTGGCCCGCCATGGCGTCCGCTGCAGGCGCCGCAGTCATAGGCTGCAAGGTGCGGATTGTTCTGGCTGATGGAACCATGACCCATCAACACGACCAAATGCGAGAAGCCATAGGTCAGGCCGGCATTGCGCAGGAAGCCCGCCACCCGGTCCGCCTGCTCCTTATCGGTAAAGCCCAGCTTGGGCCGATCGGGAGTCGCAACGGTTACCGTATCCGTCGATGTGAACATGAGTTGAGTGTTTACCGATGGCGCGACAAGCCCGCGAACACTCTCAATTAGCTTTTGCTGGCGTTTGGGTACTATGGATTTGGCGAGCAGTCCGGCAAGCATGACCGGTGCGATGGCATCGATGACCGGATAAGAGAGCAATAGATTGCGGCGCAAGCCCTGATGCAGCAGATTACCGATCCGCCTGCTTCTCTGGCGGCCGTCATTGTGCTGGAGCATGGCTTCCTCGCTGTTCGGCCTGGGTATCTCCTGAACTTCATGCGCTGGCGTGACGACTATCGGGCACAGCGGAGTCACTTTCGTATCGTCCAGGCCTTTATAGTTCATCGGTACGCCAAAGAATCCTGCGGCTCCGAGCGTTTCGATCCGCGGATTGAGTTCTTCCAGATGGCGGCGGAATCCTTCTTCCCGGTCGTCGATGCAGAAAACGATCTGCGAGTCGGGGCGCACTTCCCGTTGCGGCCATGTTCCCCGACCATGGTTGGCGCGCATTGCCTGAAAAATGCTGTCGCGGTAGTTTCGTTCATAGGCATGCAACCAGATCTTGGCCCGCTCCGTCACGTCAAATTCATCCAGCACCGCCAGCATGTTCTTCAGATCGCGCCCATTCAATTCCTCAACGCCGGACGCATTCAGTCCAAGGTGCTGACATAAGCGGAAGGATCGCCAGCCGCTTCCATAAATGGTATGGATACGTCCTTGTTCCTCCGCCAGCGGGCTGAACCGCCAGGTCTGAATCAGGTCCGCGAGTTGCTGCCAGTCGGCGCGCGCATGCCGTTCCGATCCGGCGAGCATGGTCAGCGATTCTGCCCGCTGGGTCAGGTATTCCGGTAATTTGCCTTGGCAGAGTTGGTAGCGAACTGTGAATTCCGAAAGATTTTTATAAAAATAAGCCTCAAGACTGCTCACCTTTGCTTCGATCTTCCAGGTCTCCCTGCAAACCTGGTTCAGCCAGAGCCGGTCCAGCGTGAGCCGGATTGCCAGATAATCGGCAAGATTGGGTTTTGCGTCTTCCTCCGCGAAATACTTGGGATGATGCTGGCGCCAGTTGATCAAACCCGACCATCCGGGTATCTCCAGCGCCAGCCGACGCAAGTATCCTTCCCATTTTTTTTGTGGAATTTCCAGTTCAGTCAATTGCAGGATGATCGTATCCACGGCATCCGCGGGCAATTCCGCCAGAATTTCCCGCCAATCGGGCAAATCATGCAGAAAAGGATTGACGTCATATTGAATCAGCGCGCGCCAGGCTGCATAGATCCCCAGCTGGCTGCGCTCGGGTGTGCGCCACGCCGCGATTCCTTCATCCATGCAGGAGCCGCAAATGCGAATCAGTTGAGGTCGAACGGAATCGAGGATATCGGTTCCGGTCAAGGCCAGGATAAAACCCCGCAGGGTGAGGCTGTCGCCCAATTGTTCAAGCAGATTATCCAGCGCCTTGCTAGCCCGCTGCCGCATTTCCTGGTGCACCGACGTGCTATTGGTTCTGCTGCGGATATGTTCCAGCCATGCTTCAGCTTGCTCCACGGACAAATCCAGTAAATTTTCCGGATGCAATCCCGCGTGTTCCAGTTCCAGCTTTTCCAGGATCGCGGTCCACAGCTGCCTCAGGGCATCGGATGGTTGCGTGTTGCCGGAAAGAAGCCGCTTGCGGGCGCTATCGGGCACATCGGCCTGTATGGCCTCCAGGGCGTCGAGTTCTTCGATTTGCCAGTTCAATTCGCTGACGGTCGATGGCTGCAAGTCGTATAGCAGCGCGATGTGATAAAGTTCCTTGCGCGTTATGGTTCTGTCTTTCATGCTACAGACAATCTGGTCTGCTTCGAGGCCGGAGTTGCGTGCAAGAGCGTAAAAGAGGTCGCTGTCGGTAATGCGGCCTTGCCGATAGAATTCCCGGCTGCGTGTTTCCGGAAGGTAGCTGCAAATGCCCGTTAGCGCCTCGAAAGCCGCCAAAGCTTCGTGAAACGGGAGATGCTGAAAACCGTGGAGCGTATTATGGTGGACGAAGTCGAGAATCGGCGCCTGTCCCGGCAATACATGGTCCAGATGGTTCAAGGCGGCCCTGATTCGTTCGCGTATGCCGACTTCACCGCTCGCTTCAACATGCGTTTCTTGCATCGTTACCCTCCCGGAAGCCGTACTCTCACCAGATTGTTCATTTCGGCAAGCGTTGCCGTTGAAAGATCAATCAGTGAAGCCGGCAAAAGTCCGAACAAAACGATACCGGATACCAGAATGCCCAGCGCCAGCGATTCCTGCGGCCGCAAATCTTCGATCTGCTTCATCTGCGGCTTGACCGGACCGGTGAATAGCAGGCCAATGGTGCGAATCGCGTAGGCAGTGCTGATCAGAATGGCAAGACTGAAAAATACCATCAGGCCCCCCCACTGCTGGAAGCCACCAACCATGGCGTGCAGTTCCGCTACCGCGCCAACGGTTCCGGGCATACCCATCGCCGCCAGAAGCGTGATGGTGGTGAAAAATGCAAAGCGCGGCATCACCTGCACCAGCGAACTATAGTCCTGGATATTACGCGTATGGGTGCGGTCATACAGCAGGCCCACCACCAGGAATAGTGCTCCCGCGATGAGTCCGTGAGCTGACATCTGCAATACCGCGCCGATAAAGCCGGTCTCGTTCAACGTCGATATCCCCAGCAGGACTATGCCCATGTGGCTGATCGAAGAATAAGCCACCATCGCCTTGAGATCGCTTTGCCGCCAGGCGAGCAAGCCTCCGTAAATCATCCCGAACAGTGCGAGAAAAACCAGCATCGATTGCAGGGTCTGGGCAGCTTCGGGCAATATGGTTACCACTCTGATAAGGCCATACGCACCCATTTTCAGCAATATTCCCGATAGCAGGATACTGACCGGGCTGGGCGCTTCCACGTGAGCCAGGGGCAACCATCCGTGCAGGGGGAAGATCGGCATCTTGACCCCGAACCCGATCAGAAATCCGAGGAATGCCCAGATCTGCTGGTCTTTGGGCATGTTTTCCGAAACATGGCTCATCGCGCTCATCAGGGAGACATGCTCGGGTACATACTGATATACGGCGATCAGGCTGACCAGCATGAAAATGGAACCGCCCATCGTGTATAGCACAAAGTTGAGGCTCGCCGTTTGACGGCGTTTTCCACCCCACCGGTCGATCAGGAAAAACATCGGAATCAGGGTAATTTCCCAGAAGATGTAGAAGAGCGACCAGTCCTGGGAGAGAAACACACCCAGCATGCCGAATTCGGTCAGGAGGATGCTGATGTGATAGCCCTTGACGCTGCTGGTTATGCTGGAAGACACCAGGAGGGCAATGGAGGTGAGCAGCGTGGCGAGCGCCACCATGGGCAGCGACAGCCCGTCGACGCCCAGTGCATAGGCGCTGCCAACCTTGGGGTTGATGGAGAAATACTCGCCGAACTGCAGTCCCGCGTTATGGGGGTCGAAGCTTGCAAGCAGATAACAACTTAGAAGAAAGGCGATGCTGGCAAAAAGGTTGCCTATATTGCGGGCTACATCTGCATCCCTTCCGGCAATCAGCGCCATGAGTAGAGCGCCTATCGCTGGGGTCCAGAGAATTGCACTCAAAATCCCCATTTTCTAGTTGTGAACCCCCTTGTTCGCGTTTTTGGTTTTAATTGTTATTTAATTGTTATGAATATTATCTAGGAACTAATGTTGCGCTTTTAGTGTGGGGTATTTGATGAAGAAGTGCAAATTTATTTTTCGAAATACGGCGATTATTAGTGCGTTCACAAATACATCACATATAGAAAATGTTTTCTTCACATTCGATATGTTAATTTCGCTACAACCGGAATTCGGATCCTTTATAACGATATATAAGCCGGTGAAATATTGGTTTATACATAAATACAATGAATTAAGAAGAAATATTATACTGGGATGGATTGAAAGGGGATTTAACTCAAACAGATCGCATTCTAGCGACTCGAGTTGAGCAATAAAGGCAAAGGAATGAGAATAAGAGTCCTGGCGGTCAGTGGTTTTGCATGACGAGCGGGTTTTTTGGTTCCTTGCGCCACAATTTCCCATGCCGGAGTCCAGTCCAATTTTGGAGCGACATATGACTATCCTGTATTTGAAAGACATAAAACGGCCTCTCTCCCATCCGACAGGCACAGATATCCAGCCTGCCATCTCTGGGAAGAAGGGAAGCGTAGTTCGATTGGCCGAGCGGCAATCGTGGTGGCCAAATATTGTGCAATGCCTGGAATTTCCGCAGCAATTGCGGAAGGGTAAGAATTATGCTCCTTCGAGCAGTTGGCTTCCGGAACATTCGAGCCAATGCCTCGAGGGTGTGCATAGCGGGGGGTCTTAAGGGGCCAAGAAGTTCAAGAGGTTTAAGGGAGTGGGTGGAAAGGGCGGATGTTCGGAATAATCCAACCAAGTTAATAATTATCAAGAGGAGTTTTTTAAATGTCTAGTCTTCTCGTACCGGCGATTCTTTTCTTCGCCCTTGGTATGTTTGCGTGTCTCATCAAGTCGGATCTGAAGTTCCCCCCCGACATGCACAAGATGATCGTCATCTATCTGCTGATCGGTATCGGGTTGCACGGCGGCAGAGCGTTCATCAATTCGCCGATCGGGGATGCCATGCCGGCAGTTCTGGCGGCTTTCGGGTTCGGGATAGGACTGCCGATCATCGCTTATATTATTTTGCGAGGCGTGGGAAAGATCGATCCGCTCAATTCCGCCGCAATCGCGGCGCACTATGGCTCGGTATCCGCGGGGACTTACATGACGGCGGTTGCAATGCTGAACAGCATGAACGTGACCTACGAAGCTTATCCCGTCATCATGCTTGCCATCATGGAGTCCCCCGCGATCATGATCGGCCTCGTCCTGGCCGGTTATTCCCGCAAGATCATGGGCGGCGCGCAAAAGGGCGAAAAGGGAATGTACAGCCACCTGATAAGGGAAGCCTTCACCAATGGCAGTATCCTGCTGCTGTTTCTGTCCATGGGAATCGGCTATGTGGTTTCGGAGCCGAGCTACAAAAAAATCGAACCATTCTTTGAAGGCATATTCATGGGCGCATTGTGCATATTCCTGTGCGACATGGGCATGGAGGCCGGAAAAAGGATCTCGGAGTTCAAGACAGTGGGTGTCTTCCTGGTGCTCTTCGGCATCGTGATGCCCATCATTGGCGCTACTTTTGGCATGCTGGTCGGCCACTACTATCTACAATACTCCGTGGGTGGCGTAACCCTGGTGACCGTGCTTGCGGCAAGCTGTTCCTATATCGCAGTGCCACCAGCCATGCGGCTTGCGATACCGGAGGCGAACCCATCCTTTTATCTCACACTATCGCTAGGCGTGACCTTCCCCTTCAACATCGTGATCGGCGTCCCCACCTATTACGCCATCGCTCAGCATCTGGCGGGACAAGGTTAACAAGAACTGAGTTGGTTAATAATGGAATGATATTAACTTCCTGAATCTTTCGAGTGGGCTTCTTTCATTCGAAAGATTCAGGTTCCTACCGAATAACTTTAAGAGAAGAGCGAAGCCATGATCATGAGACCGGATACTTTAATTAGAATGAAACGAATCGAAATCGTCGTGGACGAAGAGGCGCTTGGGGATTTGCTCGGACTGTGCAGGACCGCCGGTGTTCGCGGGTATACATTCATCAAGCATGCAGGGGGGCTAGGGTCGCGCGGCGAACGACTGCCCGATGACTACGCGCTGGAGGAAAAAAATGCTGTTGTAATCCTGGCGTGTGAAGAGCAGCAGGCCGAGAGGATTGTAACGGCCCTGAGGCCCCGTCTCAAGGAATGGGGGGGGATGTGCCTCGTTTCCGACTGCGATTGGGTGATCGGTCCCGCTGCTTCGTACTGACGGACCTTTCTTTCCTCCGGTCCCCTGGGAATATGGGTTCAATATCCACGGGGTTCGGAGGAAAGGTGTCATCAGGTTTGTTGCCAGTAGACGGTATTTTTTGCAACTTCCGGCACAAGGAAAATTGATCCCGGATGGTATGCGAATATGGTAAAAATCCATGATCCTCTTTGCAGCATTTCGCTGAATTGACCTAAGGATTGGAGATTGGCCAATGATTTCCACGAAAGCCCCCCCCCAGCTTGCGCCATTTTTTTTAGCTCCTGCCAAATACATCACAGATAGAAAATGTTTTCTTCACACCCGATATGTTAATTTTCTCAGCAACCCGAAAGAGAAGGTCGCATAAGCCGAACCTTGAAATCCGAGTTTTAGCTTCTGGATTTATATCCTTGGGAGCCCGGGCGACAGGACGCACATGGAAATGGCAAAGCTAATCGATCAACTTTGGATTGAACAATAAAAATGGCAAGACCTGCAACGGGGCGTGAATTTGTGGAAGCGGCAAAAGAAAGAATCGCATCGGCCAAGACGGTTGATGCACTACGAGCAGCTCAAGCATTGCTCCTTCCGCTGGAGTTTGGGTTGTCGCTGGAGCAGACGGCAACCATTATCGGATTGTCCAAGAGCCGGACAGGGAAGCTTCGGACACGATTCCAGAGAATCGAAACCGGCCAGGAGCAGGTCAAGACCAAAAAAGGCCTGCGGAATCATGCAAGAATGAGCCTGGATGAGGAGGTACAGTTCCTCGCTCCTTTTATTTCCCAGGCGCAGAACACCGGGGTTCTTCCCATTCCTCAACTGAAGGCCGAGCTGGAGCGCGCCGTAGGTCGGTCGGTATCGACATCCACTGTTTACCAGTTGCTTCGCCGCCATGGATGGTCAAAGCTGGCGCAACATCCGAGGACGGATGCAACCGTCATGCAGGCGTGGGAACGGCTGGGCCGAAAGAAATAGTAGTGATCCTGTCAGCCGCGATCAATTCCAGATATCCGGGTTTTGGGCGAAAACCCCTGGGCAGGGAGATGCCGGATTCCCATATCATTGCTTCTTGATCGCCCATACTCCCTCTGTATTTCGTAACGCCTTGGCCGAGCTCAGTTCCTCCACCAAGCTAAAATAACCAGATCTGTCAAACCCTGTTTCGCGTCCGCATTTCTTCCTGCGCAATCCAGAGATGGGACGGAATTTCGCCCGATCCATCGCTGTCGCCACCTGCCAGTTTATTTTCTATTCCAAGGTTTAACACCACCGGTTTTAGTGGGGCTTTAGCCTGGGCAGGATGGGTGAACAACGCGTAACCCGTCATTTCCTGGTGTTGGATAGCTATTTTTTGATGGGTTGCGTTTCACTCCACCCATCCTACCGTTGCCACAATTGTTACAGTTGCTACCGATGATTTCCAAATGAAACCCGATCGGACGCATCGTGCAGGCGAGCGTATCCGGACTTTCAGTCCGTAACCTCAACCCAGCAACTTTAGCTGGTGGTTGCTGGGTTAGTCGTGTGGCTTGCATCTCATTGCGGCGGAATCCGTCACCGGCATGGGAAACAGGTGTAAACAGTCCTGGATTCCCCTTTTTCCCCTGCCATCTTTTCCCCCGTCATTTGCTTCCAGACAGTCGGAAGCAACAAGGCAAATAGATGCCGACGCCGGATCGATGCGTTCGGCATACCTGTTCCTTAAGGAAAGCAATCCGATAGTCTTCAGCTTATCTCAAGGAGCTTTTTCATTCCCATTCTCTATCATTCATCAAGCTTTTATCCAGAAAATCAGGAATCCAAATATCTCACATAAAATTCACAAATATAAATAATTATATTTCCAGAGACTGGATATAAGATCCTTTTAATATCTATAACACATTGAATAGAAATCTATTTATAAGATAAACTAAATAGAGTCTCGTGAGAGTCAGTTGCATTTGTGAAGTTTGGTAGATATTACTTCACAAAAACTTCACAAGTATTATACATATTCTTCACATCAGCGGTGCTATGTTAGCGCCGTCTTTAATGCCATCCAGATGGTGCAAGGCGTTCCAGGCGAAATTTGGCAAGGAAAGGGCTTCAAGGTGTTAGGGCTGGTCTTGGCCAAGATTTGGTGGAGCCATTCACGGCACCCGGAGTGAAATGAAGACTTGGGAATTTCTCCTGACATCGAGGCAGGAAGCGAAGGAAGCGGCCAGGGTACAGGTTCATCCTTCACGGCAGATACTCTTTTTATGGTTAAAAATTTGGAAGGAAGGATAGGTATTATGAGCTCATATACATCAGATAAGCCGCTTCCGCAGGCGAATGATCCCCAGGCCGGCGGAAGTGCCGAACGCATCGATCCATCCGGATCGGCGGGGTTTCAGGCAAGATTCCTGGCTCGGGACATACAGGCGGGAATTATATGCGGTGCAATGGCCATTCCGCTATCGACAGGTATCGCCATGATGTCGGAGTATCCCATCAAGGTGGCGCTGGCTACGGTAGTTTTTGCCTGTTTCATCGGCTGGATCAATGCCTTTTTCAAACCCGGAAATTATATCGGCGTGCCCGGGGTGGCCGCCGGCCTCGCCCCCGCGCTGGCATTGGGGGTGCATAGCTTCGGTATAGAGAACATGGCATTCGTGATCTTCCTTACCGCCGCGATGCAGGCCGTGGTGTGGAAATATAACTGGCAACGCTATATTTTGCAGGCGGTGCCGGTTTATCTCGTCGAGGGTTTGCTGGCAGGGGTGGGTTTGAAGATCGCGCTCAAATTCGTGACCTTCACCTATGAGATTCCGGCCGACCAGGAGACGGCCGATGTATTCTGGAACGAGGCCCGCATCCAGATTGCGCTTATATCCGTGGCCGGATTCGCGATGTTTGTCTACCTGTTCTCCAAGTTCAAGGATACGAAACCTGCCATTCCTTATTTCCTGCTGATAGCAGCGAGCATAGTCGTGGCACAATTCATTCCCGTATCCATGCTGCACGTGGATGATGTGGATCTCAAGCTTGCCCTGCCTATTCCTCATATCGAGGATGCCATGACCTGGGTTTACATCGTCGGGTTTGCTGCCATGCTGGCGACGATAGACGTGATCGAGCAGGTGATGAGCAATGCCGCAATCGAGAAGATCGATCCTCTGAA
Organism: Nitrosospira sp. 56-18; assembly: GCA_001899235.1. Classification (GTDB taxonomy): domain Bacteria; phylum Pseudomonadota; class Gammaproteobacteria; order Burkholderiales; family Nitrosomonadaceae; genus Nitrosospira. Next base: position 75,776 of record MKVR01000053.1, read on the forward strand.
GCGCAAATGCAACACCAATAATAGCCTCTTCGCGATCTGGATTTCCAATATGGGTGCAAGCTTCTTCGGAGGCATGACCAATCTCGACGGTCTGGCGAAAAGCACGACCAACAAGCTGGCTGGAGCTTATACCAAGTTCTCCAACCTGATAGTCGGCCTCGTTATCCTGTTCTTTGTGCTCAATACCCATTATCTGGAGTATCTGCCGAAATTCTCGCTGGCGGCAATCATGATATTCTCGGGCTGGAAGATGATCATGGGCCTGTGGCATGTCGCTCACTATGGGCAGTATGCCTTGATACTGGCGACGGTAACCGGTCTGCTGGTATTCAAGATAGGCATTTTCGAAGGCATGCTGGTTGCCCTGGCGGTGCACGGTTTAGTCAATTACCTGGTTTTCCATCAAGCGGGAAAGCTTCCCAGCAAAGTCATCATCAAGAAATATTTCGAAAAGTTCTCCACCGGCGGTGGGGCTGATTAAGCCCGGAAGCAGATGGAGTGGGAAGCACAGCGGGAAGTGCCAGGAGCGCTTCCCCTGGTAACCAGTGATAATGAACAGGTGAATAGGAGTCGATATGTACAAAAAAATCATGGTGGCAGTAGGGGATGATGCAAGCTCGCCTCTCGCCCTCCAGGAAGCTGCACACATTGCACGCGCTAACGGCGCTGCTCTGTGCATCGTTCATGCAGTAGCGGAGGATGATGCCGAGGAGGATTCCGAAGACGGAAAACAGGAGGGTCAACGCCTTCTGGATCGCGCGAGAAACGAAGTATCTGCCATTCTCCCCGTCGAGGCGCGCTTGCTGGAGGCGGAAGCCGAATATGGACTGAATGGCATCGCGGCAGCAGTCGCTGGCGCGATTGTTGAGTGGGGAGCGGATCTCCTCGTGGTAGGGACAAAAGACCGGCGCGGGCTTGAGCGTCTGGTAATCGGGTCGGTAGCCGGGAGATTGGTGGATACGGTGGAAGTCTCTATTCTGCTGGTGCGTCCCCACTGATTGGGGTCAAAAAAATTTCCGCCTAATGTGAAGAAAACATAAAGTTCTTATAAAATACTTGTGAATATATAAAGAATATGTATAATAATTGTGAAGGAAGTGTGAAGTAATGATGAAACAACGAAGATAGTTAGAGAGGAGGCATCAGATAACTGTGAGGGTGTGCCCCTATTCTGGTGTCGTTAAAGCAGGTAATAGTTGATACCGGGGCGCAATAGAAATATCCCATTAACTTATTTGGTTGACTACTATCATGATAAAGACATCCACTCAAACGTTTTTGTATTTCGCCTATGGCGCCAACATGTTCTCCCGCAGAATTCAATCTCCCAACATTGCACCCTCAGCTGTAGCCGTGGATATCGGTTTCGTGCAAGGGCGGCGCTTTACGTTCGGCAAGGTCAGTCGCGATGGTTCCGGTAAATGCGATGTGGAAATGACTAACAATTCGAGCAACCGCGCGTATGGCGTACTTTATCGTATCAATGCGAAGGACAGGGAAAATCTGGATCGGGCAGAAGGGCTGGGTCTCGGATATGGCGAGGCGAACGTCCAGGTTGTGACCGCGAAAGGCACCTATACCGCCATGACCTATGTTGGAAGCTACAGGGAGCCGATTCTGCGGCCCTATCAATGGTACAAGGCATTTGTCATCGCCGGCGCCATTGAACATGGATTGCCGGCCGAGTATATCGAATGGCTGCGGACATTCGAAGCGCAAGCTGACAGCAACGCCAACCGCAGATCTGAAAGGGAAGCTCTGCTTTTCGGAGATCTGCCGCTGGCCAGTTTCAATCAGGACGCTGACACCCGGCAACTGGCAGTGAATGAAGCATGACGCATTTATTCAGGCAGGCTCGATATCAATGAAAAACGGCGCCCTTGCAGGCGCCGTTTTCTTTTCATGTGGGCCTCTCCCGTTGATTCCGTTCATGATTGAATCCAGGGAAGCGCTGAACAAATCCTCGCAGAGCGCGTTGCTGGTAAAATCGGGATGATCATAAGGCGCGCGACGCAGGTCGTAGCCGGGACTACGATGCCAAGGAGCGCAACGCCATGGCTCCCCGGAGCGTGGCCCGAGGGGCCCCGCAGAGCGGGGATCGGGCAGCGGAGGGGATGCTTCGATCGCACCACAGGTTTGTTGGGGCGCAGGTATCCCGCTACGGGGTCGCATCTTCCTTTCGGAATACAGGCGAACGTCGGGTAGTGCGGAAAGTCTTAGTGGATTATGGCTCTGGACTGGAAACGAGCAGCCAACTGCCGGGTCTACGTTGAACCTGAAGCTGAATCGGCGGGCGATCAGAGCGAGGTCCCAGGTGGCGAGACCAGCTTCTGATAAAAAGCAAGGCGGCGCGGATCGATCCTGCCTTCGTTTGCGGCTTGCGCTATTGCGCAGGCTGGCTCTCCCGTGTGGCGGCAATTACTGAACTTGCACTGACCAAGATAACGCCGGAACTCGACGAATTCCCAAGCGAGCTCCGCCGAACAGATATGGTTTAGTCCGAATTCCTGCAATCCGGGAGAGTCTATGAGCCGCGTATCCCCATCAAGCGCATAAAGACGCGCATGGGTGGTCGTGTGGCGGCCTGAGTCGAGTGCGGCAGAAATACCTCCGGTAGCCCGGTTTGCCGCTGGAATCAGCCCATTGATGATGGTCGACTTGCCCATGCCTGACTGGCCCACGAGAACGCTAAGATGTCCCTGCAGATGGGGTAGCAGGACGGACGCATCGATTTTGGCGCTGAGTTGCACCACGGGATAGCCCAGGCTTCCATAGAGGGCAAGCGACTCGGAAGCGGTACGGGTGGGTTCCGCCAGATCGCTTTTGTTCAATGCGATCAGCGTGCGGATATGTTGATTTTCAGCCGCCGCAAGACAACGGTTTACCAGTTCTTCGCTAAAACTGGGAATTGCCGCCACCACAATGACCATCTGGGTGATATTCGCGGCGATGAGTTTTTGCCGATAGGGGTCGCTACGATATAGCGAGGTGCTCCTGGGAAGTATGGTTTCTATGACACCCTGCGTGGATGTAGTGGGCCGAATTTCCACATGGTCGCCGCACGCCCCGCCGCTTCGTTTCCCCCGCATGACACAGGAATAAAGAGAGCCATTTGCCGCATTCACCAGAAAATGCCTGCCGAACGCGGCGACGATTTCGCCCGAAAGCGCAGTAGCCAAGCCGCTGGCAGGCTTCAAATCGCGAATATGGTATCGATCTTCGCTGCGCAGATAAAATCATTTTCCGACAGGCCGCTTATTGCGTGGGTCGTATACTCCACGCGACACCTGTTATAACCTACGGTCAGATCGGGATGGTGGTCCTCGCGATGTGAAATCCAGGCAATCGCATTCACGAAGGCCATGGTCTGATAATAATTTTTGAATTGATAATCCTTCCGGATGACGTTATCCAGAAACTCCCATCCCTCAAGCTGCTGCATCAGTTCGGCAACCTCGGTGGATGAAAGCGGAGGCATCGCCCCTTCGCAGGGCTTGCACCGCCGGGCTGTCAAATCGTCTACCACTGTCTCCATAATCCCCTCCCGCATCGTGTTGGTTGTCAGTTATTATATAGGCAACTGGCTCCTTGCTTTATACGCAATTTGATCCCGTACCAAGCCCTGGAGGCGGCCTATCCTTATTGCCGCTGGCGGATGAGAATCATAAAACGCCGAATGCAGCGGATCAGGCGTCAGTGTCGCCGCGTTATCCTTGTAGAGCTTGATCAGGGCCCGTGTGAGATCTTCGGCAGAAGAATTGTCGGCGGCATATTGATCCGCTTCGAATTCATGCGTGCGGGAGTACAGGCTTGCCAGTGGCTGGAACAGAAAAGTGAATGCAGGCATCACCAGGAAGAATAGCAGCAGTGCAACCGCGGTCGAAGGTACCGAGGCTACGGTCACGCCCAGTTCACGGTAGAACCATTCCTGTTGCATGAGGTATCCTAGAATCCAGAGAAATACCAGGCTCATGAAGAAGGTCCATACGATGCGCTTGATTACGTGATGACGCTTGAAATGCCCCAATTCATGAGCTAGCACCGCCTCGATCTCGGATTCATCCAGGTGCGCTATCAGGGTATCGAAAAAAACGATGCGCTTGGTCTTGCCAAAACCGGTAAAATAAGCATTCCCATGGCTGCTGCGGCGCGAGCCGTCCATTACAAATAGCCCGCTGGACCTGAATCCGCATTTCTGCATCAATTGCTCGATCCGCGTTTTAAGCGATGCATCTTCGAGAGGCGTAAACTTGTTGAATATCGGCGCTATCCACGCTGGGTAAACGGCCAGAATCACGAGATTGAAGGCCATCCATGCGAGCCAGACGTAGAACCACCAGTTCGTGCCCATCTGTTCCATCAGAAAAAGGACGCCCAATAGCAGCGGTATGCCGAGAAACAGGCTTAGTACGGTCCGTTTCGAAAGATCAGCGAGGAACATGGAGGGCGTCATGTTGTTGAAACCGAATCGCCGCTCCACGACAAAAATACGATAATAGCTCAAGGGAAGCCCGACCACGGTCATCAACAGCGCAGTGCTCGCAATCAGCATCGCCCCGTTCAAAATAGAATGGCTTGACCAGCCCATCCAGAAGCCGGCCAATGCATTCAAGCCGCCGCCCAGGGTCAGTATCAGCAAGACTGCTGTCTCCAGACAAACGGAAACATATTCCAGCCGCGTTTTCGCGCAGGTATAGTCTGCCGCTTTCTGGTGGGACTCAAGACTGATTTGCGAAGAAAAGTCATCCGGCACGCGTCCGCGATGGGTGGCCACGTGGCGGATGTGGCGCCTCGCCAGCCATATCCTGGTAAGGAAGGTAAGCATTACGGCGAGGAGGAACAGGGATATAAAAACAGGCATAAATGTAAGGGGTCGATCATTCCTCGGGATTGAGGGACTCAGGGATGGAGAAGTGACGTACTACCTCCGGATATGACACAATTGCCTGTCAAAAATTCAGTAGACATTTTTAATTATGGCACAAGACAATAATAACCTCATATGGATCGATATGGAAATGAGCGGGTTGAGTCCCGATAGCGACCGTATCATCGAGGTAGCGCTGGTGGTGACAGACAGCCAATTGAACGTATTGGCGGAAGCGCCGGTATTGGTGGTATCTCAGCCTGATTCGGTGCTGGATGGCATGGACAGCTGGAATAAGTCGACCCATGGCAAATCCGGGTTGATCGATAGAGTCAAGGCATCCAGGCTGGACGAAGCCGAGGTGGAAGACCGCATGATCGCATTTTTGCAGCAGCATGTTCCTCCAGCGATCTCTCCCATGTGCGGCAACTCGATCTGCCAGGACCGCCGGTTTCTGGCGCGCTGGATGCCACGGCTCGAAGCCTACTTCCATTACCGCAACCTGGACGTCAGCACCCTGAAGGAACTGGCGAAGCGCTGGAGGCCGGAAATCCTCCCGGGTTTGACCAAGCAATGCAAGCATGAGGCGCTGGCGGATATTCATGACTCCATAGCGGAGATGAAATATTACCGCGAGCACTTTATTCAAAGCGTGGATGGCAACATTGCCACTCCCGCCCGATCGTCATAATTTACTTCTCCCGCGAGGAACTGCGCATGGCCTCAGGAACCGCATACACTCTCGTCGTCAATCCCAAAATACCTGAACGTCTGGCGCGGCTGGAAGAGCTGGCGAACGATCTCTGGTACAGCTGGGATCGTTCCACGCGTTCGCTATTTTCACGCCTTCATCCCGGTTTATGGGGAGCGGTCGGCCATAACCCCAAAGCTTTTCTCAAACGAATCGATGAATCGTTGCTGCTGAAAGCGGCTGAAGACCCCGTATTCCTGGCGAGCTACAACAGCGTATTATCCGCCTACGATTTCTATCATTCCGCTCCCGTCCGGCATGATCCGGGGGAGACGCTCGAATCCACCGATCGAATCGCATACTTCTGCTTCGAATTCGGCTTTCATGAAAGTTTCCCAATTTATTCGGGTGGACTGGGAATCCTTGCCGGCGACCATTGCAAGGCGGCAAGCGATCTGCGCCTGCCGTTAGTCGGTGTTGGGCTGCTGTACCATCAGGGATATTTCTCCCAGACCATCGATAACCTTGGGAATCAGCAAGTTACTTATACTGATTCCGATATCGAAGATTTGCCTGTCGCGCCCGTGTTGCGGGCCGACGGTTCGGCAGTTTGCGTCGAAGTGGAATTGCCGCATCGCAACGTAATGGTGAAAGTATGGGAAGCAAAAATAGGCCATGTGGTCCTTTACCTGCTCGATACCGACCTCCCGGAAAATTCGTTCGATGATCGCGACATCACCCACCAGCTCTACGGCGGTGACAGGATCATGCGCATAGAACAGGAAATCATACTCGGCGTCGGCGGCGCTCGTGCCTTGCGGGAACTGGGAATAAATCCGGCGATATGGCATATCAACGAAGGCCATGCAGCCTTCATGATGCTTGAACGCATGCGAAATCTGGTTCGGCGGGGACTGGATTTTGATAGCGCATTGGAGGCGGTGGCGGCGAATACCGTATTTACCACGCATACGGCGGTTCCCGCAGGGCACGATCATTTCAGCGATGACATGATTTTTACCTATTTCGAAAGTTTTTGCCGTGACATGAAAATCACGCGCGAGCAACTGGTTGCGCTCGGCCGCGTGCCAGGCAGTCACGATTTCAACATGACTGCGCTTGCGATCAACGGTTCCCGTTTTCATAACGGCGTGAGCAAGATACACGGGAACGTGTCGGCGCGTATCTGCCGGGAACTGTGGCCTCAGATCGAACCGGAGGAGAATCCGGTGGACTACATAACGAACGGCGTGCATGTATCGACCTTTCTTGCGCAGGAATGGTCCGATTTGTTTGATCGTTATCTCGGTTACGAATGGCGCAACAATATCAGCAATACGGCGTACTGGTCGCGTCTGGATACCATACCCGATCATCTGTTCTGGAGCGTGCGGCAAACCCTGAAATCCCAGATGCTCTATGGAATACGCGCCCGCCTTTCCCGGCAAAATGCCCGAAATCACGGTTCGGAAGCGCATCTCGATCGCCTGCTCCGATTGACCGATCCCATCAACCCCAATATTCTGACGCTCGGTTTTGCCCGCCGCTTCGCCACCTATAAGCGCGCTGCATTGCTGTTCGAGGATCTGGACTGGTTGCGCAAGATCGTGCTGGATCAGGATCGTCCGGTTTTGCTGATTTTTGCCGGCAAGGCGCATCCCGCTGATGTGCCGGGGCAGGATTTGATCAGGCGGGTGAGTCAGGTAGCACAACTTCCGGACTTCGAGGGAAGGCTCCTGCTGCTCGAGGGTTATGATCTGCGTCTGGCGCGCCGTCTGGTCGCAGGAGTGGATGTATGGCTCAACAGTCCGGTCTATCCGCTTGAAGCAAGTGGAACTTCGGGCATGAAAGCCGGTATCAACGGAACCATCAACCTTAGCGTGCTCGATGGCTGGTGGGGGGAGGGTTACGATGGCAAGAATGGCTGGGCCATCAAGCCGGGACCCGAAAACATGTCCGCGAGCCTGCGCGATAGCGAGGAAAGCAGGGATTTCTATGAAACCTTACAGGACGACGTAATTCCGCTCTATTATAGCCGCGAGAAGTTTGGCTATTCGCCAGGATGGGTAAAAATGGCAAAAAACTCCATGATGTCTCTTTTGCCGCGCTATAACGCAGCCCGCATGGTAGGTGAATACACCAGCAAGTTCTATTTCCCGGCAATCAAACAGGGCAAGCGTTACGCGGAGAATGATTTCCGTGAGGCAAGAAACATCGCCGCGTGGAAGAACTTCATCAGAAAGGTTTGGACCGGGGTGGGGATTCGCCGCATCGACACTCCCCATAAGCGCATCAATTTTGGCCACACCCTGCATTTCGACGTTGCGTTGAAGCTGAATGGCCTCAGGCCCGAGGACGTCACAGTGGAGCTGCTGATTTGCCGCCAGTTCAAAAAAACAAAGCTGCACGAATTCGAACACTTCGAGTTCGAATTCACCGGGGTACAGGAAGCGGGAGAAGATATGTTCGCGCTCGATCTGACTCCGGGCCTCTGCGGGAAGCTGGAGTATTACATACGTGCCTACCCTTACCACCCCCTCTTGACGCATCCTTTCGAGATGGGAATGACGGTGTGGCTCTAATTCGCATGGTTCCAGCGATCATCGCATGAAGACGGAAAATGAAGCTGGAAATCAGGACAGCAGGGACAGATAGAGTTTACGGTAGGAACTGGCGCTGGAGCGCCAACTGAAATCCTTCAGCATTCCATTCTTTTGCAGTTGTCGCCAGATCCGCTTATTATCGTAGGCGGCAGCAACGCGGCTGAGCGTACCGGCAAAACTTTCGGCAGTCATGTCGTGAAACACAAAGCCGCTGGCGCTCCCGTCGGCGAGCGTGTGGGGCGTGCAGTCGACCACGGTGTCGAGCAGTCCTCCAGTGCCGTGGACCACCGGGGGCGTTCCGTAACGCTGGCTATACATTTGATTCAGCCCGCAGGGCTCGAAGCGGGACGGCATGAGAAAACTGTCTGCCCCAGCTTCGATCAGGTGCGTCAGCTTTTCGTCAAATCCAATTCTGACCGCGATTTTCCCTGGATGATGGTTGGCCAGAGCGGCCAGCTCCTTTTCAAGCACCGCTTCACCGGTGCCTAAAATGACCAGTTGCGCCGGAATATCCACTAGTTGCCTGGCTATTTCCAATAACAGGTCGCAACCTTTCTGATACGTGATCCGACTGACGGCGCCGAACAGCAGAACCTGCCGGTCGACGGCCAATCCCATCGCCTGTTGCAGGGCGCGCTTGTTGGCAACTTTCGGGGCGAGATCGTCCGGGCTGTAATTCTGTACAAGATGAGGATCGGTGGATGAATCCCACTCCGTGACCGGGATTCCATTGAGAATGCCGCTGAGATGCTGCGCGCGGGCAGCCAACAGGCCTTCCATCCCGAAACCCAGCGGGGCGGCCTGGATTTCTTTTGCGTAGGTCGGGCTTACGGTAGCAATACGGTCGGCATAATAAAGCCCCGCTTTCATAAACGACATTCCGCCATAATATTCCACCCCGTTCATGCTGAAACTGGCAGGGGGCAGGCCCAATTGCCCTGCTGTCTCTGGAGAAAAAACGCCCTGGAAGGCGAGATTATGGATTTCCATGAGAGACGCTGCTTTTTTTCCCTTATGAAAATGGAGGTATGCCGGCGCGAGGCCGCTTTGCCAGTCATTGCAATGTATGACATCCGGATACCAGGGGAGGGGGCTCGCGTCGCTCGCCAGAATGGCGCCGATCCTGGACAACAAGCCGAACCGCAGGGAATTGTCGCTCCAGTCATGCCCGGCCTCATCCACATAAGGACCTCCTCCCCGGTTATAAAGCGGCGGGCAATCGATGATGAATACCGGAATGTTCGCGGATGGTCCGGCGGGCAGTTTTGCCGACAACAATGCCGATGCCGGAAAGGGCGCATGTTCAGGAAAATCCGCTACCTTGCGTTTATATCTGAGTTTTTTCAGTACTTGCGAATATCCCGGGATAAGCACGCGTACATCCACCTTCATTTCGCGCAGCGCCGCCGGGAGTGCCGCGCTCACATCTCCCAGACCTCCCGTTTTGCTCAAGGGATAAATTTCAGGGGTGACAAATAGAATGCGAAGGGTGGAAGAAGACTGCATGGCTGAAAAGAATGTATGTCGTTATATCCGTCTGCTCCAGGCCCTGTAGCTCATCCCCCATAAATTCCACCGATCCTCGATGGACCTTGCCGGCCAGGTGCAGTCATTATCACATGGCATTCCAGGCGAATAGCCGCACTTTGCAGGCTTTGGAATGATCTTGATTCAGGTTCAAGAACAGGTACAGCACTCGACCACAGGCGGTGTGAATGATTGCACTGCTGCGGGGGATTCCCTGAGTGCCCGCCAGTTTTTCTGCGTCTGTTATCGGGATCGGAAAGGGCTCAACCTGCAGCAGCACGAGGCAGGCCCCTTGAGCCCTTCATATTCAGCAGATTCAGCGGACTCGCAGGGCTCGCCGGACTTGCATTTGGCAGCTCAAGGATGGCGGAATCATGGCAGGAAATGGTGCCGAGATTTCCGGATATTTTCGCCACATGTTTTTTCCTGCAACGGATGCCGTGCTCCTGCAATCAGCCTGATTCTACCGGCAGCGTATTTCATGAAACCCTTATTCAGGAGTCCTTAATACCATAACGTCCCCCGTCCTTTCAAGTGATAGAACGATTCCGGCCAGCGGGGGCAGCGTAATGACAAGAGAGTCCGGCCACCCCATCCAGGGCTTGCCCGTGGAGGCGATCAGGCCCATGTTGCCCAGGTTGGCGCCGCTATAATGAGAAGAATCGCTGTTGAATATCTCCAGGTAATTTCCGCCTTCCGGCACTCCGATGCGATAGCCGAGACGGGGCACCGGCGTAAAATTGAGTACGATGAGAAGAAAAGAGCCGCTTCGGGAATAGCGGAGATAGCTGATGACCGAATTGTCGGCATCATGGCAATCCACCCAGGAGAAACCTTCGGCTACAAAATCCATCTGATGCAGAGCAGGTACATGGCGGTATAGCCGGTTCAGGTCACGCAACGCGGTTTTTATCCCGCGATGCTGCTCATATTCGAGCAGTTTCCAATCCAGTTCCCTCGCGGAATCCCATTCGCGGCCCTGCGCAAATTCGTTGCCCATGAAATTGAGCTTCTTGCCGGGGTAGGTCATCTGATAGGTTAGCAACAGACGCACGTTGGCGAACTGCTGCCAGGTGTCGCCGGGCATTTTTCCCAGCAGCGACCCCTTGCCATGCACGACTTCATCGTGCGACAGCGGCAGGATAAAATTTTCCGTATAAGCATAAAGCTGGCCAAAGGTGAGTTGGTCATGATGAAAGTGACGATGAATGGGGTTTTTTTTCATATAGAAGAGCGTATCGTTCATCCAGCCCATATTCCACTTCATCGAAAAGCCCAAGCCACCCAGATAGGTGGGACGGGATACCGCAGGCCAGGCGGTTGATTCTTCCGCGAGCGTCAGGGCGCCCGGGAATTCCTCATGCACCATGATGTTCAATTCCCGCAGAAAATCTATCGCTTCCAGGTTTTCCCTTCCTCCATACCGGTTGGGCAGCCAACTCCCCTGATCGCGCGAGTAGTCCAGATAAAGCATGGACGCGACCGCGTCGACGCGTAATCCATCGAAATGAAATTCAGACAGCCAGTAGTGCGCGCTGGACAGCAGAAATGATTTCACTTCATTGCGCCCGAAATTGAAAATATATGTCCCCCAGTCCAGGTGGACTCCGAGGCGAGGGTCTTCATGCTCATACAGCGCGGTCCCATCGAATCGGGAAAGCGCAAAGTAATCTTTCGGAAAATGCGCGGGGACCCAGTCGAGAATGAGTCCGATGTTGGCTTGATGGCAGGCATCGACCAGAAATTTCAGATCTTCCGGGGAGCCGTATCGGGAAGTCGGCGCAAAGTAACCAGTGGTTTGGTAGCCCCAGGACTCATCAAGCGGGTGCTCCGAAATTGGTAGCAGCTCGATATGGGTAAAACCCATTTCGCGCACATAGGGGATAAGGTGACAGGCAAGCTCGCGATAATTGTAAAATTTCCCATCGGCATGCCGTTTCCAGGAGCCTGCATGCAGCTCGTAAATATTGAGCGGCGCGTGCAGCCAATCCCATGATGCACGGTTTGCCATCCACTCGGCATCCCCCCAGATCGTTCCGGAAGGGACGGATATGAGGGCGGCATTGGCCGGACGCAGTTCATACCGAGTGGCATATGGATCGGTTTTCAGCAGGATCTCTCCGCTGTCACGATTACGGATTTCATATTTATAAAGCGAATCCGGCGAAACGGAAGGGATGAACAGCTCCCATACTCCGCTAGTCCCATGAACGAACATGGGGTGCACCCGCCCATCCCAGCGATTGAAGTTTCCAACCACGCTGACCCGCTCCGCGTTGGGCGCCCATACCGCGAAAAGCACGCCCGAGACACCTTTGATTTCAAGAGGATGGGAGCCCAGGGTGTCATAAGCGCGCCGCAGGCGGCCTTCATTGAACAGATACAGGTCGTGGTCCGAAATCTGGAGCGGAAAAGCGTAGGGGTCATAGGTTTCATACAATTGCCCCTTGAAAAGCGGATCGCTGCTTTCGATGCGCAAAAGATACGGAACCGGCGGAAGGGCGGCGCCCCGCCATTCAAAAATTCCGTCGGGATGCACCCTGGACATCCCCTCGAAATTCCCTCGAATATTCACCCATACATTGATTGCGTCGGGATAGAACACGCGGATCAGGCTGGAATCTCTTTCCCTGCGGGGGCCGAGGTAGGAAAAAGGATCGTGCAGCCGCGCCGCCAACAGTGCGTCCGTCAGCAAACTGTCGCTACCCGGCATGATGTCTCCTGAAAAGTGCTCGCATGGCGGGAATTATAACTTGCGCTTGGCGTTGAATTGGGATCAAATTATGCAAGGACGAGGCGGCGATGGCGGCAGGCAGAACGGAAGCGGGCCGAAACGAAAGACGGCCGAAGTCGAATTTTTCGAGAGCGGACATCTTATGACTCACGAGGTTGATTTACGTTTTCACAGCCATATCACGCGCAATACCGTGGCGCTCATACTGGCCGGGGGGCGAGGCAGCCGCCTGCGGCAGCTTACGGACTGGCGGGCCAAACCGGCTGTGCCGTTTGGCGGCAAATTCCGGATTATCGATTTTCCCCTTTCCAACTGCGTCAATTCCGGCGTTCGCCGGATAGGCGTGGCCACGCAGTACAAGGCGCAAAGCTTGATCAGCCATATCCAGCATGGCTGGGGCTTTCTTGACGGCCGCTTTCAGGAGTTCGTCGAACTGCTGCCAGCGCAGCAGCGGATAGAGGAAACCTGGTACCAGGGGACTGCCGATGCGGTGTATCAGAATATCGATATCCTTCGGCGGCATAACCCGGAATACGTTCTGATCCTGGGTGGGGACCATGTTTACAAGATGGATTATCGAAAGCTGCTGGCCGACCACGTCGAAAAATCGGCGGACATGACGGTCGCATGCGTCGAGATTCCCCTGGAAGAGTCGCGCTCCTTTGGCATCCTCAGCATAGACCAGAACTGGCGTGTCACCGATTTTGCCGAAAAACCATCCCATCCCACCCCCGTGCCGGGCCAGCCAACGAAAGCGCTGGCGAGCATGGGCATTTATGTATTCAATACGTCGTTTCTTTTCGACCAGTTGATCCGCGACCATGATGAAGGAGATTCATCGCATGATTTTGGCAAGGACCTGATTCCTTATCTGTTTCCCCGTCATCGCGTATACGCTCATCGATTCTTCGATAGTTGCGTCAACATGGCTTCCGGTATGCCGTACTGGCGCGACGTGGGAACGATCGACGCCTACTGGGAAGCCAATCTCGATCTGACGCATATCACCCCGGATCTGAACCTGTATGATGAGGAGTGGCCGATATGGACGCATCAGGAGCAATTGCCTCCTGCCAAATTCGTTTTCGACGACAATGACCGCCGGGGCCAGGCGCTGGATTCCATGGTTTCCGGCGGCTGCATTATCAGTGGCTCATCGGTGCGCCGTTCCTTGCTGTTTTCCAACGTCCAGGTGCGCAGCTACAGCAGCATCGAAGATTCGGTCATATTGCCCAACGTGGATATCGGACGCCATGTCCGGTTGAGGCGGGTGGTGGTGGACAAGAACTGCATGATTCCTCCGGGAATGGTGGCCGGGTTTGATCCGCACGAAGACCGGCAGAGATTCCATGTTACGGAAACCGGTGTGACACTCATTACTCCCGAAATGCTGGGGCAAAAAACCCATTTTGTGAGATAGCCGGAAAGGCGCCAGGGATGGCAGCGAACGGGATGGCGGCTGTATAATTCGGGTCCCAGGGAATTTCGGCGATTCAATTGCAGGTATTGGGGAATGCGATAGGTTCTGATCAGGCTTACATGGAAACGCAATCATTGAATCTGGTTCTGCTGTGGCACATGCATCAGCCGGATTATCGCAATTACGAAACCGGCGAATTTACCCTTCCGTGGGTATATCTCCACGCCATCAAGGATTACACCGACATGGTGGCGCATCTGGAAGCGCATCCTCGCATGAAAGCGGTAGTGAATTTTGTGCCCGTATTGCTGGACCAGATCGAAGACTACGCTGCGCAATTCGCCAATGGAGAAATGCGGGATCCGCTTCTGCGCTTATTGGCCACGCCAGATCTGGACCGGATTTCCGCAAGCGATCGCCTGCGCATATTCGACAGCTGCTTTCGCAGCAACCACGTAACGATGATGCAACCGTATCCCGCATACAAGCGGCTGCACGATATGCACGAGACATTGCGCGGAAGAGGCGAGGCGGAGCTGGCTTATCTTTCCGGCCAGTATCTGGCGGATCTGCTGGTGTGGTATAACCTGGCATGGACCGGGGAGAGCGTGCGCAGGAGCAACGAAGCAGTGGTCAGGCTGATGACCCAAGGTGGCGGTTTCACCTATTCGGACCGCATGCATTTATTCAACCTGATCGCGGAACTGATGACAGGATTGATTCCACGCTACCGCAAGCTTGCCGAAGCCGGGCAGATAGAGCTTTCCACCACGCCGCATTATCATCCGCTTGCGCCTCTTCTGATCGATTTCAATTCCGCCCGCGACAGCATGCCGGACTTGAGCTTGCCGATGGAGGAAGCATACCCTGGCGGCCGCGGCCGCGTGGGCATTCAGCTGGCTTCGGCCATCAAAAGCCATGAAAAGCGTTTTGGCATCACGCCTGCGGGAGTCTGGCCGGCGGAAGGGGCAGTATCCGGACAGTTGCTGGATATCATAGCGGAGCACAACGGTGGTTGGTGCGCCAGTGGGGAAGGTGTGCTCGCCAATAGCCTGCATCATTCCTATCCGGAAGGCTACCCGGAACGGAGCCGCTACCTCTACCGTCCTTATCGGGTGGAGGGAAGAGCGGAAAACGTTCTCTGTTTTTTCCGCGACGAGAAGCTATCGGACATGATTGGCTTCGAGTATGCAAAATGGTTTGGGCGGGATGCCGCCGAGCATCTGGTGCATTCCCTGGAAGACATCGGGCGAAGCATTCCACCCGGAGAAAATTCCATTGTCAGCGTCATCCTCGATGGGGAAAATGCGTGGGAATATTATCCGTACAACGGATATTATTTTCTTAATGATCTCTACGAAATCCTTGAAAATCATGGCGCGATCCGGACCACCACCTATCACGGCTATATTGCTTCGATGAAGCAGGGCGACGCCGCGACCCTGCCGGTTCTGGCTGCGGGTAGCTGGGTCTATGGGACATTTTCCACCTGGATCGGCGACCGCGACAAGAATCGCGCGTGGGATCTGCTGTGCGCGGCGAAGCGCAGTTATGATCTCGTCATCCAGAGCGGACGCCTGACCGAGGAGGAGAGAACGAAGGCGGAACGCCAACTGGCTTCCTGCGAAAGCTCCGACTGGTTCTGGTGGCTCGGCGATTATAATTCACCCCACGTCGTGGCGAGTTTCGACAAGCTGTTTCGCGACAATCTGGCCAACCTTTATACTTTGCTGAAGTTGCCGGTGCCGGTAACCTTGCTGGAGCCTATCAGCCACAGCCACGGGGGTGCGGTGCCGGAAGCGGGCGGCACAATGCGGCGCGCATCCTGAGACCCGCATGAGAGATGCCCGGCGCGCTTTCATTCAGCGCCGTTCGTGATGCAGCAGCCGATCTTTTCGCCCGGAACATGCGAAAGCGGATCTTCTCGCGCAAGGCGTGGATGGATGTGCCGCGTCTCGCTTCAGCGAGGATTTGTTCAGTGATTTCCTCGTTGCGGGAAGGCGAAAGTGCCCGTTGCCGTGAAATACAAGGCTGGCCTTGATTCCAGCAAAATATTCCAGCCAGCAGCACCGTTTATGGCGCCAGCCGATGTGTTTCATCCCATGACCAGCCATGCCCGCGTTCCCGTGACGGCGGGCGATGGTGGCGGATTGCGTTTCGATATCCCTTGCCCGCAAGATTTCGCAGGCCCGGGTAGATGCTTTCCCTCGGCATTGCTCTGGAGGTAACTCGATGGCTTCCCCGGTCAGTCTGCTCTTCGGTGTTCATGCTCACCAACCGGTCGGCAATTTTCCTGAAGTATTGGCGGATGCACACGCCCGCTGTTACCGGCCGTTTCTGCAAGTGCTTCATCGCTACCCCGATTTTTGCTTTGCAATGCATATTTCCGGTTGGCTGTTGGACTATCTGATCGGGCATTACCCTGCGGATATGGACTTGCTGCACAAAATGGTATTACGCGGGCAGGTTGAACTGTTTGGCGCGGGCGACACCGAGCCGGTGCTCGCGGCAATTCCCAATCGCGATCGCATAGGGCAAATTCAGACTTTTTCGGACAAACTGGAGCTGAAGCTGGAGCAGCGTCCCCGCGGCGCCTGGCTGACGGAGCGGGTCTGGGAGACATCGGTGGTCCCGGCATTGGTGGATTGCGATATTCGCTACGTGATCGTGGACGACTATCATTTTCTTTGTGCCGGCAAGAGCACCGTGGAACTGCAAGGCTACTTCACTACCGAGGAGGATGGGCGCAAGCTCGACTTATTTCCGATTTCGGAGGCGTTGCGTTATAGATTGCCATTTTCTCCGGCTCATGAAGTAGTGGCCTATATCGAGGCCCTGGCGGAAAACAGCCATGATCACGCCGGCAGCGCTGCGATATATTTTGACGATATCGAAAAATTTGGCATTTGGCCCGAAACGTATCAGTGGGTATACGAAAAAGCCTGGCTAGACGATTTTATCCAGCGAGTATTGTCGTCGCCACGAATCCGCACGCAGCATTATCGCGATTACCATGCCGCCACGAAAACACGCGGAATCGTTTATTTGCCCGCGACTTCGTATATCGAGATGAACGAATGGACATTGCCTGCGAGTGTCGCCAACGCCTATGCGGACCTGGTGCATCAGGCCAGGGTCTCGGGGTGGTATGAGAGCCGCAAGGCGTTTTTGCGTGGCGGGATCTGGAAGAATTTTTTCTCGCGCTATCCGGAATCCAATTGGATGCACAAACGAATGCTGGGCTTATCGGCGCGCCTGGGGACGCTGCCCGAGCCGCAACGCACCGCTGCAATGACACAAAAACTTTATGAGTCACAAGCCAATGATGCGTATTGGCACGGTTTGTTCGGAGGTTTGTATTTGCCGCATCTGCGGCGAGGGGTATACAAGGCAATGGTGGAGCTGGAAGGCATGCTGGATGTTCGCGTCCCGCGCCCCTCGCATTTCCTGGAGGATACCGACCTCGATGGGATCGAGGAACTGTATCTTCAGAACGGAGTGATCCAGGCCATTTTGAAGCTGGATGGAACCGGAAGTATCTGTGAGCTCGATTCTTATCTGCTGAATCATAATTTCGGCGATACCTTGCGGCGCCAGGCCGAGCACTATTACCGGAAAATTCAGCAGGGCGAATACGGCTCTGGGGGCGCGGGCTCGGGCGGTATCGCATCAGCCCATGACAGAGCGGGCCTGAAGCATGAAATCAGTGCCAGCGATATGGAAGTCGACGATCATCCCCGTGGAATGTTTATCGATTGCTTCAAAGGCCAGTTCGTCAATTATCAATTGCGGGACACCGACCAGGGCGCGCATTTCGC
The DNA here is from genome assembly GCA_001899235.1 of Nitrosospira sp. 56-18. Classification (GTDB taxonomy): domain Bacteria; phylum Pseudomonadota; class Gammaproteobacteria; order Burkholderiales; family Nitrosomonadaceae; genus Nitrosospira. Next base: position 93,436 of record MKVR01000053.1, read on the forward strand.
GGCGGGTGTGCTGGCGCTTCACGTGGACAAAAGAATCCGGCTTTCAGACGCGCGCTTGACGGTCTCGTACGTTTTTGCGGGTGAAAAAGAGGGCATGTTCGGGACGGAAATCAATGTTGCCATGCCGAGCTCCGATGGCTGGGGCGGACGCTACATTTATCAGGGCGAGATTCCTGGCGGGTTTGGCCATTACCTCGAACTGCCAGGTTTGACCGATATCATTCTGGATGATGATGCGCTGCCTGGCGGGATCGTGTTAAAGACTTCTGCTCCAGTTGGATTGCGCGCCCAGCCGTACCATTCCGTGTCCCAATCGGAAGGAGGATTCGAAAAGATCATGCAGGGGGTGGTCATCACCCTGGAATGGCCGGTGGCCACGGGGGAACTGGTGATCAGCATGGAGATCAGGCCGGGAACCAGGCACGGCAATGACGATCCGGATGCGGGAAACCCAGACGGCACGGGTATTGAACCTAAATCCGGCAGTTGACCGCTCTTTTCTTAGCTTAGAGCCATGATCCAAAAAGACTTTCCGCGGTACTCGAGGTTCACTGTTATGTTGAGTTCGCTACAAAGCGGATTGCGCGATTTTTGCGGCACATGGCAGCGTTGCAACTCCTTGCAATGAGAATGGCCATTGCGCGTCGCAGCACCTTGCCCTGCACTTCAAAAACCGCACACTCCACCCTGTCCAACCGCCGGATTTAGGTTGAAGCATCGCAGCGGGAATCCGTCCAGCGGACAGGATTGCGCGAATCCCCGCCCTCACAGTAAACGTGGCGAGACTTGGGCGTCCGTTCGTTTTTTTGCGGGGTTTAGGTATCCATGACCGCTGCAATCCTCCACCGCTGCGGTTTAGCCGCGGTTGTTTTTTTGCCCGAGGATGGTGCGGAGCAGGGTGAGGAGCAGGCTGTACAGTTGTGGCGATACGTACGAGATTTCTGGTAAAATCGCGAATTCTCAAAGAGCCAAGCAAGGACCCGAAATGAGTTATGTGGTAACTGAAAGCTGTATCAAATGCAAATACACTGATTGCGTAGACGTTTGCCCAGTGGACTGCTTTCGCGAGGGACCTAATTTTCTGGTGATCGATCCGGATGAGTGCATCGATTGCACTTTATGCGTGGCGGAGTGCCCGGTGGAAGCAATTTTTGCCGAGGATGACGTGCCAGTTCATCAGCAGCATTTCACAGCGCTTAACGCTGAGCTATCCAAAGTCTGGAAGCCCATCATCGAGAAGAAAGATGCCTTGGCCGATGCCGACGAATGGGCGAATGTAACTGAGAAACTGGACAAGCTCGAACGCTGATCCGCAGCGGTTTGCAACCGCATGTCCTCTATTTCGAATTTCCCCGGTCTTCATTTCAACGATCTTTTCCCCGATCTCGCCGCTGGCCTCACGGCCAGCGTCACTGTAGTCACTCCTAACCGAAGGCTCGCGGCGGAGCTCAAGCGCAATTTCAACCAGACCCGGGCCTCTCGCGGCGCTGCTGCCTGGGAAGCCGCGGATATCCTGCCGATTTCCGCATTCATCGAGCGTCTTTACCAGGAAGCGCTTTATTCCGGGCAAGTGCCGGAACTGCCCATGCTTCTTACCCCTGCGCAGGAGAATGTCTTATGGGAAGACATCATCCATCATTCCGCAGCGGGCGCGGCCTTGTTTTCCATTCCCGAAACCGCACAGCTCGTTCGCGAAGCATGGATGCTGGCGCACGCCTGGCAGCTTGTTCCGCAACTCCGGAGTTTTCCGCTGAACGAAGATGGGAGGGCATTCCTGGATTGGGCGGGCCTTTTCGAAAAGACCACGCAGCGTATGCGGCGGACAGATCGCGGGCGCTTATCCGATCTGGCGTCGGAGCTATGCTTGCAGCCCGAAACCAGGAAGCCGAAGCGCCTCGTCTATTATGGCTTTGATATCCTTACGCCCCAGCAGGCATCATTTCTGCGCACGCTCAAGGAATCGGGTTGCGAAGTCATGGCAGCCGAGCCTCTGCAGCGCGAACCGCAAAGCGTCAATGTGAGCCGCGTGACCTGCGCGGATCATGAAGACGAAATTAGCCTTGCAGCTGCCTGGGCGCGGGCGCGCATCGAGGCGAACGGCTCCGCCCGAATAGGTATCGTCGTTCCGGAGCTTTCCAGCCGTCTCGATGTTGTCAAGCGTGTATTTGGCTCCCTGATGCAGCCGGATGTGCAGCAATCGCTGCCGGGGGCAGCCAGAGCCGTTTCGCCTTTTAACATCTCGCTTGGCATGCCCCTCACCTCCTTCCCCATCGTACGCGCTGCTTTCCTCGTGCTCGAACTGGGTGCGATGGAAGTGTCATTCGAACAGGCGAGCATCCTGTTGCGTTCCCCCTTCATCAGGGGCGGCGAGACGGAAATGACGGACCGTGCGCGGCTCGACGCGCGCTTGCGCAAGCATAGCGACCCTGCCATCACCGTGGAACAACTGCTCGCTTCCATAGAGCGGGAGCGCAAAGGGGGCGATATCGTCTGTCCGCTGCTGCTGCAGTCATTATCGACTCTTGTCCAATTCAAAAGGGCATGGTCGGCTGCCCGGCATCCTCCGTCTGCATTGGCCAGTGCAATGACGGATGCGCTTTGCGCAGCCGGTTTTCCCGGTGAACGGCAACTGGATTCCACCGAGTTTCAGGCACTGAAAAAATGGCAGGAGATCGTTGCGGATTTTTCGGTTCTTGATGCCGTGTGGCCGCGAGCGGGATATCACGCAGCGCTATCGCGCCTGCGCCGGATGGCGGCCGAAACCTTGTTTCAGCCGGAAACCCCCGAAGTCCCAATTCAGATCCTGGGAGTGCTGGAAGCCGCGGGGATGAGCTTCGATCACCTGTGGGTGATGGGGTTGTCGGACCAGGCATGGCCGGCACAATCGCATTCCAATCCGTTTTTACCGATCGAGCTGCAGCGCTCCTCGAACTTGCCACAGGGCTCCCCCGCCGCCTCGCTCGAGTTAGCACGCCGGCTCACCCATGGCTGGCTTTGCGCCGCAGATGAAATTATTCTCAGCCATCCCGAGCGCGGCAATACACAGGAATCCGCGACGCTTGCTCCCAGTCCCCTGATCGCCGGCATTGCTGTCCGCGGCCCTGTATTGCCCGCTTACGCCAGCCACCGGGACCTGATCCATGATGCCCGTCAACTGGAACGCGTGGAAGACGACAAGGCTCCGGCGCTCGGCCGGCTCGCCGCCAGCGGAATCCACGGCGGCGCTGCGGTAATAAAAGACCATGCGGCCTGTCCATTCCGGGCTCTTGCCATCCACCGGTTCCGCGCGGAAAGCATCGAAACGCCAGGCACCGGCCTCTCGGCGGCGGAACGCGGGATATTGGCTCACCATGTACTCGCTCAAGTGTGGAGCTGCCTGAAGACCAGACGCGCGCTCGACACGATCAATGAGCAGGATCTCGAAGCGGTGCTTGCCGATGCTGCGGAAAGTGCAGTCGCCCGCCTGCGCGAATACCGGCCAGCCACTCTTTCGGGGCGCTTCGCGGAAATCGAGCAGCGACGGCTGACCAGACTGGCGCGAGCGTGGCTCGACGAGGACAGGAAACGCGGCGATTTCCGCGTTGCGGCAGTGGAAGACAAGCGGAACATCGAAATTGCCGGGCTGGTATTGACGACGCGGCTGGATCGGGTGGACGAGGTGGGCGATGGCCGCCGCATCATTATCGATTATAAAACCGGTGCACCATCTGCGGGCGCCATGCTCGGCGAACGCCCGGATGAACCGCAACTGCCCTTGTATCTCCTGGGTGCCGAGCCGGACGCCGCCGCGGTTGCGTTTGCACAGATCAAGGCAGGCACGGCGCGATTCCTGGGGTTTGCGCGCGACAACGACTTGCTGCCAGGGGTGCCGGCGTTTTCAGAACCCAATTTCGCTCGTCAGCATGGACCATGGGAACAGCTCGTAGCCACCTGGAAGGCTGATCTTGCTCGTATCGCGACTGGATTTGCGAATGGTGACGCGCGGGTGGATCCGAAGAAAAACCGGCAGACTTGCAGCAACTGTGGCTTACGGTCTTTCTGCCGCATCGATGAGCGCTATGGGTATACGGAGGCCTTCCTTATCGAAGGTGGAGAAGGCGGAGAATGAGCAGGGTTTCGTTTATCCCACCGGATATCGCAGCGACCGCTATACCGGATCCATCCGATATGCCGGAACGTCGCCGCGCGCTCGATACCAGGCATTCCTTCATTGTTCAGGCGCCTGCCGGTTCGGGCAAGACCGGCCTTCTGATTCAGCGTTACCTCACTTTGCTCGCCTTCGTCGATGAACCGGAAGAGATCGTTGCCATTACGTTTACGCGGAAGGCGGCCGCGGAAATGCGCGAGCGGATCACGAGGGCGCTTGTCCAGGCGCATGAATCGTGCGGCGGCCCGAGCCCGGAAACCGAACATGAAAAGCTTACCCGTGAGCTCGCCGGCGCCGCCTTGAGAAGAGACGCCCAGGCCGGCTGGAATGTCCTGGAGAATCCTGCACGGCTTCGAATCCAGACATTCGATTCATTGTGCGTATCGCTGACGAGGCAGATGCCGTTATTGTCGAACTTGGGTCCCTCGCCTCAGAGTGTCGAGGATGCCTCGGATTTATACTTCGAGGCGGCCTCCGCCGCCATCCGCATGGTCGAGACCAGCCACGACGTGGGAAAAGATATCGAGCGCCTGCTTGAGCATCTCGACAACGATGCCGCCCGTCTCGAAAAATTGCTTGCAAGCATGCTGGCGCGACGCGACCACTGGCTGCGCCATATTCATGGCAGGGACCGTGAAGAGCTGGAAGGGGCATTGAAGCGCACGCGGCGCGCGGTTGTGGGACAAGTGCGTGGCCTATGCGAACTTTTCCCCCAGGGCATGCGGGCTGAACTGATCGATGTGATGCGCTATGCCGCGAGCAATTTGGCTAAGGGCGACCCCCATTCCGGGGAAGTGGATCATTTCCAGTTACTTCAATCGCTCCAGTCACTCCAGTCACATGGGGTAAAAATCCTGCCTGGGGACGAGGAACAGGATATCCCGTGCTGGCGAGCGATCGTCGAACTGCTTCTGCGGAAAGACGGCGAATGGCGAAAACAGTACGCGGCACGGGAAGGATTCCCCCCGGGTAGCGGCAAGGTGGAAAAAGCGGTGGGGAAATCCTGGAAAGACAGGGTTTGCGCGCTGGTTTCTGGAATTGGCGCGCAAGATGGTGCGGGCACGCTTCGGCACGCGCTACAGGAAATCCGCCACATGCCGCCTGCGACGTATACGGAGACCCAATGGGAAGTGCTCGGCTCCATCATGCGGTTACTCCCGCATGCTGTCGCCCAGCTCAAGCTCGTGTTTCAATCGAGCGGCAGGGTGGATTTTATCGAAGTCGCGCAAGGTGCCCTGCGCGCTCTCGGGGAACCGGAATCACCCACGGACCTGGCGCTCGCGCTCGACTATCGTCTTCGTCATTTATTGATCGACGAGTTCCAGGACACTTCCATCAGCCAGTTCGAATTGGTCAGCAGGCTTACATCGGGGTGGGAGCCGGAAGATGGCCGCAGCATGCTGCTGGTCGGTGATCCTATGCAGTCCATCTATCGTTTCCGCGAGGCGGAAGTAGGATTGTTCCTCCGTGCCCGCGCCATGGGGATCGGTAATGTTGCCCTGCACCCGATTTCCCTTTCAAGCAATTTCAGATCGCAGGGCGGGATCGTGAATTGGGTCAACGATACTTTCGCGCGGGTGATGCCGCAGCAGGAAGATATTTCGCTTGGTGCAGTTTCCCATAAAAAATCGATTTCAACGAGAGACTTCCTTGGCGGAACGGCCGTGAGCATCCATCCGTTCTTTAACGATGATCACGCGAGCGAGGCGGGAAAAGTGGTGGACATCGTCGCTCAGGCCCGGCGTGAGAACCCTTGTGCCACTGTTGCCATCCTGGTGCGCAACCGCGGCCATCTCGGTGAAATCCTGCCCCGGCTAAAGAAGGCCGGCATGCGCTACAGCGCTATGGAAATCGATGGATTGGGTTCCCGGCCGATAGTGCAGGATCTGATGGCCCTGGTCCGTGCCTTGACGCACCTGGCAGACCGGTCGGCCTGGCTGGCGTTGCTGCGTGCACCCTGGTGCGGGCTTACACTGGCGGATATGCATGGCCTTCTGGCGGAACGAATCGAAGTCGTGCAAGGCGACATGCCGGAACCGGGCTTTGGCGAGCCGGGCGGGATGAATTTCGAGCGGGGAAATCATACCGTGTGGGAGTTGCTGAACGATGCCAACCGGTTGCGCCGGATTTCCGCCGATGGTGCCGCCCGGCTGCAACGCGTGCGAAAGGTACTGGCAATGTGTATCCGCAGTCGCTGTCGACTATCCTTGCGATCAACGGTTGAGGCGGCATGGCTTGCATTGGGGGGGCCGGCATGCTGCGAAAACGCGGCTGACCTGGAGGATGCACAGGTCTTTCTCGATCATCTCGAAATGCATGAAGATGCAGACGGTGTCGCGCGAATAGTCGAATTGGAAGAGGAACTCTCCCGGCTTTACGCTTTTCCCGATCCACAGGCGGATGATACGCTGCAGATAATGACCATCCATAAAGCCAAGGGTCTCGAGTTTGATTACGTGATCCTGCCCGGCTTGGGACGCGCTACGCGCAACGGCGACAAGAAGCTTTTCATGTGGATGGAGTACCCGCGCGAATTCGAAGCGGGGCAAACCGAAGGCAACGAGCTGCTGCTTGCGCCGATCCAGGAAACAGGCGCGGAAGATGATCGCATTTATGCCTGGCTCGAAAAACGGGATGGGGAGAAAGAGCGATTCGAGAACCAGCGCCTGCTGTACGTGGCCGCGACACGCGCCAGGGAGCGGCTGCATCTGCTGGGCAGCATTGATATAGATCGGGATAATCAGGGTGGTTTTGAACTGAGGCCGCCGGACAGGAAGACATTGTTGAGCAGGATCTGGCCAGTAGTTGAGCTGGATTATAGGGAAGCGGCCATGCGATTGGAGGTTTTGAAGGCGCCGGAAACCGATGACTTGCTGATAGTCGATGGAAAAGCGGATGGTAAAAGAGGAGAATATCCTATCGACCAGTCGTTCCGCCGCCTGGTATCGGGCTGGGTGTTGCCATCCGCGCCGGCCCCTGTTCGATGGAAGACGCCGGATCATATTATATCGGCGGGAGGAGAAATCGAATATTCCTGGGTGGGGGAGACTGCGCGCCTCATCGGCAGTATTGTTCATCGCTGGCTGCAGCGTATCGCAGAGGAAGGGGTGGAAAGCTGGAGTCCGGCGCGAATTCAAGGCTTGCGCGATACCTTGAGGTTCCAGCTTGTGGCTGCCGGCGTCAATGAAATCGATAGCGGGACCGCTGTCCAGCGCGTGGTTGCGGCGCTTGTCCAGGCAGTGACCGATCCGCGGGGACAATGGCTCCTCGGGCCGCAAAAGGATGCACGCAATGAATTGCGCATGACGACCGTCATCGATGGCAACTGGATGGATCTCGTCATCGATCGGACGTTTATGGACGAGGACGGTCAGTGCTGGGTCGTGGACTATAAGACGAGCAGCCATGAAGGCGCGGATATCGAAGGTTTCCTCGATCGCGAGCAAGCTCGCTACCGTGTCCAGCTCGATCGTTATGCTACCCTGCTGCGGAATGAGAATGGGGCGCCGGTGAAGCGAGGTTTGTATTTTCCCTTGCTGAGAGGCTGGCGGGAATGGTAGACGAGGATAAGACGTAAGGTCGAGCAGTAATTCAGTAGATGGAGCCTGATGAAACCAAGAAATTATTTGCCGCCATATCGCGGCGCCAGATGGGGGCGGACTATCCGCTTTTTATTGCATGCATCGGTATTTCTTGCTGCTGGCGGTGCACCGGCTTTGGCCGTGGCGGAGCAGTTGCGCCCGGAAGTGGAAAGTTTTATTGGAGAAATGGTGGCGCGCCACGGTTTCGAGCAGGCGAGCCTGGCCCATATCTTTAGCACCGTGCAGTTTCAGCCATCCATTATCACTGTGATGTCCCGGCCGGCTACCTCAAGGCCATGGTATGAATACCGCCCCGCATTCATCAATTCAAAGCGTATTTCCGGTGGGATCGAATTCTGGAACAGGTATGGCGGGATCCTCGAGCAGGCGCGCAAGGAATTCGGTGTTCCAGAGGAGATCATCGTCGCGATTATCGGTGTCGAAACGATGTATGGCGTGCAGACTGGCAGCCATCGCGTGCTGGACGCATTGGCGACGCTCGCGTTCGACTATCCCAGGCGAGCGAGTTTTTTTCGGGACGAACTGGAGCATTACCTGCTGCTGGGACGGGAACGCTCGGCAGACCTGGCGGATCTTTTGAATATCAAGGGTTCTTATGCCGGAGCGATCGGCGTTCCCCAATTCATGCCCAGCAGCTACCGACGCTATGCGGTCGATTTTGACCATGACGGCAAGATAGATCTGACGGGCAGCATGGCCGATGCAATCGGAAGCGTGGCGAATTATCTCAAAAGTTATGGCTGGGAGGCAGAGCAGGCGATCGTGCTCCCTGCTCTCGTCAATGGTGAGAAATATCGGGCCGCGCTCTTCGCTGGCCAGAAGCCCGGATACTCGGCGGAAGAGATGAGAAAACTGGGAATCATCACACGTACAGGTTTTCCCCTGGGAAGGCATGCCACCCTGATCAAGCTTGAAAACGCCGATGGCAATGAGTATTGGCTGGGCTTCAATAACTTCTACGTCATTACGCGCTACAACCGCAGCGTGCACTACGCAATGTCGGTATTACAGTTAGCCGAGCATATACGCACTGCCAGGATTTTCAGTGTTCAGCAGTAGATTTGGCGATATTCAGAAGTTCCTAAGCTACTGCTGTTCTACTTCTGTTCGTCCGATTGACTGAATGCGACGACATGATCGGCTTCGAGCCTGATGCCGATCTGCTCTCCTATGGCATGATTGTGATGGCTGGGCACCAGCGACAGTGCCGTACTTCCGCCGGGCAGGCGCAAGGTATACAGGATATCCGCGCCACGAAAGGCCTTGTGAAGCACCGTTGCCCGAATGGGACTGCCGTCGTCATGGACGATGTCGTCGGGACGCACCAGCACGGCTACCGAATGGCCGGGGCTGCATACGCGGCAACTGTGCCCACACTGGTGCGGAACCTCTCCCGTTAGAGTGCCAAGCTCGATTTCCACATGATGCGAGTCGAGTACCGTGCCGGAAAGAAATACACCCCTGCCGATAAAGTTGGCTACGAAACGATTGGCCGGCCTATGGTAAAGATTATAAGCGATGTCGTACTGCTGAATTTCGCCGTGATGCATCACCCCGATCTCGTCGGCAATGGCGAATGCCTCATCCTGGTCGTGTGTCACCAGGATAGCGGTAGCATTCTGACTCTTGAGGATATCGCGAATTTCCAGGCTCAAGCGTTCACGCAAGCTCACATCCAGATTGGAAAAAGGCTCGTCCAGCAGCAACAGATCGGGACGAGGAGCCAGCGCACGGGCGAGCGCTACACGCTGCTGCTGCCCGCCGGAGAGTTCATGGGGAAATCTGGCTGAGGAGTCCGCCAGCCCTACGATTCGCAGCAATTCGGCAACACGGGCCGCCTTCTCGGCTTTTTGCATCCTGTGCAGGCCAAAACCGATATTGGCGGCAACCGTGAGATGAGGAAACAACGCATAATCCTGAAATACCATCCCGATATGACGCTGTTCCGGAGGCATGGAGAATCGTGCGTTGCTTACCTCCTTTCCGTTGAGCAGGATTTCCCCTGCCGAAATGGATTCGAACCCGGCAATACAGCGCAGCACCGTGGTTTTGCCGCAGCCGCTCGGCCCCAGCAGGCAGCCGATATCGCCCTTGGCCAGGGTCAGCGATAAATCTTTTACTACCGGCTGTTTTCCATAGGCATGCCGAATATTTTTGAGCTCAAGCAGAGCATTCATCCTTAATCCGGCAGTTGGACGGGGTGGAGTGTGCGGTTTTTAGGGTGCAGGGCAAGGTGCTGCGACGCGCAATGGCCATTCCATTGCAAGGAGTTGCAACGCAGCCATGTGCCGCAAAAATTGCACAATCTGCCCCGTAGCGAACTCACCACGCGGGTGAACCTTGGGTACCGCGAAAAGTCTTTGTGGATCATAGCTCTAAGCTCGAAATGAGCGGTCAACCGCCGGATTTAGGTTTATAGACTGTAGGCTTCACCGATTCATCTTTCAGTTTGCCGGACGAACAATACTATCGGAACCAAGCCAGCCAGCACGAGCGCCACGGCGGGGAGCGCAGCCTGCTCCCAGACGCCCTCCGACGTCATTTCGAAGATGCGTACCGCCAGCGTATCCCAGCCGAACGGGCGGGTCATCAATGTAATAGGCATCTCTTTCATTACATCGACGAACACCAGCGCGGCTGCAGTGTAGATTCCTCCCTTCAGCATGGGCAAGTGTATGCGTCTGAGCATGGCCCAACCATTCAGCCCAAGGCTGGTAGCAGCCTCATCGATGCTTCTGGTTATGCGCTGCATGGCGCTCTCGATCGGGCTGTGGCTCACCGCCAGGAAGCGCGTCATATATGCAATCAGCATAGTGAAGAGGGTGCCTTGTATTATTAGCCCTGTTTCAATATTGAACAACCGCAAAGTCATTGCGCTTGTCCAGTTATCGAGCCAGGCGATCGGAATAAATATGCCTACCGCCAGCACCGCGCCGGGCAATGCGTAACCGATCGTGGAGATCCGCACCGCCGTGCGAGTAAGCGGATCGGGGTAGCGGCGCGCGGCATAGACCACAAGCAGGGTCACTGAACAGGTGAGCAGCGCGGCAAAGGAGGAAAGCAGGAGGGAATGCCAGAGAAACTCGAGATAACGCTGGTTGAAATCCTGGGCGAAGACGCTTGCCGCCCAAATGACTAATTGCGTTACCGGCAGCACGAAAGCAAAAAAAAGGACGGCCGAGGCAAAGCAGCCAACCAGCCATACGTGCCAGCCCGTGAGCGGAACGCGAGCAGCCCGCGCACTTTGCCGGTTTTCCGCGTAGCGCATGCGAGAGCGGAATTGCTGTTCCAGAACCATGGCCGCAAACACGATCATGATCAGCAATGATGCAAGCTGGGAAGCCGCAGGCAATGAAAACAGGGCGTACCAGGCCTTATAGATGGCGGTGGTGAAGGTATCGTAGTTGAAAACGGATACCGTTCCGAAATCGGCAAGTGTTTCCATCACCACCAGCATGACACCCCCCACGATCCATGGGCGTCCCATCGGCAGCGCCAGCTTGAAAAACCCCTGGGTGCGATTGAAGCCCAGGGATTGGGCTGCTTCCAGCGTTCGCCTCCCTTGAGTGAGAAAGGCATTGCGGGCAAGCAGGTATACATAGGGGTAAAAAGCCAGGATCATGACGATGATGACGCTTGCCCTGCCACGTATATCGGGAAACCAGGATACGTCGGAATCCAGCCATTCGCGCAATCCTGTTTGCACCGGGCCGGTATAGTCAAAGAGACCTAGCGCGACGAATGCGGTGACGTAGGCGGGAATGGCGAGCGGCAGCAGCAGCGCCCAGGAAAAGAATTTCCTCCCGGGGAATTCGCATACCGCAGTAAACCAGGCCAGGCTTACCCCGATCACTGCCGTGCCCGAGGCCACGCCGAGAATCAGCCAGAATGTATTCACCAGCAGGCCGGGCAATGTTGTTTCGACCAGGTGTTGCCAGATCTCGCCGGAAGGCGTAAACAGGGAAGAGATGACGGTGCCGACGGGGACAAGAACCAGGGCGGCTACCAGGAACGGGACGAAGCGCCAGCCGGGAAATGCGCGGTGTCTGGAGGGCGATTGCTCAAAAAGCGTGTTCTGCGCGGCTGTATCGCCAGTCGCCCCATTGAACGTCTCGCCTTTCACCCTTCGAGAACCTTATTTATATCCGGCGCGATCCATCAGCTTTACCGCTTCCGCCTGCAATTCACCGGCTTTCTTGACATTGATGGGATTCTGCTTGAAGCTGCCCCATGCCGCAACCACGGGGTCGACTGGTACCCCGGGATTGGCGGGATATTCCAGGTTGACATCAGCGAACAGGTTCTGGGCTTTTTCGGACGAAAGAAATTCCAGCAGCTTGAGGGCGCCAGGTGCATTATGAGCATAGCGTGTTATGCCCGCGCCCGAGATGTTTACATGAACACCGCTTCCAGCCTGGTTAGGCCAAAAAATAGCCAAAGGCAACGAAGGTTTTTTTTGCATCAACCGGCCATAATAGTAAGTATTGGCGATGGTAACGTCGCACTTTCCCGCCGCCACGAATTCCATTGCCCTGGTTTCGTCCGACAGCGGATCCGTCGCAAGGTTGGCTACCCATCCTTTTATTATTTGCTCGGTCTTGGCCTCACCCAGTTCCGCGATCATCATTGCCACCAGTGACTGGTTGTATACTTTCTTGGAAGTGCGCAGGCATAGCCTGCCTTTCCATTTCGGATCCGCCAGTGCTTCATAGGTGGAAAGATCGCCCGGTTTGACTCGCCGCGTATTATAAATAATGGTACGGGCACGTACCGACAAGCCAAACCATTGATTCTCTGGATCACGCAAATAGGCGGGAATATTGGACTCGAGTATTTTTGATTCCACCGGTTTCAACAGCCCTTCTCGCGCGGCTTCCCACAGATTACCCGCATCCACGGTGATCAGCATGTCCGCCGGCGTATTTTTGCCTTCGGCTTTGAGGCGCGCCAGCAATGGGCCTTCCTTGTCAGTGACAAATTTGACGCCTATGCCGCTCTCTTTCGTGAAAGCATCAAACATAGGTTTGATGAGTTGCTCGATCCGGGCCGAGTAAACGACTACCCCCTCGGCATGGGACGTGCCGGTGGCAAGCACGGTGATCGTGCAGAGCATTGAGATAAGATAATGCTTGAAACAGAGTCTCGCCATTTTTTCTACCTCCGGCACTGCGGCCATATGCCTTCTGATTGCCTTCTGATGAATCGAAGGCTGTATTATAAATGATAATAATTATCAGTGAAGTGTTAATATATCATGGAAAAACCACCACCTGATTCTTCTCGCCGGCGTTTGCAGGAGCTTCTTGGGATTCCGGAGAGACAAAGGACCGAAACCGACTGGGATGAGATCAATGAGCTTGAGATCGCCCTTACACCTGCAAACCGGACTGCTGCGCCGGAGCGAAGCGTGTACCGCAAGTCTGCTGCCGCGACGGCGGACCAGTTTAAAACCCGCGAAACGGGACAAGGCAGGCGATTCCTGAAGAAGCCGCGCAAGAGACTCCCCAAAGGAGGGGCATCGTAGCCTGCGCTGGCTTGCCGCGGCAAGCCAGTCCAATCCGCGGGAGCGATCGAAGGAACCGCAACCCTGCAGATAAATGCATTGTCTCATTGTCTTGCTGTTATTCTTTCACATCACTATCACTATCAGGAACAATCGTCGGATTGACGAAACAAAGGAGAATTCATGTTGCTTACGACAACGCCGAGCGTGGAAGGAAAACGGATCACCAGGTATTGCGGCGTCATAGCTGGCGAGGCTATTCTGGGAGCCAACCTGTTCAAGGATATGTTCGCCGGAATACGGGATCTGGTGGGCGGACGTTCGGGAACCTACGAGAAAGAGCTTCAACGGGCGCGGAAGATTGCGCTTGAGGAACTGGAGGAGCAGGCTCGCGATATGGGCGCCAATGCTGTGATTGGCATCGATATCGACTATGAAATAATGGGTAAGGAAAACGGTATGCTGATGGTTTCTGCCAGCGGGACGGCGGTAATTATCGAGTAGGTCGTCCCCGGTCGATCGGGGCAAAACCGACCTGTATTGCAGTATCCTTTCCATCGGGGCGGCGAGCAACGTTCGTGTGGATGCACCTGGCCGGGGAGGGGAGAGGGAGAGTGCGCCGCCTTTCCCCAGGCTACCATGGTACGATCCGGCCATCGTACGCGAGAAATTTTCCCGAATCGGCCGGAGTGAGTCCATTTATGACTTTCCGCATCCCTGCCACGCTTTCGGTCGGGGTGATCAGCGCCTTGGGTCCGCCCATGTCGGTTTTTACCCATCCAGGATGAAATATTACCGATATGATACCCGCCGGCTGCAGGTCGATGGCGAGCGTTTTCGCGACCATGTTTACCGCCGCCTTGCTTGACCGGTAGACGATGCTGCCACCGCTGGTATTGTCGGCCAGACTGCCCATCATGCTGCTGATCGTCACCAGGGTTTTCTTTTTGCTTTTCGCTATTTGTGCTGCAAAAACTTGCGCCATCTTGAGGGGCGCCAGAGTATTGATACGGAAAGCCTGCATCCAGGCTTCATAATCGCTGCCCTGAAAGACAGCAGGAGATTTCGTATAAATACCTGCATTATTTATGAGCAAATCGATGGACTCGCCATGGAGTGACTGCGCCAATTGGTCAATTTGGGCGTGATTGCCTACGTCGAGCGCATGCACTCTGACCCGGCCGGGATGAGCGGCCGCCAGTTCGTTGAGCATGTCGGAGTGTGCGGGAAAACGGCTGCATGCAATGACCTGCCAGCCATCGGCGGCATACTGCTTACAAAATTCCAGGCCAATTCCACGGTTTGAGCCCGTGATCAATACGGTTTGCATTTGTCCTCCTGGCGAGTGCGATCGCTATCTGGATTCCGAATCCTGGATATTTATCCGAAGCCGACGTCAGGGGAGTGCGCGGGAGAGCAGAGGATGGCTGGATGTGTGCTGACCGGCTGGCATCGCGTCGGGAATATCGCCAAAAATCGCATCTTCCCGCATTATGCCTGAAAAGTAAATTTAGCCGCGGTCAGAGAGACGAGGAAGGAGAAGAGCATGATCCAGCAAATAGCCTTGGTTACCGGGGCGTCAAGCGGCATAGGAAGAGCCACGGCTGAGCTTCTTGCGCGGAATGGCTATTACGTATTTGCTATTGCACGGCGCCTGCATCGGCTGGAAGAGATACGCAGCGACCAGATCGAGCCGATTCAGCTGGATGTGACTGATGGGGAGGCGATCCGGATGGCAGTGGACCATGTCATATCCACAAAGGGGAAAATCGACATACTCGTGAATAACGCCGGCTTTGGCCAACTGGGAACAATAGAGTGCGTGCCCATGGAAGCGGCGCACCGTCAATTCGAAGTAAACGTTTTCGGCTATGCGCGCTTCATGCAAGCCGTATTGCCGCATATGCGGGCAAGAAAATCGGGATGCATCGTGAACATGACTTCTGCAATGGGAAAAATGACAACTCCCGGCTTTGGCTGGTACTCTGCTTCCAAGCATGCAATCGAGGCGCTGACCGATGCAGTGCGCGGAGAAGTGATGAACCAGGGCATCGATGTGGTGCTGATTGCGCCAGGCCTGATCAGGACTGAGTTTGTTCCCAGGCAACTGGAGCTGCTCGATACTATTGCGCATCCCACGGTTTATCATGAAATTCTCAATGGACTGCGCCACCTTCTGTCCAATGAACCCCAATCCCCTGGTCCTGCCATTATTGCGCAGGCGGTATTGCGAGCCGTGACGAGCTCGAACCCGCCAGTACGGCGGGCACTGCCGCTCGATTCCAAAATGGCGGTGGCGGCGCGGTGGCTTTTTGGCGCTCGCCTTTTTGCTTGGGCGGTCAGGCAGCGGATGAAACTTAAATTTTAAAGACCCGGGATCGAGGGAAAAGGTGCGTAAATACGGCGAGTCTTGTCATTGGCCCTTGTTCGTCTCCCTGGTTGCTGAAAAGAGATCCCAGGCAGCGATAAAAAGCGCTGCAATCACGGGACCGATAACGAAACCATTGAGACCGAAAAGAACCATCCCTCCCAGCGTCGAGATGAGCACAACATAGTCGGGCAACTGGGTATCCTTGCCGACAAGCAGGGGCCGCAAGAGGTTGTCGACCAATCCGATTACGAGCACGCCGAAGGCTGTCAGGGTCAGGCCCTGCCAGATCGCTCCCGTGAACAGGAAGTAAATAGCTACCGGAGCCCAGATGAGGCTCGCCCCCACTGCGGGGAGCAGGGAAAGAAAAGCCATCACGCATCCCCATAGCAGCGCTCCCTGTATGCCCAGAAACGAGAAGATCAATCCTCCCAGCGCGCCCTGCGTCGCAGCCACGGCAACATTGCCTTTAACCGTTGCACGCACCACAGTGGTGAATTTGCTGAGCAGAAGCCGCTTGTGTTCCAAGCTGAGCGGAATTGCGTGTTTGATGCGGACGGACAAAACGGCTCCATCCCGCAGCAGGAAAAATAACAGATAGAGCATGATGCCGAAACTAACGATGAACTCAAATGTGTTCTGCCCGATACTGAGCGCCTGGGTTGCAATCAGCTGGCTTCCCTGCAAGGCGCCGTTTGACAGCATGTCCTTTAACTCGGATGTATCCTTTAACCCGACATTTTCCAGGAAGCTGCTCATCCAGGGCGGCAAGGCCGTCACGACCTGTTGGAAATAGGCACCAAAGTTCAGTTCTCCTGAGCGGATGCGTTGATAAACCATCAACCCTTCCTGCAGTAGCGCTGCCGCCATGAAGGTAAACGGGAGTATGACGATGATCAGGCAGAGCAGCAGGGTGGTGAGCGCTGCAAGATTTTTACGCTGGTTCATCATCGCCAGCAGACGGCGATAAAAAGGGGTGAATATGATGGCGAGAACAGAGCCCCAGAATACGGCGCCATAAAATGGCAGCAATATCCAGATAAATGCCAGGGAGACAACCACTAGCAGCAGCACGAAAGCTTTTTGCTGAAACTCCGAAGAATTCATGTGAGTCCGGACATGTAAGGGAAGAATCCTGTTGAATCTGAATCCGGCAGTTGACCGCTCTTTTTTAGTTTGGAACCATGATCCACAAAGATTTTCCGTGGTACTCGACGTTCACTTGATATGGCGGGTTCGCTACAGGGCGGATTGCGCGATTTTTGCGGCACATGGCTGCGTTGCAACTCCTTGCTCCTTGGAATGGAATGGCATTGTGACCATCGTGCCCACTGCGCCTTGCCCTGCACTCTAAAAGCCGCACACTCCACCTTTGTCCAACCGCCGGATTCAGGTTGAAAGGCTATCCTACCTTAATTGGGGCTCAAGTGAGTAGTGCATGAGGAAAAGAGAACAGTCGGTACGACAGCAAACCTGGAAAAATTTGGCATCCCGAACCAGAGCGGGCGTCATCTCGCCCGTGCCGCTGTCAGATAATTTCTTTCCCCGGGAAGAGCGCGAACGATTGATGCAGCATTTACAGTCCGTTCAATCCAGCCTGTGCAATTTGTGCGTCCTGGTGAGATCTTACGCCGCTCACGCCTACCGCGCCAACAAACTGGTCATCCACGATGACCGGTAATCCTCCTTCTATGGGGAGGGTTCCGGGCAAGCCGAGATAGCGTAGCTGGCCGGCTGCCACATGCTCTTCCCATACTTTGGTGGGGCGGCGAAATGCAATAGCAGCGCGGGCTTTTTGTATCGCTACCTCGATGCTGCCGTGCTGGGTGTTATCGAGGCGGGATAGATGAAGAAGATGGCCACCCTCATCCACGATTACAATCACGACTGGCCAGCCATTGCGATTGGCCTCCGCTTCGGAAGCAGCCGCGATCTTCTTTGCATCGTCCAGGGTGAGCGTGATGCGGGTGTTCATGGGGATATGGGAGGTATCAATGGCTCGTCATAAGAAAAGCACGCCAGATATTTCCTGGCGTGCCTGGCCGGCTACCGGCTAGATCAGTGGAACAATCAACAAGGCCACGATGTTCATGATCTTGATCAAGGGGTTGATGGCTGGACCTGCGGTGTCCTTGTAAGGATCGCCCACCGTGTCGCCCGTTACTGCCGCCTTGTGCGCTTCGGAGCCTTTCCCCCCGAAGTGACCGTCTTCGATGTATTTCTTGGCGTTATCCCACGCGCCACCGCCGGCAGTCATCGAAATGGCAACAAAGATGCCGGTGATGATGGCGCCGATCAGCACCCCGCCCAAGGCTACCGGACCCAGCATGAGACCCACCAGGAGCGGGACCGCTACCGGCAGGAGCGAAGGAAGTATCATTTCCTTGATTGCGGCTTTGGTTACCATATCCACTGCTCTGGAATAATCCGGTTTGGCGGTGCCTTCCATAATGCCCGGAATCTCCTTGAACTGACGGCGCACTTCCACTACCACCGATCCCGCTGCCCGGCCGACCGCTTCCATGGCCATGGCGCCGAACAGGTAGGGAACCATCCCACCTAAAAACAACCCGATGATCACCATATGATCGGACAAATCGAAATTGACGGATTTGCCGCCGGTTGTGAGCGCATGAGTGTAATCGGCAAACAGCACCAGCGCGGCCAGGCCTGCCGAGCCGATGGCATAGCCCTTGGTCACTGCCTTGGTGGTATTGCCTACCGCGTCCAGCGGATCGGTAATGTCGCGTACTTCGGAAGGCAGGCCCGACATCTCGGCAATACCGCCCGCGTTATCGGTAATCGGGCCATAGGCATCCAGCGCCACGATGATTCCCGCCATGGACAGCATCGAGGTCGCTGCAACGGCAATACCGTAGAGCCCAGCCAGTTCGAATGTGCACCAGATCGAAAGGCAAACGACGAGTACCGGCGCAGCGGTGGATTTCATGGAAACCCCCAGTCCGGCAATAACGTTCGTGCCGTGCCCGGTGCTCGATGCCTCGGCGATATGCTGCACCGGTACGTATTCCGTGCTGGTGTAGTATTCCGTGATCCATACCATCGCTGCGGTCAGCGCCAGGCCAACCAGGCCAGAAAGATACAGATTCAGGGAAGTTACCAGCTTACCGTCGATCATCACGCCATCGCCCAGCATGATGGTGGTAATCGGATAATAGGCCACCGCGGCCAGCGCGCCCGCAACCGCCAGGCCGCGATAGAGTGCATTCATGATCTTGCCGCCTTCGCGCGCCTTGACGAAGTAGCAGCCGATAATGGAGGCGATGATGGAGACGCCGCCCAATACCAGCGGATACAGCGCTGCATTTGGTCCGGCATTGGTGATGAGTAATCCGCCCAGCAGCATGGTGGCAATAATCGTGACCGCGTAGGTTTCAAACAGGTCCGCTGCCATGCCCGCGCAGTCTCCGACATTGTCTCCGACGTTATCGGCAATGACCGCCGGATTGCGCGGATCATCTTCCGGGATACCGGCTTCCACCTTGCCGACCAGGTCAGCGCCGACATCCGCGCCCTTGGTAAATATGCCGCCTCCGAGACGCGCAAAAATGGAGATAAGGGAACTGCCGAATGCCACACCGACCAGAGCATGGGTTGCCTCGGATTCGGAGGATCCCATGGCGATAAGCAGGCCAAAATAACCGGCTACGCCTAAAAGACCCAGGCCCACCACCAGCATGCCGGTAATTGCACCGCCCTTGAAGGCGACGTCCAGCGCGGCGTTGAGGCCCTGTGTGGCGGCCTGCGCCGTGCGTACATTGGCGCGCACGGATACGTTCATGCCTATATAGCCCGTCAAGCCCGACAGGAACGCCCCAAGCGCGAAGCCGACGGCGGTTTTCCAGCCCAGCGCCACGAAAATGGCCACGAGCAGAATGACGCCTACGATGCTTATCGTGGTGTACTGGCGGTTCAGGTAGGCGGAGGCGCCTTGCTGAATCGCCATGGCGATGTCGCGCATGCGCTCGTTACCGGCGGGCAGACCGACGATCCATTTTATCGAAACCATTCCATACACCAGTGCCGCCATCGCGCAACCGATCGCGATGATTAAACCATTACCCATTAAAATCTCCAGTTAAGTCAGACCGGCCAAAAACGCATACGAAATTCCGATCCCATAATTTCGCATTAAGCGCCTGTTTCCGAGTCGAGGGCGGGCCTGGCAGTACGTTGCTGCCCATGCTGCCCGAGGCACGACTCTTCAGAGGGTGAAATCATCCAGTTTTTTTTCCACTGCTTTATTTTTCAGGCGTACATAGCTGGGCAATCCGTCCTTGTATGGAGGATAATCTTCGCCCTTGATAAGGGGCGCAAGATACTCCCTGCATTTGTCCGTGATTCCAAAGCCATCCTTGCTGATAAAATTCTTGGGCATCAGCTTCTCGACGTTGGCGACCTTCGAGAGCTGAGCCATGCCGACCTTCCACTTGTAGGGCTTGCTGGATAGGCGCTCGATCGTTGGCATCACCGCGTTATGGCCTTCAATGGCAAATTTGACAGCTGCTTTTCCCATGGCATAGGCTTGCTCCACGTCCGTTTTCGACGCGATATGGCGGGCGGCGCGCTGCAAGTAATCGGCTACGCCCCAATGGTATTTGAGCCCGAGGCCTTCCTTGACGATGTTCGCCACCACCGGCGCAACGCCGCCCAGTTGGGCGTGGCCGAAAGCATCGCGGACGCCCTGGTCGGATAAAAACTTTCCATCCTCTCCTTTCACGCCTTCCGATACCACCACCGAACAGTAGCCGAATTTTTTGACGTAACTGTCCACCTTGGCCAGAAACTTGGCTTTGTCGAACTGTATCTCCGGGAACAGGATAACGACCGGAATCTCGCAATCCTTGCCTGATGCCAGACCGCCAGCCGCTGCGATCCATCCCGCGTGCCGCCCCATGACCTCCAGCACGAATACCTTGGTCGATGTCTTCGACATGCTGGCGACATCGAAGCTTGCCTCGAGCGTCGATACGGCGATGTACTTGGCTACGGAACCGAATCCCGGGCAGCAATCGGTAATGGGCAGATCATTGTCGACGGTCTTGGGAACATGAATGGCTTGAATGGGATAGCCAAGCGTGTCGGAAAGTTGTGAGACCTTGAGGCAGGTATCGGCGGAATCGCCGCCGCCGTTGTAGAAGAAATAGCCTATATTATGCGCCTTGAATACCTCGATCAGGCGTTCGTATTCACGGCGGTTCTGCTCCAGGCTTTTCAGCTTGTAGCGGCAGGAACCGAATGCGCCCGACGGCGTATGCCGCAAGGCCTTGATGGCCGCCAGGGAATCCTTGCCGGTATCGATCAGATCCTCGGTCAGCGCTCCTATGATGCCGTTGCGGCCGGCATAAATTTTGCCTATTTTTCCACGTTGCTGGCGTGCGGTTTCAATAACCCCGGCTGCGGACGCGTTGATAACGGCGGTCACGCCACCGGACTGAGCATAAAAAGCGTTCTTTGCTGCCATATGACCCTCTCCAGATTGTTAAATCTCCCTCATTTTCCCGAAACGTGAGCAGCCTGCTGCCGCTGCGCCGCAGTCCGGGCAGGACAACGCGCCATCAGCGCGGGTATTGGCCCTTTGCCGATGCGAATGGCTCCGTTCGCGAAAAAAGGCGGTATCGCCAAGATCCACCAGATGCGCCGGGAAGCGTAACTGAAGTTATTTCAGTGACGCGAAAATGCTGTCACGGATTCCTTCAACCGATCCGACGCCCGCGATTCTGACATATTTGGGCGCGCCCTGGCCGCCGGCAGTCGACCATTTGGAATAGTATTCTACCAATGGTTTGGTTTGGGCGTGATAGATTTCCAGGCGCTTTCTGACGGTTTCTTCCTTGTCGTCGTCGCGCTGTATCAGCGGCTCTCCTGTTACATCATCCACATCAGCCACCTTGGGAGGATTGAATATGACATGGTAGCTGCGGCCGGATGACGGATGCATGCGGCGGCCGGACAGGCGCTTGATGATCTCGTCGTCGGATACGTCGATTTCGATCACAAAATTGATCGGGACGCCGGCGGTCTTCATCGCATTCGCCTGAGGGATCGTGCGAGGAAAACCATCAAACAGGAACCCTTTCCTGCAATCCGGTTGCGCAATACGCGATTTGACCAAGCCGATGATGATGTCGTCGGAAACCAGACCTCCTGCATCCATGATTTTCTTTGCCATCATGCCAAGCTCAGTCCCCGCCTTGACGGCGGCGCGCAACATGTCGCCAGTTGAAATCTGCGGAATACCGAAGCGTTCCTTGATGTAGTTTGCCTGCGTGCCTTTTCCCGCGCCAGGCCCGCCCAACAGGATGATTATGATTATTCCCCCTTATCCCATAAAACCCTCACCGGCTGCACGGAGAAGGTGAGGGATATCACCGTCTATTATAAATCACAGGATTATAGCGCAGCCAGCCTGAATACTTGAAGCTTTTCCTGCGCTCAGCGCAGCTTGCGCAATTGTTCCTGGAGCTTTTCCAGGGTCGCCTCGAAACTTGCGAGCCGTTCTTTCTCCTGCTGCACCACGGCTGCGGGGGCTCGTTGGACGAAACTTGCGTTGGCCAGCTTGTTTTGCGCCTTGCTGATTTCTCCTTCGACGCGAGCGATTTCCCTTGCCAGGCGGGCACATTCCTCACTGATGTTTATTTCAATTTTCAGCATCAGCCTCAGTTCACCCACAATTGCCACCGGGGCTTCCGCGCGGGGCAATTCACCGGGCATGATTTCAACGGTGGACAATCGCGCCAATGCCATCAGGTACGGGGTGAATTCGGCAAGTGTCTGCCTGTCTCCCGCTGCCAGGAGCGGGACCTTCAATGCGGGAGAAAGACCCATTTCTCCGCGCAGCGTCCGGCAGGCATTGATCGCCTCTTTGAGTAAAACGATGCGCCGGGTTGCTTCATCATCCATTTTCGAAGAATCCGCTGCAGGATACGGCTGGATCATGATGCTTGCGCCTGTTTTTCCTGTCATGGGCGCAACCTTCTGCCACAACTCTTCGGTAATGAACGGGATGATCGGATGTGCAAGGCGCAGGGTTGCTTCCAGTACCCGCGTCAGCGTAGCGCGGGTGGCAAGGCGTGCCTCAGGGTTTCCAGCGTGGAGCTGTACCTTTGCAAACTCCACATACCAGTCACAATACCCATCCCATACAAATTCGTAGATTTCACGTGCCGCCATATCAAAGCGGTAGTCGTGAAAAGCCTGTTCCACCGCTGCCTCCGCCGCTTGCAGACGGCTGACGATCCACTTGTCGGCGTTTGAACGGGCGAAGGATGGATCATGGTTCGGATCCGCCGTCACCCCTGCCTCTTCGCCCTGGCAATTCATCAGCACATAGCGGGTGGCATTCCATAACTTGTTGCAGAAATTCCGGTAGCCTTCGCAGCGCTGCATGTCGAATTTGATATCCCGCCCGTGAGAGGCCAGGCTGGCAAAGGTAAAGCGCAGCGCATCGGCCCCGAACGCGGGAATGCCTTCGGGAAAGTGTTTGCGCGTGATCTTTTCGATGGATTCGGCCTGCCTCGGGTTCATCAGTCCGGTCGTGCGCTTGGAGATCAGCGCCGGCAGCGTGATGCCGTCGATGAGGTCGAGCGGGTCAAGCACGTTACCCTTGGATTTGCTCATCTTCTGGCCTTCCGAGTCGCGGATCAGTCCCGTCACGTAGACTTCCCGGAATGGTACCTTGCCGGTGAAATGCGTCGACATCATGACCATGCGGGCGACCCAGAAGAAAATGATGTCGAATCCTGTAATCAGGACCGAAGTCGGCAGAAAGGTTTCGAGCTCCCGCGTTTGTTCAGGCCAGCCCAGCGTGGAGAACGGCCAGAGCGCGGATGAGAACCAGGTATCCAGGACATCCTCGTCCTGAAGCAAAGGGGGGATGCCGCTGTTGTCAGCGGCGCGCTTTATTTGTTCGATATTATTTCCGAACCTTATCTGCGCCAGAAGATGTTCGATTTGCTCATGCTTGGGCTGCCACTTTGCATCGTTCTTGAGGTGCTCGAGGTATTTCTCGTATGCGTTGTGCTCAAGTCTGGCAACATAAATGTTCCCATTCATGTCGTACCACGCTGGAATCCGGTGCCCCCACCACAACTGGCGGGAAATGCACCAGTCCTGGATGTTTTCCAGCCACTGGTTGTAAACATGCCGCCAGTTTTCGGGAACGAAGGCGATTTCTCCGTTCGCCACCACATCGAGCCCTCGGTTGGCCAGCCCTTCCATCGCCACGTACCACTGGTCGGTCAGCATCGGCTCGATTACCGCGTGAGTCCGGTCTCCGCGCGGCACCATGAGCTTGTGAGGCTTGGTCTCGGCCAGCAAGCCTTGCGCTTCGAGGTCCAGGATTATTTTCCGGCGTGCGTCGAAACGATCCAGGCCCCGATATGCTTGGGGAACGCCGTTCGTCGATGCGGGGTTATCGATTATTCTTGCATCCAGGGTGAAAATGGAAAATATGTCCGGCAGTTCGGCCCGGTGCCTTTCCCAAACCTTGTAATCATTGAAATCATGCGCGGGCGTCACTTTTACGCAACCCGTACCAAATTCCCGATCCACATACTCGTCCGCAAGAATGGGGATGGGCCGTTCGCATATCGGCAATCTCACCTTTCTTCCCACGAGATGCCGGTATCTTTCGTCATCCGGATGCACCATGACCGCCACGTCGCCGAGCATGGTCTCGGGACGGGTGGTCGCCACCACGACATGGGTCATGCCATGTTCTTCATCCGGCTCCGCCAGCGGATACCGGATATGCCAGAGAGAACCTTCCTCCTCCACCGATATCACTTCCAGGTCGGATACCGCGGTCTGCAGCACCGGGTCCCAATTTACCAGCCGCTTGCCCCGATAGATGAGGTCTTCCTCGTAAAGACGAACGAAAACCTCCGTTACGGCACGGGATAAGCCTGCATCCATGGTAAACCGTTCGCGCGACCAATCGCAGGATGCGCCCAGTCTTCTCATTTGCCGGCTGATGACGGAGCCGGATTCTTCCTTCCATTTCCATACGCGCTCGAGAAATGCTTCCCGTCCCAGGTCGCGCCGGCGGATATGCTGCTGGTCCAGCTGGCGTTCCACCACGATCTGCGTCGCAATGCCGGCATGATCGGTGCCCGGCTGCCATAAGGTGTTGTCGCCGCGCATGCGGTGATAGCGGGTCAGTGCATCCATCAGGGTATGCTGGAACGCATGCCCCATATGCAACGTGCCGGTTACATTGGGCGGCGGCAACATGATGCAATAAGCAGGAGCTTTGCCGCTGGCTTCGTCATGGGGTTGGGGTTTGAAGTAGGAAGCGGATTCCCAACGCGGATACCAGTAACTTTCGATAGCGCCGGGATTAAAGCTTTTTTCGAGTTCCATGATGAGAGTGGACAGGATCGGGAGAAAGGCACGAATTATAGCGGAAGACCGGAATGCCGATGCAGGCCCGGAAGCGGCCTGCGGCATGGGAGCCGGGGAGAAAGTGGGATACGGAGATACCAAGCTGCCTGGTTACCGGGATTCCAGCGGGCCAGGCGGCTAAAGACCGAATAAGCGGGCCTCCAGGGCCTGGACCAGGGCTTTGCGCGCTTCGGGGTCCAGCGCGGTTCCCGCATCCTTGAGCGCGGAATCGACGATTTGCGCGAGTATCGCCGTAATGCCGGACTGCGATGACAGCATCCCCGAGGTCAGCATTACCGCTTCGGTAAGGGTAGGGATATTGCCGGCCGCGCCTAATGTGTCCGCTGTCGGGATTCCGCCGGGAATGATGTTGTGAAGGGACTCGACTTCTCTTCCAGCCGGAGATTGGGGCTTGCCCTGGTGCTTGTGCAATAGCGCGTCAAGCTTGTTCAGGATGCTGTCATACTCGGTTTCTGAGGAGGGACCATCATCGGTTGTCATCGGATATCCATGCGAAATTTGAATGGCGGGCTGCCTGCTCCAGGCATGTGAGTATGGACATTGCAGATTTGAAAGGTTCGAACTCAATCATGCACGTCGACTCTATGGTGGCGGATCTGGTAGCCCCGGTCCTGGTAAAACCGGTAGCGTTTCCGTGCCGCCTGGGTATCTTCCGGTGTCGAACCGGTAACTTCGATCAAGCGCTGGAACCGGCTGAAGAAAGGTGGATTTTCCATATCGAGATTGATCAGTACATCGTTGTGCAACCCATCCGGCGGCTCGTTGCCGACTATGACAGCCGTCACTTCGGAAAGCTTGTTCCCGGATCGGCAGTGAGGAACGAAGTCGGTCGGCGCAAACGTCCAGAGAAGCTCGTCGAAGCGCTGCGCGAGCCTCTCGTCAGAGGTGTAGATCATGACTCTGCGACCCTTCCGGTATGCTTTCGCAACCAGGCGGCAGGCAATGTTGAGCTTGTCTCCCGTACCGGAGTAGAAATCGATTTCAGTCATGTCACGGGTGGCGATTTCCTTCCTTAGTTCGGGCGATCAGAAATTGCGTGAGCAGCGGTACCGGACGGCCCGTCGCGCCTTTTTCCTTGCCTGATTTCCAGGCTGTTCCCGCTATGTCCAGATGGGCCCATCGATATTTGCCGGTAAAACGCGATAGAAAGCAGGCAGCGGTTATGGTGCCAGCGGCGCGTCCACCGATGTTCGCCATGTCGGCGAAGTTGCTTTTCAATTGTTCCTGATAGTCGTCCCATAGAGGCAGCCGCCATGCCGGATCAGATGCCTGCCTGGATGCCAGCAGCAATTCCTCCGCCAGTTCATCATCATTGCTCAGCAGTCCGGATGCGACGTGGCCAAGTGCGATGACACAGGCGCCGGTAAGGGTGGCGATATCGATCACCACCTGGGGTTCATAGCGCTGCGCATAGGCGAGCGCGTCGCACAGGATCAGGCGGCCTTCTGCATCGGTATTGAGTATTTCTATGGTTTGCCCCGACATGCTGGTGACCACGTCGCCGGGCTTGGTGGCGTTTCCGCCGGGCATGTTCTCGGTAGTGGGAATGATGCCCACGACATTGATTGCCAGACGCATCTGCGCGATTGCGGCAATTGTGCCGAGCACGCTTGCAGCGCCGCACATGTCGTATTTCATTTCATCCATTTCCGCAGCTGGTTTCAGCGAAATACCGCCCGTGTCAAAAGTAATTCCTTTTCCCACCAGCACGACCGGTTTTTCTTTCTTTGCGCCTCCCCAATATTCCAGCGAGATCAGTTTGGCCGGCTGGCGGCTTCCCTGCGCCACCGCAAGCAACGCACCCATGCCGAGCTTTTCCATATCCCTTTGCTCCAGAACAGTGACCTTGAGCTTGTGGTTTTTTGCAATGGTCACGGCCTGCTTGGCCAGATAGGCTGGAGTGCAAATGTTTGGCGCGAGATTGCCGAGATCTTTCGCCAGGTCGATTCCTTCGGAGATGGCGAAAGCCTGCTGCAGGGCGCTCTCCTGTGCGGCAACGCTTTCATGGTCGAGACTGGAGGCTGCCAACACGAGCTTGCGCAGCCTCGATCCGGTTTCATCGATCTTGGTTTTAAGGCGGTTGAAGCGGTAACCGTTTTCCTGCGCCAGTATTACCGTCTGGGAAATCTTCCAGGCGGCATTGCGATTTTCCACGGGTATGTCCGTCAGGAACAGCATGGCGTCTTCCGCGCCCGTCTTGCTCAGGCCCTGGAACGCACCGCGGATGACGTCGCGATAGATCTTGTCATCGAGTTTCGTTTCCTTGCCGAGCCCGACCAGCAGCAGCCGCTCGCACTGCGTACCGGGTACGTTGTGCAGCACCAGCGTTGACCCGGCCTTCCCATCAAAATCGCCCCGGCCGAGAATGTTGTCTATGTATCCTTTTGCAGCTTTGTTCATCGCTCCCGCTGGTGGCGTCAGTTCGCCTGGTTCAAACACGCCCACGACAATGCAGGAGCTGCGTTGTTTTTCCGGGTTTCCTTTTTTTATGCTAAATTTCACTGTCCGCTCCTTGATTCCTGGTGGCCGATAATGGAAATGGATCAACTGGCTCAAGCTTGGGGAAGTCCTGAACAAGTCCTCACCGGCGCGATGGCGGAGGCTTGGACGGTAGAGACTTGTTCAGGGCTTCCCCAGGAGGATTATCGCTGTTCTGTTTGCATAAAGTCAAAGTGCCAGGCATTGAGAAATCTCCAATAAATCCTCGCCATGTTGCCGTCGCACTACCAGAGGCTTCAACAAGGATGTGATGAGCAGAAAGGAGTCCCATTGAAAGTAAAGCCGGAGGATGATCATCAGGCCAGGCTTCCTACGCCATTTGCGGTACTCGGTATTCGCATCGATGAAGATTGGGTAACGGATATCGAGTACCTGCCGCTGGATACGTCGCCGATGGGGCCGCGAGGAGCGCTCGCGAAGGAGGTGTGCGCTCAGTTGTCGGCCTACGTGCGCGACCCGCGTTTCGTATTCGACTTATCGCTCCATATTGGAGGCACCCTTCATCAGCGCCGGGTATGGCGCGCCATTGAAGCCATACCCAGCGGTACAACGCGAAGTTATGCGGATATTGCTGCGGAGCTGAAATCGGCTCCGCGTGCAGTGGGGCAAGCGTGTGGTGCAAACCGGCTGCCCATCGTCATTCCTTGCCACCGCGTCATTGCGAAGAATGGCGGACTCGGGGGTTTTATGAATGCGAGCGATGGGATGCCTCTTTCCATCAAGCAGTGGCTTCTGAATCATGAGCTTGGCTGAGTCTGATTCGCGCCTGCTGGATGCTTTTTTCGACGCGCTATGGCTGGAGGATGGTCTTTCCCCGAATACGCTGGAGAGCTATCGCAGCGACCTGACCCAGTTCGGGGCATGGTTTGTGAAACGGAATCCGGCCGATGGCTCCCTGGCAGCGGTGACGCGCGCCGATCTGCTCGAGTTTCTTGCCCACAGGGTTTCGGGCAGGATCAAGGCCAGCACTACCAGCCGGGAACTTTCGAGCCTGAGGCGGTTTTACGGTTTCCTGTTGCGCCAGGGGCGGATTCAGACCGATCCCAGCCTTAATATCGACATGCCAAGACTTTCCCGTCATCTGCCAGTCAGTCTGACGGAGACGGAGGTTGAAGCATTGCTCAATGCGCCGGATATAACACAACCCCTGGGTTTGCGCGACCGGACGATGCTGGAGATGCTTTATGCCAGCGGGCTGCGGGTGTCCGAATTGGTCAATCTGGAGGTCGGGCAAGTAAATCTTAACGCTGGGGTGGTACGGGTCCTGGGCAAGGGAGGTAAAGAGCGACTGGCGCCATTGGGCGAGGAAGCGATGGAATGGATCGCCGCCTATGCCGGGGATATCCGGTCTGGTCTGTTGGGAGGAAAAACCAGCAATGCCTTGTTCGTGACTTCTCGCGGCTGCTCCATGACACGCCAGGCCTTCTGGCATCTGATCAAGCGGCATGCCGCCTCCGCGGGCATCAGCCGAGACATGTCCCCTCATACGCTTCGCCATGCCTTTGCTACCCATTTGCTCAACCACGGCGCGGATCTGCGGGTGGTGCAAATGCTGCTCGGGCATGCGGATATTTCCACTACTCAGATATATACGCACGTGGCGCGCGAGCGGCTCAAACAGATTCATGCTATGCATCATCCACGGGGATGATGGAAACGGGGTGGGATGGATGAGCTGTTGTCGATCCTGCAAATGGGGATAACTGGAAAGTGCAAAGTAGAAAGTGGAAAGTATATAGGAGAGGGTTTTGGTGTCGTGCGATCATTGCCCGGGATGACTTATAGTAAGCCTTACAACAGGGGAGGACCCATGCGTAGACAATCTTCAGTAGTTGTTTATACAGTAGCCGCAGCGCTAGTGCTGGGCGGGTGTGCCGCGACACCTGAAATGCAGAGCAGCAGGACGAGAGATACCGCCATTGGCGCAGGGATCGGTGCGGGCACGGGCGCAATAATTGGCGCTATCGCAGGGAAGGGAACAGGCGCGGCCATCGGCGCGGCCGCGGGTGCCGGATTGGGCGCCATTGCAGGAAACGTCTGGTCCCGGCGAATGGAGCAGCAGAAACAGGAAATGGAGCAGGCGACCGCGGGAACAGGCGTGAAGGTGGCCAAGACTTCGGATAACCGCCTGAAGCTGGACGTCCCGAGCGATATTTCTTTTGATAAGGGGAGCGCTGAAATCAGGCCGGATTTCCGGTCGATACTGGATAATTTTGCGCAAAGCCTCACGGCCAATCCGGGCACCCAGGTATCCATCATCGGCCATACCGACAGTTCCGGCACCGATGCGATAAATTTGCCGCTTTCCCTCAGCCGGGCGTCGAAAACACGCGATTACCTGGTGAGCCGGGGTGTGTCGACCTATCGCATCAACATCGATGGGCGCGGCTCCGCCGAACCGATTGTTGCAAACGATACGCCGGCGCACATGGCTCAAAACCGGCGCGTTGAAATTTTCGTTGCGGAGCAGGCAGCACCCCAGCAGGCAGCGCCCCAATAAGGCTAGTCCTCTGCCGATGTCACGAATCGGAAATCGAGTCCCGCACCGGTATGCGCCATATGAAGAACGTCAAAACGATGCCCAGCACGGCGAGCATCACCTGAAGCCATAGGGTGGGCATGACCAGAATGGATGAGCCGAATGACAGCGCCATTAGCACGTACACCCAGCGTTTGACCTCCCGCCGGATGCTGCGATGGGCTGTCCATTCGCGTATGATCGGGCCGGCGATGCGATTGGCCAGCAGCTTGTCGTGGAATCGTTTCGAGCTTTTCGCAAAGCAGGCGGCAGCGAGCAGCAAAAAGGGAGTGGTCGGCAATACCGGCAGCAACGCCCCAGCCACCGCCAGAGCGAGCGCTGCGAAGCCGGCCGCGAGGTAGAAGGAGCGCATGAGGCGGGAATCGTGCAAGCGAACGGATGCCGGTTCCTGCGCTTCATTTATTTCTTTATTCACTTGCTCCGGCATGGGTTTGATTCCGGTTGAAATCGGCGTTGTCGTTATCGGGTTGCTGCCGCCGGCGTGGGAGTACCGTTGGGGTAGCCTGCTGCCGCTTCGGGCTGTAATGGGTATAATACCGGGATACGGGGAACGGATGATACCGAATGGGCCGGGTGAGCCGGAGACCATGGCGGTAAAGCAGGATGTGAAACGGCTGCGAGGCCGGTTTCAGAACCACCGGACTTAGGGAAGCGCTGAATAATCTCCGCTGGCGCGGCGGCTTTGCGGGATGGGATGCGCGAAAGGCGGCGACGCGAATGGTGCGGCCGCGCAGGGCGGAGCAGTTTCTTCCAGAGGAAGATGCGACCCCGTAGCGGGTTGTTGGCACCCCAACAGTACTTTGGCGCGGTCTGGCATCATAGTTCAACTACGACCTGCGTCGCGCGCCTTATGATCATCCCGATTTTACCGGCAACGCGCTCAACGAGGATTTGTTCGGCGCTTCCTTAATTTAACCGGGCTTGTCCGGCGCAAATCGCAGTCGCTGCGGCCGCGAGCAACATTAATCAACATTCGAGGTAGCCATGTCTAGAGCAAGCAAGCTGATCAATCTGGTGGCAGTGATATTGAGCGTGATTCTGCTGCCTGCCGAAGCTTTTTCCGAAACTGCGCAAGGAGCGAACAAGGTGACTGAACTGATAAAAAAGGATACAAAAATCGGTACCGGGGAGGAGGCAATCATTGGGAAAACGGTAGAGGTTCACTATACCGGTTGGCTTTATGATCCCAGCGCGGCTGATAAAAAAGGCGTAAAATTCGACAGTTCAAGGGACCGCGGATCGCCTTTTTTCTTTCTGCTCGGAGCGGGGCGAGTCATTAAAGGCTGGGACAAAGGGGTCACAGGCATGAAAGTGGGCGGACAGCGTACCTTGATCATGCCGCCCGAGATGGCTTATGGGGCCCGAGGCGCGGGTAACGTCATACCGCCGAATGCCGCCCTGATTTTTGATGTCGAGCTGCTTGGGCTCAAGCCAGGCCCTACCCATTAAGGAAGCGCTGAACAAGTCTCCGCTGGTTCGCAGTTCGTGATGAGGCATGAGTTTGCTGCATGGCGGAAATCACCCGGCTCGCACAGCCATAATTTTTTCCTTGCTTCCATCCATTCCTGGAATCAATGCCACTGTTTCGTTGCGCCAGCTTCCCGTCGATGTGTCGCGAGGCATTCTGTCTTTCCTGCAAGTAACCCTAAAATCCTCGTTGACTTGCGGGATTAAACCCTTCACAATTAGAGGTTTCGTTTGGAGGGGTTCCCGAGCGGTCAAAGGGATCAGACTGTAAATCTGACGGCTCTGCCTTCGAAGGTTCGAATCCTTCCCCCTCCACCAGACAGTAGCAGAAATTTTATTGGAAACAGCAGAGTTGGCCGGTTTCTCGCGGTAAATGCGGTGGGAGCGCTTTCCTGCTCGATCCGAGATGCCGGACAAGGATGCTGGGAAGATGCAGCGACGATCCAGTGGAAGGTGATTGTTTTGCTTTGATCCAAAGCGATTCCCAGAAGCGGGTGTAGCTCAATGGTAGAGCAGAAGCCTTCCAAGCTTACGACGAGGGTTCGATTCCCTTCACCCGCTCCAACTGATTCCAGGCATCGAGTTTGAAGGAAAGTAAAAGATCCCCGGAAAGTTATTGCAAGTTTCTGCGGGACTGGTTTTTGCAAAGGCATTTTTGGCAGAAAGATGCTTGCCCATGTAGCTCAGTGGCAGAGCACTCCCTTGGTAAGGGAGAGGTCGCCAGTTCAATCCTGGCCATGGGCTCCATAGGTATTTAGATGACAAATTGGACGTAAAAAGCCTTAGGGGGGAATCTCATGTCGAAGAGTAAATTTGAGCGGACGAAGCCGCACGTGAATGTTGGGACGATAGGTCATGTGGACCATGGGAAGACGACGCTGA
>MKVR01000054.1 GCA_001899235.1 Nitrosospira sp. 56-18
GCAGGCTGGATCCGGCAACCGTTCAGCCATCCCGATGATCGCGGCCGCCTGGGCGTGTTGCTCGTGAACGGATAGTCCCTGAATCGCTTCAGGAGGAATTCCGCGCATACTCTGTTCCCGCATGCGGTTCGCGCCGCTCAGTTTCACGATCGGCCGATTGACGGTTTCGTATGCCCAGGAAAGGGCGCTATGGGCGGACCGGAACATCTGGAACCTCCTTTCGCTGATTCGATCGTTGATAGGACAGCCTATTCTGTTCACAAACGGGGCATCGCTTATGCGTACGCCGGCCGTATGCGTTATAGCGCCACTTCCAGTCGCCAGCATCGGGCCGCATTTGGCAACATCCAGGGCAGAATCTAAGCACGGAACCCTCCCCTCTTCGCAATCTTCACAAGCGCCTTGAAATGAACGGACTTGCTCTGCCGGTAGAACCCATCTTTTTTCGCCCGGGCGCTGGCCTTTGCCTTCAGCTTGCTCGCCTCGGCCTTCTCGCGTCGTTCGGTTTCCGCCAGGAGGCCATCCCCTATCACTTCGGGGTTCTGGTACTTCCAGGATTCCATGGGAACTGGGAATTTCATCTACCCTCCGAAATAGCGCGATTGGTCAACGCCAATAAACCGGTTTCATCCAGTTTCCACATGCGCTCGAATCCACGCCTATGAAGCCCATGCACGCCGGTCGCACCCTGGTGATGTTCAGGACATAAAGGAGAAACAGCGAAGTCATCAGCAGGCACGGTTACGTGATGCACACTTACCGGGCGCGTCTCAATCCCGAGTTTGTACATGCACACCACGCAGGGAAGCTGCGCAACTCGATCCATGTGAACTTTAGCTGCCTTGCTCATTCCCCAAACCCTTCCAGAACCGAGTCCATCATCTCGTACGCCTGATCCTTGCCAAGATGCTTCCAGAGGTATGGGGCGGCGTGCTCACCGCGTAGGAACTCGATTACCTGAGCGTGGAATTGCCGGAACTCTTCCTCGTCGGCTTTGGCGTAGGAGATGCTTTTCGGCAGAGGAACTATTCCGCCCTTGGCGCCCGGTACCCACACCACCCAGGCCGCGCCGATCTTTAACCAATCGCGGAACATTTCGAAATCAGTGAACCGCTCCTGGGCATCAAACAGCGTTTGCTCAATCTTCATGTGCCGGCGATGGAATGGACCAGAGCGCGGGAATACCATCTCCACCGCGGCCATTTCCCCGGGTTCCATGCGAGTAATGCGCTTCCAGAAATGACGCCATGCGCGACGATCCTCTTTGCAGGCACCATCCACTGCCCCGAACAGAAATGAACGCACGGCTTCCAGCACACCTTCCTTCGGCATCTCCATATCAGTGCGGCAAATGGTCATCTTGGCCATGTCAGATCGCCGTCACCTGAACCACGGCACGCGCCTGCTCGGCGTAGCGCTTTGTCACCGATAACTCCACGGCCTGCTTGTCGTCCTTCCAGACAATCTCGTTGCAGGCATCAAAAATCCCTTTAATGCAGTTGTCGAGGTCCGGCTTGGATGTAGGGAAGATTCCGCCGTTGAGCGCGTTGCGCTGCTTCTTCTGAGACCAACTGGCAGGAGGCGTCACATACAGGCCGATCCATACCGACACAGCTCCATCTATCACCGCCCTGCCCTGCATGGCTTCAGCAGCTGCCAACTTCACCAAGTTTTCGTAACTGGCAGTTTTTTCCGGAGTGTATGTAGTGACAAAATTGCCGCGGCGCGCGAACTTGGGCCTCCCCTTTCCTACCGGCGTGCCGGGAATAACGAATGAGATCTCAGACATTTGCCGCCACCCCCGGGCTCACGAACTTCACCAGCAACTCTGTCTGCTCCTGGTCCAACTCAATCGGATCGGAACTCAACCCGAATAGCATCAACGTGCCATCCGACGTGCGCGCCAGGCGGAAACGGGATTTGGTCGGCAACCGATTGGTAATGACCTTTTCAACGATGTCATTAACATGGTGAGTTACCGCATTGAAGGTGATCGGCAAAACACTTTCTATCTCATCGGAAACCGTGTCATTCGTGGATTTCAACCCGTTCGGCTTCCCGGTTTTAATTCCCTCGAATTCGGGGGAATTAACCACTCCATTCCTGCGCCCATCAGCAAGGAGCATTTCAGGCGTAACACCCGGCGCGAGCGCATAAGTTTTATTCGCAACACCACCAGTAATTACGATGAGTCCGCGATCAACGTGATTCCTGATGAACGGCTTGATCGTGTTGGCCCCGGAAATGCGAATAAGGTCTTTCCCTGAAACACTTCCTCTCTCAGAGATGGTTTCAAGGATGATGCGGGACTTGCTTTTCTGCTCCATATGTCGAGTCTCCGGTTCTTTGGTGGTTGGCGCATTCAACCCTGGCGATATGTTGTCCGTGCGCAGCGGCGCCGGCGGGCTGATAGAGAACTGCTTGAAACTCACCTTCTCCGGCACGCCGGTGGGCCACACCATGATTTGAGTTACACCATGCTTTGAAACGATGCATTTGTTTATGCTGCGCGCGGCATACATTTCCTCGATAAGTTCGAGCAGCGGTTCCATGGCCATGCAAGCCTTTTCCCTGAGAACGCGAAGTGGAATTGGGTTTTTGGAATCGGATCCAGAGAGCAGAGAAAGAATCTTGTCGGCGTTCATTTCCCCTCCTCCTTCTTCAATCGAAACATCGTGCAGCGCAATCCCCATAATTCACCCAGATCACACCTCTTCTCGCCACGCACTGAGAATTCATGAATACAGCCTGAGCATGAAAGGATGGGACGAGGGATTACAAGGAAGCCGGTCATGCCACATCCTCGTCGTGATCGAAGCTCATAACAAGAATCCCCTTGATTGCATGAAATCGACCGGGTGTTTTGCACCCTTACTCA
Source organism: Nitrosospira sp. 56-18 (assembly GCA_001899235.1). Taxonomy (GTDB): domain Bacteria; phylum Pseudomonadota; class Gammaproteobacteria; order Burkholderiales; family Nitrosomonadaceae; genus Nitrosospira. Next base: position 2,879 of record MKVR01000054.1, read on the forward strand.
TATTGCATGTGGGGCATAACAATTGAACATTTGAATCTGAATGCTCACCGCCTATAGCGAGAGGAATTATGTGATCAACGTGATGCCCTGTTTTTGCTAGCATCTCTTTGCAAGATGCGCACTTTCCTTTTTGCAGGGCAATCAATTTTTTAACTATTCCCACAGATAATCTGCCACCGGATGACCTTTTTCGAGCTTTCCTGTTCTGCGAATGCACCCTCATTTTTTCAGGGTTATTAAGCCTATATGCTCGATCAAAGGCCCTCTTGTTTTCGATACACTTTTCTCTGCTAGCCTTTTTTCTTTCAGGATTTTCCTTTTCCCATTGCCTAGCAGCAGCAATGACCCTTTCCTTGTTTTTCAAATACCAGGCTCTGGATACCTCCCTATGCATCTCTTTTATTCTCTCTGCATTGGCAGCTCTCCAAATCTTGTCCGCTTCCTTAACTCGATCTGCATTTGCAATACGCCAAGCTCTTTGCTTCTCTTTAATTCTTTCTGCATTCTTTTGGAGATAATCCTTAATGCGCTCCTTATTTTTTATTCGATATTCAGCCTTATATGCTGCTATACGAGCTTTTTTATCTTCTTCAGGACTATTCATCGCACCCCCAATCGAACGCTCTGCGGCCGGCCTTGTCGAGCAACCTCGCCCACTCCGAATCCCACAAAATCCCGCTCCCAAACATTGCATCGCGAATATGGGCAGGGATGATTCCGGTCTCTTTAGCGGCTTCCTCATATGTCCACCCTGCAATATCCAGAACCTTCCGTACGTTCTCGGGCGTCTGCTTCATCTCTAGGGAAAACATGCAGGTATGACCTGAGGTGTAGCCCATCAGGCGCCTCCCACTGTGAACCCGCGCTCCACGCTCCTTACCTTGCGCTCTATGCGATCACCGTCGTAATTTCCGAACCTTGTAAGAGCGCCATTGAATCCCAGGCGGCAATCTCCAATAGCGCCGTTCCGGTTCTTCCTGCACAGGATCTCTGCTGTTCCTCTGGCTTCGCTGTTTTCGTCGTAGACTTCATCCCGGTACACGAACAGGATCAAATCTGCATCCTGCTCGATCTCTCCGGACTCCCTAAGGTCCGACATGACCGGCCGCTTATCGCTACGCTCTTCTACCTTCCGGCTGAGCTGCGAAAGTGCCAGAACAGGCACATCGAACTCCTTCGCTATGGATTTCAGCCCGCGGCTTATGCTGCCGATTTCTTGGTTTCGGTTATCGCCCTCCCCTCGCATGAGTTGCAGGTAATCGACAACGATAAGAGATAAACCATGCTGCCTTTTGATGCGCCGGCAACGGGAGCGGATATGCCCAACGCTTACCCCAGGTGTATCGTCAATCTGCATGTTGAGGCCATGCAAGTGCGCTATTGCAGAACTCCTATCCGTGTTCCAGGAGTGATACTTGAGCATGCGTCCTGCTACTTCCCGTCGCGTCATTTCGAGCGAGAACACCGCAGCTGGATGTTCGCGTGATACGTTCTCAGCAACCTGCATTGCGAGGCTGGTCTTCCCCATGCTGGGCCGGGCGCCGATGATGATCAGGTTGCCGTTACCGAATCCGCCGGTGAGATTGTCGAGATCGCGCAATCCGGTATTGAGAGACGTGCGCTCTTCATCTTCCCAATCCACTGCTTCAGCCACGGCCTTGCCGATATGCACGTAGTCGCGCTCGGTATTGGTGTCGAGCACGGAAAGGATTTTCTTTTCCGCTGCCTCGGCGATTTCCCGGGGATCTTGATGGGATTCGCAAGCAGTGGAGATTTCCTCCGCGCTGGCGCGAAGGTTGCGCAGAATGGCGGCATTGTGAATTAGCTTTGCGTGATGCCGGATGTTGGCCGAGGTGTTGACTGATTGCACCATCGTTCCCAGGTATTCCAAACCGCCTACACGCTCGAGCTCGCCTCTAGACTCCAATGCTTCAGCAAGAAGTATGATGTCGACGGCTTTACCGGAATCCAGCATCGACTGGATTTCACGGAAAATTGCCCGATGGTTTTCCCGGACAAATGCGTTACCAGGAAAATCTGAGATGCGGTCATAAGCCCCGTTATCACGGAGTAGGCAGCCAAGGAGGGAGATTTCGGCTTCGATACTCATTTTCTTGACGCAAACCTTCCGACTGAGTCGCGCATCCAATTACGCCATGCGGCTTTCCAGTCGATGAATTTGTTACCACGTGATTCGTGGTGATCTTTGAAATGGAAGGTATTGGGCTTAACCTGCTCCGGATTAACTCCGAGGCTTACGGCCCAATCAAACATTTCGCCGGTTACAACAAAGTCTTTAGGAAAAGCAGTCTTCCTGTTCACTTTCTGAATCTGAACTACTTTTTTAGGTTCTCTCGTTACTGATGGTTTATTGATGGTTAATGGTGGTTCGGGTGTCATGGGTGCTAGGGGTAACGCGCATCCATGCAAGGGGTCTTGCGCATCCACGCTAGGGGTAGCACTGATGCGAGGGGTAGCATCCACGCTAGGGGTGGAAATCTTATTAATGTTGAGCTTGTAATGCCGGCTTTGTCCTGGGTTTCCACCAGCATGATTTGCTACCACAGATAGAAATCCTTCCTCGATGAAGCCATGTAGGATGCGCCTTGCCTGCGATTCGCTGACATTGATCTTCTTTGCAACGCCGGATACAGAGGGATGCAAACTCCCACCTTCATCATTGCACCAGTCAGCAAGGGCGAGCATTGCAAGTTTTTCACTACCCCCGCGTTTAAAGTTATCCCATACGAGAGACATGACCTTTACGCTCATGACAGCGCCTCCAGCATCGCCCTGCACCACTTCAAAACGGCCTTCCTCTTCCCCTGCTTCGTCTTGCGCCGGCGAATGGCGTAGGCTGCTCGATATGCTTGTTTGAGGTTCATGCGACCGCCTCTTCTTGCTCGAAATCGAACTCGGCGTTGTCCTTTTTCAGCAAGCCGTTGGAAGCAGCGGCCTCCATGTTCTTTGCCGCCTGTCTGAAATAGCTGGCCTTCAGCTCAAATCCGATACCGCGCCGGCCCATGATCACTGGCATATAGACTTCAGATCCAACTCCCATGAACGGGGTTAATACAGTCTCACCCGGGTTGCTGCGCAACGTGATGACACGTTCTATTACATCGAGCTGAAGAGGATGGACATGCTTCTCATCCTCGCTATCTCGTGAGGCCTTATACGGCAACACACGGTCTATTCGAATGTCGTCCCACATACTGTCCGCGTACTGGCGCCAAATCCAATGCGAGAATCTGTTCTCTGTCTGCTTTCCTTTCCATCCTCGATAAGAAAGGACTTCGGCTGGCGGAGCGCGATCTCCGGCGTATTCCATGAGCCCTATTGGATGAGCTACGGGTATCGGATTCTTACCCTGGTTGCGAAACAGCAGCAGGTAGTCGGCTGAGGCAATACCACAATCCATGCTGTCGGCAACCAATGAGGCATGGGCAAGGTTTTTTTGCATGGTGCGCAACCGTACAGCTAACGGCTCCTTCCAAATGGCGTGCCGCCCTGCGTATTCCCATCCAAGACGCTCATGCAAACGAATGATGTCTCCCGGGAAATCCTTCAACGAATCGGTGCCGCTGTTGCTTCTGGGGATTTCCATGCAATGCACTGCCGTCATTCGGCCCGGCAGAGTTACTCGCGTAAGTTCGCGCACCACAAATTCGTAATGATCGAAGAAGCTCTTATAGTCAGGACAGTTCGACAGATCGCGATCATCGCTGCTGTAGTGATACAGGCCGCCGAATGGCGGCGAATAAATTGAAAGATGAATACTGCTGTCCGGGAGAGATTGCATGCCTTCCACGCAGTCTCCCAGGTAAATGGCGTAACTATCCGTTACGCGCTGATCGATGACAGCCATGCTGGCGTCTCCATGGAAGTGTTAAAGGTGCGCAGGCGGGAAATGGCTTGCGCAGCGTTCATATGCGTAACCAGGGAAGAGAACATGGCATCGGCCTGCTCGGCTTTGCGCTGCATTGCGGCAAGCGCACCGCGAGCTCCTTCGGTGGTCACCATATCCACGCGTACCGGATGTTTCTGCCCGAAGCGCAGGAAGCGCCGGACCTTCTGGTAATAACCCTCGTAGGAATACGAGGGGAAATCTGTCATGTGGTGGCAGTGCTGCCAGTTCATTCCGAAACCGGCAATCTTCTGCTTGGTAACGAGAACTCGAATCTGATTGTCCGAGAACGCAAGCAGCTTCTCTTCCTTTGCATCGTCGCTATCCCTGCCGCTCACCTGCACCGCCCCTGGAATCAATCGCTCGAGCAAATCCCCCTCATCGTTGAGGTCACACCAGACCACGGCCGGCTCGCCGGTGTCGCAGACCAAGGAAGCGACTTTCTCGCAGCGCTCTCGTATTGTCCGGCGGCGCTCTTCACGTTCCTCTTGCAAACCGGCTGCAGGCAGGGCGAACAACATCCCATCTGCAATAGATTCTGAGTCCACCAGGTGCTCTATCTCGTGGAGAGGCGGCAACAAGAAACCGTCATCATTAAAACCAAGATCTGAGGGTCTGCGCATTGCTCTGGCCCAGGAGCATACCCACCGCCAGAACGGCTGCTCGGCATGCCCTTTAAAGCGCCATTTGTTGGCGGCTCCCATGAATCCCCGCCCCGTGGAGCTGTTGTTCAGATCGTTCTTGAAGAATCGATTGAGCATATCCATGCTGCCTAGGTATCCGAGGGCCTCAGATGATGTGCCCAGCTCGATGTAGTCATTGGGAGCAGCGGTGGCGGTTTCGAGAAGGCGATACCGAAGCTTTCGAGAAAAACTTGTGATCTCGGCCCGCCGGGCACCCTTGATGTTTTTTAGAATGCTGGACTCGTCGGCAACATGGCCGACAAAGTCATTTGGATCGAATAGGTGCAACAATTCGTAGTTGCAGATGTTGATGCCGCGGCGAACTCTTCCATCGCGGCAGATGTGGACCTCAATGCCGAATTTCTCAGCTTCCTGCGCCATCTGCCGTCCTACAGCGATAGGTGTGTTGATCAGCACATTTCCGTTGGTTTTCCTGACAACGTTTTCAGCCCACACCAATCCTTGAATGGTCTTGCCCAGGCCGCAATCCTCGAACAGAGCGGAACGCCCTTTTCTGATCGCCCAGGAAGTCAGGTGTTTCTGGAAGTCAAATAGGTAGTCCGGCATGAACACGGGCTCGAAGCCATCGTATCCATCGGCTTGGGATTTCTTGCTCAGAAACCCGATGTAGTCCTGGTGCTCTGTAGGTGCGTCGATCCGGCTATGATCAGGGGATGAGCACTCAGCGCTGCGGTGCGAAGGGACTGCCATGAGGTTCATTACGCGCCGCCTTTCATTGAAAATCCCCGAGCATCTTCGCGAGGTTGCGCAAGACTTGTGCAGGATCGGCTGTATTTTTTCTCCTCTCGCCATGTGACAATCTGGTCATCTCAACAGACCGCCGATCAGCAATGATCAGGCTTCGGATATATGCGCTATGCGATAAATCAAGTTCTTCCGCACGGGCTTTGCTCCAGTTATGTTCGTCGGCGGAAAGCATTACCGTGTCGCGAATATCGCGGTTGTCGAGTCGGCTGAATGCCGGATCGTTTTCGTCAATGTCGGCCATGATCAATCCTCTAAAAAACCCCTCCCCTTTACAGGGAGGGACAAACCACTCCGGCACAAGAGGGAAAAAGCCGGAGCAGAACAGAAAAGGTGGAGATTCCTGCTGTGGTAGAGTCTGATTTCCACATCAACTTCAATCACGAAAGGAACCTCCATGAGCGAAAGCAAAATTACTCAGGATCAGAATTTGATCCTGTTGATCTACCTGAGAGATGATCCTTCCAATACGCTGATGAGCCGAATCGAGCACATGCAGAAATCAGACGGGTCCATAAACCTCGAAGGGCGCGACGGCGTATTTCCGCTC